>NZ_JAFLNA010000006.1:0-328765 GCF_017313405.1 Agrobacterium burrii
GGATGCATGATCATGTTCTTCCACACCAAAGCTGCGACAGGCGGCATGACGAAGAAGGGCGAGATGATCATGATGCGCACGATGCCCTGACCGAAAATGTCATTGTCGAGCAGAAGCGCAATGGCGATGCCGCCGATGACGGTGATCAGCAGCACGCCGCCGACGATCAACAGCGTGTTCCAGATCGACTGGAAGAAGGCCGGGTCGGTATAGAAATACTGGTAATTGAACAGACCGGCAAAGCTGACATTGGCCGGGTTGAGGAGATTGTAGTTCTGGAACGAGAACCACAGCGTCATCGCCAAAGGCACGATCATCCACACCAGCAATAACAGCACCGATGGCGCAAGCATTACCCGCGCAAGGCCGCTCGTGTTTCGTGTTGCCATTGCATTCACCTCCCCTTGGGCGCGGGCGTCATGCGATGCACCCGGCATATCCGGAAGAACCGGCTCATTCTTGTTTTGATTTGAAAGCAAGTGAAGCCGCAGAGCGGCCTTCGGCCCGCAGGTGCGCTGCCCGGCGCTCAGGCCGGACAGCGATCTTCGGGAGGATTACTTGATGTAACCGGCGCGGGTCATTTCACGCGTCGCTGTCGACTGGGCGCCCGCAAGCGCATCGTCAACGCTGGACTGGCCGGCAACAACCGCCGAGAACAGCTGACCGACCGTGGTGCCGAGCGCCTGGAATTCAGGGATTGCCACGAACTGACCACCGGTGTAAGGCACGGGCTTTACAGTCGGCTTGGTAATGTCGGCAGCATCCATGGCGGCAAGCGTCGGCTTGGCGAAGGCGGCGGCCTTTTCATAATCGGCGTTCTTGTAAAGCGAGGTGCGGGTGCCCGGAGGCACGTTTGCCCAGCCTTCCTTGGAAGCGACGAGCGTGGTGTAGTCCTTGCTGGTTGCCCAGGAGATGAACTTTTCGGCGGCTTCCGCCTTCTGCGAGCTCTTCGGGATCGCAAGGTTCCACGACCACAACCAGTTGCCATGGTTCTTCAGTTCACCATGGGTCGGGAAGAGCGCATAACCGACCTTGTCGGCAACGGTGGAATCCTTCGGGTTGGACACGAATGAGGCAGCCACCGTGGCGTCGATCCACATGCCGCATTTGCCCTGCTGGAACAGCGTCAGGTTTTCGTTGAAGCCGTTGGAGGACGCACCGGACGGGCCGGCATCCTTCATCAGATCGACGTAAAACTGCAGCGCGCTTTTCCATTCCGGCTGATCGAACTGCGGCTTCCAGTTTTCATCGAACCAGCGGCCGCCGAAGGAGTTGGTGAGCGCGCTGATGAAGGCCATGTTCTCGCCCCAGCCGGCCTTGCCGCGCAGGCACATGCCGTTGATATCCGTCTTGCGATCGGTAATCTTGCGGGCCGCGTCACCGATGAATTCCCAGGTCGGGTTGTCGGGCATCTTCAGGCCGGCTTTTTCAAACAGATCCTTGCGATACATGATCATGGCGGATTCGCCGTAGAAGGGCGCTGCGTAAAGCTTGCCCTCGGCGGAAAGACCACCACGGATCGCCGGCAGGATGTCATCCACGTCGTATTTGTCGCCGAGCTTTTCGAGCGGCAGCAGCCAGCCCTGCTTGGCCCAGATCGGCACTTCATAGTTGCCGATAGTCATGATGTCGTATTGGCCGCCATTGGTGGCAATATCGGTCGTCACGCGCTCGCGCAGGACGTTTTCTTCAAGCGTGACCCATTCGACCTTGATGTCCGGGTTCTTGGCCGTGAAGTCGGAGGTCAGCCCCTGCATGCGGATCATGTCGCCATTGTTGACGGTGGCGATGGTCAGCGTTTCGGCGGAAGCAAGGGTCGAAAAGGCGAGTGCCGAGCATGCGCCCAGCAAAATGGTCTTCAGTGTCATATCTTCCTCCCAGAAGAAAAATGATGAGCATTCGCTTTGCTCTAGGGCATTTACTCACCCGGAGAGGAAAAAAGTCAAGCGACATCCTGTGCTGCGACGCACATGGAAAAATCAACCAACTGATTTTGTTTGACTAATTTTTGCTCAGTGCGTGAGCAAATATTCACTTGTCACTTCATCTGTGATGAGGCCGTTCAACAGACCGCCCCTCAGCGCCGCAAGAATCGAGGCGTTCTTGCGCGCCCCCTGCGCCATGCCGATGACCGTGCAGGTCTCTCGTGACGGGATTGGAACGGAGGCGACGCGCTCGTTGACGGAATGCTCCAGAATGCGGCCATGGGCATCATACATCCAGCCGCAAATCTCGCCCACCGCACCGCTGGCCATCAGGGCCTTCATTTCATCGACGCCGAGGAAACCATCAACGCAGAGCGGCGCGTTTTCACCGAGTTCGCCGACGCCGACGAAGGTGACGTTGGCGGCAGCACCGAGCGCCAGCGTGGAACGCACCATGGACTGGTCATGCAGCAATTCCCGTTCCTCCGCCGAGGAGCACAGGACCGGCAACGGCATGGGAAAATGCCGCGCCTTGATGGCGTCTGCCATGCTGAAGATGACGTTGTAATAGGCAGCCGAGCCATCCGGCCCGATATTGCCGGTCAGCGACACGATGCGGTGCTGCGGGCATTCCATCGGCGGCAACTGGTCTACGGCAGCCTTCAATGTACGGCCCGTGCCGATGGCGAGCACGACCGGATCGGCATTTTTCAGCCAGCGCTCGATCTCCGCCGCCCCGGCCTCTGCGATGCCCACCGTGGAGGAGACTCCGGCCGGATCACTCGGCACCACCTCAATATATTTGAGGTCGAATTTCTCTTTCAGCCGTTCGGCTTTTTCAAGACAGGCGGCGATGGGGTGATCGAGTCGGACCTTGATCAGCCGCTCGGCGACGGCCAGCGACACCAGCCGCTGCGCCGATTGCCGGGAGATGCCCATGGCTGCGGCGATTTCATCCTGCGTGCGCCCCGCGACATAATAAAGCCAGCCGGCGCGGGCCGCATCGTCCAGCCGTCCATGTGCGTCGTTTCGTCTGGCCATGCCGCCGCCCTCTCAGAATTATGCTTGAGCATTTGCTGGCATTTTTTTGCGGCGGCTGTCAAACGGGAGGTGACGGGGGAGAGTGTTCGGGGGACTGAAATTGCCCGGTTCGACGGGGCGGCGCATTTCTTTTCCCGCCGGGGAGAAGGTGGCCCGAAGGGTCGGATGAGGGGGCACCGTTGCCGAATATCTCTACCCTTGCCCCCTCATCCCGCTGCCGCGACCTTCTCCCCCTCGGGGAGAAGAAACAAGCGGCGGCCGCCCGATTCCCTACCAGCGCTCAGGCCGGAGCCAGCACTGCTCAATCACGCCGCTTCCTGCACCAGATGTCCCGCCGAAACCTCGCGGTAATGGCGCTGCGGCGGCACGTAATCCACCGGGCGGATCGGGCTTTTGATCTCGTCCGTCGCCATGTTGCGGCGGATTTGCCGCCGCGCCGGGTCGGGCACCGGAACGGCGGACATGAGTTTTTTCGTATAGGGGTGCTGCGGATTGTCGAAGACGGCGGCGCGGGGACCGATTTCGACGATCTCGCCGAGATACATCACCGCAACGCGATGGCTGACGCGTTCCACCACCGCCATGTCGTGAGAGATGAACAGGAAGGCCAGATTGAGGTTCTGTTGCAGGTCGAGCAACAGGTTGCAGACCTGCGCCTTGATCGAGACATCCAGCGCCGAAACCGCCTCGTCGGCAACGATGACCTTGGGGTCGAGCATCAGCGAGCGGGCAATGGCGATGCGCTGGCGCTGGCCGCCGGAAAATTCATGCGGGAAACGTCGCATCATATCCGGGTTGAGGCCCACCTTTTCCATCAGGTCAGCCGCCTTTTCGCGCGCCTGCGGTTTGGGTCCAAGTTTATGCTCGATAAAGGGTTCCATGATCGCCGTGCCGATGCTCATGCGCGGATCGAGCGAGGCGAAGGGGTCCTGAAAGATCATCTGCACGCTGCGGCGCATGGTGCGCAGCGTCGTCTTGTCGAGTTTCATCACCTCGTAACCGTCAAGCGTCACATTGCCGGAAGTGGGTTCGATCAGTCGGGTGATCGAGCGCCCGGTGGTGGACTTGCCGCAACCGCTCTCGCCAACCAGCGACAGCGTCTCGCCTTCGGCCAGATCGAAGGAAACCTTTTCCACCGCATGCACGGCACCGGATTTGCGGCCAAAAAGACCGGAGCGGATATCGAAGCGGGTGGTCAGATCCCTGACCGAGAGAATGGGCGTACGCGAACCGGAAACGGTGTCCTTCACCTCCATCACGGGCTGGCTCTCGCCGGTCTTGATATCGATGATCGGGAAACGGGCCGGCAGCACGCGTTCCCTCATCGAGCCGAGCTTCGGCACCGCCGAAAGCAGAGCGCGCGTGTAAGGGTGATGGCCGCGATGGAAGATGTCGTCGGTGGTGCCGGTTTCCACCACGTCGCCGCGGAACATGACGATGGTGCGATCAGCCACTTCCGCCACCACGCCCATATCATGGGTGATGAACAGGACCGACATGCCCTCCTCTTCCTGCAATTGCTTGATGAGGTCGAGGATTTGCCCCTGAATGGTGACGTCCAGCGCCGTCGTCGGCTCGTCCGCAATCAGCAGTTTTGGTTTGGAGGCGAGCGCCATGGCGATCATCACACGCTGGCGCATGCCGCCGGAAAACTGGTGCGGATAATCGTCAAAACGGTTCTTCGCATTGGGAATGCGGACCTTTTCCAGCAGACGGATAACCTCGGCCCTGGCGGCCAACGAAGAAATATCCTGATGCACGGTCAGCGCCTCGGCGATCTGCTTGCCGATCGGGAAGATAGGGTTGAGGCTGGTCATCGGCTCCTGGAAGATCATCGAGATATCCTTGCCGCGAACCTTGCGCATCTCCTCTTCCGGCAGCGCCAGCAGATCGCGCCCGCCGAGCATGACCTTGCCCTCGATGCGGCTGGTTTTCTTGTCGAGAAGCCGCATGATGGACAGCGACGTCACGCTCTTGCCCGAGCCGCTCTCGCCGACGATCGCCACCGTTTCGCGCGGTGCGATCTCGAAACTCATATTGCGGACCACGGATTTCCAGTCGCCATCGACACGGAAGGAGGTGGTGAGATTCTGAACCGAAAGAACCGGGCTGACCGAACCGCCGGTCTGTTCCATGGATGTTGCCGCCAAAAGCATGCCGATCTCCTGAAAAGCGAAAGGCGGCCATGAAGGCCGCCGGATGTCTTACGCAGCAAGTGCTTTTTCGGCCATCGAGACCCAGTAGCTGATGCCGTAGGGCAGTGCATCATCGTTGAAATCATAGGCGGCGTTGTGCAGCCCGGCGGTATCGCCATTGCCGATGAAGATGAACGCGCCGGGGCGCGCTTCCAGCATGTAGGAGAAATCCTCCGCCCCCATATGCGGGTTGGGATTGATGTTGACGGCGTTCGCACCGGCCACGCCTATCGCCACGCCGGTCGCAAATTCGGTCTCGTCATTGTGGTTGAAGGTGACGGGATAACCGCGATGATATTTCACCTCCACGGTGGCACCATGCGCCATGGCCGTGGCAGTCGCCACTTCCTTCAGGCGTTTTTCGGCGAAATCGCGGGTTTCCGGCAGCAGCGTGCGCACCGTGCCGGTCAGCGTCACCGAGCCGGGGATGACATTGACGGCAGTGCCGCCATGGGTGGTGGCGACGGTAACGACGAGCGATTTCAGCGGGTCCGTCTCCCGCGAAACGATGGATTGCAAAGCGATGATGATATGCGCCGAGGTCAGCACCGGATCGATGGAAAGATGCGGCGCGGCTGCGTGGCTGCCTTTGCCGGTGATGACGATCTCGAAACTATCCGCCGCCGCCATGGTCGAGCCCTTGCGGATGGCGAATTGGCCGACCGGAATGCCCGGCTCGTTATGCATGCCATAGACCTGCGAAATGCCGAATTTTTCCATCATGCCGTCGTTCAACATGGCAAGCGCACCTGCCCCACCCTCTTCAGCCGGCTGGAAGATGACTGCGATGGACCCCTTGAAATTGCGGGTCTCGGCCAGATATTGCGCAGCACCCAGAAGCATGGCGGTGTGCCCGTCATGGCCGCAGGAATGGGCCTTGCCGGGAACCTTGGACGCCCATGGCTTGCCGCTGGTCTCGAGGATCGGCAGCGCGTCCATGTCGGAACGGAAACCGATGGTCGGGCCGTCGCCGTGTCGGCCCTTGATGATGCCGACCACGCCGGTCCTGCCGATGCCGGTCTCGACGATGTCGCAGCCGAAGGACGTCAGTTTCTCGGCCACGAATTTCGAGGTTTCGAAGACGTCATAAAGCAGCTCCGGCGTCTCGTGCAGGTGCCGCCTCCAACCGGCAACGTCGTCCTGCATCTCGGCCACACGGTTCAATATCGGCATTCCCATTTTTCCTTTTTTTGTTCCCCGCCGGGTTGTCGGGAACCATATTGCGTTAGGAATTTCTGCTTTTGCAAGTATGAATTTTGCTGCGTGAGCGAAAAATAGGCCAAAAGTTGAATGGCTCAAATTTTGTTCATCAATAGAAGTTTGGGGCTTGCATTTCAAAAAAACTGACAATAGCATCAGCGAGAGTGAAGGAGTATTCCTTAGCAAAGTCAAATACTTATAAAAATAGACCTTGCATCTGACGATGGGAAAAGCGTCAAACATTCAAATAGATAAAATCTCAAAAGGGGAAAAACACGATGAAGAAGCGCAGCGTTCTCTTTGCCAGCACGGTGGCAGCCTTGGCCATGGCAGGCTCTGCCGCCCATGCCGAGCGCGGCAGTGATGGCGAACTGAAAATCCTGTTCTGGCAGGCGGTATCGACACTTAATCCTTATCTTTCCGGTGGCACGAAAGAGATCTACAGCTCGTCCATGGTGATAGAGCCGCTGGCCCGCTACGACGAAAAGGGCGAATTGGTGCCGATGCTGGTGAGCGAGATCCCGACAGTCGATAATGGCGGCGTCGCGAAGGATCTGCTCAGCATGACCTGGAAGCTGAAAAGCGATGTCAAATGGTCGGATGGAACGCCGCTTACCGCTGACGACGTGATCTTCACGTGGAAATATTGCACCGCACCGGATGGCGGCTGCGCGCAGGCCGCTCAATATGAAGGCGTGAAAAACGTAGAGGCCGTCGATGCCCATACCGTCAAGGTCAGCTTCACCGAACCGAAACCCTACCCCTACTCGGCTTTCGTCGGCGCGCAATCGCCGGTCATCCAGAAGAAGCAGTTCGAAAATTGCCTCGGCGCGGCCGCTCCCGGCTGCACCTCGGCCAATTTCGGCCCCATCGGCACCGGCCCCTTCGTGGTCAAGGATTTCAAGCCGAACGACGTTATCAGCTACGTCGCCAATCCCAATTATCGTGATCCGGCCAAGCCTGCCTTTGCGACCGCCACGCTGAAGGGCGGCGGTGACGCGGCTTCCGCTGCGCGCGCCGTGCTTGAAACCGGCGAATTCGATTATGCATGGAACATGCAGGTGGAGCCGGAAATTCTGGCCACCATGGTGGCCGCCGGCAAGGGCAAGCTGGAAACCGCCTTCGGCACCCAGGTCGAGCGTATCAATCTCAACTGGTACAATGCCGATCCTGCCCTGGGCGACAAGCGCTCCACCAAGGAGGGCGGCCCGCACCCGGCCCTTTCCGACCCCGCCGTGCGCCGGGCGCTATCGCTCGCCATCGACCGCGACATCATCGATGAGACGGGATATGGCGAAGCGGGCAAGCCGACCTGCAACATCGTGCCAGCCCCTGAAGCCGTCGCTTCCACCAAGAATGACAGCTGGTGCCTGAAGCAGGATGTGGAAGGCGCCAACAAGCTGCTTGACGATGCCGGCTGGGTGAAGGGTTCAGACGGCATCCGCGCCAAGAACGGCGTGAAGCTGTCCTTCCTCTACCAGACCTCCACCAACTCCGTTCGCCAGGCAGCCCAGGAACTGGTGAAGGACATGTGGTCGCAGATCGGCGTTGCATCCGAACTGCGCAATGTCAGCGCCTCGGTGTTTTTCGGCGGCGATCCGGCAAGCCCGGATACCTTCCAGAAATTTTATGCCGACGTTGAAATGTACACCAACAATTTCGACGGCACCGACCCGGAAAAATATCTGGCGGAATGGCTGTGCGACAAGATCCCCGCCCCCGCAAACGGCTGGCAAGGTCAGAATGTACCGCGTTATTGCAACCCGGAATTCGACAAGCTGGTGGGCGTGCTCTCCAAGACGACGGATTTCGCCAAGCGCGGGGAAATCGCCAAACAGCTGAACGACATGCTGACGGAAGAGGGCGCGCATATTCCGCTCATCCATCGAGGTAACGTTTCCTCGCATTCGCTGACGCTGGAAGGCGTTCGCATGAATGCCTGGGATTCGGAACTCTGGAACGTCGCGGACTGGTCCCGCAAGAAGTAACACGCAGATGCGCCGGCTCCCCGACAAGGGGGCCGGCCTTTTGCATGCCCCTGGACCATGTTCTGAAGACACATTTGCAGCGTCACGGCGAAGATGCTCCCAATTTTCGTCCCGCCGCGCTCTGGGTCTGGAGAGTTTCAGATGTTTGCCTTTACGCTCCGGCGGCTTGCCTTTGCCGTACCGACGTTGCTCGTCATCAGCTTCGTCATCTTCGCGCTGCTCGATCTCGCGCCCAACGACCCGACCGGCGACCTGCCGCTGACCATTCCGCCTGAGGTGCGCGAACAGATTCGCGCCTCACTTGGCCTCGACCAGCCCTTTTTCATCCGTTACCTGATGTGGCTGCAGCAGTTCTTCATCAACGAACCTTTGAACCTCTTCGAAAAGCTGACCGGCTGGCAGATCGGCGATGGCAGCCGTATGCGGGTGCTGTCCTGGGCGACACGCAGCCCGGTGGTCGATCTCGTCATCCAGCGCATGCCGCAGACGCTTTGGGTGGTCGGTCTCGCCTATCTTTTCGGCGCGCTGCTGGCGATCCCGATCGGCGTCATCTCCGCCTATAAGCAATATTCGATCTTCGACCAGATCGGCACCTTCGTCTCGATGGTCGGTTATTCGGTTCCGACCTTCTTCACCGGCGTGCTGCTGGTCGTCATCTTCAGCTCCTACCTGCAATGGTTCCCCTCGGTCTATGACACCAATTTGCAGGTGCGGGACTGGGCAAGTTTCGTGGCGCAGGTGAAGCAGATGTTCCTGCCGGTGCTGGTGCTGACGCTTTACAACGTCTCGCAGATCAGCCGCTTCGTGCGCGCCTCCATGCTCGACAATCTGCATCAGGATTATGTGCGCACCGCGCGTGCAAAGGGCGTGAAAGAAAAATCCGTGCTGCTGGTGCATGTGCTGCGCAACAGCCTGATCCCGGTCGTCACCGTCATTGCACTCGGCGTGCCGACGATCTTTTCCGGCGCCATCATCACCGAGCAGATATTCCGTGTGAACGGGCTTGGCCAATTGCTGATAACGGCCGTTCAGGGTGCAGATATACCGCTGGTGCAGACATTGACCTTCATTTTTGCGGTGCTTATCGTGCTCTTCAACCTGATTGCCGACGTGCTTTACGGCATTCTCGACCCGAGGATCCGCTATGACTGACGCCACCATCGCAGCGCCGACAGTTGCCGCCTCGCCCACGAAATCAGCACTTGCCGATATCTGGAAACAGTTCCGCGCTCACAAGGGCGGCGTGGCGGGCCTGATTGTTTTCGTCTTCATCCTGCTTGCCGTTTATGTCGGCCCCTATATCCACACCGTCGCGCCCAATGTCATCAACGTCAGGGAACGCAACCAGTGGCCGTCGCTGGCCCATCCCTTCGGCACCGATAATCTGGGCAAGGACATGCTGGCGCAGGTTCTGGCCGGCGGGCGCATCTCGCTTGCCGTCGGCATCACCGCCATGCTGCTGGCGCTGTTTCTCGGCACGCTGGTGGGAGTGCTATCAGGCTATTTCCGCAGGCTCGACGGACCGCTGATGCGGCTGACGGACCTGTTCCTGGCCCTGCCGCTTCTGCCGCTGCTGCTCGTCATCCTGATGCTGTTTCGCGATACGCTGCGCGCAGCCTTCGGGCCGGAAACCGGCATCTTCATCCTGATCGTCTTCGTGATCGGGATAACCAGCTGGATGCATACGGCCCGTATCGTGCGCGGCGACGTGCTGACGATCAAAAGCCAGGAATTCATCATGGCGGCGAAATCGAGTGGCATGCGCGAATATCGCATCATCATCAGGCACATCCTGCCGAATGTGCTGAGCTCGATCATGGTCTCGGCCACGCTCGGCATCGCTGCCGCCATTATCACGGAATCGGCCCTGTCCTTCCTCGGCCTCGGTTTCCCGTCCGACTTCCCGACCTGGGGACGGCTGTTGTTCGATGGCGCCAACTTCCTGCAATTGACGCCGTCGCGCGTGTTGTGGCCGGGGCTGGCGATTTCGCTGACGGTTCTGAGCGTCAATTACATCGGTGACGCCGTGCGCGATGCGCTCGATCCAAGGGCGCTGAAAAGTTGAGCGCTCCCCTTCCCTCATCCCTGTGCTTGTCACAGGGATCCAGCCAGTCCAAGTCCTTGGGCTGAAAGGAGTCTCTCTGCCGCGCAGACGCGCGTCGGCTGGATTCCTGTGACAAGCACAGGAATGAGGTTGAGGGGATGCCCAGGCAGATAAAAAACGAACGTGCCCTAGTGATAGTTCAACTTTTCCGCATCAAGAATGCTGTCCGCATCCAGCGCCGCAATCGGAATATCGCTGCGCGCCGGAATATCGCCGGAAAGCTGAAGCGCAAGATAACGCCCGCAGCAAACCCGCAGGAACGAGGTGAAATTGCCGAGATCGTGGCCGGCATCGATCGATTCATTATAAAGCTTGGCGATGAGCTGCACGCTGTTCATGCCATCGCGACGGGCGATCTCGTCCAGCGTCGTCCAGAAGAAGTTTTCGAGCCGCACACTGGTGACCATGCCATCGATCCTGAGCGACCTTGTGTGGCTTTCCCACAGCGCCGGGTCAGCCTTGATGAAAAGCTTACACATGGTTTTCCTCCCTCACCACGCTTCAAAAATAGACGGGAAACGGGGCCGGAAAAAGCCCCGTTTCACCACAGCTTATTTGCCGAGAACCGCCATGAACTGCGAAAGCCAGGCCGGATGGGCGGGCCATGCGGGAGCCGTTACCAGCTTGCCGTCGGTCACGGCGGCATCGATGGCGATATCGGCATAGGTGCCGCCTGCCAGTTCCACCTCGGGGCGGCAGGCCGGATAGGAAGAGCAGGTGCGGCCCTTCAGGACACCGGCGGCCGCCAGCAATTGCGCGCCGTGGCAGACCGCCGCCACCGGCTTGTCGGCTTCAAAGAAATGTTTCACCGCCGCCAGCACATCGGCATTGAGCCGCAGATATTCCGGCGCACGCCCACCCGGAATGACCAGCGCATCGTAATCCGCCACCTTGATATCGGCGAAGGTGGCGTTGAGCGCGAAATTATGGCCACGTTTTTCCGAATAGGTCTGGTCGCCCTCGAAATCATGGATGGCCGTGGCAATGGTCTGGCCCGCTTTCTTGCCGGGGCAAACGGCATGGACCGTGTGGCCGACCGCAAGCAGGGTCTGGAACGGCACCATGGTCTCATAGTCCTCGGCGAAATCGCCGGTGATCATCAAAATCTTCTTCGGCATGTTTTGCTCCTCCCGTTTTCGAATGCCTTCGGGCAACCTAACAGGCGGGGCGCAGGTGTGGTATTACGGCAATACTACATGGGCGACAAAGGCGGGATCAGCGGGCCTGCGGCGGCTCCGGCCAGCGCCGCACACCACCGCCCCAATCCTCGAAAGCCCTGGAGAGTTTGAGCACGAACATATCCTCGTAACGGGGGCCGACAATCTGCAGGCCGATCGGCATGCCGGATGCCGAGAAACCGCAATTGATCGAGGAAGCCGGCTGTTCCGACATGTTCCACGGCACGGTGAAGGCAATATGTTCGAATGGCCTTGCGGGATCATTGGTGGGCGAGGCCCAGTCGGCCGGATAGGAGACGATGGGATTGGTGGGCGAGATCACCGCATCCACTTTCTGCATCAGCCGCCCGCAGGTCTTGCGCATTTCCATGGTCTGGTTGAAACCGAAGACCGCACGGGAGCCGGTAACCTCCGCCCCCTTCTCCGCCCATTCAAGAATATAGGGAAGGATCGCCGCGCGACGCTCCTCACTCAGCGCCACCATGTCGCCCCAGAATTTTGCCCGCCAGAAATCATCCAGCCCGTCCAGCATCTCGCGCGTCAGCACCGGCTCGACCGGGATGACGATGGCGCCGGCCGCCTCGAACAGTTTCGCGGCGGAAAGCACGGCGCCGCGCACTTCCTCGTCCAGCGGCAGGCCGCAGCCGGCATCCAGCATCAGGCCGATCTTCAGGCCCTTCACGTCGATATCGAGATCCATCCAGTCGATGCTGTTTGGCGGCAGTGATGTGCCGTCGCGCCAGTCGGGCCGCGAAAGCGTCGCCATCGCATAGGCAGCATCGACAACGGTGCGGGTCATCGGCCCGGCGCAGCGGCCGGTATAATAGGGATCGACCGGGATGCGGCCCTGGCTCGGCTTGAAGCCGAACAGTCCCGTCCAACCGGCCGGGAGCCGCACCGAGCCGCCAATATCCGTGCCGATATGCAGCGTGCCGTAACCCGCGGCCCCGGCCGAGGCTGCACCGGCACTGGAGCCGCCGGGGTTCTGCGTCGGGTCCCACGGGTTGCGGCTGAGCTTGTGGAAGCTGGAAAGGCCTGATGATAACATGCCGTAGTCTGGGCAGGTCGTCTTGGCGTAAAGGATCGCGCCATCCTCGCGGCAGCGGGCAGCGACGGGCGCATCTTCAACCGCAGGCACCAGTTCGACCGCCCTAGTGCCTAGCGGCACAGGATGGCCCTTGGTGGCGATCAGTTCCTTCAGCGAAACGGGAAGCCCATCGAGCGGGCCGAGCGTTTCGCCTTTTTGCCAGCGCTGCGTCGAGGCCAGCGCCTGCCTGCGGGCGTCTTCGGGATCATAGGCATAGAGCGCGTTCACCGTCGGCTCGAACGCCTCGATCCGCGCCTCCACCGCCTGCCAGTATTCCGATGGCGACAGCTTTTTTTGCCCGTAAAGCGCCAGGATTTCGAGCGTGTTGAGGTCTATGAGATCGGTCATGGCATCGTCTCGTGAGAAAAACAGGAAATAGGGGCGATATCGACTTGAAGTGGTCAGCTGGTATCGCGCGGGTCGAGCAGGTCACGCAGGCCGTCGCCAAGAAGATTGAGACCGAAGACGGCAAGCGCAATTGCAAGGCCTGGCATGATGGCAAGCCAGGGTGCCGCGCCGAGATAGGTCTGCGCATCGGCCAGCATCCGCCCCCAAGTGGCGGCCGGCGGCGGCATGCCGAGACCGAGGAAGGAAAGGCCTGCCTCCGTCAATATCGCAAGACCGAGCTGGATCGTCACCTGCACGATGATCTGGTTGGAAATATTCGGTATGATATGAAAGAGCGTGATCTTGGCACGGTTCTGGCCGATGCTGGTGGCGGCGGTGATGTATTCCCGCGCCCAGATTTGCAGGGCAGCCCCCAGCGTCAGCCGGGCAAACACCGGCACCATGAAGGTGGCGATGGCGATGATGGCGGTAAAACGTCCCGTGCCGATGAAGGCGCCGAGCATCATGGCCGAGAGGATGGGCGGCACGGCGAAGATGATGTCGCAGATGCGCATGACAACGGTTTCGGTGACACCGCGCAGAGCCGCGACCGTCACGCCGATGGCCGTGCCGAGAGCGGCGCCGATGGCGACGGCGGCGATGGCGGTGGAGAGCGAGTTCCACGCACCGGTCATCAACATCGACAGCACATCACGGCCGAAATGATCCGTGCCAAGGCCGCCATAAACGAATGGCGATTTCAGTTTCTGGACAATCTGCATCTTGGTCGGCGAGACTGGCGTCCAGACCAGCGACAGCAGGGCGACAGCAACCAGAAAGGCGGTGACAGCAATACCGAGTACGAAGGCGGGGCGGCGGCGGATCAGTCGCATCATCGCGCACCTGCCCGCAGTCTCGGATCGATGAAGAGATAGGCGATATCGACCACGAAATTCATGGTGATGACCAGTGCCGAGAAAAACAGCACCACCGATTGCATGACGACGATATCGCGCTGGGTCAGCGCCTGATAGGCGAGCCGCCCCAGCCCCGGCAGGTTGAAGACATTTTCCACCAGCACCGCGCCGGCGATAAGAAAGGTGAATTGCAGGCCGATCATGGTGACGACAGGGATCATCGCATTCGGAACCGCATGCCGCCACAACGCCACCCGCTCGCTCAGGCCCTTGGCCCGGGCGGTGCGCACGAAATCCTCATTCATCACCTCCAGCACGGCGGAGCGGCAGACGCGGGTAAGAACACCGGCCTGCGACAGCGCCAGCGCGACCGCGGGAAGTACCAGGGCCTTAAGACTCGCCGAAAAACTCGGTGCCCAGCCGGGAAAACCGCCAGCCGGCATCCAGCCGAGCGTTGTGGAAAAGACGATGATAAGCAGCAGCCCGACCCAGAAACCCGGCACGGCAATGCCGATATGGGAAAACAGCCCGGCCGCGAAATCCACCAGCCCGTTGCGGCTCCTCGCCGCCGCCACGCCGAGCGGAATGGCAATGGCGACCGAAAGGCAGACCGCGAGCAGCGCCAGCGGCAGGGTGACGGCAAGCCGCTCGACGATCAGCCCTGCCACCGGCACGCCATAGGTATAGGATTGCCCGAGATCACCCCGGAAGACGCCGCCGAGCCAGTGGAGGTACCGCAGCGGCAGCGGCTGATCGAGACCCATCTGCTTTTGCAGCGCCGCCAGCGTATCCGGACTGGCGGAAGTGCCGAGCATGATGGCCGCCGGGTCGCCCGGCAAAAGCCCCATGATGACATAGATGATGAGGGAAACGGCAAACAGTGTGATGACGAGGCTTACGAGACGCCGGATGAGGAGGGTTAACATCTGGCATCTTCTCCTTGCTTGGCTTCGTTTGCGGGCGAGCGTCCGGCCGCCTCTCTCCCGTCATTCCGGCCCTGAGCCGGAATCCAGCCGACGCGCGTCTGCGCGACGGGGAGAGCCCTTTCAGCCCAAGGACTTGGGCTGGCTGGATGCCGGATCAAGTCCGGCATGACGGCGATGGAGGATATCGGCAAACCCTACTCTTCCCAATGCACATCCGTCAGCACATTAGAGGGAATGGGCTCGTTTTCCCACAGCCCCTTCACCTTCCTGTCCCAGACACCAAGCTTCGGCATGACGAACAGAAAGAGAGCCGGCACATCTTCGGCAAGGATTTTCTGGGCATCGCCATAAAGCTTTTCCTGCTCGCCGGCATCCGCCGTCTTTTCGACGCTGGCAATAACCTCGTTGAAGGCCGGGTTCTTGTAGTTGAAATAATAGGGATCGCGGGAATAGATATCGATATCCATCGGCTCGGCATGAGCGACGATGGTCATGTCATAATCCGCGCCCTTTAGAACGTCGGCCACCCATTTTGCCGGAAATTCGGTGGTCTCGATGGTCATCGTCACACCGATTTCGGCCAGCATCGCCTGCAGGATTTGCGAGGTGCGCTGGGCATAGGCCATCTGCGGCGCCTTGATGGTGAAGCTGAAGCCATCCGCATAACCCGCTTCGGCAAGCAACGCCCTGGCCTTGTCGACATCGTAAGGGTGCACCCCTGTCGTCTCGATGTATCCGCGGTCATTCGGGGTGTAATGGCTGCCAATGGCCGTGCCGTAACCGGACCACGCGCCTTCAATGACAGTGCCACGATCCACCGCCATCATCAGCGCCTGGCGTACGCGCTTGTCGTCAAAAGGCTTGCGGGCATTGTTCATGCCGGCCACGACCTTCAGCTCGGTATTGCCGACGAAGGTGCCGAGGCGTTTATCGCCGTCAAAGGAGGCCATCAGTTCCGGCGCACCGAATTCCGGGAAGGCATCGATATCGCCAGACTTCAGTGCCGCAGCCTGCGCCTGCGGGTCGGACACGAAGCGGAAAGTCGCCTTGTTGAGCTTCACCGCCACGGCCTTGTCCCAATAGGCGGCGTTCTTCTCCAGTTCCACCTTGTCGCCCTTGGCCCAGTTCAAGAATTTGAACGGGCCGGTGCCGACGGGCGTGGTGCGGTTATTGTCGGCGCTTTTCGGCGCAACAATCACGGAGGCAGGCCAGCCGAGCCAGTAAAGAAGGCTGCCGGCCGGCTGCTTCAGCTTCAGCACCAGCGTTGTGGCATCCGGTGTCTCGATACTGTCGATAGCGGCAAAGAAGCGTTTCTGCGGATTGACGGAGCTATCACCGCGCGCCCGATCCAGCGAAAATTTGGCGACGGAGGAATTGAAAGCCTCACCATCGTGGAAGCTGACGCCCTTGCGCAGCTTGAATGTATAGGTCTTGCCGTCAGGAGAAATCTCCCAGCTTTCGGCAAGCTGCGGCTTCACCTTGCCGTCGCGATCGATCTTCACCAGTCCTTCAAAGACATTCTGCCAGGTGACCTGGCCGATGGCGACGGGGGCGGCGATGGTTGGATCGAGACCGGTTGGCTCGACTGCCATGCCCAGTGTCAGCGCGGTTTTCGGTGCAGCCTCGGCTCGCGCAACCGAAAGCGGCAGCCAGAGCGCCGTGCCCAGGGCGAGGGTCAACGCGGTGCGGCGCGAAAGCGTTGCCGCCTGCGAAAGGTAAGTGCGTGGCATCATTGTCCCCAATCTTGCGGCCGGGGGCATTTTTGCCCTCTCATCGACCGCCCGTTGCAAAAAGAGTGTCATGTTGCAGGCGCACACACAATCTCGATTTTTGTGTGCTCCGTGTAGCTGAAATGGCTACACGGAAATGCGAACGGAAATCAACCTCTAGGACAGAGACATGGGAGCGCCCCGTTTACCCCGCCGTTGCCTCGCGCATGAAGCGCTCGATGAAATCGGCAAGCTTGGACGCGGCGAAGGACAATTGCCTGTCGGGAGCAACGCAGAGATCGATCTGGGTATGAATGCCCTTCTTGCCGGCAAGGGGAACGGCGACCATCTGACCGCTGCGGATTTCGCGCGCTACCGACAAGGCCGGCAGCAGCGTGGCCGCCGCGTGCCCCAATACCAGTTCCTTCAGCATCTCCAGCGAGCTGGTGATAAAGACGGGATCAAGCTCGACATCCGCATCGGCAAACAGCGTATCGAATGCCTGTCGTGCGGCGAAACTCTTGTCCGGCAGGGCAAGCGGCAGGCCGGCCAGTTCCTTCAGCGAAACCTCCGGCTGGGCCGCGAGCGCATGACCGGCCGGGAAGATGACATCGTAACTGATGCGGGTGCGCGAGCGCACTTTCACACCGGAAACCTTTGGGGCAAAAAGGCTGACAACCAGATCGGCCTCCGCCGCACCCAGCGCCTCTATCGCCTGCCGGGCGCTGGTAATATGCACCTCGAAACGCAATTTTGGATATTTCAGGCTGAACTGCGCCAGCACCGGCGCCAGAAGGTTCGCCACCGTTGCGCCATTGGCATAGACCGTGACCCGGCCGCGCTGCAGCCCCTTCAGGTCATCGATCAACTGGTGAACATGATCGAGTTCCCGCAGCGTCTTGCCGGCGCGGGCGGCGAGCAACTCCCCCGCCGCCGTCAACTTCACGCCGCGGCTGGAGCGCTCCACCAGCGGCGAGCCGAAATAATATTCGAGATTTTCGATCTGCCGGCTCACCGCCGTTGGCGCAACATTCAGGTTTTCCGCCGCGGCGCGCATGGAATTGGTGCGGACGAGTTCGTCGAAATACATCAATGCGCGCAGTTGCATATTGGGGGTACCTTGTTCGGATATGCCGGTGTGGCGGGGCAGCATATCACCGCCGCTCGATGAGAGAATACGTCACAGGAGAAGATCGCGTGGGGAACGAAGCTTGCCACTTGTTTCTTCTCCCCGGCCGGGGAGAAGGTGGCGCCCAGCGCAGGTTGAGGGGGCAACGTTGCCGGATTTCGGAGAGCTTGCCCCCTCATCTGCCCCGTTCGGGCCATCTTCTCCCCGGTGGGGAGAAGAAAGGGAGGCACCTTCCCGCCAATCAACCGCGTTTAAAACCCTCACTCGCCACCAGCAGCTGCCTTGTATAATCCGCGCTGAACTCGCGGCTTTCCAGCGCCTCAGCCTCCAGCATTTCCACCACCTTGCCGCTCTTCATCACCGCCAGACGGTCGCACATGTGGCTGATGACGCCGAGATCGTGGCTGACCATGACGAAGGTGAGGTTACGATCCTTGCGCGCCTGTTCCAGCAGGTTGAGGATTTCCGCCTGAATGGAGGCGTCGAGCGCCGAAGTCGGTTCGTCCAGCAGCAGGATTTTCGGCTCGACGATCAGCGCACGGGCAATGGCGATGCGCTGGCGCTGACCACCGGAAAGCTGGTGGGAATACCGAAACCGGAAACCGGAGCCGAGACCCACCTCGTCCAGCGCGCGGGCAATGCGTTGCTCACGATTGTCGAGACCGTGGATAACCAGCGGTTCCAGCAGCAGCGCATCCACCGTCTGGCGCGGGTGAAGGGAACCGTAAGGGTCCTGAAACACCATTTGCACATCACTGTAGAAGCTCTTGTCGCGATGCTTGCTCGAATAGGAGCGACCAGCCACCATCAATGAGCCTTCGTCGAAATGGTTGAGGCCGGCAATCGCCCTGAGCAACGTCGACTTGCCGGAACCGGACTCGCCGACGATGCCGAAGGATTCGCCCTCCGCCACGTCGATGCTGACGCTGTCGAGCGCGATGTAACCGTCGAAGTCGACCACCATGTCGCGGATAGAAAGAACTGTGCTCATGCGCGCCACTCCGGCTTGCGTTCCAGAACCGGCAACGGATGCCGGTGGCCGCCAATCTCCGGCAGGCAGTTGAGCAGACCCTGCGTATAGGGGTGCTTCGCTTCCTTCAGATTGGCCGATGACAGTTCCTCCACCACCTTGCCCGCATACATGACGAGAACGCGGTCGCAGAAAGACGAGACCAACCGCAGATCGTGGCTGACGAAAATCAGCCCCATGCCGCGGTCGCGCACCAGCCTGTCGAGAATGTCGAGCACTTCCAGCTGAACCGTCACGTCAAGCGCCGAAGTCGGCTCATCAGCGATCAGCAGTTCCGGGCCGCAGACCAGCATCATGGCAATCATGACACGCTGGCCCATGCCGCCGGAAACCTCATGCGGGTATAGATCAAACACCCGCTCGGGATCACGTATCTGCACCGCCTCCAACATGGCGAGCGTGCGCTGGCGCGCCTCGCCTGAGCTGACGTTCTCATGGGTCCGCAAGGTTTCCATGATCTGGCGGCCGATGGTCATGACCGGATTCAGCGAATATTTCGGGTCCTGCAGGATCATGGCCATGCGCTTGCCGCGCATGAGCCGCCTTTCTTTCGCCGAAGCGCTGAGAAGATCGATATCGCCGAAGCGCAGCGTATCGGCCTCGATGAGCGCCCCCTTCGGGGTCAGCCCCATGATGGCGCGGCCGGTCTGCGATTTGCCGGAGCCGGATTCGCCAACGATGCCAAGCCGTTCGCGGCCCAGCGTAAAGGATACGCCGCGCACCGCCTCCACCAGCCCGGTGCGGGTGGGGAAGGAGACGCGCAGATTGTCGACGGTCAGAAGCGGCGCGCTCATTGGCCCGCCTCCTTGGGGTCCAGCGCATCGCGCAGGCCGTCGCCCAGAAGGTTGAAACCGAGGCTGACGATCAGGATCGCGATACCCGGCATGGCGGCAACCCACCATTGATCGAGAATGAAACGGCGGCCGGAAGCGATCATCGCCCCCCATTCCGGCAGCGGCGGCTGCGCGCCGAGGCCAAGGAAACCGAGACCGGCGGCGGTGAGGATAATGCCCGCCATATCGAGCGTCACACGCACGATGAGCGACGACATGCACAGCGGCATGACGTGTTTCAGCACGATACGGAAGGGCGAAGCGCCCATGAGCTTTACCGCCGCGATGAAATCGGAATTGCGGAAGGTCATGGTTTCAGCGCGCGCGATACGCGCATAGGGCGGCCATGAGGTGACGGCGATAGCCAGCACCGCATTTTCGATGCCTGGCCCCAGAGCCGCCACCAGCGCCAGCGCCAGAACGAGCTTCGGGAAGGCAAGGAAGATATCGGTGATGCGCATCAGGATGGCATCGACCCAGCCGCCGGCATAACCCGAGACGGTGCCGACGATCAGCCCGATGGGCGCGGCGATGATGGCCACCAGCAACACCACGAACAGAGTGAGCCGCGACCCGTGGATGAGGCGTGAGAGAATATCCCGCCCCTGATCATCGGTGCCGAGAAGATAACCCGCAGTGCCGGGCGGCAAAAGCCGGGCATTGCGCAGATCGCCCTGCACGGGGTTGTGCGGCGCCAGCACATTGGCAAACAGCGCCACGAACAGCAGAGCCGCAATGATACCGAGGCCGAGCAGCGCCAGCCGGTTCTCCGAAAACCGCCGCCAGATGACGTAGGCGCGGCCAAGCCGGGCCTGTTTGCGCGAGGCCGGTCGGTCGGAGAGCAGCCATTCGCGGCTGTAAGGTTTCAATGTATCGGTCGAAATCGTCATCGGCTGCGCGTCCTTGGATCGAGCGTCCGGTAAAGCAGATCGGAAAAGATATTAATGCCGACGAAGATGGCGCCGATCACGATCGTGCCACCGAGAACGGCGTTCATATCCGCATTCTGCAGGGAATTGGTGATGTAGAGGCCGAGCCCCGGCCAGGCGAAGATGGTTTCGGTCAGCACCGAACCTTCCAATAGACCTGCATAGGACAGCGCAATCACGGTCACCAGCGGCACAGCGGCGTTGCGCAGCGCGTGGAACCAGATGATGCGGGTTTCCGAAAGCCCCTTGGCGCGCGCAGCAACGATGTATTCCTGGCTAAGCTCGTTCAGCATGAATGAACGCGTCATGCGGCTGATATAGGCCAGCGAAAAATATCCGAGCAGGCAGGCGGGCAGGATGATGTGGCGGAACAGGTCCCACAACACGTCCCATTGCCGTTGCCAGATCGCGTCGATCAAAAAGAAACCGGTGATCGGCGTGAAGGTGAATTCGTAGACGATGTCCATGCGGCCAGGATAGGCCACCCATTGCAGGCGGGCGTAGAAAAACAGCAGCGCCAGAAGGCCGAGCCAGAAGATCGGCACGGAATAACCGATGAGGCCGATGACGCGCACGATCTGGTCGGCAAAGCTGCCGCGCTTGACGGCGGCGAGGACGCCAAGCGGAATGCCGAACACCGCACCGATGATGGTGCCGAGCGTGGCAAGCTCGATCGTGGCGGGGAAAACCCGCTTGATATCCTCCATGACGGGATTGGTGGTGAGCACGGAAATGCCGAAATCACCCGAAAGCGCCTGCTTCAGGTAAAGGAAAAACTGTTGCCAGAGCGGCAGGTTGAGGCCTAGCTCTTCCCGCACGCGCTCCACCACATGGGCGGGCGCACGGTCACCGACGATCGCCAGAGCGGGATCGATCGGAATGACGCGGCCAATGAAAAACGTCACCGCCATCAGCCCCAGAAAGGTGGTGATGACGGTGATGGCGAAGCCGAGAACGGCTTTGGTGCGGGCGTTGGCACGGCGTTTGCCGTGCCTTGCCCTGCTGTTTGCTTCAACGATGCTCAAGAGACCGATCCTTCCGGATCATTCCTTGGAGATGGGCGAAACGAAGTTGGTGTCGAAGCTCGGTCCAAGCTTCAGGCCCTTGAGCTTGTTCGAATAACCGGCCACTTCCGTCTGCTGGAAGATGATGACGAAAGGACCCTTCGCCAGAACTTCCTTCTGCAGGTTTTCATAAATGGCGGCACGCTTGGCGGTGTCCTTTTCCAGAAGCGCCGACTGCGTTTCCTTGGTCAGGTCAGGAACGTCCCAGGCATTGCGCCATGCGAGCGTCTTGTTCTTGCCTTCATCGGAATTGTCGTAGTTGATGGTGAAGGTTTCGGCATTCGAATTCGGATCGAAATAGTCCGAACCCCACTGGCCGATATAGATGTCATGCGTGCGGGCGCGGTATTTGGTCAGCGTCTGCTTGCCGTCACCCGGAATGATTTCGAGCTTGATGCCGGCCTGCGCCAGCGTCTGCTGCACGCTTTCGGCAATGCCAGTCACCGGCTGCGTGTTGCGCACATCCATGGTTACGGTGAAGCCGTCCTTCAGGCCGGCCTTGGCGAGAAGTTCCTTGGCCTTGACGACGTCGAGCTTGTAGGGGTTCTCGTCAAGCGCGCCGAGCTGGCCCTTCGGCAGGAACGTCTGGTGGACTTCGCCGATGCCCTTGATCAGGGTCGCGCCGATCGCGTCATAATCGACGAGA
Source organism: Agrobacterium burrii (assembly GCF_017313405.1). Lineage (NCBI taxonomy): Bacteria > Pseudomonadati > Pseudomonadota > Alphaproteobacteria > Hyphomicrobiales > Rhizobiaceae > Agrobacterium > Agrobacterium burrii. Next base: position 22,229 of record NZ_JAFLNA010000006.1, read on the forward strand.
TATTTGAAGGCCTCGATCACCTCAGGCTTCTTCAGGTTCTCGTTCTTCTGGTTGAGGCTGAAATAATAGACGGTGCCCTTGGGCGCTGAAGTGACGGCGAGGCCGTCCTTCTTGGAAACGGCATCCATATCGCCTGGCTCAAGATTGCGGGCGATATCGATATCGCCGTTTTCAAGCGCCAGACGCTGGCCGGAGCTTTCCTTCATGTGACGATAGACAACGCGCTTCAGCTTCGGCTTTTCGCCGTAATAATTCGGGTTTACTTCCAGAGCGACCGACTCGTTGGCCTTCCAGCCAAGGATCTTGTAGGGGCCGGAACCGGCATAACCGGTCTTCAGGAAGGCATTGCCGAAATCGGTGTCGTATTTGTATTCGGCGGTCGGGGTTACCGATTTCGCCTTTTCAGTCACCAGCTTCTTGTCCACCACGGCAGCAACGGTGGCCGTGAGCACGTTAAGCACGAAGCTTGGCGCATAGGGCTTGTCGACCGTCAGCACGAAGGTGTTTGCGTCCGCAGCCTTAGCCTTTTCATTGACGTTCTCGCCCTTGAGGCCGAACTGCGTCAGCAGAAATGCCGGCGACTTGTCGAGCTTGACGGCGCGTTCGAACGAGAATGCCACATCATCAGCGGTGATCGGGTTGCCGGAGGCGAATTTCAGGCCGGATTTCAGCTTGAAGGTGTAGGTCAGGCCATCCTCGGAGGTCGTCCAGCTCTCGGCCAGATCGCCGATTACCTTGGAGGTGTCGTTGAGATCGATGGAAACCAGCTTACTATAGGTGTTGCCGGTGACTTCCGCTGCGGAAAGCTCGAAAGCCTCACCCGGATCAAGCGAGATGATGTCGTCGATGGCGAAACCTTCGACCAGCGTATCGGCCGGAGTGGCCGCAAAAGCGTGCGGCGCAGACAGCATCATCAGCGACAGAGCGGCGCTGGTGCTGAGGATACGCATGGATTTGTTGAGCGATTTGATCATAGGATCTCCCCTTTTGTTATAAGATTGATTTCATTCGCTTTTAGTGGTGTCTTCAGGCCGGCTCGTGCCAGGCCTCGGACAAAACACGCAGCCAGTTTTCCCGGCATATTTTAGCAAGTTCTCCATCACCGTAGCCCGCCGATTTCAGCGCCGCAACCAGATTGTGGTTGCCGCTCGCATCGGCTATTCCGACAGGTACGGTTGCGCCGTCGAAATCCGATCCGAGCGCCACGCAGTCGATGCCCATGCGCTCCACCATGTAGTCGATATGGCGCACCATGTCGGAAAGCGGCGTGTCGGCAATGTCACGGGCATCGGCCCGCAGCATTGTCACGGCATAGTTGAGACCAACCAGACCGTGGCTATCCTTGATGGCGTCCATCTGGCGGTCGGTGAGATTGCGAGCAACGGGGGTGAGCGCATGCGCGTTGGAATGGCTGGCGATCAGCGGCTGGTTGGTGGTCCTGGCCACATCCCAGAAACCCTTCTCGGTAATATGCGCGAGATCGATCAGAATACCGAGCCGGTTGCATTCCTTCACCAGCGCGAAACCGGCATCGGTGAGGCCGGGCGCAGTATCGGGCGACATGGGGTAGGAAAAGGGAACGCCGTGGCCGAAAACATTATGCCGGCTCCAGACCGGACCCAACGAACGCAGGCCGACGGCGTAAAATACCTCGAGCGCATCGAGATCGGCACCGATCGCCTCGCAGCCTTCCATGTGCAGCACGGCGGCGAAAACATCCTCGGCAAAGGCCTTGCGGATATCGGCCGTGGAACGGCAAAGCCGCCAGGCGCCAGCGCGATCGAGCCTCAGCGCAATTGCCGCCTTCTCCATGGCGATATCGAGCGAAGGCAAGCGTTCCAGGGGCGCGGCGAGCGGCGTGTCGTAGTGGCCGCTTTCGTCCGGCTCCTGCAAAATGAGGTCGCCAGAGGGAATGTAGATGGCGCAGATTCCGCCGCCAAGACCGCCGGCCCTGGCGCGAGGACCATCGATATGCCCTTCGCGCGTACCGTTTTTGAATTCCGCAACCGGATCGGCCCCGGCCTTGCTGTTGCGCCACAACCGAAGCAGCACATCATTATGACCGTCGAACACTGCATGCATGTTAAGAAATTCCAGTAAGCGGCAAAACCAAAGGGGGCGGGCAGACGCCGGAATGACACCGAACGAAAGCAAACCGGCGCGTTTTTCGCCGAGCGCTATAATCTGTCAGAGGTGATCTTAGGACGATCTCTCGCGGCTTCGCAAGACGCAAATTAGGCAATGATGAAATTATCACCACTTGCGTTTTTCAGGAATTTGCGCAACGTCAAGCCCGCCAGCCACCTTCGGCTTTTTTCAGCAACGGCGTGGTGAAAACACCCCTCACCCGCTCCGGCCATTCCGGCCCGAAAGCGGCAATTTTTTCCCGCCACCGGTCCGATTGCAGCATGGCTGCGCCGATCGCCACCGGCCGGATGCCCGACGAGGCGAGAAGCGACAGACCCGCAATGATGGAACTGCCGCTGGAGATGACATCATCCACCAGCGCCACCCGCCTGCCTTCGATCAGCGGCAGCATACGCGGATCGATATAAAGCCGCTTTTCCTGTTTGGTAGTGATGGAAGACATCGGCACCGACAGTTCCTCGAGATACCAGAATTTGCGCGAGGTGCCGAGCGGTACGTAGCGGGAATGGCCAAGATGGCGGGCAACGGCGGCGGCGAGCGTCAGACCAAGCGTCGGCAGGCCGATGACGACATCGGGCTCGAAGGGAGCAAGCTTTTGGGCAAGGTCAGCCGCCAGCGCCTCCAGCACATGGAAAGAAGCCTGATTGACGATGAGCGAGGCGAGCGCATGCTCGCCGTCCGCCAGCGGCCTTATCGGCAGGCAGATCTGCCTGTCGTCATCCAGTTCCGCCGGAAAGAATGCCGAATGCGGGCCGGCCGTTTCGAAGGCACGAGGCGGATGAATATCCTGCCAGAATTCGTGTGGCGCTGCGGGCGATGATGTGGATGGCGGCATCTTTCATCTTCTTTCAGGAACAGGACGGCGACACGCGACAGCGGTTTTCAGCCCGTTCGGCATATTCAGAATTCAACAACCGCAGACATGCGGCGGGTTCATTTCATAGGCTTTTTCAGCTAGAAGGGAACAAAGCAACAGGCATTCGGACAAACCCACCTATGACGCGGGTTTTTCCCATATTCAAGGACAAGCTGCCCATGAGACTGCTGGACCGGATCGGTGAAGACCTGCCATTCCTGACGGAGCTTCGCCACGATCTGCACGCGCATCCGGAACTGGGCTTCGAAGAGGAGAGAACCAGCGCCATCGTCGCCGATCTTCTGGAACGGGCCGGGCTGAAGGTGCATCGCGGTCTTGGCGGCACCGGCGTCGTCGGCACACTGCAGGTGGGCAACGGCACCCGCAGCATCGGCCTGCGTGCCGATATGGATGCGCTTGCCATGCCGGAAGTGCCCGACAGGCCCTATAAATCGAAATTTCCCGGCAAGATGCATGCCTGCGGCCATGATGGCCACACCGCCATGCTGCTGGGTGCTGCACGTTATCTCGCAAAGACCCGCGATTTTTCCGGCACCGTGCATTTCATCTTCCAGCCGGCCGAAGAAGGCCGTGGTGGTGCGAAGAAAATGGTGGAGGACGGGCTTTTCTCGCTGTTCCCCTGCGATGCCGTTTACGGCCTGCACAATATGCCGGGCTTAGCCATCGACGAAATGGCGGTGGTGGAAGGCCCGCAGCTTGCCTCTTCCGACAGCTGGCGCGTGACCTTCAAGGGTATCGGCACCCATGGCGCCAAGCCACATCTCGGCCGTGACCCGATAACGGCGGCAGGCACCTTCCTCGCCTCGCTGCAAACGATCGTCGGCCGTGTGATCGATCCGCTGCAGCCCGCCGTGGTCAGCGCCTGTTCGGTGCAGGCGGGTGACCCCAAGGCACTCAACGTCATCCCCGATCTCGTCGAAATCGGCGGCACGGCGCGCGCCTATGCACCCGAGGTGCGCGACCAGCTGGAAGCGGAAATCGGCAGGCTCGCCAAAGGCACGGCAGCGATGTTCGGCATCGAGGCACATTATGAATTCATCCGCCGCATCCCCCCCGTCATCAACGAGACGGAAGCGACGAAGCGGGCGCTGAGGGCCGCAAAAACAGTGTTCGGCACCAAAACCCGCACCGCCTTCCCGCCCTCGACCGCCGGCGACGACTTCGCCTTCTTCGCGGGTGAAGCCCCCGGCTGCTACGTCTGGCTCGGCAACGGCCCGGCAGTGGATGGCGCCCTGCACCACAATACTTCCTACGACTTCAACGACATGGCCATCGTGCCGGGTGTGGCCTTTTGGGCGACACTGGTCGAGCAGGAACTGGCAGTGGAATGAATAAGACCGTTCCGGTCCAAGCCCGGAACGGCTTTCAGATGTGAGATTTTCACATGACAGCCCTTGCCTCACGCTGCGGCGCAGATGAATACTCTGTCATCGCCTACATTCAACAAAATATACACTAATACACAATAGACTCTTCGCTTCCCCTAGTATACATTCAAAAAATAGTCAGATTTATTACTTTGTTTTGGTTCAACAATTTTAAGCAGGCAAGCGTCATGGTGAGACTTGTTGTGCCACAAAGTGCGATCATCGGACGTCTGGCCGGCGCCAAATCGTTGAAAAACCTGCCGCCTGACGATTATCGCGATCGCCTTATCAAATATATTCCGGCGGAATCGGTCGCCCTTTACGTCGCGGTCGATAAAATGGTCAATTCCCATTATGGGCTGAGCCAGCTGACGGCGGATAGTATCGTTCCCATGCAGGCAGTGATCGTCAGCTGGATCATTCTGGGCCTCGGCATCGTCGGCACACCGATCTATCTTCACCGTCGCAAACTGCCGGGCCAGCCGTGGCTTTTGAACGCCAGCATTTCCACCATCGCCTTCGTGCTCTGGGCCTATACGCTGAGCGGCTCGGTGTTTCTCGTGCACGGCTGGTACAGCGTTTTCGCGGCCGGCCTGCTCGCGCCAATATTCACCTTCGTCGCGGGGTTTTTCGAACCCAAACCGGAGTAAGCGCCAATGCCGACCTATGAGGAACTGCGCGGCTATTTCGACGCTTCCGAAGCCATGACGCAACTCGCGCGCCAGGCCTCGGAAATCCCCATCGTCCACGGCTTCACACTCGATGTGGATCCGGTGTGGATGCTGCTTTACGATCTGGAAGACGGTGTGGTGCCGGACAACGAACGCTACTTCTATGACTATCTGCTCGACCAAAGCCCCTTGCACGACCGGTGGGGTGCGCCCTTCTCTCTTCCCTATTGGCCGCTTCAGCTTCCCTATCAGGGATACAGACGCCGCGACCTCACGCGCAAGGTTTCCCTGTGGAACGCAATTCCACACCCCGAGAAAAGCGGCCCGGTCATGATGACAATCGTCTACGGACCATTGAAGACGCCGGTAAAAAACCCCACCACAGCGGAAGAAGACGATAACCTGGCGGCCTTGCGCAACTTGACCACCCTTATCAACCAAAGCCCTGCCTACGCGCGTATCCAAGAGCGCCCGAGGGCAAGGCTTGCCTTTGCGGCGGGCGATGAAATCACCACCAATGCGGGCGCATCCGGCACCTATGGCGGAACGCTGACGGACAGTCTCAGCAACAAAAAATATGGTATGACCTGCGCTCATGTCGCCCAAAGCGGCGACGATATTTTCGATGCGTCGGGAAGCCGGATCGGCACTGCCAAACACCACACGAAGCTCCATCCTCTTCCGGCAAGGACGGTCTGCGATCCGGTGGCGCTGCCGATGCCCACCCCCTACCCCGGCAACGATCCGCCTGTGAACATGTTCGATTTTTCGCTGATCGAGCTGAGCGCCGCACCGGCATCGTCATCATTGGGCGGGGTGGCCGCCAGCCTGACGCCGGGGCAGAATGTGACGCTGAGAGGTAAAAGCGGCGTCTATAAATGCAAGCTCGGCTCGCTGGCGATCAGCTACGCTTTCACCGACGGCACGTCGACCTATTGTTTTCGCGACCAGATCGAACTTCGGCCACAGCCGAGCCTGCCGATCGGCGGCGCCCTGGGGCATCTCGTCACCCCCGTGCCGACACAGGGCGATTCCGGCGGCTGGGTTCTGACGGACGATGCGATACCGCTCTGGGCCGGCGTGTTTTTCGGCGAGGATGGTAGTCGGGGTTATTGCTCACGCGCCAGCTGGGCGCATGACTGGGCCGAAAATGAGGTGGGCAATACGCTTTCGGTATAGCCCACTCCATTTACTGGAATGAGAAAAAAGCACACCGGGAATACCCGGCGTTCACTCCACCACCGCAATCACCGGGCTCTCCATCACCCTTCCCGTCAAAACATCGGCAATACCCATATCCGTCTGGTGTGGGCCGATATTGCAGGCGAGCGTGGCGCCGAAACAGGCCTTGAAGACCAGATAGGGCGGTTGCCATTCAACCACCTTGCCGACGGCGGCGCGCAATTCCTCGAAAGCTTCGGCCACCTCTTTGAGCGGCGCTGAGGAAACGAGACCGGAAAGCGGCAGTGGGAGCAGCGCGGTAACCCTGCCTTCTGAGGCGACGGCCATGCCGCCGCCCGCCTTTATCACCGCGTTGGCGGCCAGCGCCATGTCTTCCGCATTGCCACCGAAGACGGTGAGGTTGTGGCTGTCATGCGAGACCGTGGTCGCGAAGGCACCGTTCCATGTTCCCCAGCCGGTGAGAAAGCCGGTTCTGGTGACGGGCTCGGCCTTGCCGTGGCGATGGGTGACGGAAATCATCGTCACACCCTGGGGCGGAATGACGAAACCGTCTTTTACCGCGGCCTCCGTTTCTCCCCATTGGGTGAAACGCGGACGGTCGATGGTGGCGAGGCGCACCTTCGCACCTTCGGATGCGACCCGGAAATCATCGGGCTCGCGAAGCGGCAGTTTCATCGAGCCTTCGAGCGCGGTTGCGTCGCAGGCGGGAACATCCTCAAGCATGCGGCCGCCTTCAGCGACAGCCCTGCCATTCGAGATCACCTGGCGGGCCGCAAAATCGCTCAAATCCTCGAAAACGACGAGATCGGCGCGGCGGCCGGCGGCGATGAGGCCGAGATCGGCACGGCCCAGCCTTTGCGCAGCATTCAGCGTGGCGGCGCGCAGCGCCCATTCAGGCTTGAGACCGTAACGCACAAGCCGGCGCACCACATCATCCAGCCCGCCGCCTCGCAACAGATCATCCGGGAAAACATCGTCGGTACAGAGCGTTACCGTCTGCGGCAGATGGCCAAGCGCATTCAGCGCTTCCACGAATTCCGGCAGCAGATGATCATGCGAACCGCGCAGCTCGATGGTCAGCCCCGCCCGCAGCTTTTCCATCAGATCTTGCCCCGACACCAGTTCGTGGTCAGAGGAGACGCCCGCCGCCATGAAGGCGTTGAGATCGGCACCTTTCAGACCACGGGCATGGCCGCAGACCAGTTTGTCCGAGACAAGCCCGGCCTGCACGATACCGCTCATGCGCGGATCGCGCTCGATGACGCCGCGCATGTTCATGATTTCCGCAACGCCACCAACCTGCGGCCATGACAGGATATCGGCGAGAATGGTAGCGTCGAAGTCCGCACCACCGCGTTCCAGTCCCGGTGCAGAAGGAACGCAGGAAGGCGCCAGCAGAATAGCGCGCAGGGGCAGATTTTCGATTGCCTTCGCCGCCCAGCGCACCCCTTCCACACCATGCACATTGCCGAATTCATGCGGGTCCCAGACAATGGTGGTGACACCTCGGGCGACCACCGCCGCCGCATAGGCGGCCGGCGTGACCATCGAGCTTTCGATATGCATGTGTGTGTCGATCAAGCCCGGCGCGACATAGGCTCCGGCCGCATCGATGATGCTTGCAGCGTCGCTGCGACTAGCGGGTTCATGGACGCTGGCGATCAGCGAGCCAACGATGCCGATATCGGCGGCGCGCAGCTCGCCGGTCACCACATCCACCAGCGTTCCGCCGGTGATGAGAATATCGAAGGGCTGGTCTCCCCGCGCTGCAGCAACGGCGCGGGCGCGCAGGGTGTCGTCGGTGAGATCATCAGCTTCGCGTATCGGGGATTTGGCGCTCATTGGGCAGCCTCCCGGCACAGCGCCTCGAGAACGGCAGCCTTAGCACCTTCGGCATCAACGGTTTCGGCAAAGTGCGCATTGAAGGTTTCCACCTTGTCGGCACGCGTCTCAACCACCGTTCTGCCTCGGGTCAAGGCGGAATGAAGCTCGACATCGATCCGCGCCTGCCGCCAGCCAATCAGACCGGGCGTAAAGGCAACGGCAGCGACGGGATCATAAAGCGCCATGGCCGCCCTGCCGCGGCTGGTGGCAATGCCGATGAAGCCCTCCAGAAGATCGGCAATCAGCCCGGCATTCTTGCCGCCGGCATCGCGGATCGGCAGCACATCGGCCGGAGAGGCTGTAACCTTGCGGCAGGCGTCGAGATCGACCATGCGCAGCGGCAGGCCGTGAGACAGCACGATGGCCAGCGCCTCCGGATCGGCAAAGGCGTTGAATTCGGCCGATGCGGTGTGGTTGCCGCTGGTCAGGCCGCCCCCCATCCAGGTGAGGTCGGAAATCCGGGCGGCAAGATCAGGTCGGGCAAGGCAAAACGCGGCGATATTGGTGAGTGGTCCGAGCGCGAGGATGCGTTTTTCGCCTTCGCCCTCCAGCCAGTTGCACAGGGCGGCAAAGGCATCGCTTCTCGGCAAGGCCGGCGCATCCGGCAGGCTTTGGCCGACGGTCGGGATGCCACTGTCGCCGAGAATCGACTGGGCGGTTTCGAGCGCACCGAGCACGGGCTTGGCGCGACCCTGATGGATCGGCATGGGCCAGCCGAAAGCGGCAACGGCGCCTGCGGCATTGCCGCAGACCGCTTCCAGCGTCGCATTGCCGAAGACCAGCGAAATGCCGTCTATGGCAAGGCCGGACGATTGCACCACCATGATGGCGGCAATGTCATCGAAGCCCATATCGGTATCGATCCATACACCCATGATCAGTTGAACACCTTGAGGCTTGCCGCCTTTTCGACCGGCAGGTCGAAGGCGAGCGTATCGCCGATGACATGCGCGGCAAGCGCCGCATCGGTTTCCGCCTTGATGAGCCCGAGCGGCGTATCGAGCAGATATTCGCGGCTGTTGCCGGCAAAGGATGTACCGCGCACGGTTCCCTGGAACGGACCTGAACCGAGGGTAACCATGCGCGGCCGCCAGGCCAGTCCAGATGCTGAACGGACTGGTCCGGGAAGCGGTGTTGTGCCGTTGGCGGTTTTCAGCGCGCCGCCTTCCAGCGCGAAGATGTTTTCGAAACCGACGAAATCCGCCACGAAGGATGAAACCGGCGCGTTGTAAATCTCTTCCGGCGTGCCGATCTGCTCTATCTTGCCGCCCTTCATGACGACAATGCGGTCGGCCAGCGCCAAAGCCTCGATCTGGTCATGGGTGACGAAGATCATCGTCACGCCGGTTTCCTTCTGCACACGCTGCAATTCGGTACGCATTTCCAGCCGCAGACGCGCATCGAGGTTGGACAGGGGCTCGTCAAGCAGCAGCACCTTCGGTTCCATGACCATGGAGCGCGCCAGCGCCACGCGCTGCTGCTGGCCGCCGGAAAGCTCCGCCGGCTTGCGCGAAGCGAAGTTCGACAGCCCGACCGACTTCAGGCCGGAGGCAACCTTGTCGTCCAGCGCCTTGCCGCTCATGCCTTTGAGCTTCAGGCCGAAGGCGACGTTTTCGTATACCGTCAGATGCGGAAACAGCGCGTAGGACTGGAACACCAGCCCGACGGCGCGCTTGTTGGCCGCGACCCGGGTAATATCGACGCCATCGAGATCGATGCGGCCGCCCGCCACCGGCATCAACCCGGCAATGGCGCGCATCGTCGTGGTCTTGCCACAGCCGGAAGGTCCGAGCAGAGCCAGAAGCTCGCCCTTGCGGATATCAAGATCGAGATCCTTGACGGCGATGCTGTTGCCATAAGCGAGCGAGACTTTGTTGAGCGAAAGATAATTTGCGTCAGACATAACGGGAGAACCCCAGAAAACGTTCGGCCATGAAAACGATGCCGATGGAAAGGAAGGCGAGCAGCGAGGAAAGTGCGGCCACGGAAGGATCGAAGACGATTTCCATGTAACCCAGCATGTCGATCGGCAGCGTGCGCACGCCCGGACCCGACAGGAACAGCGACACCGGCACCTGATTGAAACTCGTCACGAAACCGAGAATGAAGGCCGACAGGATACCGCCGCGAATATTCGGCAGCACCACCCGGAAAAATGCCCCGAGCCGCGACGAGCCGAGCAGCACCGCCGCCTCCTCGATATCCGAGCGCAGATTGTTGAGGCTGGCAGACACCACCCGCACCGCATAGGGCAGGATGAGCGCTGTGTGGGCGAGAAACAGGGCAAGCGTGATGCCGATGCCGAAAGGCACGACGAAATATCGCAGCAGCGCCAGACCGACGATGATACCAGGCACGATAATTGGCGCGGAAACGATGGTGCGTACCGTCTCAGCGAAAGGCAGCTTGTAGCGTGACATGGCGTAGGAGGCCGGAATGCCAAGGATCAGCGCCGTGAACGTGCCGCCAATGGCGAGGAACATCGACATCGCAAAGCTTTCGCGGAAGCTTTCGACCGTGAAGACCTTGGCGATCCACTTCAGCGAAAAGCCCTGCGGCGGAAAGGCAAGCGTATCGCCGGCCGAAAACGAGGCGGCGACGATGATGAGGAACGGCCCGATGAGGAAACCGACGACAAGAAGAAGCGTGAGCGGAATGAAGAGCTGCCGGGTCATTTCTTGTTCCTTGCGGTGGCGATGCGCTTCAGCAGGATATTGGCGGCAAAGCTCATGACGATCAGGATGAAGGCGATGACGCTGGCGGCAACGAAGTTGTTGGAGACTGTGACCTGCTGATAAAGCAGTGTTTCCAGCATCAGCACCTTCGAGCCGCCGAGAATGGCGGGCGTAATATAGGCCGTCAGCGAACCGGTGAAGACCAGCGTGCCGCCGACGACCAGCCCTTCCTTGGTGAGCGGCAGGATGACCTTCCAGAACACCTGAAACCAGTTGGCGCCGAGCACGCGGGCGGCGGCGATGGTATCCTTCGGCATGTTTTCCAGCGCACTGATGAGCGAGATGATCATCAACGGCAGGAACAGTTGCAGAAGGCCGATAAAAACAGCCGTTTCGGAAAACAGGATGCGGATCGGCGCATCGCTCAGGCCCACCGCCTGCAGCGCCTGGTTAACGATGCCGGTTCTGCCGAGAATGACGATCCAGGCATAGGTGCGGGCAACCGGCGAAATCATCAGCGGCAGTACGACGAGATTGACCACATGGCCCTTCGCCCCCTGCGACAGGTTGATGATGGCGAAAGCCGCCGCATACCCCACCACAGCCGAAACGACGGTGACGAGCGCGCCGAGCTTCAGGGTGCGCAGGAAGACCGTCCGGTTCAGCGGATCGAAAAAGAAATCGGCGTAAGCTGACACTGTCCAGCCGTCAGTGGTGCGGAAACCTTCCGACAGAAGCATGAAGACCGGCACAAGAAAAACCGCCGCCGCGAAAATCGCGGCGGGCAAGGCAAGCGCCAGCGCTTCGGCCCGGTTCTGAAACATTGGTTTATTCCCTGAACGGCCCGTGGCCGGTTACACTTGAAGCCGGAATACCAGCTTGCGGCTTTAAAAGGTTGGAAAAGCGGTCAGGGGACGACCAAACCGCTTTTCCTGAAACGGAGCGAGCCCTTGCGGACGCTGAAAATCACCCCGTTCCTGACTGAATTCGACTATTTTGGCTTATTGCCCGACCTTGGAGTTCCACTCCGACAACCACTTGTCGCGGTTATCAAGCGTCACGTCGGACGGAATGAGCTGCAGGCTGCGTGCGGTTTCATCGCCATAGGTGATGTTGTTCGCCACCTCGTCGGAAACCTTGACCTCTTTATTGGTCGGGCTGTCCACCAGCTTTTCGGCCAGCGCCTTCTGCACGTCGGTCGAGAGCCAGAAATCCATGAATTGCAGCGCCAGTTCCTCGTTCTTCGTGCCCTTCGGCACCACGAGCACGTTCATGCCGCCGGTCTGTCCTTCCTTGGGCGTGGCCCAGGCAAGCGGCAGATCGAGCTTGGTGAAGGGCGCCCAGGAGAAACGGCCAATCGGCGCTGCCCAGATTTCTTCCTGTTGCATCAGCTGCACCAGCTGCGAGGACTTGACGTAGAAAGTGACGATATCGTCCTTCTTTTCGCCCACGGCCTCGATGGCGCCGGCAAGATCCGGCGTGTCCTTGCCGATGGCCTTGCCCAGCATGTAAAGCGCCGGCGGGCCTTGATTGGTGGTGACGTTCGGGAAGGCGACGTGATCGACGATGCCGTCCTTCAGGAGATCGGCCCAGCTATCGATCTTCATCTTGTCGGTGCGGTAAACGATTGACGTGGCGTAGAAATTGACGCCGACGCTCATGCCGTCGCCATTCGGGTCCTTGGCGATGTCATAGAGCTTTTCGATGTTCGGCACCTTGGCGGCGTCGATCTTCTGGATCAGGTCCTTGCGGGTGGCGGAAAGCGCATCCGCCATGGAGACGATGGCAAGATCGACCACCGGATTGGCCTTGTTGGCCTCCATCTTGGCCAGACGCTCAACGCTGTTGCCGGTCTCGACCACCAGCTTGCAGCCGCATTTCTGCTCAAACGGCGTATAGACCAGTTCTTTGAATTCGTCCTGCGCGAAGGCGTAGACCGAGATCGTCAGCGTCTTGTCCTGCGCCTCAGCGGCTCCCATCGTCAGCATCAGGGCAGCGCCCGATGCAAGAATGATCTTTTTCATGGTGTGAGTTCTCCTGCTGTGATTTTTTTGGCTTCAATCGCATCATGCTTTGCTTTGCCGGTGGAGCCGCGCATGATCAGCGCCATCGGTACTTTCGAGATTTCTGCCGTGACATTGATGGCGACGCCGTTTTCACCCGCGCCGTCGATGGCGCGCAGCAGCGCCTCGACCGCCAGATCGGCGATACGGCCCATATTCATGCGCATCGTCGTCAGTGGCGGGGTGACCACGGCTGAAAAAATGAGATCATCGAAGCCGGTGACACTGGCCTCTTCCGGCACGTCGATGCCCTCGCGCTGCAATTCGGTGAGTGCGCGCAATGCGTGGAGATCGGAAACGGCGGCAAAGGCGGTGAACCCCGCAGCGACCCTGTCGGCAAGCCCAAGTCGGCAGCCCGCGCCGCCGGCCTTTTCGATGGCGTCTATCCACAGCGTCTGTGTGTCGCAGGCCTTGCCGAGACCATCGCGAATGCCGCCAAGGCGGTCATTCTGCACGTTGGAATCGCGGCTCCTGCCCACCAGCACCACTTTGCGATGGCCAAGCCCCGCCAGATATTCGCCCACCTGCCGACCGCCATCCCAGTGGTCAGCGGCCACAGTGTTTCCGGGAGTTGAGGGGCTGTCGATCACCGCGACGGGACAATCGACATCGGTAATGCGCGTGCCGCGACGAGGAACGATAACCATTCCATCCACGCCGCGCTCGATCAGCCGATTGATGGCATCCGTCTGCATAGCGATCTCGCCGCGCGAGTCGGCGATCAGCACGCCGTAACCGGCAGTCACCGCCGCCTTTTCGATGGCCTGCGCGATCTGCGGAAAGAGAGGATTGGCAATATCGGGCAGAACCAGCCCCAGAACACCTGATCTGCCGGTGCGCAGCGCCCTGCCCGCCGAACTCGGCACATAACCAAGTTCGCTTGCCGTCTTGCGGATACGCTCCGCCAGATCAGGCGAAACCCGGCCCTTGCCCGACAGCGCATTGGACACGGTTGCCACCGACACGCCGAGTGCCGCTGCTATCGCGCTCAGATTGGTGGCAGGCCGTGAAGACGCCATGATGGACCGAAAGGGCTGATTAAACGTTTAATCAAGATAGTCGAGCGAAACCGCCCTGTCGAGTCCAGCGGGCCGCAAAATGGGCGAAAAGCTGGGCATAAGACATAAATGCCCGAAAAAAGTGCGGTTATTTTTGCAGCGGCGAGCCATTCGCCGCACGATAGTTCTCCACCTGCCGCACCAGCCAGTCGCGAAACAGCACGACTGGAACGTGATTGGCGCGCGAAAGCGGCGCCACCGCGTAATAAGAGCTTGGGCTTTTAGCCTGATGATCGAAGGCTTTGACCAGTTGCCGCGATTTCAGTTCGTTGTCGATCAGGAAAAGCGGCATCAGCGCCACACCCAACCCGGCGATGCAGGCCTGCGCCACGCTGGAAAACTGCTCGAACCGCATGCCCTGCGGCAAAGCCAGCGACAGGCCGAGGCTTTCGAACCAGTGGCCCCATGCGCCCGGACGGGAGGCCATGTGCAACAGCGGCAGGCAGGCAATATCGTCTGCTTTCAGCACCGGATTGGCCCGGAGAAATTCGGGGCTGCAAACCGGGGCAACCATCTCATTCATGAGAAAAGTGCATTCAGCCCCCGGCCAGTCCGCCTGGCCGATATGGATCGCCATATCCAGCTGCTCGCGCTCGAAGTCGAATTGCCCGATGCGGGTGGCGAAATTGATGGTGATTTCCGGGTGGCTGGACACGAAATCCGGGATACGCGGCAGCAGCCAGCGGGTGCCAAAAGTGGGCAGCATGGCAAGGTTCAGCGTATTGCCATGCGTTTTGGTCATGATCTGCAGCGACGCGGAGCGTATTTCGCCCAGCGCCGCGGCAATCGATTTCGCATAAGATTGCCCCTCCGCCGTCAACGCCACGCCGCGCGCGCCACGCTCGAACAGCCGCACGCCAAGCTGTTCTTCCAGTGACATAACCTGCCGGCTGATCGCCCCTTGCGTCAGGGCCAACTCATCGGCGGCAGCGGAAAAGCTGCCGAGCCGGGCAACGGAATCGAAGGCGGCAAGCGCGCTGGTGGAGGGCAGGAGTTTGCGGCTGAGAGATGTCATGAGATATGACTATAGGTAATGCAAAAATGAGTAAACATGGCTTGTGCCGTCAGGATCGATTACCAATAATCCGGCCAGCAAATCCGGAGGCATAAAGTGAGCGAACGCGCAGCATTCAATTGGCAGGACCCTTTCCTGCTCGAAGACCAACTGACCGACGACGAGCGGATGATCCGCGATGCCGCCGCCGCCTTCGGCAAATCCGAACTCATGCCGCGCGTGTCCGAGGCCTATCTTTCCGAAACCACCGAGCCAGAACTGTTCCGCCTGATGGGCCGCACCGGCCTGCTCGGCGTCACCCTGCCGGAAGAATATGGCGCGGCCAATGCGAGCTACGTCGCCTACGGTCTCGTCGCCCGCGAGGTGGAGCGCATCGACAGCGGTTATCGCTCGATGATGAGCGTGCAGTCCTCGCTCGTCATCCACCCGATCTTCGCCTATGGCTCGGATGAGCAGAAGAAGAAATACCTGCCCGGCCTCGTCTCGGGTGAGCTTATTGGCTGTTTCGGGCTGACCGAGCCGGATGCCGGTTCCGATCCCGGCGGCATGAAGACGCGCGCTGAAAAGATCGCCGGCGGCTATCGCCTGCGCGGCTCGAAGATGTGGATTTCCAACGCGCCGATCGCCGATGTCTTCGTCGTCTGGGCCAAATCGGAAGCCCATGACAACCAGATCAGGGGTTTCGTGCTGGAAAAGGGCATGAAGGGCCTTTCCGCCCCCAAGATCGGCGGCAAGCTTTCGCTGCGCGCCTCGATTACCGGCGAGATCGTCATGGATGGCGTCGAAGTCGGGGAAGACGCGCTTCTTCCCAATGTTTCCGGCCTGAAAGGCCCGTTTGGTTGCCTCAACCGCGCCCGCTATGGCATTTCCTGGGGTGTGATGGGCGCGGCCGAAGATTGCTGGTTCCGCGCCCTGCAATATGGTCTCGACCGCAAGCAGTTCGGCAAGCCGCTGGCCGGCATGCAGCTTTACCAGAAGAAGCTCGCCGACATGCAGACTGAAATCGCGCTCGGCCTTCAGGCATCGCTGCGCGTCGGCCGCCTGATGGACGAGCACAGGATGGCGCCGGAAATGATCTCCATCATCAAGCGCAACAATTGCGGCAAGGCGCTGGATATCGCCCGTCAGGCCCGCGACATGCATGGCGGCAACGGCATCCAGATCGAATATCACGTCATGCGCCACGCCCAGAACCTTGAAACGGTCAATACCTATGAGGGCACGCACGACGTTCACGCGTTGATCCTCGGCCGGGCGCAAACCGGCATTCAGGCGTTTTTCTGAGGCGTTGCCCCATCATTCTCAGTAAGAAAAAGGCCTTCGAAGACAGCTTCGAAGGCCTTTTTGTCTTTCTGGTTCGCCCGGCGGCTCAGAAGGTGCCGCGAACACCGATGCCGAACATGCGCGGTTCGGTCATGCTGGCCTCGATGCCGCCAATACCGCGATTTTCCTTCATCAGTGTCGGCGCACGCTCGTCGAAGACGTTCTTGACGTAAGCGTAGAATTCAAGCTCCTCCTGGAACTTGTAGCTCGCCCGCACATCCGCGATCGTATAGGGCTCGATCGCATAGACGGCCTTGTTATCCGTGTCGGAATAATAACCGTCGAGATGGCGCACCTGCCCCGAAACGGTGAACTTGTCCGTCACGTCCCAGCTAGCACCGATGGTAAAGCTGTAACCGGGGGACTTGGCGAATTCCTTGCCGAGATAGGCGGAATTGCTGGAAATCTCGTCGATTTTCGTCTTCAGCAAACCGGCGCTGGCTTTGAGCGTCAGATTGTCGAGAACCTGATAATCCGCGCCGATTTCCAGGCCGTAGGCATGGGCCTCTTCAGCATTGACGGTGTAGGATTCGCTGATGCCGGTGGACACGACGATCGGCACGTTGAACTGCGCATCCTTCATGTCCATGTAGAACAGGTTGCCGTTAATCGTCAGCGTATCATCCAGCAGGCTGGCGCGGGTGAAGAGCTCATAGTTCCAGATGGTTTCCTTGTCGAAGGTCCGCCATTTGCTGGTCGTCAGGTCAAATGCGACACCGCCGGGATTATAACCACGGCTGATCAAACCGCCCACCGTCCAGTCATCATTCACGGCATAAGCGAGCGAGGCCTTCGGCAGAATTTCAGAGAAAGTCTCGTCATAATTGACCGAACTTCTGCTTGTGGCGCTCAGCGTTCTGTAACCGCTGCGCTGAATCTGGTCCTGCTGGTAGCGCAGACCACCCGTCAGGGTCCATTGATCGGTCAGGCGATAGCTCAGTTCGCTGAAGAGACCGAGATTGTCCTTGGTGTCGTTGAAGCGCGATGTTCCGCGCAGATAAAGCACTTCGTCGGCTTTCGTATGCGCGTAGAAGATACCCGCTACGCCGCTCAACACATCCTCCTGATCACCGAAGGTCACACGGGTTTCGTGGGAGGTGTTCTTCAGGTCGATATCGGCATCGCCGGTATTGGCAATGCCGACCCTGCGCTTGGCGATGGACGAGGAAAACTGCGTCTGGTTGAACAGTTTCACACCATTCTCGAAATCGTAGTTGATGTCGAGAATGCCGGTATTGGTATACTGGCTGAAGCTCGGCATCGTGTTGGTGATGTGATTGAGATCCTCGAAAGGACGCGACGCCGCTTCCTGGCTTGGACGATTGGAAGCGTTATAGGAATAGGTGAGCTTGGTCGAAAGACCGGGGATTTCCGAAGGTTCCCACAGAAGCTTGAAACGACCGTTGAACTCCTTGAAGTTCTGATCCGTGCCGTCATGGGCAAAAGCGGAATTGATATAATCGATGAAGGTGTCACGACCGGAATAGTCGATCGCCATGCGCGCCGCCAGTTCGTCTTCGATCAGAGGACCGGAAAAGGCGAAGGAACCGCGCTTCTGGTGATAATTGCCGATCTCGGCCTGATAGCTCGCTTCCGGCGTAAACGTCGGGTCTTTGGTATTGACGAGGATGGCGCCGGCAATAGCGTTCGCGCCCTGTGAGGTGGTCTGCGGACCGCGGAAGACCTCGATGCTGTCGACATCCCAGATGGAGGTCGCGCCATAGATGAACTCGTTATAACCGAGATAGTGACCGTCGACATTGATCGTGGCGCGCGGCACCGTGCCGGTGAAGAAGGCGATGGAACCAGTATTCGGCCCCTGCGTGTCCTGTCCGCGAATGATCGGGGCGCTGACATTGTCGGTGTAAACGACGTTCGGAATATCCTTGATCGCATCCGAGACGGTCGGGTCGCCGGTCTTTTCCTTTTTGATTTTCTCGCTGGATATGACCGAAACGGACGACGCCGTATTCCTCATATCGCGCGCCACTTTTTCACCGGTCACGACGATCGGTTTGAGAACGGTCGTCCCCGCTGTCTCAGCCTGCTGATCCTGACCCAGGACCGGCGTTACAAACAGCGTCGCCAGCGTCAGAACGCTGACCCCGTTCATCAAACGACCGTTAGAGCGAAACCCCATAACACACCCCCAAAATAAACATGAGTATTAAAGTCATATTCAAGTAACGGAAGCGTTATCTGTTTCGCAATAGAGAATACGTTCTGCATTGCGGACAATCGGGGTTCCGTAACGGGATGTGCCATATTTACAACAAAATTTATCGACCACCCGTCTGCATCACGATTGGCAAAGCGGCGTAACGGCCTGTTTTCCTGCCAGAAATCAATTCCGGTTTTCGAGCCGATGCGTTAGGCATGTTCAGTCCAAAAATGAGGGAATCTGTTTGAACGCCATGAATGACGATGCCGATGACCTGCATGAGAACGACGGCGAGAAGCGTTCGGCACTCATTCAATCCGTGTCGATCGCGGCGCGTTTTCTCGATCTTCTTGCAAAATCGGAGACGGCAGTCGCGCTTGGCGAACTGGCCAAACGCGCCGGCACCGGCCGTTCAACCGCACACCGTTATATGCAGAGCCTGGTGCGGGAAGGACTGGTGACCCAGGATCCGGCAAGCGGCTGCTACGATCTCGGGCCGGCCGCACTTGGGATAGGCATCAGCGCGCTGAGACGAATCAATCCGGTCGAGACTGCCGGTCGCCAGATGAAAAATCTGGCCTCGCAGATCGGCGCCAGCTGTGGCGTGGCGATCTGGACCGATCGCGGCCCGACCGTGGTTCAATGGCACAGGAGCGCCAGCTTCTCCATCAGTACCGTGGCGCTCGGTGATGTTCTGCCGCTGGACAACAGCGCCTGCGGGCTGGTTTTTCAGGCTTACCTGCCGCCGGATAGAATTGCAGCCGTGCGCAAATTGCAGCCGGACGCCTTTCGCGGCGCACGCCCCGAGGTGAAGGTTCTCAACACCATCCGCGAAACAGGCGGTGCGGAACTCAACGAACACCTGTTTTCCGCCCTGACGGGCAAGGCGGCCCCGGTTTTCGACGCCCAGCGCGAAATCTGTTGTGTCGTCACCACCGTATCCTTCCTGGCGACCGCCGAGGCCGAAGGACATTTTTCGCGACTGCTCGAAGCGGCCACAAAGGCGACGGGCGAATCCGGCGGATCGTAATTCTATTCGGCCAGATGCTCCGCAAAGGTGTGGCCGGAATAGCCGGTGCGAAAAAGCCCGGCATCGGCAAGCCTGGGAAGCAACCGCTCCAATACCAGCCGCATCGAAGCGACAGACCCGCCGGGCACCGCGACAAAACCGTCTATCGCACCCGCCTGCGCCCATTCCCGAATGCTTTCAAAAGCATCCTCGACGGTGCCGATGATCTGCCAGTGGCCTGACCCCATCACTTCCGGTCGTTGCAGCAGGTCCCCGACGCTTAACGTTTCCCGCTCGATCAACCGGCGGAGCAGATTGGCATGGGTGCGGCTTCTGGGTGTTTCAGGCGGCGATGGCAAATCCGAGGCGGTTACGATCCGTGTGAGCGGCCAGTCAGAGAGATCTAGGCCTGTCATGTCGCGGATGGAGGCAAAGGCACGGGCACGGTTGGCGCGGGCATGGGTCTCCGCAAAGAGGTCTTGGGCCTCCTTGCCGGTCTCCGCCAGATAGAGGCTGAGGCCCGGCATCAGCTTCACCCCATCCGGCTTGCGGCCATGCCCCTCGGCCCTTCGGCGCAGATCCGCCCTGAGTTCGATGGCCGCCTGCATATCCGGCGTCGAAGCAAAAACCGCATCCGCCACCGACGAGGCGAAATCACGGCCCTCGGGAGAAGCACCGGCCTGCACCAGCGGAATGCGGCTGGCATGGGCCGGCAGGTTGAGCGGGCCTTTGACGCTGAAGTGCGGCCCTTCATGAGCCACCGGCCGCACCAGCGATGAATCGGCAAAACGCCCGCTTTCCCTGTCGAGCTTCAACGCCTCGTTCGGAAAACTTGCCCAGAGCTGCCGCACCACGTGTGTGAATTCCGCGGCGCGTTCATAGCGCGCCTGCGGCGACGGCATCTCTCTCAGACCGAAATTTTCGTGGCCCTCCAGCGCCGTAACGATGTTCCACCCCGCCCGGCCGTTGCTCAGCCAGTTCAGCGACTGAATCTGGCGGGCAACCACATAGGGCGGCAGAAAGGTCGTCGAAACGGTGGATAACAGGCCGACGCGACTGGTCTCCCGGGCGATTGCGGCGAGAAGCATTGTCGGGTCCATGCTGGCAAATCCGCCGCCGGTTTCCAGCCCCTCGGTGCGCAAAAAAAGCGTATCGGGCCGAAAGACGAAATCCACATGCGCCGCCTCGGCGCGCTGCGCCAGATCGACGAAATAGTCGCTGGAAAACACCCTATCTATATCGCTGTCCGCGCGCCGCCACGCCTCGCCGCTGAGCCAGGTTGGGGCCAGCGACATACCGACATGGAGCTTGGCTGCGACTGACATGATGCACCTCGACTGAAATAACCGGGAAGAAATCTGCGGGTTGAATCGGCAAATTTCGATTTGTGGAGAGTTTTACTATAGTTTAGTGTTACTTCAAGATCAGAGCGTCGCGCTTGCCTGAACGAGACCCGTTTTTCGCAAGATCGATATTTAAATTCAAATGCTTATAACGGCTGTGCGGCGTCTCGACGCATGGCCGCATGAATAACAGGAGTTGTATCCGGTGCTTGATGCGACGGACCTTCACGCCAGCTACGGACACGTCCCCGTCTTGAGAGGATTGTCCGCCCGCTTCCAAACCGGCCGGGTGACGGCGCTGGTCGGCCCCAATGGCTGCGGCAAGTCGACGCTGTTAAAAACCATCATGGGTTTCGTACCCTTGTCATCAGGCAAAATAAGACTTGGCGAGCGTTTGATCGGCGAAATCGGACGCCGGGAACTCGCCCGCCGCATCGCCTATCTGCCGCAGGAATGCCATTGCCCTGACTATATGACGCTCGGCGAGTTGGTTGAGCTTGCCGGTTACGCCCGTTACGGGCTTGGCGGCGGTCCATCTGAGCGCGACCGAGCGCTTTTTGCCGAGGCGCTGAAGACCGTCGGGCTGGAAGACAAGGCGAAGGCGCAGGTCAACACGCTATCCGGCGGCCAGCGCCAGCGCGCCTTCATTGCCATGGTGCTGGCGCAGGATACCGACGTGATCCTGATGGACGAGCCGGTCAACCATCTCGACATGAAATATCAATATGCCGTTCTCGGCCTCGTGCGCGAGTTGACCGACAGGCACGGCAAAACCGTGATCGTCGTGCTGCATGACCTCAACCTCGCCTCCACTTTCGCCGACGATGTCATCATGCTGAAAGCCGGACGGGTTCTGGCGTCAGGGCCGGTTGAAAAAACGGTCACCCCTGAAAATGTCGCCGAGGTCTTCGATCTCGAAGCCGATATCTTCTCCCGTCAGGGGCGGCTCATCTGCGTGCCCCGGCTGGACCGGCAGGAACAGGCCATTTCAGCATGACCTCGAAAGTAATGCTGATTTTTGCCGCCGCGCTGCTGCTGGCCGCCATTCTCACTATTAATCTGCTCGTCATGACCGGCGATATGCCGCTTGCCGAAATCGCGGCGACGCTCTGGCGTGGTGAGGCCGACACCTATGAACAGTCGGTGCTTCTCTATCAGCAAATCCCGCGCTTACTGATTGCGATTTATGTGGGCGCCACCACCGCCGTCAGTGGCTGCGTGCTACAGGGGCTTGTCCGCAATCCCCTCGCCTCGCCCTCTACTCTGGGCTTGAATGCTGGCGCGACGCTTTTTGTGGTTGCCGGCGCGCTGGTGTTCGATCTTTCTCCCGACGTGCAGGGATTAGCGGCTCTCGCCGGCGCCGGTCTCGGCTTTGGCGCCTGCTTCTTCGTCGCCCGACTGGCCGGGCGGGCAAACGATCCGCGCGGCCTGTCGCTCATCCTTGCGGGTGCTCTGGTTTCGATGCTGCTGATCGGCGTGACCAATGCCCTGCTGTTATCAAATCCGACACGGCGCAGCGAATTTCTGAGCTGGGTGGGCGGCAATATCAACCACGTCTATGCCGCACGGCTCACCGATTTCTGGTGGATCGGAGCCATTGCGCTGGCAATATTGTTGTCGGTCGCCCGGCCGCTGACGCTCGTTCTGCTGGGCGCGGAAAAAGCCGCCTCCGCCGGTGTGAACGTGACTCGTATTTCCCGGCTCGCGCTCTTCGCCACCATGCTGGCGTCGGGCTCAGCGGTGGCGATCTGCGGCCCAATCGGTTTCGTCGGCCTTATCGTGCCGCATATGATCCGGCCGCTGGTGGGGGTGAACTTCACGCTCGCTCTGCCAGCTTCCGCCCTTGTCGGCGCGGCTCTCTGCGTGCTGGCCGATCTTGGTGCGCAGACCCTGTTTGCGCCTTATGTGGTCAATACCGGGCTGTTCATGGATCTGCTCGGCGGCCTCGTCTTCATTGTCATCGTCAAGCGCTTCTATCTTTCGCCTTCGCAAAGGGGGCTGTCATGAAACGCCATTTCGCCACCGACGGCAAAGCGGTGCTCAGACTGCCCAGCGGCCTGCAAATCGGCATCGGCAATCTGAAAGCCGGCCTCGCGTTGATGGGGCTGGCGCTTGTGCTCGCCGCCATATCCGTTAGCCTCGGCAATACCGAAACGGGTCTATTCGATCTTTTGCGCGGCCTTGCCGGCGGGCATCTGGGCGACGATCAGGCCTATGCACTATGGACGGTGCGGCTGCCGCGCATTCTGCTCGGTTTCATGGCCGGCTGGAGCGTGGCATTGGCAGGGGCCATGCTGCAATCCGTCGCCCGCAATCCGCTCGCCGATCCCGGCCTGTTTGGTCTGAGCCAGGGGTCGATGACCACCATCATGCTGCTTCTGGTGCTGATACCGGCAGCGCCGAAAACCATGGTAGCGCTGGCGGCCGTCGGCGGCGGTCTGGCAGTGGCCTTCCTCCTGATCACCCTCGTTGGACGTGAACGATCGAGCGGTCTGGCCATCCTGCTGATGGGCATCGCAATCGAATCCGCCCTCTCGTCCGTTTCCTCGGTGCTTCTGCTTTACACGCCGGCGGAAACTTCGCTTTCACTGGCCGACTGGATGGCGGGTTCGCTGTTTCAGGCAAGCTGGTCCACCAATCTCGTTTTTGCTCCCCTCTTTGCCGCAAGTCTCGCCGGCATCTTTTTGCTCGGTCGGGCACTTGCGGTCTTCGATCTCGGCAACGAGATGGCCATGGCGCTCGGCGAAACCGTCAGGCATTCACGCCCGCTCGTCATCGTGTTCGCGGTTATCCTCAGTGCCTCATCTGTCACGGCGGTCGGCCCGCTCACATTCCTCGGCGTCATAGCCCCACATCTCGCCACTTTCGTTTCGCCCGCCGTCGGCCGCGCCAGGCTTTTCCTGTCGGGGCTCACCGGCGGCATCTTGGTGGTAACCGCGGATACGCTGTCGCGCGGGCTGGTGGCTGATACGCCGATGCCGATCGGCCTTGCGCTGACGCTGATCGGCGTGCCGCTTTTCATCCTCACGCTGCGCCTGCAGGCGTTGCGCAGAACCAACAGCCATTAAATGAACTGAATAAAGGGAATGCCATGCGAATTGCCATCCTACTCGCCGCCTTTCTGGCCGCTGGAACGAGCCTTGCCGCCGAGCGCAGCGTGACCGATGCCGCCGGCCGCACCGTCACCGTTCCGGAAAAGCCGCAGCGCATCGTCGTCATGCACGAACCGCTCCTGGGTGTGCCGCTGATGGATCTCGGCGCCAATGTGGTCGGTGCCTATGGTCGCAATAGCGACGGCAAATTCGCCACCGCCGTCGATTTTATCGATACCGTTCTTGGCGAAGGCCGTACGAAACCCAAAGGTTTTGGCGCAGTCGGCCAGATTGATCTCGAAAAGCTGCGGGCGTTGCAACCGGACCTGATCGTGGCAACGGAAATGGATGGTGGCAAGGCCGAGCAGCTTTCCACCATAGCCCCCGTCTATCTGCAAAAGGTCAGCACCGGCCATGCCTATGGTTTCAACGTGGAAGAAAATCTTGCCGGTCTCGTGGGGCGGAGCGACGCTTTCGCCGAACGCCGGAAGGCCTATGACACCGAACTTGCCGCCATCAAAAAGACGCTGGGCGATGATGTCAAAGGCAAGACCTATCTGGCGATCCTGCTGACCGACCAGATCAATGCTGTCGGCGACATGTCCGGCGCAGTGCAGGCACTGGAGGATCTGGGTTATGCCCGATTGAAAATCGACAACGCCGCCTCTTCCGGCGGGCTTGGCTCCACCCTTACCATGCCGCTGAGCGCCGAGGCTTTCGGCAAACTCAATCCTGATCTGCTGGTGGTGATGAACAGCTATAACAGCCCTGCCCGCGGCGAGGATGGAACGCGCGCGGCACTGGAAAAGATCATTCCCGGCTGGGAACGTTTCGTGAAACCGGCCCGCGAAGGCAGGATCGTGTTCCTCGATTCCACCAGGGTCACGACGCCTTCCATTCCCAGCGCCCTGCACACGCTGGACGCGGTGGAAGGCTGGGCGGGCCGGCCCTGATATTCTTGAAAACAGCGCGTACCGGCGCGTATTTCATGTGCCGGCCATAAACTTGAGTTTTTGTGTAAAGTTATATTGCGACGGTCGGAAGCGCCTGTTATGGTTTACACATCTTGACGCAACGATGCCGGATTATCGCACCGGATGACACTTCCGACTAGCGATCATCCCGCACGCCGATCCGGGACAGCGAGACTGCCGAACCCGTCGGCAACATCCCACGAAAGACAACAGCATGAGCATAACCGACAGCATTGAAACCGCCGTTCCGGACCGTACTCCGAAACGTCATCGCCACGCCGTCAAGCTGCGCTGCCTCGATGTTGCGCGGGTGGAACAGCTCAGCCGGTCCATGGTGCGCATAGTCCTCACCGGAGCGGAACTGGAGGGCTTTGCGAGCCTCGGTTTTGACGACCACGTCAAGATGTTCTTCCCGCTTCCCGGCGAAACCGAGCCGAACCTGCCGGTGATCGGCCCGAACGGCCTTGAATTCCCGGAAGGCGCGCCGCGCCCGCTGGGGCGCGATTATACGCCGCGCAGCTTCGATGCAGAGAAAGGCGAACTCGCCATCGATTTCGCCACCCATCATGAAGGCCCCGCCAGCAACTGGGCGAAAGCCGCCAAAGTGGGCGACCGGGCGTGGATCGCCGGTCCACGCGGCTCTTTCACCGTTCCCTTCACCTATGACTGGCATTTGCTGATCGCCGACGATACCGGCCTTCCGGCGCTGGCGCGGCGGCTCGAAGAAATGCCGCAAGGCACACGGGCCGTGGCGCTGATAGAGGTCGAGACGGATGCGGATCGTCTGGACATCGCCACAAAGGCTGATGCTTCGATCGTCTGGGTGACGCAAAACACCGCAAGCGGAACCGATCACGACGCATTGACGGGCGCGCTGCGCAAGCTTGAGCTGCCGAAGGGTGATTTCTGCAGCTGGGTCGCCTGCGAATCGAAGACCGCAAAGGAGGTACGCACCCTCCTGATCGAAGAATTCGGTGCAAACCCCAAATGGACGCGCGCCTCCGGTTACTGGCGGCGGGGCGCCAGCGGCGTTCACGATCATTTCGATGAATGAACCGGCGGTCGCGGCAGATGCCATGCTGGAGGCGGGAACGATGCTGACGGACCTCAAGGCCCTTCTTGCCGGGGTTCTGGAGGATGAGGTGCGCGATATCGAACCGGGGGACAACCTGTTCGGCCACGGGCTTCATTCGCTTGCCCTCATGCGCCTCATCCCGCCGCTTTCGCGGCTTGCCGGAACGCGTCTCGACTATGACGATCTGGCCCGCCAGCCCACGCTTGCCGCCTGGCAGGCGCTGATCAAACCGGCGCGCGTGGGAGACTGATCCCCGCCAACAGGATTTTTCGCGCCTGGCGCGATGTCCCTGAACATTTCCCGGAACATGTCCAAGGAGAGGACCATGGCAGCAGACAATACGCGTATGCTCGCACGTCGCATCGAACAAAGCTTCGACAGAGGCGATGCAGTACCGCCGAGCCAATATGAAGAGCGGATCTGGTTCAAGCAGTTTCAGGATCCCGATCAGGTCTTCCGGCATCTTCTCGCCTACCGAATCGGTGAAGAATGCGACCTGTTGCGCCTGACCGCAGCGCTGAAGACGATCGGCGAAGCCTGGCCCGAGCTTCGCGCACGCTTTACTTTCGGAGAGGATGGCGCCCTTTCAAAAAGCATCGAAGCGCTGTCCGCATCCGATGTGCAATTGCTGCAGGTGCGATCGTCAGCGGAAGCCCTCGCCCTTCTGCACGACCTTCAGGCAAGGCCCTTCGACGCCGAAACCGACCCATCCTTCCAGGCGGTGGTGCTGTTGAATGAAGGGGAAATCCTGCTGGCCTTTCTGGTCCATGGTCTGCTCGGCGAAGTCCTTTCACCGAAGATATTGCTGGATGGCATTTCCGCCGCCTATGCCGGTGAGACACCGAAACCGCTTTCCGCTCGCAAGGTCGAAGATGGCGACATCAACCCGCTTCCACTCGGCTGGCTGCAGCGCCCGGCCTCCGGCTCAGCCGTCGTGGCGTTGCGGCAAAACAGGCCGGAGAGGCCGGCAAGCCACAGCCACGGCGTCGATCTTCCCGCCACCCTGCTCGGCCTCAACAGTTCTACCGCGACGAATGCGCTTCTGGCACGTGCCGGTGCGCGTTTCGCCCTGTTCCTCGCAGCAGGCGACGGTCCCGAAACCGTGACGCTCCGCCTGCAATCCGATGCCGCTACGCCACCTTCAGCGAAGGCTGCATCACGGATGTCGATCTCGCGTCACCAATCGCCCGAACAGGCTGAAAAAGCCGTACTGGCGGGACTGGAACAGCGAAACGGCAATGATGACGAGGCCACCACCTTCACGCTGCATGCGCTGGCGGCACCTGTTCAGCCCGTATCGGAGCATGGCCTCCAGTTCGAACCCCTGCTCCTGCCCTCCCTGCAATCCGGTCTTGGCCTCACCCTTGCCGCCGGCCCGACAGTCGCTGGCGACATCCGTCTCGAACTGACGGGCGGTAAGGAAATGTCGCCGCATGCGACGGCCTTCCTCCTGGAGCGTTTTGTCAGCCATCTCGAAGGCGGCGCGGATTTTTCCGGCATCGTACCTCAAAATGCCTCCGCAGCACCGGAGCAGCCGGCTCGCCTATCCGCCCCCCTTGGCGATGACGCCACCGCCGCCGCCATCCTTGCCGAATTCCGCGAGGCGCTCGCCTCACCCGATATGGGACCGGACGATGATTTCTTCGATTTCGGCGGTCATTCGTTGATTGCCACCCGCATCATCGGACGTCTGCTCAGCAATCACGGCATAGAGCTGCGTTTCAACGACCTGTTCAGCTATCCAACCGCCGCCGCGCTCGCCACCCAGGCGACCCGCCTCGAAACTGCAGCGCCTGCGCATGCGGAAGCGACGGAAACCGGCTCACAGACCGCGCCGCTCTCGCTGGCGCAGATGTCTCTCTGGAAGGCCTATGCCGCCTTTGGTTTCGGCGAGATATTCAACATCCCCTTCGCGCTCGATTTTCTCGATCCCGTCGATGAAAACGCTTTCGAATGCGCCTTCCTGGACATCATCGAGCGCCATCCCGGCCTGCGGACCCATTTTTACGTAGAGAACGACACGGTGCTGCAGAAGATCGTGCCGATGCATGATCTGCCCGGCTACAAATGGTTCTGGACCAGCGAAGAAAGCCAAGGCGTGGACCGGCATTCGGAAGCCGGCTGGCGGTTCGATCTTGCGCGTGAATTGCCGATACGGCTGCGCTTCCTGCGGGATGCGCAGACCGGCAGGCAGGTGCTGTCCTTCCTCTTCCACCACATCGTCCTGGACGAATGGTCGGTGAACCTGATGATGGACGAACTGACCGAGGCCTATAGGGCAAGGGCGGCGGGCAAGGCCCCGGTCTTTGCAACCAACCCTGCCCCCTTCCATGAATTTGCCAGAAAACAGGTCGTATCAGGCGTCAATACCGGCCACCTTGCCTATTGGACCGATATGTTGCGGGATGCGCCGAAGGGCCTTGCCCTCAACGGACAGGGTAGCGCGCCGCACGAGGCATCGCAGGACGAAGCACCGGCGGGCGGCTGGGTCGAATTCAAGCTTGAGAAGCACGTCAGCGACGGGCTTTACGCCATTGCCAAACAGAACAGCGCCTCGCTGTTCAACGTGGTTTATGCGGCAATCGCCGCATCGCTGCGTCACCTGGGTGGCTTGACCGATCTCGTGGTCGGCACCTCGGCTTCGGGCCGTACGGATAGTGGTTATTTCGACACCATCGGCTATTTCACCACGGTCGTTGCCCATCGCGTGCGCTTCGGCGAGAACATGACCGTTGGCGAACTGATTTCTTCGGTGAAGAACACCATCAACGGTTCGCTGGAACACAGCGAAATCCCGATCGATCTCGTTGAGGAAGCACTGGGCATGACGCCGGGCCGCGACCATCTGTTCGAGGTCTTCATCCAGATTCACGCCAGGAACAAGCTGAATGGCACGCTTGCCAGACCAGATGGCAAACCGGTGGAGTTCCGCCAGATCGATCCTGACAAGCACGAATCCATGCTTGGCCTGCAATTCGAGGTGATGGAAGAAATGATCGGCGGTGAACGCTCCATCCGCGTGCTGATGAGCTACCGCTCCGACCGTTACGGACCCAACGACGTCGAGCGGCTGCGCAACACTACCAGCGGCGTCTTCAGCCGCTTTGCCGAAGCCGGCGCTTCGAGCAAGGTGCTGACAACGCTCGCCTGAAACGCACAAAGGCAAATGGAAAACCCGGCTTCGCGTTGCGAGGCCGGGTTATTTTTTTGCTTATGACTGCTGATGCGAAAGTATCGTCACAGCCTCGGCATCCACGCGCCGACACACCGGATCAAATCCGGCAGGGCGGAGATCAGTCGCTCAAACCGCCAGACGGACGCTCGAGGACGCCTCTTCCACCGCAAGCGTCAGCGCTTCCCCCTGCAACATGGCATCGAGGAACAATGGCAGTTCCTCGCGATAACGCGCGAAATCCTCCGCTTGCGTCAGTGCCGAATCCGCATCGATATGCAGGTCCAGATCGCTGCCGTCATCTTCGCCACGGAAGGTAAGGTTGAACCCATCGCCGGGACCATTGGCAAGAATGTGCCGTGAGACGCCGAGCCCGGCAAAGACCGGCGCGCTGAAGGGCAGGACATTGATGAGCGGCGAGAAGAAAAAGCGCCGGCCCTTCGATATTTCCCGGTCGGCGGCAATCTGCTCGATGCGGTAACGGCCATGCAGGCGCTGGCGGCGCAGATTAGCGGCATTGCGCGCCAGAAATGCGCCAACGCTTTCCTGCGGCTCGATCGTGAGGTGGAAGGGCAGGATATTGACGAGCATGGCCGGCATATGCGCACCGACACTGCCCCAGCGGCTCATGAAAGGCAGCCACAAGGTCAGCACGTCACGATCCGGACGCGGCAGGACCCGGTGAAGATAAAGACCGGACAGCAGTACCAGAAGATCAGGCCAGCCGATTTCCAGACGGCCGGCTATCTGCTGTAACCGCGTGCTGAAACCCTGCGGCAAGGCCGCATCGGCATGCAGGCCGCCGCCGCCGTAATCTTCGCAATCCTTGTCCAGCACGGGCAGATCGGCGGATGCGACGAGATAGTCCGTCCAGAAATCGCTGTCCTTTTCGAAACGCCGGCTCTGCCTGTAGGCATCCTCTTCGGCAAGGAAACTGGCGAAGGGGTGGAAATCCGGTCCCGCTTCGCCCTTGCCGCAATAATGCCCGTAAAGCTGGCCGCAGCGCTGCTCCACCAGCGTCAACCCATAGCCATCAACGACGATGTGATGGGCGCGGATGTACCAGAGATAACGATCATCGGCGATACGGTAGAGCAGCTGCGCGGAAAGCCTGTCGGTTCTGAGATCCAGCCTCGCCTCCACATCGGCGTTCATGCGTCGCAGCGCCTCTTCAAAGGGCGCCGGGTCCGTGCGGAGATCGACAAGCGCCACCACCGGGGCATGGCCGGCATCGCAGCATTGCTGCGGCGTCTCGCCATCCTCACCGGTACGAAAACGGATCGACAGAACCTCGGACTCGCGCACCGTGCGGGTGATCGCCTGAAGGAGCGCGCTTTCGTTCACCGCACCGGAAAGATCGATGTAGTGGGCGACGGTGGAAACCGGCTCTTCGGGATGGAAGGAAAACTCCTCCCAGAAATCGAGTTGCGGCTGGGTCAGTGGAAGCCAGCCGCCGGCAGGATCGATATGCGCCATCTGTTTTTCCTTGAACTATTCCTGTTGCCGGGCGCCGCCCGAAATGGTTGGGATCACGCCGCCTTCGCAGCCAGAAGCGAAGTCACCTGCCTGGCGTTGCGGCACCGCAGAAGCTGCTGCGGCGTCAGTTCAACGCCGAAGGCGGTGCGGATTTCTGCCGAAACGGCCTTCAGATGCGATGGCAGGAGGCCAAGCGCGAGCAGGTCGCTGCCTGCATCCACCATCGCCGATTTTTTGCCCAGCACGCCAAGATAGATATCCAGCACCCGGCGGTCGCCCTGATCGACAGCGGCAGCCGCAGGTGCGGAGATTTTTACCGGTTCCGCGCCAACGACCGCAGCCATCAGCAACTCCCGCGCCCGGCGGCGATCCGGCTTGCCATTGGCCGAAAGCGGCAGGTCATCAACCTTGAGAAGCCGGCCGGGCACATGCGATTCCGGCAGATGGCTGCGGGCGAAATTGCGCAGATCAGCGCTGGAGAGTTCCAGGCCGGGCGCGGTGACATAAAGCACGCCAATAGCCGCCTCGCCCTTTTGCTCGACGCCATAATCCACCACCAGCACCCGCTGGATGGCGGGATGGCGAATGAGTTCGTTTTCCACATCCGGCAGCGAGACGCGCACGCCGCGCACCTTGACGTAGCCATTGACCCGGCTTGCAAACATGATCTTGCCATCCGGCCGGTAGCGACCCCGGTCGCCGGTACGGAAGGCGCGCACCGGCTTGCCTTCGGGATCATCCACCGTGACGAAATCAGTCTGGGTGATGGCGCCGTCCTCCAGATAACCGATCGCCACATTCACGCCGACCGTATGGATGCGGCCAACCACACCCGCCGGGCAGTGCTGGCCCTGATCGTTGAGGATGAAATAACGATTGGCTGGCAGGGGATGGCCATAGGGGATGGCCGCGACATCCTCCGCAACAATCTCGTGCCAGATGCTCCAGATCGTCGTTTCAGTCGGGCCGCCGAGCGATATCAGCCGCAGATCGGGCTTCAGCCGGCGCAACTCTTCGATGATGGCAGGCTTGATGTAATCGCCGCCCTGCGCCACGAGCCGGAGTGAAGCAAGCTGGTCGCCACGGCGGCAGGACAGCAGCATTTCAAGGATGGCCGGCACCGAGCACCAGAGCGTCACGCCATGTTCGGCCACCAGTTCGTTCCAGCGCACCGCATCCTTTTCTTCGCCGGGTTCCGGCAGCACCAGAGTCGCGCCTGCGACCAGCGCGCCGAAAACATCGAAGACCGACATGTCGTGATGCAGCGGCGTGACGGAAATGAACACGTCTTTTTCCGTCACCGCCCATTCAGCAAGCGTGCTGCCGATGACATTGGCGGTGGCGCGGTTGGAAAGCACGACGCATTTCGGCTTGCCGGTGGTGCCTGACGTGTAGAGATAATAGGCCGGTTCCTCGCTGCGGGAAAGCGCCCCCAGTTCCGCCAGGGCAACAGGCGTTCCCGCCTGTGCGGGCGTGGCGAGAAGCACCTCCGGATCGACGGCCTCGAAGCCCTGCGGAACGCTGCGGGCAACGATGATGGCCGGGCGGCAATTGGTTAGCAGATAGCACAGCCGGTCTTCCGGCGAGCTGGCATCAACAGGCACCCAGATGGCGCCGGTCAGTGCTGCGGCGAGTGTGATAGCCGTATGTTCAGGACTGCGCGGCAGGCACACCGCCACGACATCTCCCCGACCGATACCACGGGCTTTGAAGCCCGCCATCGCCCCGGCCACCATCTCACCGAGTTCGCCGTAGGAGATGCGCCTTTTGCCGCTGACGAGCGCGGTGCGCGACGGGTCACCCTCGAAAAGATGCGCGGCGATCCGTTCCAGAAATGGCGGGCAGACGAAACTCCGCTCGTCGCTATTCAGCCGATAATGGGACAGATCGACAATATCGCGTGCTTTGAAAGAGTAAGCGCCGCTATCCGTGATCGCGGCAATCGTGCGCTCGATGGCAGCGAGAATATTCCCGACCATCGCGGCATCGATCGCCTCTTCCGCATAGTCGATATCGAGGACGAGATCACCCTGCGGATTTTGTGAAAAGCGGAAATCCAGCGCCACCTGCGGCGTCTGTGTGAGACCATCCGTCCAGCGCATGGTCGATTCGGACGACAGCGTCGGCCAAGTTAGGCCATTGGTGATGACAACAGGCAAAGCGAGCCCGCCCGCATTGGCGTTGAGAAGCACGCGATTAAGATCGATACCGGAAAAAGCGAGGTGGTTCAGCCCTTCCAGTACATCCGTCTGCAGCCCCGCGGCCCGCTCGGCAAACTCGCCCTTGGCTCCTTCCCATTTGACCGCGATGAAGCTTGAGCGATTGGCAAAAGCCCCTTCCACCTGCGGCGCAACGGGAATGCCGACAACAAGCGCCCCCTCGTTCAGCCAGAGCGACAGCACATCGAGGATTACCGCCGTCAGCGCCGAATTCTTGAACAGCCGCTCTTTTGCGCCGATGCGTGAAAAGGCGGCGAAGCGCTGCTTTTCCACCGTCAGGCTTTGGCGGCTGTAGCGGGAAACGGAAATGGTCTCGAGCGCGGCCTTCCACGGCAGTTGCGAGGGTACCTCCGCATCCTTCAGCTTGTCAGCCCAATAGGCGGCGTCCTCGGCACGAGCCGCCGCGATATCCGCCTGCGGCGTGGCTACGGCAGCAGCGGTTTCCAAGGGCAGAACGCCGTCGAAAAGTTCCGCCGCCAGGCTGGCGATGGCTCGCCCGTCGAGGATAAGCGCATCAAAACGCAGGAAGGCCACGACACGGTCAGCCGTTGCCTCACGCGCTGGCAGGCGGAAGACCGTGACCTGCCAGGGAGAGGCGGAAAGATCAAAATGGGCATGAGAAAAATCACGGCGCACGGCGTCCATCCGCGCTTCCGCTTCGGTGGGAGACAGGGCGGAAAGATCAACAATATCAAGGTTGATCTTCAGCTCTTCGCTGACGACCTGCAACAGACGCCGCTCGTCGATGCGGGTGCGCAGGCTCTCATGCCGCTTCACCATTGCGGCGAGACGCGATTGAAGCAGCGCCGGATCGATGCTGCCACGATATTCGCGAAACTCCTGCATCGCCACGCCACTGAGCGGCAGATGGGTGCCACGACCAAGAAGATAGGCCTGTTGCAGGGGCGAGAGCGGGCGTTCCATCAGTTTTCCTTTTGTTTCGGCTGTGGCTTTCGACACCTGTGCGCCGAATCGCTCCGCATTCGCGGAGATGAGATCGGGGCTGGCAGCCAGTTGGCGAAGAAGGGCAGTGTAGGTGTCGAACAGGACGCGGAGCCAGCGTTCCGGCAGGGCGTCGAGCCGCACATCCCAGTTGATCAGCAATCCGCCATCCACCGCCGCGACCTGCGCATCCAGCGCGACACCCGGCCCCTGCGAGACGGTATGGACCATCTGACCGAACACCCGCCCAACCTTTTCCGAAAACAGCTCTCCTCCCCCCAGATCGACACCGGCGGTAAAGACGATTGGCGAGGTCTGCAAACCGCCGCGCAGACGCGAGAGGTCACGCATGACGCTGACGCCCGGATAGGATTGATGGGCAAGAACGTCGTTCATCTCGTTAAACAACCGCCGGAGCAGCGCTTCGAGGCTTTCATCCGGCCTGATATCGACGCCAAGCACCAGCACATTGGAAAATTCGCCGGCGATGCCATCGACCCCTTCCACCAGCGGCGCACGCCAGAAAGCCGGCACGGAGAGCCTGAATTTCTGCGCCTGTGTCGCCTGCGACAGCGCCACGGCGAAAATACCGAGCAACAGGGCCGATGTCGTCACCGAGCAACGCCGCGCCGCCTGTTCCAGACTGCCTCGTTCGGCCGCTGAAAGCGTGGTGGCGAAGCGATCCGTGTGAACGGCACGGGTGGCGTCTTCCGGCAAAAATGGCAGCGGCGGCGCATCGGGAATATCCGCAATATGCTGTCGCCACCACAATCGGTCTCTTTCACGCAGGGTCCTCTGCTCCGGATCGGAGGCAAGACGCTCCACCCAGTCGAAAAAGGAGGGCGTCACCTCTCCCGAAAGCGCGGTTTCGTCTTTGCCTTCGCCCTCTTCGTAAAGCCGGGCGAGGTCCTCCATCACGATCCGCACACTGGCCGGATCGATCGCCAGCATGTCGGTGTCTACATGCAGCCGGCTGCGTCCCTGCGGCAGCAGGCTGAGCGAGACCGCCGCCGGTGATGCGATGCGCAGATCCGTTTGCCGATGGCTCCAGTCCCGCCGTTTTGCCTCGAGCCGGTGCGCAAGCGCCTCCGAATCGAGGGCGGCCAGGTCCTCGACATCAAGGCGGAGCGGCCTGCCGGCAGGATCGACGGATTGACGCCCTTCAGCATCGATCCTGAGGCTCAGCATGGGGTGACGCCGGCAAAGCTTTTCGACCGCAACAGCCAGTTTTTCCACGTCAAACGCCCGCCCCTCGAACTCGAGATAGAGATGGGGCGTAACTTTTCCGAGTATCCCATCTGCCTCTCGGCCGACCCAATAGGCTACCTGCATCGGGGTTAAATTTAGCATGTGAGTTTGCACCGATTGACAAAACATGATTATCATAATCAAGTATAAGCCATCGTCAACCACTCGAACAGGAGGCATCCCATGAAAACGGGAGCACTCAGGACGAATGACGTCGAATCCGACGAAATTACTGATTTTAATAGAGAATTTTTGTTCACCTCCGGCACGGGGCAGTTGCGGGCCGAAGGTATTCGCGAAAGGATAACCCTTCCAGCCCGCGGTGGCGAAGACATGGCAAGCCCTTTGCAGCAGGCGATTAAGGGCGCTTTCGAACAGGCGCATCGGGCTGGACAGGACAATCCGATCGCTATCGGCGCAATCCCCTTCGATGTCAGCGAACCATCATGCCTTTACATCCCCAACAACTATGAGTGGAGCCCGCGCGAAGCGGTTCCGGTTGCCACTGATTCGGCCATGCCGGCGCTTGTCGGCCAGAACAGCCTGCCGGACGAGGCCGGTTTCAAACATGCCGTCGAGCATGCCATCATCAATTTCCGCCATTCCGAAGTGCGCAAGGCGGTGCTTTCCGTCATGCGTGAACTGACCTTCGCCTCCGAGGTCAATGTGGAAAGATTGCTGGCCAGCCTCGCCAAGCAGAATCGCGAGGGCTACCAGTTCCGTATTCCGCTTCCAGATGGCGGCGACCTGATCGGCGTCAGCCCGGAACTGCTCATCCGCAAGCAGGGTGAGAAGATCATCTCGAACCCCTTGGCCGGATCGGCAAAACGCATGACCGACCCGGTGGCGGACAATGCCAATGCGGACCGGCTTTCGGCGTCGGAAAAAGACCATTACGAGCATAGTCTGGTGATCGAGGATATCCGCTCGCTGCTTTCGCCATGCTGCGCGGAACTCGACGTTCCGGAAAAACCCTCCCTCATCAATACGGCCGCGCTCTGGCATCTTTCCACGCGCATAGAAGGCCGTCTTGCCGATCCCGAAACCAACGCGCTGCAACTGGCGTGCCTGCTGCACCCGACACCGGCCGTTTGCGGTTTCCCGACCGAGCGCGCCCATCGTCTCATCCGTTTCGTTGAACCCTTCGAGCGTGGCCTGTTCACCGGCATGGTCGGCTGGACGGATGCGCAGGGTAACGGCGAATGGGTAGTGACGATCCGCTGCGGCACCGTGCAGCGCCAGACCGTGCGGCTTTTCGCCGGTGCCGGCATCGTGGAGGCCTCGGAACCCGAATCCGAATGGGCAGAAGTGCAGACCAAGCTCAAAACCATGCTGAACGCCTGCGGTCTTTCCGCCTGAGCGCGACCGAATTTTTCCAGGGACAAACCATGACAATCGAATTTGAACGCTGGCCCGACGATCTGGCGCGCCGATACCGCGAGCGCGGCTATTGGATCGACAGGCCATTGAGCCGCATCCTCGCCGAACAGGTGCAGCGCCAGCCGGATGCGACGGCGCTGATCTGCGGTGAGCGCCGCTTCACCTATGCCGAACTCGACCGGCAATCCTCCAATCTCGCCGGCCATCTTGCGGCGGCAGGCATCGGCAAGGGCGATACCGCGCTGGTGCAATTGCCTAACATCGCCGAGTTTTATCTCGTCTTTTTCGCATTGATGAAAATCGGCGCGGCACCCGTCAACGCACTCTTCAGCCATCGCCGGCTGGAAATGACCTCCTATGCCGAGCAGATCGCGCCGAAGCTGGTGATCGCCTCGCGCAGCCATGAGCTTTTCGCCAATGACGCGTTTCTGGACGGGCTTAAGGCTACCTCTCCGCAGCTCTCCCTGACCCTGTTGCTGGGCGCGACGGAGCCACAGCGCGGCCTTGAACCGATGCTTGCCGCGCCTGCGGATAATCCGCCGGCCTACGCCTCCTCGGCGGCAGACGAGGTTGCGCTGTTCCAACTCTCCGGCGGCAGCACCGGAACGCCGAAACTGATCCCCCGAACGCATAATGACTATGATTACAGCGCCAGGGCCAGTGCGGAGATTTGCGAACTCTCGCCGCAGACCCGTTTTCTTTGCGCCATTCCGGTGGCTCATAATTATCCGATGAGTTCACCCGGCGCGCTCGGCGTCTTTCACGCCGGCGGCACGGTGGTCATGGCGGCCAATCCGGAACCGCTTGCCTGCTTCGATCTCATCGAAAAACACGGCATCGACATGGTGCCGCTGGTACCGCCGGCCGTGGCGTTGTGGTTGCAGGCAGCACCCGCACATCGCCAAAGGCTGAAATCCCTCAGGCTGTTGCAGGTTGGCGGCGCAAGCTTCGCCGAAGCGCTGGCCCGCCAGGTGCCGGAAGTGCTGGGGTGCGCGCTGCAGCAAGTCTTCGGCATGGCGGAAGGTCTGGTGAACTATACCCGCGCCGGTGATCCCGACCATCTCGTCTTCACCACGCAAGGGCGGCCGATCAGCCCGGATGACGAAATCCGCATTGTCGACGAGGATGGCAACGATGTGCCCGAAGGCGAAGCCGGCATGCTGGCAACCCGCGGCCCCTATACGTTCCAGGGTTATTACCGCGCCGCCGAGCACAGTGCCCGGGTCTTCGACAAACAGGGCTTCTATTACTCCGGCGATGTCGTGCAGCGCACGCCCGAAGGTTATCTGCGGGTCGTCGGCCGGGTGAAGGACCAGATCAACCGCGGCGGCGAAAAAGTTGCCTCGGAAGAGGTGGAAAACCTGATCCTGCGGCACCCTGATGTGACGCATGCCGCGCTGGTGGCGATGCAGGACGAACTTCTCGGTGAGAAAAGCTGCGTCTTCGTCGTCTCGCGCAATCCCGCGCTGAAAGCGCCGGCCATCCGCCAGCATCTCGCCGCTCTCGGCGTCGCGGATTACAAGCTGCCGGATCGGGTGCGTTTCATCGACGCGATGCCGCTCACCGCCGTCGGCAAGATCGACAAGAAACACCTGCGCGACCTACTTGCGGCACCCGTCGCCGTCAGTGCCTGACACGCGCTCATATCGAAAGGGACGCTCAACTGGGCGTCCCCAAACCACGAGATTACGCGCCGCCCGGCGCGCCAAACCACCGAGGTCTTCATGACGATCCCTACTATCTCCGATTATCCGATGCCGGTTGCCACGAGCTTTCCGACCAACAAGACAAAATGGCAGCCCGATGCCAAGCGCGCCGTGCTGCTCATTCACGACATGCAGCGTTATTTCCTGCGGTTTTACGAAGCCGACGGCAAGCTGATGACGACCCTCATAGACAATCTCGCGAAGGTGAAGGCCTGGGCGGTTCAGAACGGCGTACCGGTCATCTACACGGCTCAACCGCATGAACAGCCGCCGGGCGACCGGGCGCTCCTGAACGACATGTGGGGACCGGGCCTTACCGTCGTCGACCCGGAACTGCAGAAGGTGGTGGATAAGCTCGCCCCGACACCTGATGACGTGGTGCTGACCAAGTGGCGCTACAGCGCCTTCCAGCGTTCCGATCTTACTGAACGCATGAAAGGCTGGGGCCGCGACCAGATCATCGTCGGCGGCGTTTACGCCCATATTGGCTGCATGATGACGGCGGTGGAAGCTTTCATGAAGGATATCCAGCCCTTCATGATCGGCGACGGGGTTGCCGATTTTTCGGAAGCCGAACATCGCATGGCGCTGCAATATGTAGCGACACGTTGCGGCGTGGTGATCGACACCGCACGCCTCACCGGCACCGAGCAGGCCACAGACACCCGCGATTGGCTGAAAGCCCGCGTTCTGCAAATGGTGGAGGACGAAAGCGAGATCGACCCGGATGAAAACCTGATCTTCTACGGGCTGGACTCGCTGCAGGTCATGAAGCTTGCCGGCGAGTTGAAGGAACGCGGCGTCACCGTCGGCTTTGATGAGCTTGCGCGTGTGCCCACACTTTCCGCCTGGTGGGCGCTGATCGAAGAAAAGCGGCTTGCAGCCTGAGCGGACGGACAAGATGACGCAACATAGATTTACCGGGCGGCGTGTGCTGGTGACAGGCACGGCCCAAGGCATCGGCCGCCGCATCGCCGAACGTTTCATCGAGGAAGGGGCCGAGGTTATCGGCCTCGATCTTCTGGCCGACACAACCGAAGCCTCCTTCCGCCAGATTACCCTCGATATCACCGACGCTGCGGCGGTGGAAAGAGTAGGCAAGGCAATCGAAAGCGAATGGGGTGGTCTTGATATTCTCGTCAATGCCGCAGGCATTTTGCGGCTCGGCGACAGCGAAAGCCTGACGCCGGAAGACTGGAAAGCCTGCATGGATGTCAATGCCGCAGGCCCGTTCTATCTGCTGCGGCAATGGAGCGGCATCTTCAAGCGGCAGCGGCGTGGCGCAATCGTCAATGTCGGCTCCAATGCCGCCGTGGTACCGCGCATCGGCATGCTGGCCTATTGCGCTTCCAAAGCGGCGCTGGTCAGTCTCAGCCATTGCGCCGCCCTTGAGCTTGCGCCCTATGGCGTGCGCTGCAATGTGGTCTCACCCGGCTCCACCGATACGCCGATGCTGGCCGGTATGCTGAACGATCCCGACGGCAAGGAGCGGCTGGTTGCTGGCTTGCCGGGGCAGTTCAAGCTTGGCATTCCACTCGGCAAGATCGCAAGGCCGGACGATATTGCCGATACGGTGCTGTTTCTCGCCTCCGATCAGGCTGGCCACGTGACGATGCAGCAGATCGTGGTCGACGGCGGCGCAACGCTCGCCGCCTGACCTCGACCGCTGGATGAGGGTGACGGACATGGCCATCGCAACAGCGTTTCATCGCAAAGCCGCCTCCGGCGATCCACCCGAGGCCATCTGGCCTTGGCCGGGCGACAGATGCGATTGCCATTGCCTCACCCTTCGTTACAGCGACGACGAAGGTTGCGGCGGCGAGGTCCCTCCCTTGCCGCCGCAGCTTTTGCACGCTGCGGCCCGACGCAGGGCGGAATTCATCGCCGGGCGCAGATGCGCGGCGGAAGCCATACGCCATCTCACCGGCCGGCCCATTTTTCCAGGCATGGGAGAGGACCGCGCGCCGATTTGGCCCGAAGGCGTGGTCGGCGCGATTTCCCACAGCCGCGACCGGGCGATTGCCGTTGCTGGCTCCGACAGGCGCTTCTGCGGCATCGGCATTGATATCGAAAAGCTTTTGACCGAAGAGGAAGCCCGCGATATTGCCCCACAGGCTTTGACAGCGAATGAGCGTCACAAGCTAGGAAAAGGCATTGATCCCTTCATGACCGGGCTGATTTTTTCAGCCAAGGAAAGCCTGTTCAAGGCGCTTTATCCAACTGTGAAACGGCTTTTCTTTTTTGAGGCGGCCGAATTATCCGCTTACGATGCCGATGGCTCGGGCTCACTTCGACTGACCGCCGACCTCACCGGCAATTGGCGTGAGGGAACTGAGATTTCCTTCCGCTT
Source organism: Agrobacterium burrii (assembly GCF_017313405.1). Taxonomy (NCBI): domain Bacteria; kingdom Pseudomonadati; phylum Pseudomonadota; class Alphaproteobacteria; order Hyphomicrobiales; family Rhizobiaceae; genus Agrobacterium; species Agrobacterium burrii. The sequence continues at coordinate 62,639 of NZ_JAFLNA010000006.1, forward strand.
TGGCCATTTCGACGGCCTCGTGCTTACGCGCGTCCTTCTCCCGCAATGAGGGAAAAATGGCAAATTCTGTTCTCACAATCTCATATTTAAAGCCACTCCTCCCGTCATCCGTGTGAAATACTCAAGCGGTACGCAGCTTGTTGGAATGATTCCAAACATGTAAACGGTGGAGATACGATATGACCGACATCGATACGAGCAAGCTGTCCTGGGACGAATGGGATGAACTGCAAAACCCGCCGCCGGCCGAAACCGATTTCGACCGCGTGGTCGAGACCGCGATTTCCCGCCGCGGTTTCCTCGGTGGCGTGCTGGCCTTCGGCTCGGCCGCAGCTGCCATGGGCACGCTCGGCAACCTGATGACCAGCACTTCGGCCGAAGCGCAGGAAGCCGCCGCCGGCCGCTTCCCCTTCAAGCCGGTAGCCGCCGCCACCGACCACACCATTCACGTGCCGGAAGGTTACAGCTGGAAGCCGGTTGCCAAGTGGGGCCAGCCGCTGTTCTCCAACGTTCCCGATCTCGACCCGGCCAAGGCTGTCAGCGTTGAAAACTCCGACAAGGTCTTCGGTGAAAACACCGACGGCATGGAACTCTTCATGGTCGGCGCCCATCAGCTGATCGCCGTCAACCATGAATACGTAAACCCGGAAATCAACCTCCCGCACACGGACAAGGGCAACCCGAAGACGGCCGACGACGTGAAGATCCTGCAGAACATGCAGGGCGTTACCGTCATGGAAGTCGCGGAAGGCAACGAAGGCTGGGAAATCGTTCTCGACAGCCCGTTCAACCGCCGTATCCACCACAATACACCAATGAAGCTTTCCGGCCCGGCCGCAGGCTCCGATCTCGTCAAGACCGCCGCCGATCCCGATGGTGTCGACTGTCTCGGGACCTTCAACAATTGCGGTGCCGGCCGCACGCCCTGGGGCACCTACCTCACCTGCGAGGAAAACTTCAACGGCTATTTCGGCACTGCCGATACCGCCTTCAAGTTGCCCGATGACTACAAGCGTTATGGCATCGTCGCCGAGACGCGCTACGCCTATGAGAAATTCGACGCACGTTTCGACGTTGCCAAGAACCCGAACGAACCACGCCGCGCCGGTTACGTGGTCGAGATCGATCCTTCGGACGCCTCCTCCACCCCGATCAAGCGCACCGCGCTTGGCCGCATCAAGCACGAAAACGCCGCCATGGTGATTGCCCGTGACGGCCGCGTCGTCGTTTACATGGGTGACGACGAGCGTGGCGAATTCCTCTACAAATTCGTCTCCAACGGCATCTATGTTCCGGGCGGCGATACCTCCAAACTGCTCGACGAAGGCACGCTCTACGTCGCCAAATTCTCCGAAGACGGCGCTGGCGAGTGGATGGCTCTCACGCCTGAAACCACCGGCATGAAGATCGACGAAATCTGCGTCTTCACCCGTCAGGCCGCCTCCAAGGTGGGTGCGACCACCATGGACCGCCCGGAATGGGTCGCCATCAACCCGGTCGCCATCGAAGCCTATTGCGCGCTGACCAACAACAGCCGCCGCGGCGAAATGAAGGACGGCAAGCTGCGTGCGAATGCCGGCGGCGACGCCATGGCAATCAATGCCGCCAACCCGCGCGAGAAGAACGAATATGGCCAGATCGTGCGCTGGTATCCGGAAAATGACGACCATGCCGATCCAAAGTTCAAGTGGGACCTGTTCTGCATGGCCGGCAACCCTTCCGTTCACAAGGACGCCTTTGCCGGCTCCTCGAACATCAACGAAGGCAACATGTTCAACTCGCCCGACGGCATGATGTTCGACAGTACCGGTCTCCTCTGGATCCAGACAGACGGTGAAGACAGCAACGAAGGCAACTTCGCCGGCCAGGGCAACAACCAGATGCTGGCGGGCGACCCGGCCACCGGCCGCATCGAGCGCTTCCTGACCGCGCCAAAGGGTTCCGAAGTCACCGGCCAGACATGGTCCGGCGACAAGCGCACCCACTTCGTCGGCATCCAGCACCCCGACGCCCCCTTCCCGGACGGCGAAGGCAAGCTGCCGCGCTCTGCCGTCATCGCCATCAAGCGTGACGACAACGCGCAGATCGGCTGACGCATAAGCACAAAAGAACCGGCTGCCCGTACAATGGAAAGCCGGTTCTATGATAAAAAACGCCGTGCGCCTGAAGGATGCACGGCGTTTTTCTTGAGGGTAATATCGACGCTTCGTTTTTTCGGAATTCTGTGTGGCCGGCTTTTCGTCACAAGCCGCATCGTTTTCAGAAAGAAATGCCGGTTAGGTCGGCACTGAGCTTCTGCTCACCCTCATCCCAACCGTTTACGGGAAGGATGGGCAAGACCTCTGCTGGCCGCCTGTCCTTCCCGTCGCGGCGCTTCTGCCGGCCGATAACCCGACGCACAAACCGTCAGACCTCGCGGAACGTCCGGTTAGCCTGATCGAGCAGAGGCTTGAGAAAATACGACAAAACGCTTCTCTCACCGGTAGTGATAAAGGCTTCCACCGGCATGCCGGGCATCAGGCTGAATTCCCCAAGCCGCTTTATCTGCTCCGGAGAGGTTGCAACACGCACCACGTAGTGGCTGGCACCTGTTCGCTGATCCACCGTCACATCCGCAGAAATACGCTCCACCGTTCCGGTGATTTCCGGCGTGGTCTTCTGGTTGAAGGCGGAGAAGCGCAGGTTCGTCAGCTGACCATAATAAATCTGGTCGATATCCTGCGGCGCAACCTTGGCCTCAACCACCAGCTTGTCCACCTCCGGTACGATCATCATGATCGGCTCACCGGGCGCCACAACACCGCCGACGGTGTGCACTGAAAGCTGATGCACGACGCCATCCTGCGGCGCGATGATATCGACACGTTTCAACTGGTCTTCAGCCGCCACGCGCCGCTCGACATATTCGCCGATGCGGGCTTCCATTTCACGCAGGTCCGAGCCGACCTCTTCCGACCATTGCTCATCAACCTGAAGGATTTGCAGTGCCGTTTCACTGATCTTCGCCTCGACGCCGGCAATGCCCGCCATCAGCCGACCGATATCGCCTTCGATATCCGTCGCCTGACGCTCCAGCGTGCTGAGCCGGCTTCTTTCCATCAGGCCCCTTTCGTGCAGGGAGCGAAAGCGGTTCAATTCCTCATCGACCATCCCTTGCTCGCGGAAATTTGCTGCCCGCTCAGCCTCCATGCCGGTTATCTCATCACGAAGCTGTCGCACACGCTGTTCGAGCTGGCTTTTTTTGCTTTCACGGACGGCCTTGCGGGTTTCATAAAGACGCTGCTCCGCGTTCATCGCCGCGGCAATCTCGGCATCATCGGCCCGAACGAGCAAAGCCTGCGGAAACACCACGCTACCGGCTCGGTCGCGCTCAGTTTCAAGCCGCGCCTTGCGAGCGGTAAATTGATCGAGGCTTTTGACGACGATGGCCAGATTGGCCTTCGTCATTGTCGCATCAATGCGCATCACCACATCGCCAGCCTTTACCCGGTCGCCGTCGCGCACCATCAGCTCGCTGACGACGCCGCCCGCCGGATGCTGGACTTTCTTGAGGCTGGTTTCAACCACCAGCGATCCCTGCGCAATTACCGCGCCGACAATCTCCGTGCCAACCGCCCAACCGCCGAACAGGCCCGTCAGGGTCAGAAATCCGAGACCTCCGACAACAAGGTGATTGCGGATCGAGCGCCTGAGTGTCTGCCATTCATCCATTTTCAAGCCTTTCCTGTTTCCGCCGCCTGCACGACCTTGAGCGCGCCTGCCGTGCCGCCAACCGGGCGCAGCACCTTGGCAAGCACTTCCTCCTTCGGACCGAAAGCCTGCTGGCGGCCGTCGGCAAGCATCAGCACCTTGTCCACGGCAAAAAGCGCGCTTGGACGATGGGCGATGATGACGGCCACGCCGCCACGTTCGCGAACCCCGAGAATGGCCGCGGTCAGCGCATCCTCACCCTCTGAATCGAGATTGGAATTCGGCTCGTCGAGCACGACCAGAAACGGTTCACCATAAAGCGCTCGCGCAAGGGCGATCCGTTGTTTCTGCCCCGCCGACAATTGCCGTCCGGTTTCTCCGACCTCGGTGGAGTAACCGTCCGGCAGGCTGACAACGAGATCGTGAATTCGCGCCGCACGCGCCGCCGTGATGATCTTTTCCGAACTCGCTTCCGGATCGAAGGAGGCGATATTTTCGGCGATTGTGCCGTCCAGCAGTTCGACAGATTGCGGCATGTAGCCGATATGGCGGGCCAACGCCTCGGCCGGCCACTGGTCCAGCGTCGCACCATCCAGCCGAATGGCGCCTTTGAGCGGCCGCCAGAGGCCGACGAGAAGCCGTGCCAGTGAACTCTTGCCGGAGCCGCTTGCGCCGATCACACCAAGGGCGCTGCCGGCTGCGAGTGTGAAGACGATGTCCTGCAGCACCGGTTCAGTCGCTTCGGGCGGCATGGCGCCCACCCGCTCGACCGAGAGAAGGGCGTGCGGCGCGGGCAGATCCATGCGCGCGGTCCCGTCCGGCAGCAGCGCCAGCGTTTTTTCGAGACGTCGGCGGCTTTGCCGGGCGGCGATGAAACCTTTCCAGTTGGCGATGGCGAGATCGACCGGCGCCAGCGCCCTTGCCGACAGGATGGAACCGGCAATGATGATGCCCGGCGTTGCCTGTTCGTTGATGACGAGCCAGGCACCGACCGCCAGGATGCCGGATTGCAGCAGCATACGCAGTACCTTGCTCGCCACGCCGAAACCGGATGCGACATCGCTTGCCGATCTCTGCTCGCGGACATAGGCGCGGTTATCCGCCTGCCAGCGTTCGCGTAGTGGCAAAGCCATTCCCATGACGGAAATAATATCAGCATTGCGGCGGCTGGTTTCGGCCAGTCGGTTACGTTTGGCGGAGTGGCGCGCCGCCTCCTCCACCGGACGCCGTGACACCAGCTCCGTCATCAGCGTGAAAATCGTCAGGATGGCCGCACCGGCAAGCGCGGTAACACCGAGCCAGAAATGGAAAGCGAAACAGATGGCAATATAAAATGGCAGCCAGGGCAGGTCGAACAACGCAAGCGGCCCGCTGCCAGACAGGAACGAGCGGATCGTATCAAGATCGCGAAGCGGCTGCGCCTGACGGCCGCTAACGGGCAGGCGCAGCTGAAGGCCGAGAACCGCATCGTAGATCTTCGATGACAGCGCCTGATCGAGACGATCGGAAAGCCGCACCAGCAAACGGCCACGCAGGGCATCAAACAGGCCTTGAAACGCGTAAAGAACCACGACGATGCCGAACAGGGCGACCAGCGTCGGCAGGCTGCGGCTTGGCAGGACGCGGTCATAGACCTCCATCATGAACAGCGAGCCGGTGAGATAAAGAATATTGACCAGAGCGCTCATCAGCCCAATGCCGATGAAAGCGCCGGCACAGCCGGCGAACACACCCTTGATCTGGCGAACATTATTATTGGCAGAGTGAAAACGCATTTTTACTATCCGTTGAGATCGCGATGGCGATATCAGCCGGCGATAACGCGCCGGTGACAGATGCCTGCGAGCGAAAAAAGGCGCATCCGATCGGATGCACCTTTCATGGTTCAGGCGAAGCGGAAGTCGTCGATGGCGAATTGTTCTGTCTTCACATTGGCGAAGGTGATGGAAGAGCCATCGTTGAAGGTAACCTCAGCGCCGTTTTCCCCATTGGTGAAGGAACCGGACGCGATGAGCGTCTGGTAGTCCGCGAAGATATCCTTCGAGAGCTGAACGACATCCTTGCCCTCGGCACCGGCCTGAAAGTCGGTGACGACATCGCGACCATTACCGGCGGCGAAAACAAAGGTGTCGGCGCCGCTGCCACCCGTCAGGGTATCATTGCCGGTGCCACCGCTCAGCGTATCATCACCTGCGCCGCCATTCAGCGTGTCGTTTCCAGCTCCACCGCTTATGACGTCGTTACCGGATCCGCCCATCAGCACGTCATTGCCCGCGCCGCCGTCGATCACATCATTGCCCTCGCCGGCGAGAACACGGTCGTTACCGGCGCCGGCATCCACCATGTCGTTGCCTTCACCGGCAACCATCGTGTCGTCACCATCGCCGCCTTCGAGCATGTCCTTGCGGCTGGTCCCGATCAGCATGTCGTCGCCATTACCGCCTTCAACGATGTTGTATTCGGTATAGCCGTCCACGGTGACCGTCGTGGTGCCCTTGGCTTCGCCGCCATTTGCATCACGAACCGTGTAGCTGAGCGTCACGGTCGCCAGCTGCCCATCCTCCAGCGCCGCAAAGGCGGAGGAAGGATCGACAACCAGCTTGCCGTCCACCGTCGAGAAGGCGGCAGCCGCCTGCTGATTGGTTATGGCAAGGCCCGCAACCGCCGTCACGGCGATGCTGACGAGTGCAAGACGGTCGCCTTCCACGTCGGTGTCGTTGGCGACGAGATCGAAAGCGGCCTTGTCCTTTTCCGCCAGCGCAATCCTGTCCGCAACAGCAACAGGCGCATCGTTGACGGGAGCTATCGTCAGGGTCACCACGCTCTCGACGCTGCCGCCCTTGCCATCCGAAACGACAACCGTGAAACTGTCGGTTCCGTTGACATTTGTGTTCGGCGTATAGGCCCATTCACCGGTTGCGGCATCCATCGCGACAGTGCCCTTCGAGGCATTTGCGCCCGTCTTGATGGCATAGGAAAGTGTGTCGCCATCGACGTCGGAGGCAACGATATTGCCTTTAAGGGCGATATCCTCGTCGGTAGTCGCGGCGATCGAGGCGGCGACAGGCGCGTCATTGACCGGCTTGATGGTGAAGGCCGCAGTCGCTTCGCTGGAACCGCCGCGACCGTCAGCGATCTTGTAGCTGAAAGATGCCTTGCCGTTGAAATTGGCGGCTGCCGAAAAGCGGATGCCGGTTTCTTCCAGAACAGCAGTTCCGCCAACGACACTGAAAACGCTGGCCACTGTCAATATGTCCAGATCGGCGTCCTTGTCATTCGCAAGCAGGGCGCTGAACGGAATGAGGAAGGATGCGGCATCCTCATCGATCGCGGCAAGCGTTTCAGACACCGCGACCGGACGCCGGTTCACGAGGCCCTTGGCGATGGCCTCACGGCTGAGGTTTGTACCATCAGCGAAACGCAGCATTTCGATACCGCCATCCGCCAGCTGGTTGCGCAGCGACAGTTTTTCGCCGCCCGCCAGTTCGATTTCGACGGACTGGCCATATTTGCGCAGAACGGCTTCATTTCTGGCAATATCGTGCAGGTAAAGAATGTCGGTCGCCCGAGATGCCGGCGCAGCCTCGAAGATGGTGTCGGAACCATCGCCGCGTCCGTAACGATAGAGGTCCGATCCATCACCGCCGATCAGCAGGTCGTTGCCGCGGCCACCCTCGATGAAATCGTCACCAAGACCACCCGAAATCATGTCGTCGCCGGCATCGCCCCAGAGCTTGTCATCACCGGCACCGCCGGAAAGCGCATCGCGGCCCGCGCCGCCAATCAGCGCATCATCACCATTGCCACCATCCAGACGATCATCGCCTGTTGAGCCGAGGAGCGTATCATTGCCGTCACGGCCGAGGATCGTCGTGTCGGCAGTTTTGGCTTCAAGTAAGTCGTGCCCATCGGTACCGTTGACGATATTGCCTGCATCAAGCCCGAATTTCAGGTCGACGACAGTCAGATTGTCGAAGGTCAGACCGGCATTGCCCCAGGAATAAAGGCCGAAGGTACCAGCATCGAGTTCGCGGTCGCCGATCGGATAGGCGAACAGGGCCTCGTCATTGAGGAAGGCGGTGATCTTGTCGGCGACGACCTCGACGCGCAGTTTCATCGCCTGGCCGGGTTCGTATTTACCCGGAACCTGGGCCAGAATTTCCTCGATGCCGTTCTTCATGCGCACGAGGTTGAAGATGCTGCCGGCGCCGTTTCTTGGACTGCGGTCGAGAATGCCGTCAGCATCCAGTTCCAGCTTGTAGTAATTCTTGCTGTCCTTGTAGCGGAACAGGAAGCCGAGACCGTCCTTGTCTGGCGTCTGGATTGTCGCCTCAATGGCGTAGTCGGTCCAGGCAAGCGCCGCCGGGTCATTGAACAGGGCGTAGGTGCCGAGACGAAGGACGTTAACGCCATCGCCAAGCGGGCTCCAGCCGCGCTGCCAGTAGTCTGTTGCCGTTGCTCCAGTCCACGTCAGTTCGCGGCTGGCAAGTCCGGTCGTCTGAAGCAGTTTGCCATCGGAGACCAGCCATTCGGACGCTTTGCCGTCCGGTCCGATACCGCCGAGTTCGCCCTCGTCGACAACCTTGAAACGCGCCATTGCCTCGGCCGAGGAGAAATCCTCGGCGACCAGGATTTTCGTCCGGTCGACGATCGTGACATCGATGCGATCCGTCGAAACGGAACCATTGGCGGAGGTCACTTTCAGAAGCAGCTTGTTGACGCCCGCATCGAGGGCGACATCGGCCTTCTTGCCGGTTGCGACGACATTGCCCTTGAGGTCCGTCCAGACGAATCCGGTGAGTTGCTCAGGTCCAAAGGAACCCGACGCATCGAGCGTGACGGAAGCCTTGCCGTCGCCATCGATGTCATAGGCTCTTTGGTCGATACCCGCTTTTGCGGTCGTAACGGCCCTGGTGACAACGATATCGTCAAAGACCGAAGCGCGCTGGCCACTGGAATAGACGCCGATAGTGCCGCCGGAAAGCGGTGCGGTCGCGTCCATGAGGGGGCCGCCGAACACGTTCTTGTCACCGAGGAAAATGTTGATGGCACCGCCAACTACGGCAACCGTCAGCGGGATTTCCATGTTATAAGGCGTGCCTTCTTTGACCTCGGCAAGCAGGACCGCCTTGCCATCGGCGACCTTTACCAGCTGGCGACGGTTTGTTTCACCGTCCATGGCGAAGCGATAATAATTATTCGCATCCTTGTAGTAGAAATAGACGCCCATCGCATCGTTATCGAGCTGAGTGAGCGTCGCCTCCAACACGTAGTCGCTCCAGCCAGCCGATTGAGCGCCGATATAAACGAGCTTGTTGCCCACCGCATCGCTCTGGTCGAAAAGCGCGGCTTCGGGGGCGGCGAGATTGGCGCTGGCGGTCGGCCGGGAAAATACCGTTCCCTTTAGCAGGAAAGCTCCGGTATTGCCGTCGGCGCCGCCGAAATCGGTGGCCCAGCCGTCGGCCTTGCCGTCGTTGAAGTTTTCAACAAGCAGAGTGCGGTCGCCGCGCACCAGAACATCGACTGTGTCTCTGGTCTTGACGCCGTTCACATCCGTTGCCGTCAGGGTCAGCTTGTGCTTGCCGAGAGCGAGATCGGCCACCGCTTCCTTGCCTTCGGCGACGATATCGCCATTTTTGTCGGTCCAGACGAAGCTCTGAACCTCACCCGCGAGCAGCGACTTTGCACCGGATAACGCGACGCTTGCGGAAGACGCGCCAGCAGTGGCGTTGGCGACGATGTCGTCCCCGGCCTCGGCCATGGCGCGCGCCGTGCCCTTGCCGACATAGACATTCTCAAACACTTCCTGATGGCCGCGATAATAACCGGTCAGGCCGTCGCGATCGAGTTCCGGCTTGGTGCGATAACCGTCGAGATAGTCGTCGAAGGCGGTGAAATAGGTTTCGGTGGTGATGCGGTTATTGTCGGGATCGATTGTGATCAGGCGTATCGCGCCGTTACCGCCATTATCACCCTTGTCCTGATCGCCATTGCCGGTAATTTCGCGCGACACGCCGTTCTGGTAGTTGACGAGGAACTGGAAGACCGGTTCGCCATACTGGTTGTAGGTGATGTCCGTTTCCGCGCCGTCGCCGAAAATATGGCCGGAGAAGGTCATGACGATGTTGGGATAACGCGACAGCAATATGCGGGCGACATATTCGCCGTCGTTTGCGCCGCGCTGGTCGGTGCGCATGCCATAGTCGTAACCGGCGCCTTCGTCATAAAGCGGCAGGGCCAGATTGTCCTGGCGCGTCGCATAGCTTGTCAGCGAATGCGTCGCCAGCATGACGCGATGGTCGGGATATTTCTCGATCACGTCGCCCGCCCAGCGGATCACGTCGTCACGCGGGCCGAATTCGAGCGAGATCGACAGCCACTTGGTGCCGTCAGGCGCGGTGAAGGTGCTATAGGTATTGCGCCCGGCAGCCTGCTCCTGATCGTAAGCGCCACCGAAGACGCCGGGATTGGTGGCGGCCTGCTTTTCCGCCGAGAAACGGCGATCCAGTTCGTTGGAAGAATGGTCGGCGGCACTTCCGCCATTCGCCTGATCGTGGTTTCCGGGCAGGATCGCGTAAGGAAGCTTGCCGTCGAGCTTGCGCAGCGCCGCCTCGGCGATGTCCCATTCGCCGCTCTGATTGTTCTGGGTGACGTCACCCACATGGCTCATGAAGACGATCTTGTGGTTCTGGCGGTTGTCGATCAGCCATTGCGTCATCTCGCCGAATACATGCTTGATGCCGTCATTGGACGTATAGTCCTGCGTATCGGGAAAAACGGCGATGGTGTAGGCATTGGGGCCTGCCACACGCACGCGGAAGTCGTCCGTCACGCTTGTGCCGGCGGCGTCGGTGGCCGTCACGCGGATGTCGGAGTGGCCGAGAGCCGAAAAGTCTAGCACCAGCTTGTTTCCGTCCGTCACCGCCGCGGTGAGGATCTCGTTCTTGCTGTTCTGCACGGTAAAGGTGAGGTTTTCACCGGAGAAATGCTTGGAAAGGTCAAGCGTGACATTCTGCGCATCGGGCGTCACCATCATGTCCTTGATGGCGGCGGTCTTGGCGGCGGCGGCCGGATCGACCGGCGCAGGCAGTTCGCCGACAGCCGGAATTCCAGCGTCCTTTGCCGTCGTGGTCGAAAGCTCTACATTCTTGCCGCCGATGGCGCCCTCGCCAATGGCCGGTGCGGTGGAACCCTCTGTGAACCGGAATTCAAGCGGGGCGGAGGCGAGAACCGCCTCTCTCATCGTATCCGGCAGAATACCGCCCGCCTTGACGCCGCCAAGGACCGCCATCTCGTCCTGCGTCAGCGCGCCTTTCAAGAAGAGAAGATTGCTGAGGTAACCGGCAGAGGTCTGCCCGTTGTCATCGGAGAAGATCAGGAAGCCCTTGGCGAGGTCGATTGCGAAACGTCCCGCGCCGGAGGCGGCAATCTTCTGTTCCGAGATGAAATCGCCGTTAATGTATTTCTTCATCGATACGCCGCCGCTGGCGTCCTTTTCGATCGTCAGACCGATACGGTTCCAGGCGTCCAGCTTGGCCGTGCCGCGGAAATCGCCGCTTGTGCCGAGGCCGTAGCGTTCCATGCCGACGGTCTTGCCGAAAATATCGTTGTCGCTGGCATTGGTGGGATCTGTCTGCAGAAAGGGTATCCACTTGGCGCCGTTCGCCGCAAAACCGCCCGTCGGGAAGTAGGCGTCGTAAACGAGGCTGTAGGAGGTCGCGAGGCCAATGCCGTTCGGCGAAATGAGAATGCCCTGCTCGCGCGACAGGCGAGGAATGGCCAGCAGCCAATCAGAAGAGGATTCGATGGGATTGGCGATCGAGTTTTGAGGTGTCGTCATCTCATTGGCCTTTTTGCGTGAAACGGGTTGGCCCTTTGGCCATGCCGGCACGATTAAGGACAGCGACTAACGCGCCGATGACGAATTCCTAACAAATCGTAAACGCGCCATAGCGATTTCCCATGCCCGCCATCGGTTTCGCAGTGAGGTTAATAAAGTCATCCCGCAGGCGTCACGGAGTTGTCAGCGTTTTCACCGATAATTACTCCGCATCGGCGCCAGTCGTGTCGACCGGCGGCAGAACAGGACCCCATGTCGACCACGCAGCTGAAGGCCTTTCATATCGTCGCGCAATCGGGTGGTTTTTCCCAGGCTGCACGGGACATGGCGATAAGCCAGTCCACCCTTTCGGCCCATGTGCGGGAACTGGAGGCGATCAGCGGCGTGAACCTTCTGGAAAGAAAACCGCGGGGGGTAAGCCTTAGCCCGCAGGGCGAACGCCTGTTCGAAATCACAGCGCGCCTGTTCCAGGCGGAAAATGAGGCGAGAGCCCTCCTTCGCGGTGGGGAAAGTGCCGCGGGCGGGCACCTGCGCGTGGCAGCCGATGGCCCAATTCTGCCGCTTCCCATTCTTTCGCGGCTGAAGGCCGAGCGGCCGCAGCTGACCTTTTCCCTTTCGGTCGACAATTCGGCACGGGTGGTGGAGCAGATCATCGATTACCGGGCCGATGTCGCCATCACCGCCCGCGCGCCCGACGATCCGCGCCTTTACGGCGTCAAGTTTCTCAGCATGCGGCTTGGTCTATGCGTCCCCGTCTCGCATCCGCTGGCTGCGCGGCAGAACGTTCTTATGGCCGAACTGGAAGGCCTGTCCTTCGTCATGCGCGAGCGCGGATCGCGCACGCGTGAAATCTTCGAAAAAAACCTTGCCGATCACGGCATCACCATCCAGCCGGTGATCGAAATCTCCTCCAGAGAAGGCGTGCGGGAAGCGATTGCCAACGGGGTGGGATGCGGCGTGGTCGCCGATCTGGAATTCGGCCACGATGCGCGGCTTTCCTTCGTTCCTCTGGGCGATGCCCGCGAACTGATCGACGAATACGCCGTCTGCCTTGCCGAAAGACGGCATCTGCCGCTATTGCGCCGGTTCATCGAGGAAGCCGGACGGGCCTGACCCCGGCTTCCCATGCCCGCACCTGATGCTCAGAAAACGTTCCGGTGCACATCGCTCATGGCGCGGCGCAGATCATCGACCGCAGACGCCGTCTGTCCCGGTTCATCGTTGAGCGCCGGCGGCATTTTCCAGCCGGGATCGATGCCTTCCATATTTGGCAATTCATGGGCGATGCCCTTGTGGCAATCGATGCAGGTGGCCTTGCCCGTCAGCAGATATTTAGAATGGATGTCTGCGGCACGCTGCGTCTGCTTGGTAAAGTCCATGGCGGCGGATGAGTGGCAGTTGCGGCATTCAAGGCTGTCATTTGCTTTCAGGCGCGACCACTCATGCTGTGCAAGCTCCAGGCGATGGTCGAGAAACTTCTTGCGCGTATCGATGGTGCCGAAAATCTTGCCCCAGACCTCCTTGGAAGCCTGCATCTTGCGGGCAATCTTGTCGGTCCATTCATGCGGCACATGACAATCCGGGCAGGAGGCGCGCACGCCGGAACGGTTGGAGAAATGCACCGTCCGGGTCAGTTCCTCATAAACATTCGCACGCATCTCATGACAGGAGATGCAGAAGGCCTCCTTGTTGGTCATTTCAAGCGCCGTGTTGAAGGCGCCCCAAAACATGACGCCGCCGACGAAACCGCCGAGCGTGAGGAAGGCGAGGCTGAGCGTGGCGGCCGGCGTCGTCAGGACCGTCCATAGCCAGGCGAGGAGCTTTTTCACTCGGGCGATCATCATTCGCTACCCGCCGGTTTGACGCCCATCGTGCTCATGTCCTCAAACGTGTTGGGCACGAGCGGCCGGGTATCGGCCTGCGGCACATGACAGGCGGTGCAGAAATAACGCCGTGGCGAAACATCCGCCAGCATCTGGCCCTCCCGCGTCATGTAATGGGTGACGCTGATCATCGGTGCGCCGGAATCCTGCGTAAATTCGCGCTTGTGACAGGACAGACAGCGATTGGCATTGACCGACAGCTGATAGCCGTCGATCGAATGCGGGATGACCGGCGGCTGTTCGGGATAGGCGCGCATGCGCCTGATATCGTCGATTACCCATTTCGGCAGGGGTTTGGCGGGCTCGGTCTTCATGGCGTCGCCACGCGGACCGGACAATTCCGGCACCATCTGCGCAACGGCCCCCGTCGCCAGGGCCACGACCAAAAGCGTGGCGGCGATCCATCCGTGCTTCCCGATCATGCGACTGGCTCTATCTTGACTGCGCATTTCTTGTAATCCGTCTGCTTGGAGATGGGATCGGTTGCGTCGAGCGTCACCTTGTTGATCAACTGGCTGGCATCGAACCAGGGAACGAAGATGACGCCGGGCGGCATGCGGTTGCGGCCGCGCGTTTCCACGCGGGAACGAATTTCGCCACGGCGCGAAACGATGCGGATTTCAGCGCCCTGATTGAGCCCACGCTTGCGCGCATCATCGGCATTCATGAAACAGCGCGCGCCGGGAAAGGCCTTGTAGAGCTCCGGCACGCGCATGGTCATGGAGCCGGAATGCCAGTGCTCCAGCACGCGGCCCGTCACCAGCCAGGTATCGAATTCCTCGTCAGGTGATTCCGCCGGCGGCTCGTAAGGCACGGCGATGATGACCGCCTTGCCGTCCTTGTTGCCGTAGAATTTCACGCCCTCACCCGGCTTGACGTAGGGGTCGTAACCCTCGCGGTAACGCCACAGCGTTTCCTTGCCGTCCACCACCGGCCAACGCATGCCGCGCACTTCGTGATAAGCATCGTAAGGCGCCAGATCGTGGCCGTGACCGCGCCCGAAGGCGGCATATTCCTCAAACAGACCCTTTTGCAGGTAGAAGCCAAAATCCGTGGATTCCTGGTTCTTATAATCCGCATTGATTTCGCTCAGCGGGAATTTGCCGACATCGCTGTCCTTGTAGAGAACCTCAAACAGCGTCTTGCCGCGATAAGCGGGATTGGCGTCCAGCAGTTCCGCCGGCCAGACCTCATCCGTGGTGAAGTGTTTGGAAAACTCCACCAGCTGCCAGAGATCAGAGCGCGCCTCGCCTGTCGCCTCCACCAGCTGGTGCCAGACATGGGTGCGCCGCTCCGCATTGCCGTAGGCTCCTTCCTTCTCCACCCACATGGCGGCGGGCAGGATAAGGTCGGCGCTCATGGCGGTGATGGTCGGATAGGCATCCGAGACCACGATGAAGTTTTCGGGATTGCGATAACCCAGATAGGTCTCGTTCTTGGTGTTGGGACCGGCCTGAACGTTGTTGTTGACCTGCACCCAGTAGAAATTCAGCTTGCCGTCATGCAGCATGCGATCCTGCTGCACGGCGTGGTAACCCGGCTTTTCCGGGATGATGCCGTGCGGGATGCGCCAGATTTCCTCGGCATGTTTGCGGTGTTCCGGGTTGGTCACCGTCATGTCCGCCGGCAGGCGGTGGGCGAAGGTTCCCACCTCGCGCGCCGTGCCGCAGGCAGACGGCTGGCCGGTGAGTGAGAACGGGCTGTTGCCCGGCTCGGAGATTTTGCCCGTCAGAAGATGGATGTTATAGACCATCTGGTTGGCCCAGACGCCGCGGACATGCTGGTTGAAACCCATGGTCCAGAGCGACATGACCTTGCGTTTCGGGTCGGCGTAAAGTTCGGCCAGTTCCTCCAGAAACCCGGCTTCCACTCCGGTCATGGCCGCGGCCTTTTCCAGCGTATAGTCCGACACGAAGGCCTTGAAGGTCTCGAAATCGATCGCTTCCGTCTTCGTCGGATCGGCGGAATTGGCGGCATTCACCTCCACCGGATTGTCGGGACGCAGGCCATAACCAATATCGGTGACGCCGCGCACGAATTTCGTGTGGTTCTTCACGAAGTCTTCGTTGACGCGGCCGGTCTTGATGATGTGGTTGGCGATGTAATTGAGGATGACGAGGTCCGTACCCGGTTTGAAGATGATCGGAACATCGGCCAAGTCCATGCTGCGATGAGTGAAGGTCGAAAGTACCGCCACCTTCACATGGTTGAAGCCCAGACGCCGGTCGGCGATGCGGGTCCACAGAATGGGATGCATCTCCGCCATGTTCGAACCCCAGAGCACGAAGGCGTCGGCATGTTCGAAGTCGTCATAACAGCCCATCGGCTCGTCCATGCCGAAGGTGCGCATGAAGGCATAGGCCGCAGAGGCCATGCAGTGGCGGGCATTGGGATCAAGATTGTTGGAGCGGAAACCGGCCCGCATCAGCTTGGTCGCGGCATAACCTTCGAAGATCGTCCACTGGCCCGAACCGAACATGCCGACGGCCGTCGGCCCTTTCTCCTTCAACACCCGCTTGCACTGCTGCGCCATCACGTCGAAGGCCTCGTCCCAGCTCACCGGCTCGAACTCGCCATCCTTGGCGTAGACGCCGTTTTTCTTGCGCAAAAGCGGGGTCTGCAAGCGGTCCTTGCCGTACATGATCTTGGACAGGAAGTAACCCTTGATGCAGTTGAGGCCGCGATTGACCTCCGCCTGCATGTCGCCATGGGTGGCGACAACCTTGCCTTCCTTGACACCAACCATGACGCCGCAGCCCGTGCCGCAGAACCGACAGGGCGCCTTCGACCATTTGATCTGCAATGCGGACACACCGCCCGGCACCGGCTGGGCGGCGGCCGGCAATGCAATGCCCGCCGTTGCCGCCGCAATGCCGGCGGCATGGGCCTTCAATAGATCACGCCGCGTCAGTTCGCTGCTCATCGCCGCCTGTCTCCTCTGTGTCGACGTGTTCGAAAACCATGTTGGCGGCAATCACACCGTCGAGTGTCGAAATATAAGTGAGCGTATCGCCCAGCATGCCGGTGCTCGTGCCGTCTATGACGATGACGATCTTGCCGTTGCCCTCGGCATGAACCTCGACATTGTCGAGGGTTAATAGCGTTGCGAACACGGCGTCCCGCATCTGCGGCATCACCGCCACGACAGCACTTGAAACATGATACCGGCCTGTATTTTCAGGCATATTGCATCTCCGTGGCTGTTTCCTTGATCTTGATCACACCCGTCGGGCAGACGGACACGCAGGCCCCGCAGCCGGTGCAGGCATCCTCGATAAGCTCGGGCACGAAGGGGCCGCCACGGCGGGGACGAAACCGAATGGCTTCGGTCGGACAGGCATCGCGACAGGCCTGGCAATCGACATTGCCGAAGGCGAGACACCCATCGCCAATCGCCATGACATGATCGAAGCGCTGCGCCGCAGGGACGGCAAAAACCGGCTCGGGACAGGCCTCCGCGCATTTGCCGCAAAAGGTGCATTCCCCGGCCGAGAAATCGACCGAAGGCAAGCCACCCGACATGGTGATGATGCCGGTGGGACAGACTTCCGCGCATTTTGCGCAACCGCTGCAGGCGGCGAGGTCGCTCAACGCGACCCCGGGGGGACAGATACGTGTTTCCCGTTTTTGTCCGCCGCGCAGAAAGTCACGCCGGCTGAGAGAGACTTCCATCGTCATTTCGCCCTCAATGGCCGGGTGGTCCCGGCGGCCCGTAAATGATCTGGAACATCCAGACGATAAAACCATAGGCTCCGACAAATCCGACCGCCAGCACAGGCCAGATTCCAAAGGCCAGAACGGCGAAGGTAATAAGCTCCCTCGTCCGGCTCGGCTTTCCATCTGCGTGCAGAGGCGCGACTATTTTAGGCATATTCGCGTTTCCCTGTTCGGTTCGAGTCATCATCGGCCAAAAGGCGGAAATATTCAACCACTTGATTTTATTGATTATTTATTAGAAATAACATTCATCAATAGGGCCAACCTAAGTCACTGATTTCATATTGTGCTTTTGCCAAAAAAATAATCAGGCGACACGAAGGCGTGGAAGGTGAGAGGAACACGTTGCACCTCAGCCACAAGCTCCCCCTGCATCAACACCGGGCGCACGCATGAAGGGCAGGAAGCCCTGAAGCCAGACGCCGAAACTTGCCGCCCACAGGATAGCACTGAGGCCGTGATGATAGGGTGACACGAACGCTGCGAAATCGAATTCCGGCAGGATGCGGATCAGCCCGGCCGTCACCATCAAGGCCGCGGCCATATGCGCCTGCCACGGCAGATATGTCAGGTTGCGTCCGGTATGCCGCAGCCCGGCGATGATGAACACGGCCATGATGGCGCAGCCAAGCGCGCCCACCGACAACAGGTGCAGGCCAGCAGCGGGCGTGACGGAAAAACCGAGCCGCACCGCACCGAGCGCCAGAAAACCCGCACCGGCAAAGGCATTGCCGAGACCGAGCAGCAGCACCTCGGTTTTGAAGGCGGCGCGCCCGATGAACCATTCCGCCAGCCGGTCAAAAAATGCCGCACCGGCCGCAAGCGCCAGCCAGGCGCAGACATCGCTTTCGGGAAAGAAGAGTTTCGCCACCATGTATAACGTCACCATGGCGCCCGCCATGTGCTGGCGGCCGGGATGTGGCCGGTAAGGCGTGGTCTCGCCGCTCGGATCGAGCGCCAGATTGATGACGACCACATTGATGCGGGCGGCCGAGAGCGAAAACAGCACGGTGAAGACGCACAGCGCCGCCTCCAGAAAGCGGGCTGCAAGTTCCAGATCACCGATCCACCAGGCGTAGCGCACGCCCGTCTCCATTGCCGCAAACAGAATGAGCCAGACGAGGAACGCCAGATGTCTCGTCGTTCGCCGCACCAGCATCGCCTTGCCGATAAGCACGGAGAGCGCGAGCAGAAACGCCAGATCAAAAAAGCCCGCCAGCAGGCTCCACGCATCGGCCCCGACGAAGCCGATCAGGCGACCCGGCAGCCAGAGGCCGGCGAGACAAAACAGCGTGCGGCCCGCTGCCGCTTTCGTATCGGTCCATTCAGGCACTGCCGAACCGAGAAAACCGGCGAGCGCCATGCCATAGGTGCCGAAAATCATTTCATGGGCATGCCATTGCGATGGGGGAACGACATTGGCGAAAGGCAGGGCATAGCCGCCGATGACGATCCACAAAAACGGCCAGACCGCGCCATGCAGGGCGGCCAGAGGGAAAAACAGCCGCAGGGCTTCCGAAAGGATCGGTGGCTGTCTCATCGCATCCGCTCCTTTGCCGAAAACAATTCGGCGAAAGCCGGGCTCTCGGACAGGAATTCCACTTCGTCGAACACCGCGCGCGCCATGCGCCGCCCCGGCGAACCGGCCGGAGTATGTGCGGCAACAACGCGGCCATCGACACCCGAGAGCACGATCAGCCTGTCGGCCACCAGCAGCGCTTCATGAAGATCGTGAGTGACGAGCAGCGTGGAGAAACCACGCCTGCGAGCGGCATCCACCAGAAGCTCCTGCAAATGCCGGCGCAGGCCGACATCAACGGCACTGAAGGGTTCGTCCAGAAACAGCATGTCCGGCTCCACCGCGAGCGCCCGCGCCACCCCGGCACGCTGGCGCATGCCGCCGGAAAGCTCGACCGGATATTTGTGAAAATCCGTCTCCTCCAGACCGACTTCCAGGGCAAACTGCCCGGCGGTCTCCCGCCGTTGCCGTTTCGGCATGCCCGCCGCAGCGAGACCATAGGCGATATTGTCGATCAACGTCATCCATGGCAGCAACCGCGGCTCCTGAAAAACAAGACCCTGCCGGTGGTAATTGCGCCGCACACGCCCGCGAACGGGATCGATGATGCCGGCCGCGATCTGCAAAATCGTTGTCTTGCCGCTGCCGGAGGGACCGAGCAGGGCCACGGTTTCCCCCGATGCGATGCGCAGATCGAAATTCTCGAACAGGCTGCGGCCGAGAAAGGCATGGCCGACATGCTCGAAACTCAAGACGGAATGGTCGCTCATCGTTTGACCCCCCATGGCAATCCGGCGGCGCGCCAGCGTTCCAGCGCTTCGCGCAGCAGATGCAGCAGGCCGTAATCGGTGATGAGCGCCAGCGCGACGGTGATGGTGAGCCAGGCGCTGACCTGCGCGATATCGAACAGTGCCCGTGCTGTTGCCAGTTCACCGCCGATGCCGCCGGAATTCGACAGAAGCTCGGCCATGACGGTCACTTTCCAGGCGCTTCCGGCCGTGGTCGTCCATGCCGGGAAGAGATAGGAAAGCACATGCGGCATGGTGACGGTGCGCAGCCGGTAAAACCACGGAGCGCCAAAGGCCTGCGCCATCACCTCCAGCTGACGGTCCCGCTTGGCCACCCCTTCCAGCGCGCCTGCGAAGGAAACGGGGGCCGAGGCGATGACAACGGTCATGACGGCAGTACCGCCCGACGAACCGAACCAGATGAGCGCCAGCACGATCCAGCCGATGGGCGGCACGCCGAGAAGGACGGTGACAACAGGCTTCATCAGCCGCATGGCAGCGAATGAATAGCCCGCCGCCACACCCGCCACCGTGCCGATGCCGGCGGCGATGGCAAAACCGGTCAATGCCCTGACAGCACTCTGCGACAGGATGGCGAAGAAATCCGGCCGCGCCGCCAGAAGCCCGATTGCCGCGAAAGTCTCACCCGGCGAGGGCAGGATGAAGGAGCCGTAAATCTCATGCCCCGCCTGCCAGGCGGCGAGAAAACAGAAAATGCCGGAAAGCCCGGCCCAGCCCGCCCAGAGATAGCGGCCGGTCCAGCCAAGACTTTCAAGAATGCGGTCCATACCTGCTACACCAGATAAAAGCCGTCATCCGGCCGCCGCCCCCCGATGATTGCCGGGTCGGCCTTGGCGAGCTCGTCGTAAAACGCCTCGAGATCGGCGCGCGCCGCACTCGCCTTCAGTGCCGACAAATGGCTTGTCGGGAAGGAAGCGGCGATGATTTCCGGTGGGAAACCTAGGGCATCGGCCGCGCCGGTGGCCGCCGTTTGCGGGTCAGCGGCGGCACTGGCAAGTGCCGTTTCCATGCCCGCCTGCAAAGCCTCTATACCCGCCTTGCCGAGCTTTTGCTGAACCTGCGACGTCAGGGCGAGACCCGCCTGCGGGATTTCCGGCTTGCCCGCCACCTTTGCCCATTCCTTCTGGATATCGATGGTGCGGTGAACGGTCATGAAAAACGACTTTGCCTTGATCAACACAGCGGTCGCAGCCGGTTCACTGAGCAGGGCCGCATCCACCCGGCCCGTCAGCAACAATTGCACGGCTTCCGGTGGCGAAGCCGCATATTCCAGCGTGATATCGCCGGGCTTCAAGCCGTTTTCGGCAACAAGGCGGCGCAGCACGAAATCGGGCATATCGTTCTTGAAAGGCAAAGCCAGCGTCTTGCCGGAAAGGCTTTCCAGCGACGTCAGCGTCTCGTCCTTCGACACGACGTAAAGCAGACCGGTGGTCAGCACGTTTAGAAGCCCAAGGCCAAGGCCGCGATTATGGAGATTGGCGGCACCATAACTCGGCATCACTACCGCCCCCATGGAGCCGGAGGCGACAGCGGCGCGCATTTCATCCGGCGTTTTCCATGCCTTGAAGACGGCCTCAGGCGCGACATCCTTCAGGAACCCACCTTTTACAGCATGGGCCAGCACGGCTGAGGGCGCGGCAGGAGGGCCATAGAAGGTAAGCGGCGTTTCCGCCTTCAGAAGATGCGGCGCGGCAAGTGTCGCCACCGTCAATCCCGAAAAGGCCGAAAGCGCCTGACGACGGGTGAGATAAGCCATGGTCCTGATCCTTGTTCGCGCCGAACGCGCCGTGATGCGTGTGACGCCCACTCGGGTCGATCTTCCGGCCACAGGCGCGTCACCCATCTGGAAGTGACATTTTGCAAGCGGTCGCTCTTTGCGCAGGATCAAACAGCGCCGGAAAGCAGGCCTATTCGCCTGTCTTGAGAGACAGGGCGTCGCGCAGAATTCGCGATCCTTCCTGAGCGGCGGCGGCGATATCGAGAAACATCAGGCTCGCCGTTTCGACGACACCTTCATCGACCGTATCGTCCTCGGCAAAATCCGCCAGCATCTCGATCAGAAGCCCGATCTTGCGCCGCTCCTCGCGGGCGGCAGCCAGAAGCTTGACGATATTGCGCTGGCGCTCAAAATCCTCAAGTTCGCGCAGCGCCTCATGCACCTTGTCGCGGCAACCGCAATCGAGTGCGCTCTGCAAAACGACATTGCGCACCAGATGGATCGCCGCCGCAATATCCGCCCCGCCCGGTGCTACGGCCGCTTGCTGGTTTTGTCCGCTCATCATCATAGGTTCGCTCCATGCGCCGTGTTGCGGGCACGGGCGATCCAGGCCGCCCCTTCCTGCCCGTGGTGAAAACCATTGGAAAAAGGCACGTCGGGATAGGCTTTTCGCAGAAGGTGGAGACCGTTTTCCACATCCACCCTGCCGGCGAGAACATCGTCGTGAATCTGCGCCACGGCCACCATGTCGCAATCCTGCGGCGACAGCCGGAAGCGGGCGATGCCGGCAACGGCCAGATCCTGCAATTCGCCAAGCAGCGACTGGCAGGTGTGCGACACCGTCTGCACGCCGTTCAGCGCCAGAAACGACTGCCGGTCGAGGGTGCGGACCGGTAGTCCGTCCGGATCGTCACCGCAGACGAACTGGCAATTATCCTTGATATTGCCCTTGGCGCGGGCATGGGCGCAGCGCGCCGAAATGGCGAGCGGCAGGCGGCCGAAAGCGAAGATTTCGAACTCCACATCAGGCGTTTCCGCTACGATACGCTCCACCGAAGTTACCGGCAGTTCCGGCGGCAGGCATATAGCGGTCGCGCCGCGAGACGAAAGCAGCCGCGCGGTGGCGGCATTATAGACATTCACCATTGGCCCGACGACATGCGGCGTGCCTTGCAACATACCGAGCGCGGAAAGGTCGTTCGCCTCGACGGGATAGGGGCTGTCGGCGATCAGGCCGCGCAGCTGGCGGCTTTCCCGCTCCAGAGTCACCAGTGAAAGTGTCGAGAGGATCACCTGTTTTCCGGCACTCTCCAGCCGCTCGATCACCTCGGCCAGATGCGGCTCGGTGAAATGAAACCGTTTGGAACAGACGGTTTCGCCGAGATAGACATGGCTGACAGGAGCCTCATCGGCGATGCGGAAATAGAAATCGCGCCATTTCTCGCCCTGCCAGAGATAAAGGACCGGGCCGAGCGCCAATGTGGCCTTTGCGGTTTTTGCCATCGCCATCACCTCCAGCGTTTCTCGTAAGCACCGACAGTTGTGCGCTGGCCTTCGCTTAAGAGCCGCAGGCGTGAGAGCAGCCGTCCCCGCTCTTCGGCGCTGGCGGCCAGCGCCCGGTGCAGGGTGGACACCACCTCCGCCACATAGGCCTTGCCGCGCTGGCGGCCCTCGATCTTCAGCGCGCTCACACCCGCGTCGCGCAAGGCATCGATCTGGTCCATCACGTCAAGCGATACCGGGTCCTCGAAGGCATAGGACTTGTCGTCGGCAATCTCGAAACGCCCCTTGCACAGCGTTGGGTAACCCGCCGCCTCTCCGTCCGGAAAGCGGTTGATGGTGTAATCGCCGAGCTCCGACACCAGCTCCTGCCCATCCTGCCGGTAACGCACATGGCTCGCCGGCGAGCAGACGCCGTTCATGTTGGGTGATTTTCCGGTGGCGTAGGATGAAAGCGAGCAACGCCCCTCCGCCATGACGCAGAGGCCGCCAAACACGAAGATTTCGATCTCGCAGCGGATTTGCCGCGCCAGCCGGGCGATGTCGGCAATCGTCAGCGTGCGCGGCAAGACCACACGCTTCGCACCGAAGGCATCGACGAGAAAGTTCACAGCGTCCGCATTGGAGGCGGAAGCCTGCACGGAGACATGGATGCGCTGTTGCGGATGGTGTTCCGCCACATGCGCCATCAGGCCGAAATCGGCAAGGATCAACGCATCCGCTCCCGCCTTCACTGCATCGGCCGCGCCGCGATACCAGATATCCTCATTGCCAGCACGCATGAAGGTGTTGAGCGCCACGAAGGTCTGCACGCCGCGTTTCTTCGCGTAAGCGATGGCTTGGGCAAGCTCTTCGCGGGAGAAATTGAGGCCGGGGAAATTGCGGGCATTGGTCTCATCGCGAAACCCGCAATAGACCGCGTCTGCGCCGGCATCCACGGCCTCGCGGAACGCGGCGGGCGTTCCCGCCGGACAGATCAGTTCCATGCCTGCTCTCCCCGCGTTTCGGATAGAACATGGCCACGCAAGCGGTTCGCGAGGCCCGTTACCACCGGCGCAAAGGGTCCGGCAAATGAACCGAGATCACGCGGCAGGTCGATGCCACTGTCATCGAGCGCATTGCGCAGCGCCAGCGTCGCCTCCATGTCACCGGTCACACTCAGATCACGCGAGAAAAACAGCGCATCGGCATCCTGCCGCCCCTCCATCAGTGCAAGCAGCATGAAGAGCGGCCCCTCGACCGCCGCATCCGCCTTCGGCAGGCGGCCCTTGCGGCTGACGGTGATGGCGGGACGCGCCGGTTCCACCATGAAGGCGAAGGGCAGATCGACGGGAAGAAAGGCAAAACGCTTGTTGCAATGTTCTCCCAGCCGACCGAACAGATCGGGATGTCGTTTCATGATCTGCGCCAGCATCGCCGCCGTCGCTCGCTGCACCACGGCAAGGGGCAGAAAATTCATGGGGCGGGCGATGGCAGCGGGAAACGGTCTCATAGATGGTCCTGTCAGGTCAGTTGCGGGCAGGAACCTAACCGCAGCGCGCCAGCACCGGTTTGAGCGAACGCAAAGATAGGGAGATTTTCGGGTGCGACTTCACAAAAGCCGCTATAAATCATTCACTTGCCAAGCGAAGGAGGCCGCCCATGTCCGAGATAAGGATCAAACGGATTTACGACGCCGCCAGCGATGATGACGGCGCACGCATTCTGGTGGACCGGCTGTGGCCACGCGGCATGCGCAAGGAAACCGCACAGCTTTCCCTGTGGATGAAGGAAATCGCGCCCAGCAACGAATTGCGCAAGAATTTCTCGCATATGCCGTCACGCTTCGCGGAATTCACCCGGCACTATCATGAAGAGCTGGCCGCCAATCCCGATGCCGTGGCGCGCATGAAGGAGCTGATGGCGAAGGGCCGCGTCACGCTGCTTTATGCCGCCCATGATACCGAACACAACCACGCCCTCGTTCTCGCTGACTATTTTCGTTCGCACTGAAGCCGCATTTGCGGCAGCGCAAGGACATGCCGCATTGGTGCCTGCAAACAGGCGGCATGAGAGACGAGAAAACAGAAACTAAACCCGTCTGCGCCGCCGATCTGTGTAGCTTCATCCGGCTGCTGGAGGAGCGCGGGCAGCTACGGCGAATCCGCCAGCCAGTCTCGCTGGTACACGAAATCACCGAAATCCACCGCCGTGTGCTCGCCGGTGGCGGGCCGGCGCTGCTGTTCGAGCAACCCGTCGACCATGAGGGCAAGGTGCGGGACATGCCGCTGCTTGCCAATCTCTTCGGCACGCGGCAACGCATCGAATGGGGGCTGGGGCTGGAAACGGGCGGCCTGCCCGCGCTTGGACAAAAGCTCGCCGAATTGCGCGAGCCAAGGCCGCCGAAATCCATGGCCGAGGCATGGGGTAAGCTGCCTTTGCTGAAGGCAGCACTGTCCATGCGGCCACGCAACGTCGCGCGCGCGCCGGTGCAGGAAAAGGTACTGACGGGTGATGCAGTCGATCTTGCCTGCCTGCCGGTGCAATGG
Organism: Agrobacterium burrii; assembly: GCF_017313405.1. Classification (NCBI taxonomy): domain Bacteria; kingdom Pseudomonadati; phylum Pseudomonadota; class Alphaproteobacteria; order Hyphomicrobiales; family Rhizobiaceae; genus Agrobacterium; species Agrobacterium burrii. The sequence continues at coordinate 87,842 of NZ_JAFLNA010000006.1, forward strand.
TGCTGGCCGGGTGAGCCGGCCCCGCTCATCACCTGGCCGCTGGTCGTCACCCGTTCGCCTGATGATCCCGACGATATCAATGTCGGCATCTATCGCATGCAGGTGCTGGGGCCGGACAGGGTGATCATGCGCTGGCTGGCGCATCGCGGCGGCGCGCATCACCACCGGCTGTGGCAGGCGCGCGGGCTGGATATGCCAGTTACCATCGCCATCGGTGCCGACCCCGCCACCATTCTTTCCGCCGTCATGCCGCTTCCCGAACATATCAGCGAGCTTGGTTTTTCTGGCCTGCTGCGCGGCTCAAAAAGTCGCATCGCGAAAGCTTTGACGGTGCCGATGCCGGTACCAGCCAACGCTGAGATTGTGCTGGAAGGTACTGTTTCGGCCACGGAAACGGCAATGGAAGGCCCCTATGGCGACCACACCGGCTATTATAATTCCGTCGAGCCTTTCCCGGTCATGACGCTGTCGGCGATCACCACGCGCCGCGACCCGATCTATCTTTCCACCTATACCGGCCGGCCGCCGGATGAACCCTCGATTCTCGGGAAAGCCATGCTCGAGATTTTCCTGCCGCTCGTCAAAAGACAGTTTGCGGAAATCGTCGATCTGTGGATGCCACCCGAGGCCTGTTCCTATCGCGTCATGGTCGCCTCTATCGACAAACGTTATCCGGGGCAGGCAAAGCGGGTGATGATGGGCCTGTGGTCGATGTTGCCGCAGTTCAGCTATGTGAAGCTCATCATTCTGGTCGATCCAGACATTGATGTGCGCAGCTGGGCGGATGTCATCTGGGCGCTCTCCACCCGTTTCGACGCCTCGCGCGATACGACGATCATCGACAATACGCCGATCGATTATCTCGACTTCGCCTCGCCGAAAGCCGGCCTCGGCGGCAAGATGGGGCTGGACGCCACCCGCAAGCTTTCGCCGGAGACGGAGCGCGAATGGGGCCGCGTGCTGTCCATGACGCCTGACGTGATCGCGAAAGTCGATCTGATGTGGCGTGATCTCGGCCTTGGAGAACGTCCATGACCCCGTGCCGCGTCGTGGTCGGCGTTACCGGCGCTTCGGGCGCCGGCATTGCGCTGCGCATCATCGAGCGTCTCGCCGCGATGAAAAACGTCGAAATCCATCTGGTCCTGTCGCAATCCGCCAAGCGTACGGTGTTGCATGAGGAAGGTGCTGAAGCCATGGGGCGGATGTTCTCGCTCGCCAGCGTCAATCATGCCGTCGATGATATCGGCGCGGCGATTGCCAGCGGTTCTTTCCCGACCACTGGCATGATCGTTGCGCCCTGCTCGATGCGGACGCTCGCGGCCATAGCAACCGGGCTTTCGGACAATCTTCTCACCCGCGCCGCCGATGTGCATTTGAAGGAACGCCGGAAGCTGGTGCTGATGACCCGCGAAACACCGCTGCATCTCATCCATCTGCGCAATATGTGCGCGGTGACGGAAGCAGGCGCCGTCGTGATGCCGCCGGTACCGGCCTTTTACAACAGGCCGCAAAGCGTCAACGATATTGTCGATCAGCTCGCCGCCCGCGCCATTGATCAGCTTGGCATCGCTTCCGCACCGCAGGCGGCGATATGGCAGCCGCATGTGGTGAAGGCACCCTAAGCGATCAGAGATAGGCCATAGGGTCCACGCCGAAGAGCGCGGCATGGCCACCTGCCAACAGCCACCAGACCGTCAATCCCGTCAGCGCCGCGGCTAACAGCATCGGCCCATCCACGGCGATGCGGGTTTTACCGGTGAGAATCGCTGCGAAAGGAACCGTAGCGCTTCCGGCGGCCGTAGCGTTCCATGCACCGCCCAGTCTTTTGCGGGCGCGTTTTTCGGTCATGGCCATTCCGCCAAGCGAAAACAGCGCAAAGCCGCCGAAGAGGATAACGGAGCGCAGATCGCCATTCGGCACGACATGCCCCAGAGACCAAAACAGAAAACCGACAAGCACCGGGTGCCGCGTGATGCGCACGATTGCCCCCGGCTTCTCTCCCTGCCGCACGGAAATGGAGAGCGGATTGACACTGAGAAGACCGGCCAGCACGAAAAACAGCCCAATCGGCGCTGCCAGAAAGGTGACATGCGCCTGCCAGGGCGCGACATCCCAGAGCGGAATGTAATCGACTGACAGCGCGGCATAAAACACCCAGCCCAGCGCCAGAAGCGAGACAAAGGAATAGAGACCGAAATAGGTGGGCCTGCCGATGGCCGCAATCAGCCGGCCGCGCACGGCAGGCACGGCGGGAATGGAATGCAGCGCCACGAAAAGCGAAAGAGCGGCGACAAGTTCAAGCATCCGACTGTCTTCTCACTGGTTCAGGAACAGCACCGAAGCAATGGCCACGGAGGCAAGCACGACGGAAACCGCGCCCATGCGCTGCAACACTCCCATACGGTACAACAGCACCGCAAAGCCAATGATAATAGGGGTTGCGACAATCAGCCCGACCTGTGCGTCGTTCATGGGATGCTCCATTTTCCAGAGTTGCGCTTTGTCATGACAATACGGCTTTGCGCGCTCCCTTCTTTGATCGACCGCAAAGAAGCGGGGTTTGAGGACGCCTATGCGTGGCTTGCTGTTTTACAATTACGGACGAGGCCATGGCGATCAATACAGAAGAGGAAAGCGGAAATCTGCTCCTGTGGATTCTGGTGTGGAGCGAACTTGCAACCTTCGGCGCGCTGACCGGGGCGTTCATCATCGCCTTCGCGCTCAACCCTGATGCGTTCGCCGCCGCTCGCCAGCATCTTCAGCCGCAGCTTGCCGGCCTCAACACTCTGATTTTGCTGGCGAGCGGCTGGCAGGCGGCCGTTGCGGCCAGCCGTCACACCGCGCTGCCGGGCAAAAGGCGGGCGCTTGTCCTTGCTGGCCTGCTGGGTTTCGCTTTCGTCGGTGTGAAACTCCATGAATATTCCACCGAAATCGCCTTCGCGTCCGATCCCGCCTATGGCGCGTTCTTCGAGCTCTATTTCCTGCTCACCGGCTTCCACCTGCTGCATGTCGTCTTCGTGGCGATCCTGCTGTTCATCGTCGCCTGCTGGCCCAAAAACGAGAATATCACGCTGGTGACGACGCTGTGGCATGTCATCGATCTGGTCTGGATCGTCATCTTTCCCGTCGTCTATCTGGTTTGACAATCATGATCCACCGCACCTCCCGCCAGCTTGCAAGAAGTTTTGCAGTGCTCGCCATTCTCGTTCTCGCCGGCACAGCCGTCGTCACCTCGTGGAAGGCGGCGCTTCTGCCGCCAGTCGCCGCCGCCTGCCTGATGCTGCTTTTCGCACTCATGAAATCCAGACGCATCATCGACGATTTTCTAGGTTTTCGCGAAGAGCGAGGCCTGTTGCGTACGGCACTTCTGGCATGGCCTGCCATCTTCGCCGCCGCAGCCCTTTTTCGGGCGTTCCTGCAGAGCATTTTGTCGCTTTGAAAAGGCCGGCGGCACCACCTCTCCCGTTGTTTGCCAAATGGCAAAGAACGCCGGCGGCCAGCGGCTAGAAAGGCTTCAGACCCCACCGCATTCCGCCAGCCTACTGGCAAATTCCGGCAAGAGGGTTCGATCAAGCCAGTCCGCATAAGCGGTCTTCCGGATGGAAAGGACCATTGGCATGGCAGAACGCCTGACCAAAACAGGAGCACGAAACGTCTTTTACGGCGGCTCCATCTTCTTCTTCGCCATATTCGTCGGGCTGACCGCCCATAGCCACTATTACATGCGCACCACCTCGACGGATGAAAGCACGCTGACGGAAAGCGTCGCGCGCGGCAAACACGTGTGGGAGAAAAATTCCTGCATCAACTGTCACACGCTGCTCGGCGAAGGCGCCTATTTCGCACCCGAACTCGGCAATGTCTGGAAGCGCTATGGCGGCGTGGAAGACAAGGAGACGGCGCGCGATTCCATCAAGGGCTGGATGGCCGCCCAGCCGACCGGCATCGAGGGCAGACGCCAGATGCCGCAGTTCAATCTCACCGAACAGGAACTCGATGATCTCGTCGACTTCCTCGAATGGACGAGCCGGATCAAGACGCAGAACTGGCCGCCGAACGAGGCGGGTTGAGGTTGACGGCAAGGAGATGACGAGATGAAATACCAGACACAAAAAGTCGCCATGCTGTATTTTTACGGCGCAATCGGGCTGTTCGTGGCGCAGATCCTGTTCGGCGTCGTCGCCGCGACGATCTACGTACTGCCCAACACCCTTTCCGAGCTTCTGCCCTTCAACATCGTGCGCATGATCCACACCAATGCACTTGTGGTATGGCTACTGATGGGCTTCATGGGCTCGACCTTCTATCTTCTGCCGGAAGAGACGGAAACGGAGCTTTACAGCCCCAAACTCGCCATTGCGCAGTTCTGGATTTTCCTGGTGGCGGCGGCCGTTGCCGTGGTCGGCTATCTGTTCCGCATCCATGAAGGCCGGGAGTTCCTCGAACAGCCCTTCGCCATCAAGGTCGGCATCGTCCTTGTCGTGCTGATGTTCCTGTTCAACATCACCATGACAGCGCTGAAGGGCCGCAAAACCACCGTCATCAACATCCTGCTGTTCGGGCTGTGGGCTCTCGCGGTCTTCTTCCTCTTCGCCTTTTACAATCCCATCAATCTGGCACTCGACAAGATGTACTGGTGGTACGTTATTCATCTGTGGGTGGAAGGCGTGTGGGAACTGATCATGGCCTCGATCCTCGCCTTCCTGATGATCAAGCTCAACGGCATCGACCGCGAAGTGGTGGAAAAATGGCTCTATATCATCGTCGGCCTTGCGCTCTTCTCGGGCATCCTCGGCACCGGCCACCATTATTACTGGATAGGCGCGCCGGGTTACTGGCAGTGGATCGGCTCGCTGTTCTCGACGCTGGAAGTGGCCCCCTTCTTCACCATGGTCATCTTCACCTTCGTCATGACCTGGAAGGCCGGCCGCAAGCATGAGAACCGCGCCGCGCTGCTGTGGTCGATCGGCTGCTCGGTCATGGCCTTCTTCGGCGCCGGCGTCTGGGGCTTCCTGCACACGCTGTCGTCGGTGAATTACTACACCCACGGCACGCAGCTCACCGCCGCCCACGGGCACCTCGCCTTCTTCGGCGCCTATGTGATGCTGAACCTTGCGATGATGGCCTATGCCATACCCGAAATGAAGAAGCGTGCGCCCTACAATCAGTGGCTTTCGATGACGAGCTTCTGGGTCATGTGCACGGCCATGTCGGTCATGACCTTCGCGCTGACATTCGCCGGCGTGGTGCAGATCCAGCTTCAGCGGGTCATGGGTGAAAGCTTCATGGATGTGCAGGACCAGCTGGCGATCTTCTACTGGATCCGTCTCGGTTCTGGTCTCGCGGTTCTCATTTCGGCGGTCATGTTCATCTGGGCAATCCTGGTACCGGGCAAGCAGAAACAGGGCGACGTTGCCCGCCTCGTGCAGCCCGCCGAATGAGAAACGGACCGGCTCTCCTTTTCCCCCGGAGAGCCGGTTCCTTACCACCAACCATGGAGATGACCATGAATACGATTTTCCGCCCCGCGCCGCAGCCTTTGCCGGACGCACCTTTTTACACACCGCTCGGCAATGAATGCACGCTGTTCGAAAGCGCCTGGGTGCGGCAATTGCCGCTGCTGCTGAAAGGTCCGACCGGTTGCGGCAAGACCCGTTTCGTCAGCCATATGGCAGCGAAACTCGGCCTGCCGCTTTCCACCGTTTCGTGCCACGACGATCTTGCTGCCGCTGATCTGACCGGCCGTTACCTGCTGAAAGGCGGTGAAACCGTGTGGATGGACGGCCCGCTGACGCGATCCGTGCGGCAGGGCGGCATATGTTACCTCGACGAGATCGTCGAGGCGCGCAAGGATGTCGCGGTTGTTCTGCATCCGCTCACCGATGACCGCCGCATCCTGCCGCTGGAGCGCACCGGCGAGGTGCTGGAAGCGCCCTCCGGCTTCATGCTCGTCGTTTCCTATAATCCCGGATACCAGAATCTTTTAAAGAGCCTGAAACCCAGCACCCGCCAGCGCTTCGTCGCCATCGAATTCGATTTTCTGCCGAAAGAACAGGAAATCGCCGTGGTCTCGCATGAGAGCGGGCTGGATGCGCGCGATGTCGAACCGCTTGTCGATCTCGCCCATCGGCTGCGCGGCCTGAAGGGCCACGATCTGGAAGAAGGCGTCTCCACCCGGCTGCTCGTTTATTGCGCCAGCCTCATCGATACCGGCCTTCCCGCCCGTCAGGCCGTGCGTGCGACCATGATCGAACCGCTGACCGACGAGCCTGATGTGAAGGCCGCGCTGCATGAAGTCGCGGATGCGATCATCCGATAGCGCGCTTTGATATCCACACCGGAATGCGCGGTGGCCCCGCGCATTCCGGTCCGATGCCATGAAGGATAAACCATGCTGGACTTTCTGGAACTGGAAGAAACCGTCGGCCGCGCCTGGCACAGGCTGATCGGCGAAACCGGCACATGGCTGCGCTTCCCGGATCACGCCGTGAAGCTGGAGGATATGCAGGCCGTGCTGGCCATCTGTTTCCGCGGTTTTGGTGGTGAACATGCGGTGCAGATCGCGCCGGCCCGCGCCCGTACCTCCACGCACCGACTAAGGCTTCGTCAGCGCATGGGCCTTGGGGAAGAAAAGCTGGCCCAGCCGGGCCGCGATCACGCCACGCTGATGTTGCCGCCCGTACTCGATCTGTTTCCCGACCGCCGCCTCAACCGCGATCTCTATCTCTGGCTCGCTGCTGCCATGGCACTGATGCCGCTTGAACCAGTCATGGCCGCCGACCCGCTTCGCAACGATCTTGCCCGGCTCGACCGCGCCACAGAGCTGGCAAAAGCCGTCACCCATGCGTTTCCCGGCATGAAGACCCGTTATCGCCGGCTTTGCGCCGCGATGCTCGCGGTGCGCCAGAAGCGGCCGCTGCCCCAGACGGAGCAGCAGGTGGAACAACGGGTGCTTTCCATGCTGGCCGATGCAGCAGGGATCGAGGGCCATACGCCGCCCGCCGGCTTCCCGGAAAAGGCCCCGCCGCGTTATCTGCCGATGCTGCCGGTGCCGCTGTGGCCGGATACGCTGCTGCGAGAAACATCCGAGGCCCGGCAAGGCGAGGACCAGCCGGCCTCCAATGCAGCGCCGCAGAGTGCGGAAGCAGCTCGCCATATTGCCGTGCGCGAAAAGGCCGAGAATCGCCAAACCGAACGCAGCCCCTTCATTCTCAACCGTTTCGAAAAAATCCTCGCCATGGCGGAGATGGTCAATGTCGACCGGCCGGGTGACGACAGCGACGATGCCGACGGCAGTGCGGCGGATGAGCTTGACGATATGACGCTGGGTGAAAGAAAGGGAAGACCTTCCGCCCGCTTCCGTTTCGATCTCGACCTGCCACCCGAAGCGCTGAACCATACGCCGCTGACGGCGGAACTGACCTATCCCGAATGGGATTATCGCAGCGGCGCCTATCTCGCCGACCATTGCCGGGTCATTGCCGGACCGGCGAAGGACGCCGAGACGGCACCGGAACCCGACCCGGACACCAAAAGCCTCATCCGCCGCGTCAGGCGGCAATTCGAGGTGCTGAGGCCACGCCACGAAATGCTGCGCGCCCAGCTCGACGGTAACGATCTCGATCTTGACGCCGTGGTTCGCGCCAGAAGCGATATCGCCGCCGGAGGACAGGGCAGCGACCGCATTCATATGGCAAGCCGCCCGCAGGCGCATGATCTTGCCGTAACGATCCTCGTCGATGTATCCCTGTCCACCGATGCCTGGTTCGACAATCACCGGGTGCTCGATGTGGAGAAGGAAGCCCTGCTGGTGCTTGCCCACGGGCTTTCCGCCTGCGGCGACAGCCACTCGATCCTGACCTTCACCTCCCGCCGTCGTTCGTGGGTGCGGGTGGAAACGGTGAAGGATTTCGATGAGCCGATGGGCCACACTATCGAGCGTCGCATTGCGGCGCTAAAGCCCGGTTTCTACACCCGCATCGGCCCCGCCATCCGTCATGCCAGCGCCAAGCTGCGTGAAAGACCGGAACGCCGCAAGCTGCTTCTGCTGCTGACGGATGGCAAGCCGAATGATGTCGACCATTATGAGGGCCGCTTCGCCATCGAGGACAGCCGCCGCGCGGTTTCCGAGGCGCGACGCTCGGGCGTCAGCGTTTTCGGCGTCACTGTCGATAGCAAGGCGCAGTCCTATATTCCGGCCATGTTCGGCCAGAACGGCTATGCCATCGTCAACAGAATAGCGAAGCTGCCATCGGCGCTGCCGGCGATCTATCGCAACCTCGCCGGCTGAGACCTCGAGCGATTCCGCTTTTCTTTGAAACGCGAAAACGTTCTAACTCTTTGTTTTTACGCATTGTCCGGACGCAAAACCGCTCCGCACTTTTGCTGGAAATGCTCTAATCTGACGAATCTCAGGTTTATTTGCGCGGCAACAATGTCGCCAGACGGCACGGCGGATAGGTTTTTCCAGTCCGCCGGCCGGCCGCACCGCCGGACATTCCCACTATGCGCGGCCATGGAGCCAGCCTATGTCCGAAGCCCAGACCACAACCAATATAGATGTGCGCATCATTCCGCCTCGCGAACGCCATCCGCGCATTTTCGGCGCGCTTGGCGCATTGACCGAAGGTCAATCGCTGCAGATCACCAGCGATCACGATCCCCGTCCGCTGCTCTACCAGCTGGCCACCAATTTCCCCGGCCAGTTCGGCTGGGAATATCTCGAACAGGGTCCGGAAGTCTGGCGTCTCGATATCGGCCGGCTGGAAGAACAGGCCGAAGGTTCCGAGGACGATATGTCCGGCTGCGAATGCTGCTGCGGATCCGAACATTGACCCCTGCCCCGGCGATGTGGTGAAAAGACCTCTGGCGGACGGCCCATGCCGCCGCCAGCCGACAGATGAGGTGAAGCAATGACGGAAATGATCAGGGAACTCGATGTCCGGCCGCTTTTGCGGAGCGGCGGCGAGCCGTTTCCGGCCATCATGGAAGCCGTGGCCGGGCTTGCTCCCGGTGAGGCGCTGCGCTTATACGCCACCTTCCGGCCCGTTCCGCTGTTCAAGGTAATGGCCGAGCGCGGTTTCGACCATCAGGTGAGAGAAATCGGCGGCGGTGACTGGGAAGTGCTGTTTACGCCGCAATCCACTGAGACCGAACAGATTTCCGTTTCGCCGGCGCTTGCTGGCAATGCCGAGGAGCCGCAGATATGGCCCGATCCGGTCATCTATCTCGATCTGAGCGATGAGACGGCGGAAGGCCAGGCGAGCCGCACGCTTGCCGCACTCGGCCGTCTTCCGCCGGGCGCCGTGATCTTCGTGTTGATGCCGCAGGAGCCGACCTTTCTTTATCCGGAACTTCTGGCCCGGGGCCATCAATGGGCCGGCAATTTCGACGAGGCGCGCACGGCGTTTCGCATCTTTATCCGTGCCGGTGTGGGCGCGCATTAGGCGGGATATCAAGTCCCTCGAAAACGAAACGCCCTGGAAATTGCTTCCGGGGCGTTTTGTTTTGGCGGTGTCGCGATAAAGCCTTCTATGCTTTCAGCGGTTTGCGTTCCCGCATCAGGATCGGCCCATATTCGATGCAGAAGAGACCGAAGCCCACGATCCAGAGAAGCGCGGAGCAGGCGTAAAGATGCATCATCGCACCGGGGAAGAACTCGGCTGCCGGTCTCAGCAGCGCGCAGGCGATCAGCGCCACATAAGCGGCAATGGTAACCCTGCTGGCCGCAAGCTTGCGCCCGGTATGACCAAGGCTTGCTCTCGTCATGACAGCAAGCATCATGCAGCCGATGACCCCGACGGTGAAGATATGCAGGACGGAGCGTGTGTCCATGACGTCAAGAGCCGCCAGCGCTATGGTGATGAAACCGACGGGAATGAAGGCATAGGCCACATGCAGCACCACCAGCACCTGCTCCGGCCATGTCGTCCAGCCGCGCCAGCGGATCAGACGCACGGCGTGCATGAATGCCGCCAGAAGTGCCGTGGGTACGGCCAAGATGCTCTCGGGTTCTATTGTCCAGACGGCCAGCGCTGCGATGCCAGTCAGAATGGCGGCGGTATCGAAACCGTTATAAGGAACGGGGAAATCCGTGCGACCGAAACGGTTCAGCCAGTTGCGGGTAAAACTCGGCACGATACGGCCGCCGACGATGATGACGAGCACGGTATAGGCCGAGACCGCCAGGCGGGTCGCGATCAGGCTATGATCGCCCCCAATCGCAGCAACGTGGAATACGATATTGGCGACGGAAAGCGCCAGAAGCCCGCCCAGCACCTTCAGGTCCTTCCATTTGCGCCCGGCAATGACCTCGCGCGCGCAGATCGTTAGAAGTGCCGGCAGGAAAAGCCCGTCCACGGCTGCGGCGGTGACCACGCCCACCGTGTCCGGCACGAGCAGGAAAAGCCGGCCGGCACACCAGAGCGCAAACAGCCACACCAAAGGTTTGCCCGATACCGGCAGCCGCCCCGTCCAGTTCGGCACAGCCGTCAGAAGAAAGCCCGCCAGCACCGCCGAAGCGAAACCGAACAGCATCTCATGGGCATGCCAGTTCGGTGCACCATAATCCCCGCCAAGGTCGACGAAGCCGGAAAGGGCTGCGATCCACAACACCATCGCCACGATCGCCCAGATGGCGCCGCCGAGGAAAAACGGCCGGAAGCCGTAAGAAAAGATAACCGGGCCGGTGCGCGCCAGCCCTCTTGGAATGCCGCCCTTGGGCCGGGGCCGCCCTTGGGTGAGAACGGTTTCGCTGCCACTCATTATAATGCTCCTTGCTTGGTCTTGACATATGTCTAGACCCAAGCCCGTCCAGCTTCTTTGCGAACAGGCAAAGAGGAGGTGCAACGCTTCCGCACCGGTCCTCAATCGACTGCCAAAATGTCGCAGGTCGCCGCCAGGGTAGTTTGTTCCATCTCAAATTGTATTTCTGCATCTCCGCTACAAATGTTGTGACAGAGCGAAAGATGCTCTGCCCTAAGAGGGACAGGAGAAATATGATGACGGACGGGTTCCACATCACACGGCGTAATATTCTCGCAGGCGCAGCATTTGCAGGGGCTGTAGCACCCATGATCATGCCTTCGGCAGCAAGCGCGGCAGAGGAAAAGAAGGCCGCAGCCAAGCCATTGACGAGCGCGGAGATTGCAGCGCTACCTCGCGTAAAGGTTGATCTCGTCAAACCGCCCTTCGTACACGCCCATACGCAAAAAGCCGAAGGCGGACCGAAGATCGTCGAGTTCACGCTGACGATCAAAGAGCAGAAGATGGTCCTCGACGACAAGGGTACCGAAGTTCACGCCATGACGTTCAACGGTTCGGTTCCCGGCCCCTTGATGGTCGTGCATCAGGACGACTATGTCGAACTGACCCTCATCAACCCCGATACCAACGAGCTACAGCACAATATAGATTTCCATTCGGCCACCGGGGCGCTCGGCGGCGGCGGGCTGACCATCGTCAACCCCGGTGAAAAAGCGATCCTGCGCTTCAAGGCGACCAAGGCCGGCGTCTTCGTCTATCACTGCGCACCTCCCGGCATGGTGCCGTGGCACGTCACCTCGGGCATGAACGGCGCGATCATGGTGCTGCCGCGTGAGGGCCTGACCGACGGCCACGGCAAGGAGCTTGTTTATGACAAGGTCTATTATGTCGGCGAGCAGGACTTCTACATCCCGCGTGACGAGAACGGCAATTTCAAGAAATATGAAAGCGCCGGCGACGCCATGGCAGATACGCTGGAGGTGATGCGCACGCTGACGCCAACCCACATCGTCTTTAACGGCGCAGTCGGCGCCCTGACCGGGGAACACGCCCTTCAGGCCGCAGTCGGTGAAAAGGTGCTGATCGTCCATTCGCAGGCCAACCGTGATACCCGCCCGCATCTTATCGGCGGCCATGGCGATTATGTCTGGGCCACCGGCAAATTCCGCAACCCGCCTGATCTCGACCAGGAAACCTGGTTCATTCCCGGCGGCACGGCGGGTGCGGCCTTCTACACCTTCGAGCAGCCCGGCATCTATGCCTATGTCAACCACAACCTCATCGAGGCCTTCGAACTGGGCGCGGCCGGCCATTTCAAGGTAACGGGTGAGTGGAACAACAGCCTGATGCAGGCGGTGCTCGCCCCGTCGAGCATCTGACACGACCAGCGGCGCGCCGCCAGCATGAGGTGCGGCGCGCTTCCCCTCCGGCTTTATCCGGCCTGAACGCAGGCCCGAACTTTAGCGTTCCCGCAACGCAGGCAGGTTCCCATGGGCATTCCCGGCAACAGCCTTTTCCCAAATACAGTCTCGCTTCTTTTGCCGCTCTCGCTTGCCACACTGCTGGCGGCGGCCATCGGCTTCCAGTCAGGGATCATCCGCAGCGGCACCGATCCACGCGCAGTCATGACCGCGCCTCAGGTCGTCACCGTTCCGCCGGCCAGTTTCAGATACCGGGCGGAGGGCGAATATTTTCGCAATGGTTATGCCGTCGATGGCCCGATGGTCGACGTGGCGATACGGCAAAATTTGACGATCATGAAATATCAGGTATCGAGCGCGGATTATGCGCGCTGCGTGGCGGAAGGCGGCTGCCAGCAGCCGGAACCCGGCTTTGCCGCTCCGGTCGGCGGCGAGATACCGGCAACCGGCATCAGCCAGGATGATGCCCGCGCTTATGCCAAATGGCTGAGCGAGCGGACAGGCGCTGTCTGGCGTCTGCCGAGCGACGCCGAACTTGCCTTTGCCGCCGGGTCACTTTTCCCGGATGAGACGCTCGGTGTCGCCGCGGACAGTGAGAACCCGGCTTTGCGCTGGCTGGCCGATTACGAGCGGCAGACCAGCCGCAAGGCCTCGGGCAATCCCGTTCCGCAATCCTATGGCAGCTTCGGCGAAAACGAATATGGCCTTGCCGATTTCGGCGGCAATGTCTGGGAATGGACATCGAGCTGCAGCCACCGTGTGACGCTCGGCAAGGATGGTGAGGCAATCGATAGCGTCGCCTCCTGCGGTATCCCGGTCGCTTCGGGAAAACACCGGGCGGCGATGAGCGCCTTCGTCAAAAACCCGAAAAGCGGCGGCTGCGCCGTCGGCGTACCGCCGGACAATCTCGGTTTCCGGCTGGTAAAGGACACACGGTGGTATGCGCCGCTTCTCGAAAAGCTTCGTGCCACCACCCTGTTTTCTTGATATTCATCAATTAAAACAAGCGCTTGATTCATATCATTTGATCTTCTGCCGCCGGTGATAGTGCTGTATGCTGACAATACAGAAAAGGCCGATCTCCGATTGCCAATGCAATCATCCTGAGGATCGTCCAATCACCGGAGAGGGTGCAAGTGAAGATTGACCGAAGCGTCATCCGGTCGCTGGCCTTGTTTGCCAAGATGGCCGACGATGAGCTGGACGGACTGCTGACCCACGCCACATCCCGGCTGGTGCCGCCGGGCGAAGCCATTTTCGAGCAGGGCCAATCGGCAACACATTTCTTCCTGCTCATCCACGGCCGCCTGAAGGTGACGCAGGTGACGCATGACGGTCAGCAGATCATCGTGCGTATGGTGCATCCCGGTGATCTCTTCGGTTTCGCGCGAGCACTGCAACGGTCCGATTATCCCGGCACAGCCACGACAGCTGCCGAAAGCGTCATCCTGTCGTGGCAGACGGACCTCTGGCCGCAATTTGTCGAGCAGAACCCGCATCTCGCCGTCTCCGCCATGCAGACCATCGGCCAGCGTCTTGAAGAAGCCCACACGCGCATCCGCGAAATGTCGACACAGGAAGTGGAGCGCCGGGTGGCCCATGCCGTGCTGCGTCTTTCGCAGCAGGCGGGACGCAAGGAGGAGGACGGCATCCGTATCGATTTCCCGATCTCGCGTCAGGACATCGCCGAGATGACCGGCACGACGCTGCACACGGTCTCGCGCATCCTTTCCAGCTGGGAGTCCAAGGGACTGGTGCAGGGAGGGCGGCAGAAGCTGCTGGTGTGCAATCTGCCGGGGCTTGCCCAGCTGGCAGAGGGCGAAACAAGCCAAGTATAATTGGGCGTATCCCTGGTCTCGTCGCGCCCCACCTTTTCGTTGTCACTCGGCCGGTTTCGAAGCCACGCTTTCGATATAGGTGATGAGGTTGTCCAGATCTTCCGACTTGCTGATGCCGGCCAGCGCCATCTTGTTTCCAGGTATTTTCTTTTTCGGCGCGCTCAGGAAATCCCGCAATTCCTCCGGTGTCCAGACGAGACCGTCCTCGCTCGCTTTTTTCATCGCACTCGAATAATTATAGTCCGATACGCCACCGGCAGCGCGGCCAATGATGCCGTTAAGCTGTGGGCCAACCCGGTTTTTGGCGCCCTCGCCAATGGCGTGGCAGGCGGAACAGCGCTTGAACACCGCCTCCCCCTTGGCAACATCGCCCTCCGAGAGAGCGGGAATGGCGCTTGCCGCGAGCATTGCCGCCGCGATGATTGTTGTATTGCGCATCGTGTCATCCTTGTCTTGCCGCATGAATACGGCCCGCCCGCAAAGGCGGACGGGCCGTAGGTTGCTCAGTTCAGGTCGTACCCCACGCGGGCGTGCCCTTTTTGTAGGGCACACGATCTTCGAAACCGCCGGGGATCTCGTCATAAACGAGAACTTCCGTCGCGCCGATCTTCGAGGTGAAGAAACCGAGCAGCGTCAATTGCTTGACGAGTGTGAAGGCGTGCGGAGCGGTCGGCGTCTGTTCCGCCTTGGCCTGTTTGTCCAGCGCCGCAAGCAGCGTCTGCCGCTGCTGATCCGTCAACTCCAGAAATGCCTTTTTGTGCTCGGCCTGACTGCGCTTCTCGATTTCGGGGATTGCCGAGAGGAAGAGTGTCCGCTGCTCCTCGGTATAACAATCGGCCGCGTAAACCGCCATGAATGCGCCGACAGCGGCATCCTTTGCACCCGGCGTGGACGTGCGGGGAATAATGGTTTCCGCAACCTCATCCAGAAACCGGATATCCTCCGGGCTGAACACATGGCCGCCGGCGGGCTTGGCGGCGTTTTCCGCAGCCGTGAGGATATCCGCGCCGATCAGCGGAAGGCCGGTGGCAATGGCTATCAGTTTCAGCAGTTCGCGTCTGTTCATCACAGGTTCCCCTTCTTGCGTTCGGAAACGGCAAACTCGGCGGCACGCGCCGTCAGCGCCATATAGGTCAAGGACGGGTTGACGCAGGAGGCCGAGGTCATGCAGGCACCGTCGGTCACGAAGACATTCGGCGCATCCCAGACCTGGTTATTGCCGTTGAGGACGGAGGTTTTCGGGTCGCGCCCCATGCGGGCCGTTCCCATTTCATGAATGCCCATGCCGGGGGCGTAGGTGCCCCGCGAGGGCTTGACGTTCTTGATGCCGACCGCCTCGAACATCTCGACTGCGTCATTGACCATGTCCTCGCGCATATCGAGTTCGTTCTGCTTCATCTCGACATTCATCGACAGGACGGGAAGGCCCCATTTGTCCTTCTTGTCCTGATCCAGCTTCACGCGGTTCTCATGATACGGCAGCATTTCGCCGAAGGCGGTCATGCCGATCGTCCAGCCGCCCGGCTGGGTCAGCGCCTCCTTATAATCGGCGCCGATGTTGAGTTCGGCGATTTCCCGCTCCCAGCGCGACCGGCTGGCGGATCCCTGATAACCGAACCCGCGCAGATATTTGCGCTTGTCGTCGCCGGTGTTGCGGAAGCGGGGAATATAGAAGCCCGCCGGGCGGCGGCCCTTGAAATAGAAATCATCGAAACCCTCAACCTGGCCGGTGGCCCCCATGCGGAAATGGTGGTCCATCACGTTATGGCCGAGTTCGCCGGAGCTGCTTCCAAGCCCGCCCTCCCAGACGTCGGTGGCGGAATTCATCAATACCCATGTCGAGTTCAGCGTCGATGCGTTGAGGAAGATGATGTCGGCGGTATATTCATAGGTCAGGTTCGTCTCGGCATCGATGATCTCGACGCCACGCGCCTTCTTCTTGTCCTTGTCGTAGAGGATTTCCTTGACGATAGAGAAAGGTCGCAAAGTGAGATTGCCGGTAGCGACCGCCGCAGGCAGGGTCGATGCCTGCGTGCTGAAATAACCGCCGAAGGGACAGCCCAACCGACACTTGTTGCGGAATTGACAGCGGGTGCGTTCCTGATCCGGAAGTTCCTGGGTGATGTTGGCGCAACGCGAATTAATGAGGTGGCGCGTACCTTTGAAAGCTTTCTTCAGCCGGCTGGCAACATCCTGCTCGACGAAGTTGAGCGGAATGGGCGGCAAAAATTCACCATCGGGAAGAATATCCAGCCCTTCTCGGCTGCCGGAAATGCCGGCAAAACGCTCGACATAATCATACCACGGAGAGACGTCCTCATAGCGGATGGGCCAGTCGACGGCGATGCCGTCTTTCGCATTGGCCTCGAAATCGGTCTGCGACCAGCGATAAGTCTGGCGTCCCCAGAGCAGCGAACGGCCACCGACGTGATAACCGCGGAACCAGTCGAAGCGTTTTTCTTCGACATAGGGCGTTTCCTGCTCATCGGCCCACATGCCGAGCGTGGCTTCTTCCAGCAGATAATCGCGGCTGAGAACGGGGTATTTCGCCTTCATCTCCTGCGTGGCGCGGTTGCGATGGGGATAATCCCAGGCTTCCTTGTCCGCATTCTGATAGTCGGTGATGTGCTCGATGTTGCGGCCGCGCTCCAGCAGCAGGACCTTCAGGCCCTTTTCCGTGAGTTCCTTTACGGCCCAGCCTCCACTGATACCTGAGCCGACAACAATCGCATCATAATGATTGTTCGCCATGATAACTCCTCCGATGTGTACGTAGAAAAAAGCGACAAGACGTAGCGTTTCCCGTCGCGGTGCGGCGGAAACTGGGTATGCGTCTGTCGAACCTCATGCGCCCCGGCGAAACCGGCCGCCGGGGAGCGGTTCTGGTTTTACTGGCAGTGATTACTGAAGGGTCGGCAGGCGTTCATTGAGGAACGCGTTCCCCTTGGTCACGACAGCTTCGGCATCGAGCGGAAGGTCGTGTTCAAGGATGAACCACTTGACGCCGGCCTGCTTGGCCGCCGGCAGAATTGCCTTCCAGTCGAGAACGCCGGTTCCAAGCGTTGCAAAGCCGCGCTCGTTTTCCGCCGTGCCCGCAGGCGCATTATCCTTGGCGTGGATGGCAAAAACCCGGCCCTTCAACGTGCCGAGGAACTCAGCCGGATCATTGCCGCTGCGCGCCACCCAGGCGACGTCGAGTTCGCTCTGCAGCTTCGGGCCGGCAGCATTGAGCAGCAGCTCAAGCGCCGTCTTGCCGTCGAACTTGACCATTTCAAAGTCGTGGTTGTGGTAAGCCATGGAGAGGCCCGCCGCAGACAGCTTGTCGGCATATCCACCAAGCTCCTTGCCGAAGGCGGTCCAGCCAGCGGCGTCCTTCGGGCGATCTTCGGGTTTCAGGAACGGCACGGTCACGACCGGGTTGCCGACGGCCTTCTGCTCGGTGATAACCTCATCGAGGTTGCCGCGCAGCTTGTCGATCGGTACATGCGAGGAAATGACCTTGATCTTGTGCTTTTCCAGAAGCGCGTTCAGCTCGCTGGCGCTGACCTTCTGCATGTCCACCGTTTCCACGGCGGAAACGCCGGCGCGGTTGAGGATGGCAAGCTGCTCCTCAAGTGTTCCCGCATTGCGCAATGTGTACATCTGCGCGGCGATCGGCAGTGTCTTGCTGTCTTCAGCAAAAACCGGGTTTGCGATACCGGCCGCCAATGCGACGACGACTGCCATGCTTGCGAATTTTGACTTGAACGTTTTCAAACGCGTAACTCCCTTTCCGTTTGATCAATGTGACGACACGTGTGCCCACGCGTTTCCCGGCCTTCTGACCGGGTCATGCCGGGCACCGCCTCCTGTGCCCTGCGTCGTCTGTCCTCGGCATGCGATGATCTAGATGTCTATCCCTACCCAGGACGAGGTCCGGCTGGACCGAACGGCCGCATCGATGAATGCGAGACCCGCAAGGCCGTCCTCTATGCCGGGATAAATCACATCCCCGGCGGCTGTCTTTGCCTCCCTTTTTGCGATGATTGCGTCTGCGGCTTCGCGGTAAATCGTCGCAAAACCCTCGAGATATCCCTCCGGGTGCCCGGATGGCACGCGGCTGACACGGTTGGCGGCAGCACCTGCCCCCGCGCCGTTACGGGTGATAAGCCGTTTCGGCTCTCCATAAGGCGTAAACCACAGCTCGTCTGGTATCCGGTGGTGCCACTCAAGTCCGCCCCTGTCGCCATAGACCCTGAGCGACAGCGCATTTTCATTGCCGACCGCGATCTGGCTCGCCCAGAGCATCCCCTTCGCGCCGCTGTCGTAACGCAACAGAATATTGGCGCTGTCATCCAGCTGCCGGCCCGGCACGAACGAGGTCAGATCGGCATAAAGGCTCGTCGGGATTTCACCCGTCACGAAGGCGGCGGCGTTGAAGGCATGGGTGCCGATATCGCCGATTGCCCCGCCCGCGCCGGAGCGGCTGGGGTCGGTGCGCCATTCCGCACCCTTCGCGCCGGTCTTTTCCACCGCTTCGGTCAGCCAGTCCTGCGCATATTCCGCCTGAACATGGCGCAGCTTGCCGATATCGCCATTCGCCACCATCTCCCGCATCTGCCGCAGCATGGCATAGCCGGTGTAATTATGCGTGAGAATGAACAGCCGGTCGGATGCGCCGACGATCTTGGCAAGCGCCCTCGCCTCGTCCATCGTCGCGGTGACGGGCTTGTCGCAGATGACGTGGATGCCAGCTTCGAGAAACGCCTTGGCCGGGGCGAAATGCAGATGGTTTGGCGTGACGATTGCGACTGCCTCAATGCCGTCTTCACGTCCGGCTTCGGCCGCAGCCATGTCCTCAAACGACGCATAAGAGCGCTCCGGCCCAATGCCAAGCAGGGTCGCAGAAGCGCTAGCGCGGGCCGCATCAGAGGAAAGCGCGCCGGCCACCAGTTCATAACGGTCGTCCAGCCTTGCGGCGATGCGATGCACAGCGCCGATAAAAGCGCCCTGACCACCACCCACCATACCGAGACGGATACGGCGGCTATCGAATTTTTTTGTGCCGGAAGACATGGCTATCCCTTTCAAAGTCCAAGAAGGCGACGGTTGGCGGCATCATCGACGCCGCTCTTGGCGAAATCGTCGAAAGCCCGCTCAGTCACGCGGATGATGTGGTTTTCAATAAAGCCCGCACCTTCACGCGCCCCATCTTCCGGATGTTTCAGCGCGCATTCCCATTCCAGCACCGCCCAGCCATCGAAGTCATATTGGGTGAGTTTGGAGAACACCGCACCGAAATCGACATGCCCGTCGCCGAGCGAACGGAAACGCCCCGGCCGGTCGACCCAGCTCTGATAGCCGCCATAAACGCCGGAACGGCCGGTCGGATTGAACTCCGCATCCTTGACGTGAAAGGCGCGGATGCGCTCGTGGTAAATATCGATGAACTCAAGATAATCCATCGCCTGAAGCACGAAATGCGAGGGATCATAGAGAATGTTGGCGCGTGAATGATTGCCGGTGGCCTCGAGAAAACGCTCGAAGGTGACGCCGTCATGCAGGTCCTCACCCGGATGCAGCTCGTAGCAGAGATCGACGCCATTCTCCTCGAAAGCATCGAGAATCGGTGTCCAGCGCTTGCCCAGTTCCGCAAATGCCATTTCGACAAGACCAGCCGGACGCTGCGGCCACGGATAAACGAAGGGCCAGGCAAGCGCGCCAGAGAAAGTTGCGTGGCTTTTGAGGCCAAGATGCTGCGAGGCTTTCGCCGCACACTTCAGCTGGTTGACCGCCCATTCCTGCCGCGCCTGCGGTTTGCCGCGCAGCTCGGCCGGCGCAAAACCATCAAACATTTCATCATAGGTGGGATGAACAGCAACAAGCTGGCCCTGAATATGGGTGGAAAGCTCGGTGATCTCGACGCCTTTCTCGGCCAGACGACCCTTGATATCATCGCAGTACGTCTTGGAGGAGGCAGCTTTTTCGAGATCGAAGAGTTTTGGATCGGTCGGCAGCTGGATGCCCTTGTAACCGAGCGAAGCCGCCCATTGGCCGAGATTGTCGAGCGTGTCGAAGGGGGCTTCGTCCCCGACAAATTGCGCGAGGAAAATCGCGGGGCCTTTGATCGTCTTCATGTCCTTACACTCCTTGCATTCACAATTTCGGCGTAGCCGCTACCGATGCGGCGGGCGGCGGCAGGGCGCGACCGAGCCGCGCACCACCAGCTCCGTATCCAGCACGATGGTTTCAGCCGTGCGCTTGCCGTTCAGCCGGTCAACCATCAGCGCCATGGCCCTGCGGCCCATTTCCTGCCGGGGCTGGCGTACCGTCGTCAGCGGCGGCTCAAAGGCGTTGGCAAAGATGATATCGTCGAAGCCAATGACCGAGACATCGGTCGGAACCGAAACGCCACGCGCCCGCAACTCGCTGATCGCGCCAATCGCCATCTGGTCGCTCGATGCGAAGATCGCAGTGAAGGCAATGCCGTTTTCGAGAAGGCCGGTTATCGCCTGACGACCGGCTTCGATACTGTAATCGCCCGTCACCACCAGCTTGTCGGAATAGCCAATACCGGCTTCAACCAGCGCATCCCGATAGCCTTCGAAACGCTCATTCGCCAGACTCTCCGGGAACGGACCGGCAAGATGCACGATCTCCCTATGCCCCGCCTCGATCAGATGCCGCACGGCGTTTCTGGAAGCGGCGCGGTTATCCACCTTGACCGTGGGCAGCGCGATGCCGGGCACGGTTTCCGACGCGATGACGATCGGCGGCAGCGTGTCGGCCTGATCGAGAAACTCTGAAGGAAACTGACCGGTCATCAGGATCAGGCCATCGGCATGTTTCTGGCGCACCATATCGATATGGGTCGCCACGCGGTTCTCGTCATTGCGGGCGTCGCCCATCAGCACCTTGAAACCGGCTTCACCCGCAGCTTCCTCCACACCCTTGTAGATTTCGAGATAAAACGGGTTGCCGATATCGCGAACGAGAAGGATGACGGTGTTGTTGGATTGACGCCTGAAGCTCGCGGCCTGGGCGTTGGGAACAAAATTTGCCAGCCGGACGGCGTCGAAAACCTTTTTCCGGGTTTCCGGGCGAACCTTGTCGGGTTGTTGCAGCGCCCGCGACACGGTCGCGATGGAAACGCCCGCGAGAGCTGCAACTTCCCTGATATTCGAACCTTGGTCTTTGCTCATCTGTCACACACGCAACTGCTTTTGGCGGCCATAAAGCAGCATCAGCGCTAACAACGTGACACCGAATATGATCTGCCGTGCCCATACATCGAGGTTGAGCGTTATCAGTACGCTTTGCAGAATGGTGAGCGCAACCGCCCCGGCCATGGTTCCGACATAGCCGCCCGCACCGCCGGCAAGCGAAGTGCCGCCAATGACGACCGCGATGATCGACGGAAGGACATATTGGTCGCCGACGGAAATGAAGGAGGTGCCGGTATAACCGATCACGCAGACCCCGGTCAGCCCGGCAAACAGGCCGGACAAGCCGTAAAGCAGCGTGCGGATCAGGGAAACGGGCAATCCGGTAAGCGTCGCCGCCCGCTCGTTCGAGCCGATGGCGTAAACCGCGAAACCGAAGGCCGTGCGGCGCAGCACGAACAGCATGATCGCGGCAATGCCAAGCCAGACGAACAGCACGCCGGGAATACCGAAGATGAGCGGACGATTGATGAAGCCCGCCAGAAGGGGGGCTGCCGCACCTGACGGAACGCCCTGCGAATAAACAACCAGCCCGCCCTGTATCACTGCCGTCATGCCGAGTGTCATGACCAGCGGCGGAATGCGCACGAAGGTAATGCCGAGGCCGTTGATGAGGCCGATGAGGAACGGAACGCCGCCCGCGACGAGAATGGCGAGCGGGATGCCCGCATTCTGGCCGTTCATCATATTGCCGGCAAGGACCGCGCCGAGCGAAATCATCGCGCCGACGGAAAGATCGATGCCTTCGCGTCCGCCGAGGATCACGAGGTTCTGTCCCGCCGCGACGATGCCGAGAATGGCGGCGATCGTCAGCAACCGCACGATCTGCGACCCCTGCGCGAAGCCAGGCGACAACAATTCGCCGACCAGCAGCAGGAAGACCGACGCGCCAATAGCAATGGTCAGGGGATCGGTGATGATGGATTTGATTTGCAAGCCGGGATTGGTCATGTCAACGCCTCGTCACCAGAACGCCGCCGGCAAGCGCCGTCAGCACGATCAAGCCCTGCACCAGTGTCTGGTACTCGAAGGGCAGGCCCGCAAAGAAAATCACATTACCGATCATGCCAAGCACCAGTGCTCCCGCAATCGACCCTGTCGAGCTGCCGAAGCCACCGGAAAGCGCGGTGCCGCCCAAAACTACGGCCGAAATGGAGGACAACGCCAAGCTCGCACCGAGCAATGGATCGCCCGAGGCCGTCTCGCCCGTCAGGCACAGCGCCGCCAGCGCCGAAAACAGTCCAGAGATCATGTATGCGCCGATGCGGATGCCCGAAAGGCGCAGGCCCGTCTGGAAGGCGCCGGTTCGATTGCCGCCAACCGCCAACAAATGGGCGTGAAACGGAATGCGCGACACGATCAGCGTGAAGGCGATGCCGGCCAGCAGCACCCACAACACGAAGGGCAGGCCGATGAAGCTGCCGGAATAGGTCTGCCAATAGGCTTCCGGCACCGGAAGGCCAGCCTGCGGCAGGACCCAGATCGCCAGTCCGGCGAAGATGATGCCCGTCGCGAAGGTGGTGACGATCGGCTGGAAGCGTAAGCCCGATATGAACAGGCCATTGACCAGACCACAAAGCAGCCCGACCGCAGCCCCTGCCGCCATGCCGGCGAAGACGGCACCCGTCGTGCCGCCAAGCGCGGCGATGACGCTGACGGTGACGACATTGGCAAGCGCCACGATGCTGCCGACCGACAGATCGATATCACCCGCCAGAATGACATAGGTCTGGCCGATGGCGACGAGGATCAGGGGCAGAAACGTCGTCAGGTTCGACTGCAGCACGGAAGGCTGCACGAAGGACGGCTGCAGAAACGTGTTCACAGCAATGAGAACCGTGAGAACGAAGAGGGTTATGATCCAGGGTTGCTTGCGCAGAAAACCGGAGGAACTCATGCGGCGTCTCCGTAGGCGGCGCGGGTCATGTTGACGGATGTCATGTCGGCTCCGGTCAGTTCGGCGGAAATTTGTCCGCCGTTGAACACGAGAATGCGGTCGGCATATTCGAGGAGCTCCGCATCTTCCGAAGAATAGAGAAGAATGGTCGCGCCGGCATCGGCCTGCTGTCGCATCAGCGCAAACAGGTCGGCCTTTGCGCCAAGATCGATGCCCTTGGTCGGGTCATCGAGCAAAAGCAGTTTCGGCGATGTGGCAAGCCAGCGGGAGATGAAGATCTTCTGCTGGTTGCCGCCCGAAAGCGTGCCGATGGCCATGTCCATGCCGGCAAACTTCGTTTTCATATCATCCGCGACCTTTTGCATACGCGGTTTCAGCGCCGCTGGCCGGATCAGCCGCATCTTTTCGCGCACCATCAGCGCCGCCACGAGATTTTCGAAGATCGACCTTCCCTGAAGGGAGGCGTCGCGCCCACGATCACCCGAGACATAGGCAAAACCGTTGTGAACCGCCTGCGAAGGCTTGCCGATGGTGATTACACGGCCCTCGAACCGGACTTGGCCGGCGGCAAAGGGGCTGGCGCCGAAAAGGCCCTTCAGCAAGGCCGACTGCCCCTGTCCCTGCAGGCCGGCGAGACCGATAATTTCACCCGGATAGGCTTCCAGACTGACGCCGCGAATGCCCTCGCCCGCAACTTCCGTCACCTTCAGGCTGGGCGCTGCAGCAGCGCGTCCCTGCTGGCGGGCGGGTGCGGCGCGGACATCGCCGACCATATCGTGCACGACGGCTTCGCGGGTGGTGGCTGCCGTTTCAAGTTCGGAAATCGTCGCGCCGTTGCGCATCACGGTGATGCGATCGCAGACGGCGAAAACTTCGTCGAGACGGTGGGAAATCATGATGGTGGAGATACCGTCCGCCTTCTTGGCCCTCAATATCTCGAAAAAGCGCTGCGACTGGCGGCCATCAAGCGCCGCTGTCGCCTCGTCCATGATCATCAGGCTGGCATTCTGGGCAAAAACCTTGAGGATTTCGACAAGCTGGCGCTGATCCGGCGGCAGGTTGCCGACGATGGCATCCGGCTCCAGCCCATTGCCTGCAACCCCGTCGAACAGCGCGATCAGCCTGGCCGCTTCGGCTTTCAGGGCTTTGCCGTCGACAAAAACGCCGCGCTTCGGTTCGCGCCCGAGAAAAATATTGTCGGCGACGGAAAGTTGCGGAATGAGGCTCAGTTCCTGATAAAACAGGGCGATACCGGCATTTTCGGCGTCACGCGGGCTTTTGAAGCGCACTTCCGCGCCGTTGAAGCTGATCGTGCCGCTGGTTGGCGAGACCGCGCCCGCAACGATCTTGCAGAGCGTGCTCTTGCCGCAACCATTGGCGCCCAGCAGCGCGTGAATTTCGCCGCGACCAACCGTCAGCCTGCCGTCAGAAAGCGCGCGCACGGCGCCAAAATTCTTCGTTATGCCGGCCGCTTCCAAAGCGTTCGCCATCGCATGTCCCCGAATTGTAACTGTCATTGTTCTTGTCGTGGGCGGACACGGAAAAGAACACATGGTCCTGCACCTGAAGTCCGCACTCGAATTGGAAGATTCGGGCTGGCAATTGCCGCCAGCCCGAAGCCGTTCTTACTTGAAGAACTCGCCAGCCTGCTCCGGCGTTACGGTTGCCGTGACGGACCAGTAGCCAGGCTTGCCATCGGCGGCCTTGATATTGTCGGCAAGGTTGTCGTTGCTGACGAAGGGGATCGGAATATAGATGGCGTTACCATAGGTGCCGCCAAAAATACCGTCCTTGAATTCCTTGCCCTGCAGCTTCAGCACAGCGACGTTGAGCGCGCTTGCCATGACGCCGGGAGGATTGACCGACGCGCCGGAATTGAACTTTTCTTTTTCCCAGCGGGTCATGAAGTCCTTGCGGATTTCACCGGTGGCGGCAATGTCCTTGGTCTTGCCGGCAGCTTCGATTGCGCGCCATGCGCCATCGGCCATGCCGTCCTGCACCCACACGCCGCTGATATCGGGATAGGTAGCGAGCAGGTTCTGCATGGCCTGCTGGCCCTGCGCCTGATCCCAGCTGGCATTGGCTTCGTTCAGCACCTTGATGTCAGGGTATTTCTTGAACACTTCGCGATAACCGGCAACGCGGGCTTCGTTGGCGGGGTTGCCAGCGATGCCGTTGATGGCGACGACGCTTCCCTTGCCCTTCAGCGCATCCGCAAGCCATTGCGCGGACTGCGCCGCCCATGCCTTCTGGTCGATGCCGACATAGAGCGCGTCCTTCGAGGACACTTCGGCGTCGGTTGCGATGACGAGAATGTTGCGCGCCTTGGCCTGCGCGAAGATCGGATCGAAAGCCGTCGGGCTGCCGGGATTGATGAGGATCGCATCAACGCCCTGGTTCATGAAATTGCGGATATGACCGATCTGCCCCTGCACATCGACATTACCGCTCTGAACGACAACCTCTACCTTGACGCCCTTTTCGCCCCACGCCTTTGCGGCAGCCTGGGCTTCCTCGATCATCTGCGTGCGCCATTCGCTGCCGACGAACGAGTTGGAAAGGCCGATCTTGAAGCTCTGCTCCTGGGCGTACGCCGACGTGCCGGCCGCCAGCACCAAAGCGGCGGCAGCCATCAAATGTCTAAACATGAAATTTGCTCCTCCAAGCACGGTTTTTAACTAATGAAACCGTTTACATGAGCAAATGTAACCGTTTTCATAATTGAGTCAATCCCGAGCGCGATTTTTCTCGCAGCGTCTGGAAGGAAGGCAAAATCAATGCTGACAGTGTCGCAAAATACGCGCAAAAGAGTGCGATAACCCATCAAAATGATCGAAGCCGGCGGCTTCAAAAAATGTCTGCAGCCTCTCCGCTCGATTGAACGCCCCTGTGGACAACAGGGAAATTCCCGCCTCAAATCACCACACGATTCCAATCAGGAGAATGACCATGGAAATATTGCGCGCAGGAACCCGGGCATCCGCCAAGGGACCCGAGGACTGGTTCACCGGCACGGTCCGCATTGATCCGCTGTTCAATCCCTTCGATGCAGAGCGGGTTCAGGGTGCACAGGTCACCTTTGAGCCCGGCGCCCGCACAGCCTGGCACACCCATCCACTCGGCCAGACACTGATCGTCGTCTCCGGCTTTGGCCGCGTGCAGCGCGAGGGTGGCCCGGTGGAAGAAATCCGCCCCGGAGACATCGTGTGGTTCGCACCCGGAGAAAGGCACTGGCATGGCGCCGCACCGAATGTCGCGATGACCCATATCGCGCTTCAGGAAGTCAAGGACGGCAAGGTGGTGGACTGGATGGAGAAGGTGACGGACGACCAATATGGCGGCTGACACCGCCGTTCCGGGGGGACAGTTGCCCACCTGAAACGGGTACGCCCACATCATCCGCCGAACGATACGCGGTGATGGCCAAACCCGGAAAGACCGAAATATTTCAGGCGTGCAATTTAAACTTTGACTTGTATCCGCAATGGGTGAAACCTTCATTTCATTACGGATACAGGGTGGAGAATCGTGATCATACCGGGTGAAAGTTTTATCGCCTCCATCGGCGTCGAAACGGTTGCAACCCCATGTCCGTGACATTCGACCGGCGTGATGTGATTGCTGGATTGTCGATCGCCGGCCTGATGCTGCCGGAAGCGATCGCCTATTCAGGAATTGCCGGTGTTCCGGCCCAGCACGCCATTCTCGCAGCCATTGTGGGCTGCATCGTTTATGCCATTTTCGGCCAGAGCCGGTTTGCGGTCGTTTCGCCCACATCTTCCTCCGCCGCAATATTGGCGGCGATGCTCGCCACGCTTTCCGTCACACCGGCGCAGAAGATGCTGCTTGTCGCTATTTCGGTCGCATTGGTGGGCATCCTGTTTCTTGTAGCAGCGGCCACGCGGCTCGGCGCGCTGTCGAGTGTGATTTCGCGCCCGGTGCTGCGCGGTTTCGCTTTCGGCCTCGCCATTCTGATCACGATCAAGCAATTGCCGAGCCTCTTTGGAATCAAGGAGCAAACGGGAGAACCGCTGGCGATCCTGTTGCAGATACTCTCCCATCCGCGAGACTGGAGCCTCGAAAGCATCGTCGTCGGCCTCACGGCGCTTGCCGTACTGCTCCTCCTGCGTAAACGCCCGATCCTTCCCGGCAGCCTTGTGGTGATCGTGGCAGGCATTGCCGTCTCGATGCTGCTTGATCTGCATAACCGCGGCGTTGCCATTGTCGGCACCATCGATCTTGCCGGAATATGGGCTGGCCCGCTTTCAGTGTCGCTCGATGACGTCGCGCATGTCGCCCGCTTTGCGCCGCCGCTGGTCCTCATTCTCTTTGCGGAATCCTGGGGTACGATCCGCAGCTTTTCGCTGCGCCATGGCGAGACCGTCGATTCCAATCGCGAATTGCGGGCCTTTGGGCTTGCCAACATCGCCAGCGCCGCTGTGCAGGGCATGCCGGTCGGCGCCGGTTTTTCCGCCGGTGCGGCAAGCGAAGCGGTCGGGCCGCAGAGCCGGCTCGCCTCGGCCATCGCCGCAATCGGCCTTGCGATTTTCAGCCTGCTCGCTTCCGGCTGGTTTGCCTTCATCCCCCAGGCCGTGCTCGCCGCCATCATCGCAGTCGCCCTGCTGCACGCGCTTGATCCGACGCCGATCATCCGTTTGTGGCGGCTTGGCAACGATGCCTATCTGGCGCTTGCAGCCGCCGCCGGCGTGCTGGCATTCGGCGTTCTGAACGGCATGCTCGTTGCCGTCGCGCTGTCCTTCGCCGTTTTCGTCCGTCGGCTTTCGCTGCCGCATGTGATGCATCTCGGAAGGCTGGGCGACAGCCACGATTTCGTCGACATGGAACGCCATCCGGATGCGAAGGACATAGCGGGCATGATTATCCTGCGCCCGGCGCAGCCGCTGTTTTTCGGTAATGCCGAACCGATCCTTGCCGCCGTCACCAAACGCCTCGCCGCAAGGCCGGAACTGCATGTCGCGATCATCAGTCTTGAGGAAAGCTTCGAACTGGATTCCACCGCGCTCGATGCGCTGCTGGAATTCGATGCAGCGATGCAGCGCGGCGGCACCGCGATCTATTATGCCCGCGTGCACGACCATGTACGGGATCTGCTGCTCGCCGGCGGCGGGAACGATCTGGTGGCGCGCAGCAGTTTCAGCGTCGATGATGCCGTAACGACGGCCATGGGCCGGGAGAACAGCCATGCCACAACCTCTTGAACCGCACCTCAGCCCTGTTGAAATCACCGCGCTCAGACCGACACAAATGACGGTCGGCCTTCGCGAGGTGGAAAACAAGCGCAAACAATGGGCCGCGATACGCGAGGAAAAAGGGCCGGACTTTCTCGGCCATCACATGGTGCCTGTCGTCATTGGCTATAAACAGCGCCTCTATCTGGTCGACCATCATCACCTTGCTCTTGCGTTACACTACGAGGGCGTGAAACATGTGCTGACCAGCATCGTTGCCGATCTTTCTCATCTGGGCAGGCAGGAATTCTGGTCGGTGATGGATCATCGCAACCTGGTTTATCCTTTCGATGCCGAAGGTGCGCGCCGCCCTGTCGACGAACTGCCAAAGCGGATCATTGACCTTCAAGACGATCCGTTCCGCTCGCTGGCCGGCGCAGTTCGCGATGCGGGCGGTTTCGCCAAGATCGAAGCGCCCTTTACCGAATTTCTCTGGGCGGATTTTTTCCGCCGCCGGGTGAGCAGCAAAGACCTGCGGCATTCCTTCGATGAGACCATGGCAGGAGCAGTGGAACTGGCGCGCTCACGCGATGCACGACATCTTCCCGGCTGGTGCGGGAGAGCCGAATGAAACCCCTTCCCTCTCCTTTCAGATGGATTGCAGCGACCGTCATCGCACTTTTCTTGCTTGGAACAACCGGCCTTTCCGCGCAGGAGCCGCCGCCGGTAAAAGCGCCTTTCCCCACACAGACGACGGAGCAGAAGGTCGACCAGTTGCTGCAACTGCTCGGGCAGGACGACGTTCGTGCCCTGCTCGCACAGAAACTCGCGACAACTGGCGCGGGGCCGCCGCCGCAGATGGCATCACAAAGTCAGTTGAGCGATCTCGACCAATGGGCAAGCAAGCGCCGGGAGCATTTTGCCCGCATCATGGGTGACCTGCCCGTCATGTTCTCGCAAATCGCTTCCGCGTGGGAAAGGCTTGGCGATGCGATCCGTGCCTACGGTCCCTTCATTTTCTTGCTGCATGTGCTGGTCCTGTTCGGCGCAGGCCTTGCAGGCGGTATTGTCACGAACCGCATCATCGTCATGCACGCATCCCGCACAAACAGCGGGGAAATCGGCAAATATGCCTCGGCTGTCATGTCGCGAAGCCTCCTGCCGCTCTTCGGTTACGGCCTTGTCGCGACCGCCATGTTTCTAACCATCCAGTGGCCACGTCTGTTAAGCGCCGTTCTGCTGCCCTGGCTCGTGATGAGCATTCTCCTGCCGATGCTTTTTGCAGTTTCCGGCCTGTTGCGGCAGGTCGTCGGTCGCGAAACCAGCACCCGGCGCGATTTCTGGATCGTCCGCTGGACGTGGCTTGCAACGCTTGCCGGGCTTTTCTGGGCCGTGCTCAGGACGCTCGAAAATCTCGATCTCCCGCGCGATACGCTCGGGCTGCTGTCCACCGGTATGATCGGCATCCTGTTTCTGCTCGCCAGCCTCTGGATCTGGCGCCGACCCGGCGGCGATCCGGGATCTGAGCGGACACGGGCAATCGATGTGGCGCTGATCTTTGGCCTTATCATCCTCTTCGGGCTGCGGCTCGCCGGTGCAGGCGTCCTGTTCTGGATCGGGCTTTATGCGCTGGTCCTGCCCGGCCTCGCCTCGACGCTCGGCATTGCGACGAGAAAACTGGCAATCGATATTGGCGGCTACGGCGAGAGCGATCTCCGCCCGGTTCTGGCCGAGCGCGGCGTGCGTCTCGCCATCGTCGGAACCGCCATAGTGTGGCTGATCTTTCTCGTGCGCGCCCATCCGGATTCTCTGCCGGACGGCGCTTTGCTCACGTCGATCGTCGTCGGCATCCTGCACGGGGCACTCATCCTGCTGCTTGCCGATCTCATATGGATCGCCATCAAATCGATGATCGCCCGGCGGCTGGAGCTGAGCGCTCCCGTTGGTGACCCCGTGAGCGGCCACTCCGGCGGCCAGCCACAGGATGATCGGCTTTTGACCATCCTGCCGATCCTGCGCAACATGCTCGGCATCATCATCGCCGCCGTCGCCGTCATGACGGCGCTTTCGGAACTCGGCGTCAATATCGGGCCGCTGCTGGCGAGCGCCGGCATTTTCGGCATCGCCATCGGTTTCGGCTCGCAGACGCTGGTCAAGGACATCATCAGCGGCGTGTTTTACATGATCGACGACGCTTTCCGTGTCGGCGAATATATTCAGAGCGGTTCCTACCGCGGCACGGTGGAATCCTTCAGCATCCGCTCGGTCAAGCTGCGCCACCATCGCGGCCCGATCTTCACCGTGCCATTCGGATCGCTCGGCGCAGTCGAAAACATGAGCCGTGACTGGTCGATCGACAAGTTCATGGTCACTGTCGCCTTCGATACCGATATCGCCAAGGTCAAGGCCATCACCAAGGAAATTGGCAAGGCCCTGCAAGAAGATCCGGAGTTTGGGCCGTTCCTCATCGAGACCGTCAAGCTGAAAGGCGTCGAGCACTTCGGCGAATATGGCATGACGCTCGGCTTCGGCATGATGCTGCGCGCTGGCGGACAATCCTCAGTGGTGCGACGCAAGGCCTATTCGATGTTGAAGGATGCCTTTGCTGAAAACGACATTCAGTTCGCCAGCATGACAGGCGCCTATCCCGCTGCGCGGTCCGCGAAGCGCCCGGAGGAGCAGCAGGGCGGCGAAATGGAGCCGCCGCCCGAAGAGTAAAGCGCCCGCTCCCGCGTTCCGGTGCACTTATCCCATGCGTTCGGACACATATTCCCCCGGCGAAGCGGGAAACACCACGGTTCGGTTGCCGTTCAGGAAGACCCGGTGATGAATATGGGCGTGGATGGCGCGGGCCAGTACCTGGCTTTCCACGTCGCGGCCAAGCGAGACGTAATCCATGCCGCTTTGGGCATGGGTCACGCGGATCGTATCCTGCTCGATGATCGGCCCCTCATCGAGATCGGCGGTAACGTAATGGGCAGTCGCGCCGATCAGCCGCACACCGCGTTCATAAGCCTGCTTGTAGGGGTTGGCGCCCTTGAACGACGGCAGGAACGAATGATGGATGTTGATGATGCGGCCCGACATTTCCTGGCAAAGCCGGTCCGACAGAACCTGCATGTAGCGTGCCAGAACCACGAGTTCCGCCCCCGCATCATGCACGACCTGCAAGATTTCCGCCTCGGCTTCCGGCTTC
Source organism: Agrobacterium burrii (assembly GCF_017313405.1). Lineage (NCBI taxonomy): Bacteria > Pseudomonadati > Pseudomonadota > Alphaproteobacteria > Hyphomicrobiales > Rhizobiaceae > Agrobacterium > Agrobacterium burrii. The sequence goes on from NZ_JAFLNA010000006.1 coordinate 119,349, forward strand.
GTCTGCGGCGTGACGCGGATATGGTGGAAAGGAATATCCTCGTTCACCACCTGCTTCTGGTAATCGAGATGATTGGAGACTACCGCAACGATCTTCACTGGCAGGGCACCGATCCGGGAGCGATACAGCAGATCGTTGAGGCAATGGCCAAAGCGTGACACCATGATCACCACCTTGGTTTTGCGAGAGAGATCATGGAAATCGTAATCCATGTCGAAATCGGCAGCGACAGGAGCGAAGCCGTCAAAGAGAGCGTCACGCCCCAGCCCCTGTTCCGAAACGAAGCTCAGCCGCATGAAAAAACGGCCGGTCTCCTGATCGGTGAATTGCGAACTGTCATTGATGTTGCAACCGGATCGCGCGAGATATCCGGAGACGGCGGCAACGATGCCGCTGCGTGCCGGGCACGAGACTTTCATGACATAGATGGTCAAAATCCTGCTCCCCCTTGATGGATCAGCACTCGGACAGTTTTGAAACCGTGGCGAGTTCAGGCGATTTCGGCGGCAAGTTCCCTGCAACCGGTTTCAAGCAAATGGCCAAGATGCGGTACGAAACTGTCCCAGATATCCATGCGGAAACGGTCTTCCCCATCGCGCCACAGCACCACGGTCACGCCGTCGAAGATCGTGCGGCGCGCTTCGCCCACCGGAACGGTGTCGATATCGCGGGCGCAGCCGAGTGTCAGCAGTTCAGCGGCTTGGCGTCCCTCGATCAGCAGCGTGACTTCCCGCCCGCAAATATCCACGAGGCTGTGCGGCTGGCTTGCGTAAACGCCAGCGCATGCCGCCTTCAGCCCGTCGATTTCAGCCTCGGGAGCAAGGATCGTCCATTCATCGGGGCCGAGGCGCACGGCCTGTTTTTCGCCGGCTGCGACGCGAGCGCCGATGCGGTCCGGCAAGGTCAGGCCAAGCGCTGCACCAAGCGGGGTCAGATCGCCGCGCGCCCGCAGCGACAGCCGCCCCTGCGCTGGCAGGATGCTGACCCGCGCCGCTTTGCTCTCGGCCAGCGTGCCGGAAATGGGGGAGGAAACGCGCATGTTCATTGTCATCTCCGGGTCAGATTTTCAGGCGGGTGTTTTCGGGATCGACAAACACCATCCCGGTTATTGTCGCGGCAATCGTGCGGTCCAGCATCGGAATGTAGACGGTCTCGCCCATCCGCTCGTGGCCACCCTCGACCAGAGCCAGCGCAATCGGCCGGCCGGCCGCATCCGAATGGTACGATGAGGTGACATGCCCCACCATCTTCATCGGGATTGGCTGTTTCGGATCGAAGACGATCTGCGCGCCCTCTTCCAGCTTCGACCGGTCTTCGGTCAAGAGGCCGACGAGGTGACGGCGATCCTTGGCGACAAGATCGGGGCGGGCAAGGCCGCGCTTGCCGACGAAATCCGGCTTCGCCTTGCCCACGGCCCAGCCCATCGCGGCGTCATAGGGCGTCACCGTGCCGTCGGTATCCTGACCGACGATGATGTAACCCTTTTCGGCGCGCAGCACATGCATGGTTTCCGTGCCATAAGCGGTGATGCCGAATTGCTGGCCGGCTTCCCACAATGTTTCCCAAAGCTTGCGGCCGAGAGGGGCCGGCACGTTGACCTCGAAGCCGATCTCGCCGGTGAAGGACACCCGGAACAGCCGCGCCGGTATTCCCGCCACGGTGCATTCCGCGCAAGACATATGCGGGAAAGCCTCTTCCGTCAGTTCGACGCCTTCAACGAGCGGAGCCAGCAGCTTTGCCGCATTCGGGCCGTTCAGCGCGATGGTGGACCATTGTTCGGTGGTCGACGTCAGCCAGACGTTGAGATCGGGCCATTCGGTCTGGAGGTAATCCTCCATCATGTTCAGCACCCGTGCCGCGCCGCCTGTCGTGGTGGTGACGTGGAAGCGGTCCTCGCCCATGCGGCCGATGACGCCGTCGTCGCGGATAAAGCCGTCATCGCCCAGCAGCAGGCCGTATCGGCAGCGGCCGGGGGCGAGCTTCGACCACGGATTGGTGTACATGCGGTTCATGAACTCGACCGCATCCGGCCCGACAACCTCGATCTTGCCAAGCGTCGAGGCGTCGAAAATGCCGAGGCTTTCCCGCACCGCCCGGCATTCACGGCCGACCGCTGCATCCATGTCTTCGCCGGCTTTCGGGAAATACCATGCGCGACGCCATTGGCCGACCGGCTCGTAGACAGCGCCATGCATTTCCGCCCAGCCGTCGATCTGTGTCTTGCGCGTCACTTCGAAATGCGTGCCGCGATGATAGCCCGCAAAGGCCCCGAAGGTCGTCGGCGTATAGGGCGGGCGGAAGGTGGTCAGCCCCACCTGCGGCTGGCGTTTTCCCAGCGCTTCTGCTGCGATATTCAAACCGTTGATGTTGGACATCTTGCCCTGATCGGTGGCCATGCCGTTGGTGGTGTAGCGCTTGACGTGCTCGATGGAGCGCATGCCCTCGCGCACGGCCAGCCGCAGATCCTTGGCGGTCACATCGTTCTGGTAATCGACGAAGGCCTTGGCCTTGCCGGCATCACGGTCGCTCGGCAGTTCGGTGTGCGAGACGCCGCTGCCGATACGGTCGTGCTCCACCATATAGTCGTGAGGTTCGCCCGTCTTGCCGAGCGCTGCGGCGATCTCGCGGCCCTGCTCCGCGCCATCTTTCAGCGCGACCTCGATGCCCCAAAGCCCGCGTCCGGCACCGGCAATGGCGCAATCCTCGTTGGTCATGGCCGGCAGGAAGGTGGTCAGCCCGTCATCCCAGGCAAGCTTGCCCTGGGTGTGGGAAAACAGATGCAGCGACGGCGTCCAGCCACCAGACATCAGCACCGCGTCGCAGGCGATTTCCTGTCCCGCGCCGACGGTGGTGCCATTCACCGGGTTGACGCGGACCGACTTGACGCGCAGCCGGCCGGAGGTCGCCGTCACCGTGTGCGACAACCGCACGGCAATGCCGAGCGCGCGGGCTTCGTTGACCAGTTCCTCGCGCACCGTGGCGCGGGTATCGATGATGGCCTGAACGCGGGCACCCGCAGCTTGAAGATCAAAGGCCGCATACCAGGCGCTGTCATGGCTCGTCACCACCACAGGGCTGTTGCCGACCTTGACGCCGTAACGGTTGAGATAGGTCTGGGCGGAACCCGCCAGCATCACGCCCGGACGGTCGTTGCCGTTGAAGACCAGCGGCTTTTCCAACGCGCCCTGGGCCAGCACCACGTGGCGCGCCCGGACACGCCACAGACGTTCGCGCGGCATGTCCTTCGGCAGGGCTTCGAGGTGGTCGGTCAGCTTTTCGCAGAGGCCGATCATGTTCTGGTGGTAATAGGCAATCGCCGTCGTGCGGGTCATGATCCTGACACCGCGCGCCTTCAACGCCTCAAGCTCTTCCGTCAGCCAGTTCCATGCCGGCTGGCCGTCGATCTTCGCCTGCGGTTCGGACAGAAGCGTACCACCGGCCTCGGCATTTTCATCGACCAGCACGACCTTAAGGCCATCCACCGCCGCCGCCCGCGCAGCGCCAAGACCCGCAGGGCCAGCGCCGACGATCAGCACGTCGCAATGCAGGTTGCGCGAGGCATAGGTATCGGGGTCTTCTTCCGTCGGGGATACGCCAAGACCGGCCGCCGCGCGGATGAAAGGCTCATAAACCTTGTTCCAGAAGCTCTTCGGCCACATGAAGGTCTTGTAATAGAAGCCGGCCGAAAACAGCATATAGGCCATATCGTTGACCGCGCCGATATCGAATTTCAGGCTCGGATATTTGTTCTGCGAATTGGTTTGCAGCCCGTTCCAGATTTCCTGCACCGTGGCGCGGGTATTCGGCTCGAAGCGGCCGATGCCGCGACGGGTGCCGATCAGCGCATTCGGCTCCTCGGAACCCGCCGCAACCGGGCCGCGCGGGCGGTGGTATTTGAACGAGCGGCCCATGAGATGTACGCCGTTGGCCAAAAGTGCCGAGGCGACCGTGTCACCCTTGACGCCGCGATAGGTCTTGCCATCGAAAGTGAAGCTGACCGACCGGCTGGCATCCACCCGGCCGCGGCCGGAAACGCGATAGGAATTCATTTCGACACCTCGGAAGAGACTGGTGCATCCGTCAGGGAAGCAAGATGAGGGCGCGGTTCGCCGGCGGCGTAGGTCGTGAGGAACCGGTCGCTCACCGTGTCGCGCACGGCGTTGAAGAACCGGCCGCAGCCATGCAGGTGCCGCCAGCGTTCGAAATGCGGGCCTTTGACGTTTTCACGGATGAACAGGAATTCCTCCCATTGCTCATCCGTCTGCGACGAGGGATTGGCGGCGCGGACAACATGGGCCTGTCCGGCATAGGTGAATTCGGCCTCGGGCAGCGTTTCATTGCAATAGGGGCAGCAGATCAAAAGCATCGTTGTATCCTCAGTGCGCCACGGCGGCGGCAGCGGCCTCGTCGATCAGGCGGCCGGAGCGGAAACGTTCCAGCGTGAACGGCGCGTTGATCGGGTGCGGTTCGTTTTTGGCGATGGTCCAGGCGAAGGTGTGGGCCGCCCCCGGAGTGGCCTTGAAACCGCCCGTTCCCCAACCGCAATTGACGTAAAGCCCGTCAACCGGCGTCTTGCCGAGAATGGCCGAGCGATCGGGCGTGACATCAACGATGCCGCCCCATTTGCGCAGCATCCGCATGCGGTTGAAAATCGGGAAAATCTCGACGATCGCCGCAATCGTATGCTCGATCAGCGGCAGGCCGCCGCGCTGCGAATAAGAGGTGTACTGGTCCGTACCAGAACCGATCACCAGCTCACCCTTGTCCGACTGGCTGATATAGGCATGGACCGCGTTCGACATGACGACGCAGGGGAAGATCGGCTTGATCGGCTCCGATACCAGCGCCTGCAACGGATAGCTTTCGAGCGGCAGGCGAACGCCGGCCGTATCCATGACGACGGATGTATGACCGGCGGCCGAAACCGCGACCTTTTTCGCCTTGATGAAACCCCTCGCCGTCTCGACACCGGCAACCGAGCCATCGGGATTGCGGCGAATGGCGGTGACCGGGCAGTTCTGGATGATATCGACGCCGCGGGCCGCAGCGCCGCGCGCGTAACCCCAGGCGACGGCATCATGGCGCGCCGTGCCGGCTCGTTCCTGCAGCGCACCGCCCATGACCGGATAACGCGCATTGGGGGAAATGCTGAGCGGTGGACAATATTCCTTGCACTCCTCAGTCGTGAGCCAGCGATTGTCGACACCGTTCAGACGGTTGGAATGGATATGGCGCTTGAAGCTCTGCACGTCGTGGACGTTATGGGCGAGCATCAGCACGCCGCGCCTTGAATACATGACGTTGTAGTTCAGTTCCTGGCTGAGGTTCTCCCACAGGTCGACGGAATGGTCGTAGAGACGGGCGCTTTCATCATAAAGGTAGTTGGAGCGGATGATCGTGGTGTTGCGGCCGGTATTGCCGCCGCCGAGCCAGCCCTTGTCGATGACAGCGACATTGGTGATGCCGTGCTGGCTGGCAAGATAATAGGCAGCACCCAGACCGTGCCCGCCGGCCCCGACGATGATCACGTCGTATTCAGCCTTCGGCTGGCTGTCGGGCCATTGCTCGTCCCAGTTTTTATGGCCGGTCACGGCGTTCTTCAAAAGATTGAAAGCATTAAAACGCGTCATGAGCGGGCCCAATGGTTGGAAAATCTCGTGTCGCAAAAGCTATGAGCATTTGCCGCGCCCCGGCTGGACAATCACGTCTCTTTGCGTGAATATTTGCGCCATGACCTCTCATCGCGCCAAAAAACGCCTCAGCGTCGCCTTCCTGCTTGCCGACCGGTTCACGCTGTCGGCCTTTGCGAATTTCGTCGACGTGTTGCGCCTTGCCGCCGATGAGGCCGATCGCTCAAGGCCAATTCTCTGCGAATGGTCGGTGCTGTCCGCGAGCCTTGCCAACGTGCAATCGAGTTGCGGCGTCAAGGTGCAGCCCGACACGCGGCTGATCGACGCCGCACAATACGACTATATCGTCGTTGTCGGCGGATTGATCAGCGATCACAGCGCGCTGCCGCAGGAAGCGCTGCGGTTCCTGAAAGACCGGGCGGCGGCAGGCGTTCCGATCGTGGGGCTGTGCACCGGTGTTTTCATCCTGCATGAGGCGGGTCTGCTCGATGGTTATCGCTGCTGCGTCAGCTGGTTCCACCATCAGGATTTTCTCGACCGTTTCGACACGGTGCAGATGGTCTCCGACCAGATCTTCGTCATCGACCGCGACCGGCTGACCTGTTCGGGCGGCCATGGTGCCGCACATCTGGCGGCCTTCCTCGTGGAGCGCCATGTTGGCCACTCCGCCGCCATAAAGAGCCTCAACATCATGATGATCGACAGCGCGCTGAGCGGTGAAAAACCGCAACCAGGCCAGCAGAGCGCGCGCAGGGCCACCGACCCGCTGGTCAAAAAGGCGATCCTGCGCATGCAGCAGAATATTGAAGTGCCGAGAACCGTGCTGGAACTTGCCCGCGATCTTGGCCTTGGTCGCCGCAGCCTCGAACGGCGTTTTCTTGGTGACCTGAAGGCGACGCCATCAAAGGTCTATCTAGAACTGCGGCTGGACCGCGCCTTGTCCCTGCTTCGCAAAACGGGAGACACAATCACCCAGATCGCGCTTGCCACCGGGTTTTGCGATGCCCCACATCTTTCGCGCACCTTGCGGGCCGAGCGCGGTTTCAGCCCCAGTGAATATCGCAAGACTCAGGTCGGCCACATAGCGACAGATGAGGAATTCGCCGTCGGCGTGCTCCTGCCGCAATCCTGAAAATCGGCCAAATCCTCATGCCGAAAGCTGCTCCGGCTGGCCGGTTTCGACCCGCACCGATATGGCGTCATGGCGCCAATATTCGAGATCACAATCGATGATGCGGCCATGCTGGTCCTGATTGACACGCGTGATTTTCAGACCGTAAGCCCCCTCGCTGCAACCGAGATGATGAGCCGGATATCCCCGCAACGCGACCGGATTGATTTCGAAATAGGCCGGACCATAGGTGATGGCATAACTGTCCTGATAGATCGTCGTGAGTGACCGGGTGAGGTCGTGCTGCACGATATCGGGGAAAATCTCCATCGAAAGATAATGCTCGACGAAAAGCACCAGCCGGCCGTCGATGCTGCGCTTTCTGCGGATGCGCCAGAACGGCGTTCCCGGCGCACAGCGCATGAGGGGCGCAAGCTCCTCGGGCAGCGCTGCGGCCTCCGCCTCCACCAGAAGGGTTCCGGCGGAGCGCCCCTGTTCGGCGGCCATGCGATGGAAGTGGGAGCGGTGCAGCGGGCTGTAGATCAGGCGCGGTCCGGAAACGAACCAGCCGCGCCGGCTTTCGCGAAAGATCAGCCCGTCAATCTCAAGATGGAAAAGCGCCTCGCGCAGGGTGATGCGCGTGGTGGTGTATCTTTCGATCAATTGTCTCTCGGAGAGAAGCCGGCCATCCTTCACCACCTCGCCTGCAGCAATGGCCTCACGCAATTGCTGCTCCAGCCCGCCGCGCCGGCCGGCGTCGATATCCCGGTCACTCATCGTCCTTTTGCCCAACATCGTCGCCCTTCGTTGCGCAGCCGAAAAAATAATGGGCGCATTTATGTCCGCGCCGAAAACGTCATTGGCCTGTCATAGCGAACCGATAATGAGCGTGCAACTGGTCTAGACCAAGGAGCAAGCGCCATGAAAAATTCCATCCTCTCCCTTTCCCTTCTCACCGTTTTTTCCCTTCCCCTCATCGCCCAGGCGCAGGACGTTCCTGCCCTTGAAGCGGCCGCCCGCAAAGAAGGCGCCATCTACAGCGTCGGCATGCCGGACGGCTGGGCGAACTGGAAGGACACCTGGAACCAGCTGACCGAAAAATACGGCCTGAAACATGCCGATACGGACATGAGCAGCGGCGAGGAAATCGCCAAATTCGCCAATGAAGGCGCCAATGCGACGGCTGACATCGGCGATGTCGGTCTCGAATTCGGCCCGATTGCTGTCGCCCGCGGCGTCACCCAGCCCTACAAGACCACGACCTGGGGCCAGATACCCGATTGGGCCAAGGACAAGGACGGCCATTGGGTCATCGGATACACCGGCACTATCGCCTTCCTGATCTCCGCCGATGTCAAGAACCCGCCCGCTTCCTGGGCCGATCTGCTGAAGGGCGACTACAAGGTCTCGCTCGGCAATGTCGGCTCCGGTGCGCAGGACAATGCCGCCGTACTGGCCGCCGCCATCGCCATGGGCGGCGGTGAGGAAAACCTCCAGCCGGGCGTCGACCTCTTCGCCAAGCTGGCGGAAAAAGGCCGCCTGCTGGCCAATGGCGCAAACCCAGCCACGATGGAAAAGGGCGAAATCCAGGTCGCACCGATGTGGGACTTCAATGCCCTCAACTACCGCGATGTGGTTGGCCGCGAGAAGTTCAAGGTCGTCATTCCTTCCGACGGTTCGGTGACCAGCGGTTACGCCACCATCATCAACAAATTCGCCAAGCAGCCCAATGCCGCCAAGCTGGCGCGCGAATATATCCTCAGCGATGCCGGCCAGATCAACCTGGCCAATGGTTACGCCCGTCCGATCCGTGTCGACCGCATCACCCTGCCGGCCGAGGCGAAGGAACGCCTGCTGCCTTCGGAACAATATGCCAAGGCCCGCCCGATCAATGCCGCCGTCTGGACCCAGGCCGCCGGCAAGCTGGTCAATCTCTGGCGCGCCAGCGTCGCCCCGAAGATGTAATCGGGCAACCGGCCAAAAAACCGAACGACTGTTCCGCGGGCACCAAGCCCGCGGAACATGCTAAAAAGTGCTCGGTGCAAACCGAACCACAACCAGACGAGACAAAAGCGATGCACAAGACGATCTTCATCCTGCTGGATGGCCTTAGATATGCGACGGCAAGGGATTGCCTCGGATATATGGAAGGGCTGGTAACGGTCGGAAAGGCCGGCATCCACACCGTGCGCAGCGAATTACCGTCGATTTCGCGGCCGCTTTACGAAACGTTGATGACCGGACTGCCGCCGGTGGTTCATGGTGTCACCAGCAACGGCGTTGTTCGCCGTTCCCGTTTTCCCAATGTCTTCTCGCTGGCAACTGCTGCCGGCCGCACCACCGCTGCCTCCGCCTATCACTGGTATTTCGAACTTTACAATCAGGCGCCCTTCTCCCCGGAGTTCCGCCATATCGAAAATTTCAACGGCGGCATCCATCACGGCTCGTTTTATTGGGCCGATCATTATCCGGATGACCATGTCTTTGCCGATGCGGATGTTCTGCTGCGCCGCCACAGCCCGGATTTCCTGCTGATCCACCCGATGAATATCGACAATGAAGGCCACAGGCACGGCGGCAGCTCGCGGGAATATCGCAATGCCGCCCGCAACGCCGGCGATCTCCTGGCGCGTTATCTGCCGGCTTGGGCGGCAGCGGGTTGCAGCATCATCGTCACCAGCGATCACGGCATGAGCGATGACGGCAATCACGGCGGGCCGCATGAGACCGAGGCGCTGGTGCCGTTTTATACCTTCGGCGAGGCCTTTACGCCGGCTGCTGATGCGAAGCTTGCGCAGACGGATATTGCCGGACTGCTCTGCACGCTTCTCGCCATTCCCGATCATGGCCTGCCCGTACCGCAAGGGCTGTTGTCCGCATGAGCGTGCAGAACCGCAAAATGCGGCTGCTGGCGGCGCCATTTCTGGGCGTGATCGCCATTCTCGTCATCTGGCCGCTGGTGAGCGTCGTCAAAGACAGTTTTTTTGCCGGCGGTGTGCTGTCGCTTGCCAATTACCGCACCATTCTCACCGATGCCTTTTACCTCCAGTCCTTTGCAACAACCACGATCATTTCGCTCATCAGCACGGGGACAGGTCTCCTGTTCGGCTTTCTGGTGGCAGTGGCGCTGCGGGCAAGATCGGGCGGTGCCCGCCGCACCGTCATGGCCTTCGCCAATATCGGCGCAAACTTCTCCGGTGTGCCGCTGGCCATGGCGCTCATCTTCCTCTTCGGGCTGAACGGCATGTTCACGCTTTTGCTGAAGGAACTGGGGTTGATAGACGATTTCAACGTCTATTCTTTTACCGGGCTCATCATCGCCTATTGTTATTTTCAGGTGGCGCTGGCCACGCTACTGATCACGCCGGCGCTCGCCGCCGTCGGGCAGGATATCGAAGAGGCGGCAGCGCTGATCGGCGTCGGCAAGCTGCGGTTCTGGCTCAGGGTCGGCCTTCCCACCATCGCGCGGCAACTGGTGGCGATCGCCATTCTGCTCTTCGCCAATGCCATGGGCACTTTCGCGACGACCTTCGCTCTGACAGGCACGAGCATCAATGTCGTCACCATCCGCATCAGCGAACTGGTATCGGGCGATATTTTCTCCGATCCCAATCTCGCCAATGCCATCGCCATATGCCTTCTGGTCGTGCTTCTCGTGCCCATCATAGCAAGCCAGATATTGGCGGGAGAAAAGCGCCGATGACGCAGCATGGCTTCAAAGGCACAAGCCTGTTTCTATGGCTGATGGCGCTCGTCATGATATCGCCGCTACTGGCAACGATGTTGAATGCGGTGGCGACCGACTGGTCCGGAACCCTGCTGCCGGCCGGGCTGACCGCGGATAATTTCGTCACCATCCTGTCGGACCCGCGTTTCCATGCGGCATTGCTGCGCTCCACGCTGGTTGCCGCAGCCGCCCTGACGATCGCGACCCTCATCATCGTACCTGCCGTCGTTTCCGCCCATATCTACTGGCCTTCACTTGACCGCTGGTTCGCACGGCTCGTGATCTTGCCCTATGCCGCACCCGGCATCATTCTCGTGGTCGGTTATCTCAGGATATTTTCCGCCCCGCCGCTGCAGATCGGCGGCTCACCGCTGGTACTGGTGCTGACCTATGTGCCGCTCTGCTTTTCGATGTTTTACATCGCCGTGAAGAACGGCCTGCGCAACCTCGACATCAACGAGCTTCTGGATGCCGGCCGGCTGATCGGCGCGAGCGATCTTGCCATTTTGCGGCGCGTCGTCCTGCCCAGCATCCTGCCATCCGTTGCGGTTGCCATCGTGCTGAATTTCGCGACGCTGTTCAGCGAATTCGTCTACGCCAAGATGCTGGTCGGCGGCAATTTCGAAACGCTGCAAATGTACATGTTCGCCCAGCGCAGCCTCAGCGGCCGCATCACCAGCGTCATCGTGATTCTCTATTTCCTGCTCATCCTTGCCTTTACCCTGATCGCCTTTCGGATGGTCCGGGAAACGGAGCGTGCATCATGACCCATCTCGCGATCCATAATATCAGCGCCATATACGGCAACGCCACCGTTCTCGACACCATAGAGCTTGGCATCGACAGGGGTGAGATGCATGTGCTGCTGGGGCCGTCCGGCTGCGGCAAGACGACATTGCTGCGCTCCATCGCCGGCCTCGTTTCGCCCTCGTCCGGATCGATCACGCTGGACGGCCGGCGCATCGACACCCTGCCGCCGAAGGATCGCGGCATCGGCATGGTGTTCCAGCATTATGCGCTTTTTCCCAATATGACTGTGCGGCAGAACCTCGCCTTCGGTCTGGAGCAGCGCCGGCTGGCAAAAAAGATCATCGACGACAAGGTCTCCGCCGCGCTCGAAACCGTCTCCCTCAGCGACCGCGCCGACCGGCGGCCGCATCAACTCTCCGGCGGCCAGAAACAGCGCGTGGCGCTTGCCCGCGCGCTTGTGCTCGAACCCAAGCTGCTTTTGCTGGACGAACCGCTTTCCGCACTCGATGCCCAGATCCGCAAGCGCCTGCGTGATGAGTTGAAACGCATCCAGCGCGAAAGCGGCCTCACCAGCATTCTCGTCACCCATGATCAGGACGAGGCCCTGTCGCTGGGTGACCGCATATCGGTGATGAATGCCGGCCGCATCGCCCAGACAGCGTCACCGCAGGAGCTTTATTATCGGCCCGCCGACCTGTTCGTCGCCGGTTTCATCGGTGACGCCAACATCATCACCGCCGAAGACATGTCACGCATCACCGGCAACCGCTTCGAGCGGACCTGCATCATCCCGCCACACGCCTTCACGATCGGCAACGCGCCGGACGGAACTGGCGTGGCCTTTACTGCCGAAGTGAAAGACATCAGCATCGTCGGCCCCACGGTCCGTTACCAGCTGGATGCGGCCGGCGTGGCGCTCAAGGTCGAACATGCAAGCGCCCAGGACGCGCTTTACCCGCCGCCCGGCCAGCACGTCACCCTCACCGTCGCCGAACGTCAGCTGCATTACATCTGACCAAAGCGACATTGCATGGCGACGCCCCCGCCGCCATGCGTCAATCTTGAGACGAGGTCAGTTGCCACTTTCCAGGGTGGCAAACCTCTCGAGGAGAGGACGCGGATGCGGGCCGTGGCGACACCTAGAGAAGCTGCCGCCGTAACAGAGCTTCCAGCCAGTCCGCAAAGACCTGCAATCGCCGCGACAGATGCCGGCGATGCGCATAAAGCAGCGTCATCGGCATCGGTTCAGCCCGATGGGCAGACATGATCTCGACCAGTTCACCGCTCTCGAGGTGCGGCCTGACATCATAAGCAGGTATCTGGATCAAGCCGAGACCGGCCAGACAGCAGGCGATGTAGGCCTCGGCATTGTTGACGGTGACGCGGCCGCGCATGGAAACCGAATGCAGCGCCTCGCCTTCGAGCCACTCCCAGTTTTCCACACGCCCGCTGGAGGGCGACGCGTAATTGACGGCCCAGTGGCGGGAAAGATCATGGGGAAGCTGCGGCGTGCCGTGACGCTCCAGATAGGCGGGGCTTGCGACATTGATCAGCGGCAGCTTGCCGATCAGCCTTGCGATGAGGCCGGAATCGCTGAGCGCACCGACGCGCAGCACGCAATCGATATTGTCCTCCACCAGATCGACGGCCCGGTCCGTCACGCCGAGACTGATGTCGATCTGCGGGTAAAGGTCGAGAAATTCCGGCAAAGCGGGTGCGATGACCAACCGACCGATCCGGCCCGGCACATCGATCCGCAGCCGCCCCGAGGGTTGCGCCGCGCTTTGCCGGAACAGGTTTTCCGCATCTTCGACATCGGCGATCAGCCGCTGGCACCGCTCGTAAAAAGCCGACCCATCCTCGGTTGGAGAGACCTTGCGCGTGGTGCGGTTGAGCAGGCGTGCACCAACGCGCGCCTCCAGCTCCTGCACCGCCGCCGAAACCGAGGAGCGCGGAATGCCAAGCGTATCGGCGGCCCGCGTGAAACTCGCGCAGTCTACGACGCGCGCGAAGATACGGAACAGGTCGATGCGATCCAATGGACACCCTTCACTGTGCGGATTTTCTGACAAGTCATGTCAGAATGGCGGCCTTTATCGCGCAATTCTAGACGATATCCTTGTGACATGAAAGCGTGGCAAACGTCGCTGCGCACCGGCAAAGGAGGCCAACCCCATGACCGACCATTCCATCAAAGGTAAAACAGTCATCATCGCCGGCGGCGCGAAAAACCTCGGCGGGCTGATCGCACGCGATTTCGCCAGCCAGGGCGCAGGCGCAATCGCCATCCACTATAACAGCCCCGCGACAAAGGCCGATGCCGACGCAACCGTGGCGGCCGTGAAGGCAGCCGGCGCGCAGGCCGTTGCCCTCCAGGCCGATCTCACCACGGCAGGCGCGGTCGAAAAATTGTTTGCCGATGCCGTCGCCGCCATCGGCCGGCCGGATATCGCCATCAACACGGTCGGTAAGGTCCTGAAGAAACCGATCCTCGAAACATCGGAAGCCGAATATGACGAGATGACCGCCGTCAACGCCAAGTCGGCCTTCTTTTTCCTCCAGCAGGCTGGCCGCCACGTCAATGACAATGGCAAGATCTGCACCCTCGTTACATCCCTGCTGGGCGCTTTCACGCCCTTTTACGCCAGCTATGCCGGCACCAAGGCGCCAGTGGAACACTTCACCCGTGCCGCCGCCAAGGAATTCGGCGAACGTGGCGTCTCGGTGACGGCGATCGGTCCCGGACCGATGGACACACCGTTTTTCTACGGTCAGGAGAAGCCGGATGCACAGGCCTATCACAAGAGCGCCGCGGCACTCTCCGGCTTCTCGAAGACCGGCCTTACCGATATCGAGGACATCGTTCCCTATATCCGCTTTCTCGTTACCGACGGCTGGTGGATGACGGGGCAGACCATTCTGGTCAATGGCGGTTACACCACCAAATAATCTCGATCGATCTTCTTCGATACTGTGGTGGCGAAACGCGCAGGCGTTTTCGCCACCTTTCTTTTGGCGAGTATGACCAATCTCGACAGCTGCGAGACGATAAAAAAGACGCCTGTCATATAGCCTGCATGAGTATACCGATATAAAACTCCCCCATCCTGTTGACGGAGCCATTTGGGGGTAGCGGATGAATTCAGGGCGTCGCGGTGTTCTCGCATTTTTGGGCGGTCTCGTTCTGGGGGCGCCATCCCTCGGCAAAGCAGCAAGCAAATCATCGGCCTTTGCCGAATCCCGGTCCGAATACAAACCCCGGCATGTTCTGTGTTTCCTCGGAGCGGAAAACGGTCTGGCAGCACTCCAGCAGAACGCCCGCACAGCAATCGGCACATTTGCCGCCGATTTCAGTCTCGATGAGGAATATTCGCAGGATGAACCGGACGACCGGATGGAGCGATCCTTCAATGTCTGCTGGGACCGTGTTGACCCGGACACCTATCAGGAGGCTGACGAAGAGGCTGTCGCTGGACATGGCTCGGTTCTTTATGTGCTCGGCCCGTCGATGGACGCAAAAAACGCGGTCATGACATCCGCCACGGCCTTGCAGTTCGTGCAACATATGCTTGACCACGGCGCTGTCGCCGTCAAAGGCGAAAGCGCAGGCGTTGCGCATGGAGCACGGCGCTGGAAAGAGCTTTTCGAACAGTCGCGCAGCGACGCCGCGTCAGGTGATCTGCTGGCGCTCGCCAGAACCTGCCGTCTCGCTTTCGCACGCCGACCGATCGGCGACGATGCCAACGGCATGGCAAGCGTCGGATTTCATCTGGTCGGGCTGCCTGATATTGAAGTGAGCTTTATCCGGAAAGACGAAAACCTGCCGTCAACCAATCCGGAGCAATTGAAGATCGCCGCGCTGATGGACGATATTGCCGATCAGATGGCGCGCGATGGTGTGGAAACGACCGTAACGGCTCATCATGCCGCCCTGTCCAATGACAGGCGGTATGAGGACGATAGTTACAAATTTAATCCGTTCGGCGTCGTGAGCATTCAAGACTACAAACTCTGACATTGAGGCGAGCCGCCGCTCCTGATGCTCGGGAGCTGGCGCCTAAGGTGCAAGGTCACTCTCTCCCGCCACAAGCAGCATCGGCCAGATGCAATGGCGGGCCTGATCGGGATAGAAGGGCGCAAAGGTCGGCATGGTCGATAAAAGCGTCTGGGCGACCGTTACGCCAAGCTCATGCAGGGACATGCGAAAACTGGTCAGGCGCGGTTCCAGAAACTGGCCGCGTGGACCATCACGAAAGCCGATGACGGCCAGATCGCGCCCCGGTTTGAGGCCGACTTCGGCAAGCCGCCGGTAAAGACCGACCGCCATCAACTCATAGATCAGCACGATGGCCGTCGGCCGTGGGCGCATCTGAAGCCACTCGCTGGCGGCGTGATATCCACCCTGCTCGCTCGATTTTGTGCGGATAACCAGAGACGGATCGTATGTTATGCCGTTTTCCTCGAGGGCGCGTTTATAGGCTTCCAGAAAGACATACCCGAGATTGATGTCGTTATCGGCTGCCGCCACCGCAATGGTGCGATGACCTGCCGCCACCAGCCGGTTGACGGCGCTTTTCGCCACGCCTTCGAAATCGAGATCGATCCAGGCATGGTCCGTGCTGGACGAGGTGCGGCCCAGGGCGACGAAGGGCAGACGCGTCTGTTTCAGGAAATCAACACGCTTGTCGATCCGACGGGTCGAGGAAATGATCATCGCGTCAACCATGCGGCGGGCCACCATGCGCTTCAGATATTCGTCGGGATCTTCCTCCCCCGGACAGGGAAGAACGATGAGATCGAGATTATGGCCGGAAAACACGCTTTGCAGGCCATCCGTAACGCCCATGAAGAAGTTGTCTGAATTCTCCACCGTCTGCGCGTCACTGCCGGTCATCAGGCCGATGACATTAGTGGTCCCTTGCCGCAGGCTGCGGCCCGATTGATTGGCGACATAACCAAGCTTTTCCGCCGCTTCCAGAACGCGGCGGCGCGTTTCCTCGTTCACATCGGGCTTACCGTTCAGGGCACGGGAAACGGTGCCTATCGATATCTCCAGATAATCGGCAAGCTGACGGATTCCTTTCATGCACTCCCCTCCCAAACCGGACGCGCCATCGGCACGCCCCTTAACGGTCTTGACATATCTAACATCATCGTCATAGTCTCGTAAACGTTTACGACGCTCTGCGCAAAGAGGAGTTTGCGAAAGAGTCCGGGGAGATGAGATGACATTCAACGCCGTTTTATGCGGGTGCGGAGCTATGGCCAAGGGCTGGCTGCGCGCCATTCAATCCACGCCGGAAATCGCCGGCGCGATCTGGATCGCCGGACTGGTTGATCTGAACGAGAGCACAGCCCGCGCGCTGGCAGAAGAATTCGGGCTGGCGGACGCGGTCATCGGCACCGATCTCCGTGCGGTGCTCGCGCAAACAAAAGCAGACATTCTATTTGACGTCGTCATCCCGCAGGCGCGCTTTGCGGTGGTCGCGGCAGGCCTTGAGGCCGGGTGCCATGTGCTCAGCGAAAAGCCGCTTGCGGCATCGATGGAAGAGGCTGCCACCCTTGTGGAATTGGCCAAAAAAGCGGGTAAAGTCCACGCGGTGGTGCAAAATCGGCGGTTCGTGGCTGGTATCCGGCGGCTACGACGCGCCGTGGAAGACGGCATCATTGGCGATTTGACGGCCATCCATTGTGATTTTTTCCTTGGCCCTCATTTCGGCGGCTTCCGTGAAGAGATGAAGAACGTCCTGCTTCTCGACATGGCGATCCATACCTTTGACGCAGCCCGTTTTGTCGCCAATGAAAAGCCGCTCTCCGTCTTTTGCGTGGAAAAGAACCCGGCCGGTTCCTGGTATGCTCATGGGGCAAGCGCCAATGCCATTTTCGAATTCTCCAACGATGTGGTCTTCACCTATCGCGGCTCCTGGTGCGCCGAGGGTGAAAGAACCAGCTGGGAAGCCCGATGGCGGCTGATCGGCTCGAAGGGAATGATCCTTTGGGATGGAGAAGACGGTTTTTCGGCCTCCGTGGCTGGCGACGAACAGGGCCTGTTGCGAGGATTTGCCACCGTAAACGTTTCCGACGCGGTTTCAGAACGGGATACACTCGGCCACGCCAGCGTCATTCTCTCGTTCCTCGAATCCATCCGCACCGGCCGGATGCCGGAGACAGCCTCCTTCGACAACATCAACAGCCTTGCCATGGTGATCGGCGCGATTGAAAGCGCCCGCCTCGGCCAGCGTGTTTCCATTGCAGCATAAGGACTGAAAGACGTGAGCAATCCGGCAAAATCCATCCGCATCGGCACCATGGTCAGCGCCAGCAAAGGACAGGCGGCTGAGCGCATCGGCCAGATAGCCGATCTTGGCTTTGAAAGCTTTGAGCCGTTCTTCTGGCAGACGACCAACGGTCAGGACCTTGCCGAACTCGGCAAGCGCTGCCGTGACGCCATCGGCGAACGCGACATCACCATCAGCACGCTCGGCATGTTCGGCAATCCGCTGGAAGAAACCGACATCGACCTTCAGACATTGCAGGGCTGGAAAGACTGCATCGACAATGCCCATCATTTCGGCGCCACATGCGTTGCCGGTTTCACCGGCCGGCTGCGTGGCAAGCCCCTACCTGAAAGCCTGCCAAGATATAAGGAAATCTGGAGCGAGCTTGCAAAACGCGCCGCCGACAAGGGCGTGAAGATCGCCTTTGAAAACTGCGCGATGGACGGCAACTGGCAGACCGGCGACTGGAACATTGCCCATAACCCTGATGCCTGGGAACTGATCTTCAACGAAACGCCGGATGACAATATCGGCATCGAATGGGAACCCTGCCACCAGATGGTTTACCTCATCGATCCGCTGCCGCAGATCCGCAAATGGGCGGATAAGATTTTCCACGTGCACGGCAAGGACGCCACCATCCGCTGGGATGTCATTCGCGAGCACGGCATTTTCGGCAAGGAGAAGTTCGTCTTCATGCGCACGCCGGGCTTCGGCGACAGCAACTGGACGGATATCATTTCCGAGCTGCGCCTTGCCGGCTGGTCTGGCTCGATCGACATCGAAGGCTGGCATGACCCCGTCTATCGCGATGCGCTGGAAATGACGGGCCAGGTGCACGGCCTGAACTATCTGAAACATTGCCGCGGCGGCGATTTTGTCGTCGACCCGACATAACGGAAACCTTTGGGGAGAAGATTTCCGAAAACTGCAGCGACGATAACCAAAAGGAGGAGATTATGGGTATCGCGAAATGCATGATGGCCGGCGTATTTGTGCTGGCGGGCGTATCCGCCGGCGCGATTGCCGCCCACGCGGAGGATGTGACATTGACCTTGTGGTCGCTGGATCGTGATATCCAGCCGGCACCGAACCTCATAAACGAGTTCAACAAGCTCAATAACGGCATCAAGATCGAATATCGGCAATTGCAGTTCGACGATGTGGTGAGTGAAGCGATGCGCGCCTATTCGACCGGCAATGCCCCCGACATCATCGCCATCGACAACCCCAACCACGCCATGTTCGCCGCCCGCGGCGCCTTTCTTGACGTGACGGACATGATCGCCAAGTCGGATGTCATCAAGACCGAAAACTATTTTCCCGGGCCGCTGAAATCGGTGATGTGGGACGGCAAATATTTCGGCGTGCCGAAGGCGACGAATACGATTGCGCTTTATTACAACAAGGACCTGTTCAAGGCCGCCGGGCTCGATGCGGCAAAACCGCCGCAGACCTGGGACGAGCTGGTTGAAGCGGCCCGCAAGCTGACCAACCCTTCAAAGAACGTCTATGGCATCAGCTTCAGCGCCAAGGCGAATGAGGAAGGCACCTTCCAGTTCCTGCCCTGGGCGCAGATGGCGGGCGCGACCTACAAAAACATCAATACCGAGGGTGCCGTGAAGGCGCTCGATACCTGGAAACTGATGCTGGATGAAAAGCTCGCATCACCGGATACGCTGACGCGCAGCCAGTGGGATTCCACCGCCACCTTCAATGCCGGCAATGCTGCCATGGTCATTTCCGGCCCCTGGGAAATCGACCGTATGCTGAAGGACGCCAAGTTCGACTGGGGTGTCGCGTTATTGCCGGTGCCCACACCTGACGCCCCCCGGTCTTCGGCCATGGGCGACTATAACTGGGCGATCTTCTCCAAGACTAAACATCCCGAAGAAGCCTTCAAGGCCATCGAATTCTTCGCATCGCAGGACAAGGACATGTTCAAGAACTTCGGCCAATTGCCGGCGCGCTCGGATGTTCCCGTACCGCCAACCGGCAATGCGTTGAAGGATGAGGCGCTGAAGACCTTTGTCGAGCAGCTGAAATATGCGCAGCCGCGCGGCCCCTCACCCGAATGGCCGAAAATTTCCAAGGCCATTCAGGACGCGATCCAGGGCGCCCTGTCGGGACAGATGACGCCGAAAGCCGCGCTCGATCAGGCCGCTGAAAAGATAAAGCTGGTCGAAGGCTGATTGGATGGACGGGCGAGCGGAATATCCGACGCCCATCCGCAGGGTTCCTCCCGGTGGGGTCGCCTGTCGCAAAATGCGGCGGCGGCCCCAAGCGGAGCTTGCGAGGATGTTTCATGAAAAAACTGTTTTCCAGCGTCAGTGACGGTCGCGGTTTCGACATCGTCCTTGTCGCCCTGCCTTTAAGTTTCCTGTTCGTCATGGCGGGTCTGCCGCTCATCTACAACATTGTCATGAGCTTTCAGGAAGTTGACATGTTCAGCCTGGGCACCTTCGTGCGCCCATTCGTTGGCTTCAAGAATTACGTCGATCTGTTACGGCAGCCGGAGACCCTGCCGATCCTGATGAACACCGTCACTTTCGTGGTCGCCTCGATTGCCGGACAATTCGCCATCGGCTTTGGGCTGGCGCTGTTCTTCTGGGTGAATTTTCCCGGCGCCACCTGGCTGCGCGGCCTGTTCCTCGTGTCCTGGGTCATGCCCGGCCTCGTCGTCGGCGCCATCTGGAACTGGATACTGTCTGGCGACTTCGGCGTGCTGAATTTCTTCCTGCGGGAGAGCGGTCTGATTTCAGGTAATATCTTCTGGCGTTCGGATGCGAATTTTTCGCTCTGGGCCGTCGTCATCGCCAATATCTGGCTCGGCACCTCCTTCAACATGATCCTGCTTTCCGTCGGCCTCGCCTCAATTCCCGGCGACCTTTACGAAGCGGCGGAGCTTGATGGCGCCAATGCCTGGCAGCGCTTCTACACCATCACCCTGCCGATGATGCGCTCCACCATCGGCGCGATCGTCTCGCTCGGGCTGATCTTTACACTGCAGCAATTCGATCTTTTCGCCGCCATTACCGATGGCGGGCCGAACAACAGTTCCAACGTGGCGCAATATTGGGCCTGGGACCTGTCGTTCCGACAATATGATTTCGGCAAGGGCGCGACGATCTCCGTCATCATGATCGTTTTCGTCATGCTGGCTTCCATCGTTTATGTGCGTTCCACACGACATGAGGTGCGCGGATGAGCACCACCAACCGCAACCGTCTGATGCTGGCAATCGCCATCGTGCTCGCCATCATCTATCTCTTCCCGCTTTACTGGATGTATCTGACCTCGCTTAAAAGCGGCTCGGAGATGTTCGCCAATCCACCCGGTTTCTGGCCTACAGACCCGCAATGGCAGACCTATTCCTATGTCTGGCAAAGCCGCAACATGGGCCGATATCTCTGGAATTCGGTGCTGATCGCCTCCGGCGCCGTGCTGTTGATCACCATTCTTGGTGTCGGTTGCGCCTATGTGCTGGCGCGCTATCGCAATGTCTGGGTGGATATCGGTCTGTTCCTCATCCTCATGCTGCAGGTTCTGCCAGCATCGCTGATGATCACACCGATCTTCGTCGGCTTCTCGCAATTCGGGCTTCTGGATTATCCGCGCCTGTCGGTCATCCTCGCCATTGCGGCGAAAAGCATGCCGTTCTTCGTGGTCCTCGTGCGCGCCACCTTCATGGCCGTGCCGCAGGAGCTGGAAGAGGCGGCGCTGGTGGACGGCAATTCGCGGGTCGGCGCATTTTTCAACATCGTGCTGCCGCTTGCCAGAAACGGCATCCTCGTCAGCGCAATCCTCATCTTCATGCAGGCCTTCGGCGAATTCGTCTATTCGAAATCGATGATCCAGGCAGCCGAATTGCAGCCCGCCAGCGTCGGCCTCAATTCCTTCATGGGCCCCAATACCAGCGAATGGAACAACATCATGGCCTATGCGACCATGTATGTGACGCCCATTCTCGCCCTCTTCATTCTCTTGCAGCGCCGCATCGTGTCCGGCCTGACCTCGGGAGCACTCAAATGACCCTTCAGATCGAACTTTCCGGCGTCAACAAATATTACGGCGCCTTCCATGCCCTGAAAAACATCGACCTTTCCATCAAGAAAGGCACTTTTGTCGCACTTGTCGGCCCCTCCGGCTGCGGTAAATCCACCCTTTTGCGTTCGCTCGCCGGGCTGGAGACCATATCGGCCGGCGACATGCGCATTGCCGGCACGCTCATGAATGGCGTGCCGCCGCGCAAGCGCGATGTGGCCATGGTGTTCCAGTCCTATGCGCTCTACCCGCATATGACGGTGGAGGAAAACCTCACCTATTCGCTGCGAATGCGCGGCGTCGCCAAGGCCGAGGCGCGCAAGGCGGCGGAAGAGGTTGCCACGACGACCGGACTTTCCAAGCTGATGAAGCGTTATCCTCGTGAACTTTCCGGCGGCCAGCGCCAGCGCGTGGCCATGAGCCGGGCGATCATCCGCAATCCGCAGGCCTTCCTGTTCGATGAGCCGCTTTCCAATCTCGATGCGGCGCTGCGCGTCCATATGCGCAAGGAAATCCGCGCGCTGCACGACCGCCTGCACGCAACCTCTGTCTATGTCACCCATGACCAGATCGAAGCGATGACCATGGCCGATCATGTCGTCGTCATGCGCGATGGCATCATCGAGCAACAGGGCACGCCGCTGGAACTATACGATCGCCCCGTCAACCGCTTCGTGGCCGGCTTCATCGGCTCGCCCGCCATGAATTTCATACCGGCCACCGTCAGCCAGGACGGCGCTTCACTTCTGCTGCAATTCGGCGAAGGTGAGCCGCAGCAGCCGATCAGCAATCCGGCCGCCCTGCCGCCGGGCAAACATGTGATCGTCGGCATCAGGCCGGAACATATAAAGCCCACAACGGCAAATGGAGCGGCATTGACACTGCCTGTTTCAGCCGTGGAAACCACCGGCTCAGCCACGTTCCTCACAACAGGAACATCCACAGAGCTGGTCATCGCGCTGCAGGGACGCAGCGAGGTCAAGGCCGGCGAGGTCATAGGCCTCGATATTAACCCGTCCGATATGCACCTTTTCGATGGAGAAACGGGTATCGGTCTCGGATCGGGGGCATTGAAGGTGTGAAACCGCTTCAGCGGTTCCTGAACAGATCGATGATGTTGCGGCGGGTGGTGGTCGCGGGTACCGCGGTGCCACGATCGACCTCCCGCGCAGCGATGGCCGGCGCACCCGAGCCATCAATATCCACCCAGCGACCGGCATGATCGGTCGATTGACGCTTGAGATAGCTATAGGGCGTTTCGTCCCAGCGAAGGATTGTCGGCTTCATATTGTCGAGGATGAAATCACCACGATCCGTCCTCACCGTGAGGACGGCATGGCCGTCCCCCCGCTCGTCGCGGACGACGGTGATCAGCAGGTTGGAGGCCGGCACATCAGCCGCTTGCGCTTTTCCAGCACGAGGTCGTCGCAATCGCCAGCGCCCTTATAGGGATATTCCCAATAGTCCTCGTAACCCCATACTTCCATATCGGAACGCTGGTCGATTTCGACATTGACGGCGCTGTTGACCGAAACCATGGTTTTCCAGTTGTCGGGCGTGAGATGAAGCGGGGGCATGGCCTTCACGGGCTGGCACTCGGCCGAATGCCGCTGGCAGAATTCGTAATGCCCCACCGGCTGCGAGGTGATTGCACCCGTCGCCATCGAAGGCGAAGCCTCTGCCGGTGAAAGCAGACCGGCAACGGTCAGAACAAAACATGCCTGCAGCAATTTGTTGAAATAGGTCATGTCCATCTCCTGAGAACATGACCTATCGCTGCCGGTTTGAGTTCAAATGAAACAAACCGCTCGACTTTTAACGATCCCGAAAATTGGCGCACCTGTTACCGCCGGATCGTGCGACACCTTTCACAATCGCCAACAACGGGAATGTGAGCGGCGGCAAACTTGCCATGCGTGGATGGCCTGCCTAAGAAAGGCCCACAACCACGATGAATCCCCGTTACAGAGAATGTTGCATGAGCCTGTTTGCGAAGATCACCCGCACAGCCACCCTCATCATGACGCTGGCCTGCCTTCCTTCTTACGCCGTCGCGCAGCAGATAACCGTCGTTCCTCCTGGAAATCGCTCCGCCGAGCAGCCGGAAATACCACGAGCCTCGGCGATCCGGACCAAGGCTTTCTACACGACCTACGAGGAAAAGTTCGGCAAGACGATCGATCTTCTAAACAGTGAACCCGCCCTTCTCAGCAAGATCAAGAAGGCCGCCGCGGCCTATGGCATCGATCCGATCCACATTGTCGGCGCCATCGTCGGAGAACATACCTTCAACGTCTCGGCCGTGGATCGCCTGCAGACCTACTACGTCAAGGCCATTTCCTACGCCGAACTCGATATCAAGTTCAGCTATAATGGCGTTTCCCTGAAGACCTTCCTCCAAAGGCCGGAATTCCAGTCCTGCGAGCCGCTTGCCACCACCTCCGAACAATGGAGCTGCCGCGACACCGTGTGGGACGAGGACTTCCGTGGCAAGGTCGTGGATGGTGCGAGCTATGAGGCCATCTCGTTCCAGCGTGCCTTCTTCCAGCCCTTTTATGCGGGGCAGACCTTCGGACTTGGCCAGATCAGCCCGCTGACGGCGCTGCAGGTCACCGATCTCGTGAACAGGACGAGCGGCCTGCCGAAACTCTCTGCGGACAGGCCGAAGGAAATCTACCGCGACGTCATGGATCCCGACCGCAGCATCATCTACATCGCCGCCATCCTCAGGGATTCCATCGACGCCTACCGGGAAAAGGGCTTCGACATCTCAGGCAATCCCGGCATCACCTCCACACTCTACAATGTCGGCCAGCCAAGGCGTCGCGCCGAACGCCTGCGGGCAGCCGTGGATGCGGGCGCAAAAAACCGCCTGCCGGTCGAAAACTACTATGGATGGCTGATCAACGACCGCTTGGACACCCTGAAAAGCATTCTTGACGGCAAGGCCATCGACCAGCGGACGACTTCGGACATAGGCGAAAAAACGCGATAACGCTTTTTTGTTTTCAAATAGTAGCCAATCGCCTAGATTGTACAGGGCCGGATGTTCTCGGGTAAAAACCCATAGATTTACACGCAAAGATTGCCAAACCGTACCTTCACAATGTAACCTTAAGCAAAAAGCGCTTTTCCATCCGCCGGAAATCTGCTAATTCGGCTGGCACAAGAATTCACGGATAGCGGGATAAATTCGCCCTATGCCTGACGAAGGCGACAGTACCGACAGTAGTCGACACCGAACGAGGCTGGCTCGCGTGAAGCGCAGCCAGCCTCGGATTTTCTTGTTTTCATCAACGCGACAGCTTTCAGCCTCGGATGTTCAGTCCGGGGCTTTGCGTGTTCGCATCCATTCCCATAAAGGCTCCTGAACATGGAATTCCTAGCAGATCCGAACATCTGGATCGGCCTCGTCACCCTTATCGTTCTCGAAGTCGTTCTCGGCATCGACAATCTCGTTTTCATCGCGATCCTTGCCGACAAGCTACCACCACACCAACGCCACAAGGCTCGGGTCATCGGCCTGTCGCTGGCGCTGATCATGCGCGTCCTGCTGCTGTTTTCGATCTCATGGATCGTCACGCTGACGCGGCCGCTGTTTACAATCGCGGATTTCTCCTTCTCCGGACGCGATATCATCCTCATCATCGGCGGTGCGTTTCTGCTCGCCAAGGGAACCATGGAACTGCATGAGCGGCTGGAGGGTGACCACAAGCCGAAGCAGGGCAAGGTGGTCCATGCTGTCTTCTGGCAGGTGATCGTGCAGATCGTCGTGCTCGATGCCGTGTTCTCACTCGACAGCGTCATCACCGCCGTCGGCATGGTCAACAATCTCTGGGTAATGATCACCGCCGTCTGCGTGGCCATGGCCGTGATGATGGCGGCCTCCAGGCCGCTGATGACATTCGTGTCGAAACACCCGACCGTCGTCATTCTCTGCCTTGGCTTCCTGTTGATGATCGGCTTCAGCCTCATCGTCGAAGGTTTCGGTTTCCATCTTCCGAAGGGTTATCTCTATGCGGCCATCGGCTTTTCCGTGCTCATTGAGGCGGCAAACCAGCTTGGCAGGCGCAACCGCGAAAGGCGCATCACCGCCGGTGATATGCGTGAGCGTACCTCCAACGCCATTTTGCGGCTTCTCGGCGGCCGGGTCGGTGAACAGCCGCTTGGCGAGACGGCCGATCTTATCGCCGAACAGGCCACCCTCAGCGACCTGTTCAAATCCGAAGAAAAGGACATGATCCGTGGCGTCCTGACACTTGCCGAACGCCCCGTCGTCTCGATCATGACGCCACGCACCGAGATCGACTGGCTGGATATCGACGCCGACCCGGAGACGCTGCGCCACCGTCTGCTCGAACTCGACCATTCCCGGTTGATGCTCGCGCAGGGCAAGCTGGACTCCTTCCTCGGCGTCGCAGCCACAAAGGACCTGCTGCGTGATCTTCTGCGTGATGGAAGCCTGAACCTCGAAAGCTCGCTGCGGCAGCCGCTTGTGGTGCATGAGAGCGCCACGGCCCTGCAGGTCATGGAACAGCTGCGCAAATCCCCGCTGCAGATGGCCGTCATCATCGACGAATACGGCACGCTGCAGGGAATCGCCACGCCAACGGATATTCTCGAGGCGATCGCCGGCGAATTCCCTGACGAAGGCGAAGAACTGCTGATTTCGGAAAAGGCGGAAGACGGCTCCTGGCTTATCGACGGCGCCGTCGATGTCAGAAGGGCGTCTTATCTTCTCGACATCGATCTGGTGGATGAAGCCGATCGTTATTCCACCGTCGCGGGCTACATTCTGTGGCGTCTAAATCGCCTTCCCGAGGTGGGTGAGCGTGTTTCCGGCGAAGGTTTTGCGTTCGAAATCGTTTCCTGCTCGGACAGGAACATCGAGAAGGTCCGGGCGTGGAACTATGCGGGGACCGAAGCTTAAACAAGAACGGCCGAGAGGATGCCATCTAGCAACCTCCCGGCATATAAATGGCGACGTCCTTTTGTGCCGAGGACGTCGCCATTACCGCACGAAAACAAATGGCACCGGGGTAATCTCTCCTCAATGCGCGGCGTCGATCATCGCGATCCAGCCGGCGGCACGGCGGGCGGCGTCCGCAAGCACGGGCTTCGGCGCCTTGAACCATTCGTTTTCCGGCAGTTCGCGCTTCACGCGAACGAAGCTGATGGCATCGTCAAGGGTCGGAAATTCCACCGGCAGCGTCAGGTGCAGAAAGAGCGCGACGACGGCGACGGAACGCGAACGGCCGCCGCGGCAATTGATGAGCACGCTGCCGCGTTCCCGCCGGGGATAGGACGGCTTGTCGGGCAATACCTGTTCCAGCGCCGCCCGCAGAATATAATGGGCAGCCACCATCTGGGTATCGGGATTTCCGGCACCATCGATCAGGCCGATCTTGTAATAGCGGATTTCGCCCGGCCCATAGATGCTGCCTTCATGATCGGAAACGACCTGCGGCTGCTCCACAAAGTTGAAGTCGAGATTGACGGCGCAATTGACGACGGTGGTGATGCCGTTCTGACGCAGGAGGTTGAGGTCGCTGGCACCCTCCTTACCCGAAATGAACAGATCGACGCCATAAAGTGGGTGCTGCTCATAGATGCGGCTGAGCTTCGGCAATTCGCCGCTTTCCTGCTCGTGGGACAGGTTTTTTTCCGGTTGTGGCATGTCATGTCTCCATCGGCGCCGATACGGCCACCGTCACGTCTCTTTTCTCAGGCATTCGCGGTCGTGAGGCTTTGTCCTATAGCTGCGATACGGCTTTCGGATATGGACCGCGCCACCCGCTCTAATGTCGGGTAATTCGCCCCTTCACCCGTGGCGATATAACCAGGGCAGAGGAAATCGGCAGAACCCTCCGCCACCTTTCCAAGGGTCAGCGGCTCATAGGTTCCGCCGGCATTTTTGAGAATGAGGATGGCTGCGGCCACATCCCAGGCATTAACGCCGAAACCGGCGGCCGCATCCGTCCAGCCCGCCGCAACATGGGCGATGCTGAGCGCGGCGCTGCCAGGCCGGCGCAATGTCGAGAAGGTCTCGACAAGAGCGCCGAAATTGGCGAGCGCCGCTTCCCGCCCATCCAGCCGGAAATCACGCGAGACGGGATAACCGGTGATCAAGGTCGCCCGGGTCTCGTCTGCAACACTGCGGGAGCGCAGCTTGTCTCCGTCCAGATAGGAAGCTTCAAGATTGGCGGAAAACATCTGGTCCGCCACGGGATCATAGACCACGCCGGCAACGGCCTCGCCGTCGATGACGGCGGCAATCGATACGCACCAGAAGGCAAGGCCACGGGCGAAATTTGCCGTACCGTCGATCGGATCGACATACCATTGCACCTCGCCGCTGCCGATCTGGCCGCCCTCTTCGCCCATGATCGCCGAATTGGGTTCGCTTGCGAGAATGACGGCACGAATGGTAGCTTCAGCCCGCTTGTCATGAATGGTGACGATGTCGTGGAGATCGACCTTATAATCCACCGTCATGTCCGAGCGGAATGCCGCAAGCAGCGGATCGCGCACGGCACGCGCCGCCGCCTCGGCGATTTTCATCAGCCGCATCGAGCGGGAAAGCCCCTCCTCATATCCAGATTTTGGTTCGGTCGAAGATGAGGTCTGCATCGGCATATCCAGTCTGTTCGTTCGCAAAGAAGGAGGCGACGCGGCATCAGCCGCGCCAGCCGGGATTATTTCTTGTAGTTGACGCGCCAGACGTCCTGCCATTCCTCGCGGCGGTCGAAATCATCAAGGCCGGTGGCGGAATCGTATCCCATCAGTCTGTCGGCAACCTTCATCAGCCCCGAGGGCTCGTCAGCCGGCATTTTGATGTCGATGTTGGTCGGCAGCTTGCCGTCCTTCATCTGCGGCGCGATGCCCTCTTCCGTCAGGATGTAATGAACAAAGAGCTTCGCCATGTTCGGGCTCTTGGTCTTGGACGCGATCAGCCCGAGCTTAATGTAGGTCCAGCCGACCCATGGATCGAGGCCCGTGCAGAGGCCGAGCTTGTAACCCTTGTCGGCATTGTCGCGGAACTTGGCGGAACTTAGCAGGCCGAAAAAGGGCTGTTTCTGGCCGGGGGCACCGACAGCTTCCGCCACCGGATCGTCACCTTCGGTGGCAAGCGGGCCGTTTGCAGCCATTGCCTTGATCCATGCGGCAGACGCGCCTTTTTCCTCTATCTCTTTGCCGAAATGGGCCTTGTAGGCCGCCGCCACCTTTTCGTTGCCATGCGCTTCAAGCTGGTTGAACCAGTCCGTATAGGTGCTCTTGCTCAAGGGATCGACCATGGCGACCTTGCCTTTCCATTTCGGCTCAGTCAGTTCCCAGATGTTGCCCACCGGGCATTTGTCATGGGCTTCGGTATTATAGGTCCAGACATTGGCGTTGGTGGAAATTGCCAACGGGTTCTGAAATTGCGCCGGGATTTTCGCCGCCATGTCGCCCGGTAGATAATTTTCGACAAACCCCGCCGGCAGAAGCTGCGCGAGCGCCGATGGCGCATCGGTGATCAGCACCACGTCGCCCTGCACATTGCCGGACTGGCTTTCACGGATGATCATCTCCAGCTGGCTGTTGGCCGAGACCTTCACCCCTGTCGCCTTCAGCCCATATTTGGCGCTGAACTTGTCGGCCATTTCGACGATCTTGCCGGTGCTGTCATAGATATTGATCGGTTTTTCCTGCTTTGCCGCCGCCAGGATCGTATCCAGATCGAAGGCTTCTTCGGCCGCAGCAGCCATGGCAGACAATCCGATCATTGCCGCAGCAATGGCTGACGCCGTTGTCAAATTTGTTCTTTTCATCGTCTCCCCTCCCAAGGAAAAGTAAGGCAGGCTCACGCCCGCCTTGCCGTTATTTTTTGTAGTTCACACGCCAGAAATCCTGCCAGCCTTCGCGCTTGTCGAGGTCATCGGCAGCCGTTGTCGCATCGAAAGCCATCAGCTCGTTGAGGTGAGCTGCCACCTTCGAAGGCTCATCCGCAGGCAGGGCGATTTTCGTATTGCCGGAAATTTTGCCATCGGCGGTCTGTGGCGCGATGCCCTCTTCCGTCATCAGATAATGCAGGAAGAGCTTTGCCGCATTCGGACTTTTCGTCTGCCCGGCAATCAGGCCGAAGCCGGGATAAAGGAAGCCGGAAAAGGGTTTGACGCCGCTGCAAAGCCCGAGCTTCAGCCCCTTGGTCTCATTGTCACGGTATTTGGCCACTGAGGTGATGACGAAGAAAGGATCGGTCTGCCCCGGCGCACCGGCCGCATCCGCAACCGTGCTTGAATCAGAAAGCAGGGGCGCGTTTTCGGCAAAGGCCTTTACCCAGGCTGCCGTCGCGCTTTTTTCGCCCGTTTCAAGCTTCTTGCCGTAGAGATCTTCGTAGGCCTTGGAGACATCGGCATCGTGATGGGTTTCGATCTGGTTGAACCAGTCGGCGTAAAGCGGCTTGTCGAAGAGATCGAGCATGGCCAGCTTGCCCTTCCACTTCGGCTCCGTCATCTGCCAGATATTGGTGACCGGGCATGTGTCGTATTTCTCGGTATTATAGGTAAACACATGCGGATCGGAGACGATCACGAGCGGATCGCGCAGCTTTTGCGGAATATCGCCTTCCATATCCGGCGGTGACCAGCTGGTGGCGATACCCTCGGGCAAAAGCTCCCCCATGGCGGAGGCGACGTCGGTTGCGACGCTGACATCGCCGACGACGTTGCCGGCCCGATGCTCGCGGATCATCAGCTCGACCTGCGTTGCCTCGTTCACCTTCTTGCCGCTGGCCTGCACGCCGTATTTGGCGGTGAAGGCCTGCGCAGTGTCGACGATCTTGCCGGTCACCGCGTAAACGGTGATCGGCTTTTCCTTCTTTGCGGCGTCGATCAGCGCATCGAGATTAAAGGCGTCCTGCGCATGTGCGGCGGTGCCAAGCGCCAGCGAGAAGATCAGGGAGAGTGCGGAGGCGGCCATTCGCCCCCCGCGCTGCCCACCATATCGGTTATGCTTCATTATAGTCACTGCGTCGGTCCCCCCGTTATTTTTTGTAGTTCACGCGCCAGAAGTCCTGCCACGTTTCGCGCGCATCCCAGTCGTCAAGGCTGGTGGCCATGCTGTAAGGCAGAATGTGGTCGAGAACCGCGCCGATACCCGAAGGCTCGTCGGCAGGCAGGCTCACCTCCTTGTTCGTCGACATCTTGCCGTCGATTGCCTGCGGCGCGATGCCTTCAGCGGTCATGATGTAATGAATGAAGAGCTTCGCCGCGTTCGGGCTGTCCGTGCCCTTGGTGATCAGGCCGACGCCCGGATAAAGCCAGCCGGCCCATGGCTTCAGCTCCTTGCAAAGACCAAGCTTCATGCCCTTGTCGGCATTGTCGCGGAACTTCGCCGAGCTGATGAGGCCCATGAACGCGTCCTTCTGGCCGGGCGTACCAACGGCTTCGGCGGCGGCCGCATCGGCATCGGTCAGAAGCGGAGCGTTGGCGGCAAGCGCCTTCACCCAGGCGGCGGTCGCAGTCGTCTCTGCGGTTTCGAGGTCTTTGCCGTAGAGCGCCTTATAGGCCGCCTTCACCTCGCCATCGCCATGTTTGGCCATCTGATTGAACCAATCGACATAGGAGGCTTTGCCGAGCGGATCCTGCATTGCCACCTTGCCCTTCCACTTCGGGTCGGTCAGTTCCCAGATGTTGGAAACGGGGCATTTGTCGAAAAGCTCACTATTATAGGCCCAGACATTGGCGCTGGTGACGACGGTGAGCGGATCCTGATATTCCGGCGGAATATTGCCGGCCAGATCCGGCGGCAACCAGCTTTCGACAAAACCCATCGGAATAAGCTGCGCCATCGCTGCCGGCGCATCGCTGATGATCGAGACGTCGCCCTGAATATTGTTGGCGCGCGCCTCGCGGATGATCATTTCCAGCTGGGCTGTGGCCTTGACCTTCGCGCCCTCGGCGCCCACGCCATATTTCGCCGCGAAGTTCTTCGTCATTTCGACGATCTTGCCGGTGCTGTCATAGACGGTGATCGGCTTTTCCTTTTTGGCCGCCTCGATCAGGGCATTGAGGTCGAAAGGCTCTTCCGCCTTCGCCGCGCCGCCAAACGTCGCAGCGATAGCCGTTGCGCATAACAGCCGGCTCAAACCCGTCATTGTCCGCTTCATACTGCTTCTCCTTCAGCCGTCTTTGCCGGCGTTTTCAGTTGTAGGTGCTGTTGCGTAGAACGGCGTCCGCCTCGGTGACCCGCTGCCCCCTTGCGTCAAAAGCATGCAGGGCCTCCGGCGACACGTGGAAAAACACGCGGTCGCCGCTGTCGATACGCGGCAGGGAATGGGTGGTGAGAAACAGCGTGTGGTTTTCGCTTCTCAGCTCAAGAATCCAGCTGCCGCCGGTCGGCAGCACGCCCGTCACCGTCATTTCACCGGAGAAACTGCCCTGCGGCACATCTTCCGGCTTCATCACGTAACCCATCGCCTCCGGCCGCATGCCGACCGACGCGATGCCGCGCAGTTGCGGATAACGCGCTGCAAAATAGGCTTCGCCCTTATCGGCAACATCGGAGACGCCGGGCTGGCCAAAGGTCAGGATATTGATCGGCGGGCTGCCGACAAATTCGGCGACGAAGCGGTTGGCCGGACGATCATAGATATCGTTCGGCGTGCCCATCTGCTGCAACGTGCCCTCGTTCATGACGGCGATGGTGGTGGCAAGCGTCATGGCTTCCCACTGGTCATGCGTCACGAAGACGATGGTGGTCTTGAACTCCTTGTGCAGCCGCTTCAGCTCAGCGCGCATTTCCAGCCGCAGCCGGGCATCCAGATTGGACAGCGGCTCGTCCAAAAGCAGAACGCCGGGATTGACGGCAAGCATGCGGGCAAGCGCCACGCGCTGCTGCTGCCCACCGGAAAGCTGTGACGGGTAACGATCGCGATATTTGGCAATGTCGAGCGCCTGCATGACGCGCTCGACACGGGCTTCACGTTCGGCCTTCGGCAGCTTGCGCAAGCGCAGGCCGAAATCCGTGTTGCGCTCGATCGTCAAATGCGGCCAAAGCGCATAGCTCTGGAAGACCAGGCCCATTTCACGCTTTTCCGGCGGCACGAAGATGCCGTCATTGACAGAGTCTATCACCCGGTCGCCGACGCGGATTTCCCCGCCGGAGAGGTTTTCGAGGCCGGCGATCATGCGCAGCGTCGTGGTCTTGCCGCAGCCGGAAGGGCCGAGCAGGCACATGAATTCGCCGTCACGGATTTCGAGATCGAGATCGGAAACCGCATTTGGGGAATTCACACCGTAGTTTTTCTGCGCACCGCGCAAGTTGATGGTAGGCATCAGCTTCCAAGTCCTTCTGCAAGATTTGTGCGGGTCAGTTTCTGGGCCAGCAGCGTGCCGAAATAGGCGATGCCGGCGATGATCAGCACCACGGCGTTGGCGGCCTGTGTGTAGTGGTAATCGACCAGTCGCAGCGAATAGGTGGTCAGCACGTCCGTGCTCGGCACCGCGAGGATGACGAAAAGGCTCAAGCCCTTGATGCCCGAAATGAAGGGCAGGAGAACCCCCGTCACCAGCGATCCCTTCTGGATCGGGATGACGATCGAGATCATGCGGCGGAACCAGCCTGCGCCGGCGATCTGCGCCGCCTCTTCCGGGTCCTTTCCAAGCTGCGTCATGGCCGAAATGCCGGCGCGTGAGGCATAGGGCATCTGGTCGGCAATCAGTGCCAGGATAAGGATCGTCACCGTGCCATAGAGCGCCGGCATCGGCCCGCGCGGAACGGCAAACAGCGACAGATAGGCGGCGGCAAAGGCGATGCCCGGCACGAGATAGGGCAGGAACGTTACCTGTCGCAGATAGACCGACAGCGCGCGCACCGGCGTGCGGATGACGACATAGCCGACCAAGAGACCGAGAACGCCTGATGTCAGCGAGGCAAGGCCAACGATCATCATCGTGTTTTTGGCGGCCGCCCATAGATCGGGGCTCAAGAGAACACCGGTCTGCAAGGCCACCGTGTTGAGGTTGGTGCCGATCCAGTAATCGAGTGTGAAGTTATCGAGCGAGAATCTGGCCGGCATCTTCATGACGGTCGAGAGCGCCAGGGTCAGAAGCGGCAGGCCGACGCTGAGAATAAAGACGGCAGCGGCAAAGCCGGTTGCCGGAAGCCGCATCTTGCCGAGACGGCTTAGACGGTTCATCGAACCCTTCGACCCGATCGTCACGAAACGGCGGGCTTCGCGAACGAGGCGGGCGTCAATCATCAGCGTGACGATGCCGATGAGCATGATCGCAGCCGCAACGACACCGGCAACGCCGGTCTGGCGCGAGGCGATGCTGCGGAACAGCGAAGTCGACAGGACTTCGAATTTCACGGGAAGCCCCAGAACATAAGGCACACCGAACTCACCAAGGCACTTCGCAAAGATCAGCACCATGGAAGACAGCAGCGCCGGCCGCATCAGCGGCATGATGATCTGCAAGGCCACCTGATAACGGTGTGCGCCGAGAATGCGGGCGGAATCCTCAAGCTGCGAGTCGAAGCGGCGAAGCGCCGAGCCGAACAGCAGGATGACGAAAGGCGTGTAATGCAGCGCAAGGATGATGGTGATCGGGAAGCGCCCATAGGCCACCCAGTCCGGCGGTGTCAGGCCTATTGCCTCGAACCAGCCGGGCTGGCCGCCAACGGTGCGGTTTTTGAACAGGGTCGTCCATGCCAGCGCGAAAGTCCAGGCCGGCAGCATATAAGGCACGATCAGCGCGGTGGCGAACCAACGACGGCCGAACATATCCGTGCGGCTGATAAGCCAGGCAAGCACGGTGCCGATGACCAACGAAAGCGCAATCGCCCCGAAAGCTACCGTCAGGGTGTTGAAGAGCGGTCGCCAGAAAAGGTCTGTCGCGACAGGCGAGAAAAACGCTCTGTCGAGATAATAAAGCGTGAGGTCGCCAACATCCTTGCCAAGACGCCGTTCGTGGCCGAATTGCACGCGCACCGCATCGAAAACGATCGAAATGATCGGAATGACGATCAGATAGGTGAAAAGCAGGGCCGTCAGAACGCCGATCAGCGTCGTCGGCTCCCGGAGCGCGACCTTGAGGCGATATCGCCAGGCCTGCCATGCCGAAGGCGCGGTCGCCGGGGGACGCCCCAATGCCTCCGCCTTCGTTGATTCGCTTAAAAGAGCCATTATCTCTCCCCGTATGGCCACACCACTGCCCTGACACGCCGGCAAAAAACTGCCGTCGCACAGCCTGCAAAACAGGCGGCGCGTGCGTGACCTTCAGCAATGCATCAATGCTTCAGAAGCGGGTGTCCAAAACCCGCCAACAACGATGATCCCAGCTCCTCCCGAAAACATCGTCGGCAAAGCGAATATGGAATAAAAATTCCATATATCACTCGACCTTGGAATGCATGATCCGTCTTTAAAGGCGGTTTGTCAACGAAAAAATGCACACGTGATCACTAAGTTATTTATTTGTTTTAAAAGGTCTTTTTGTCACAAAACTGTAATTTTTTGAGCATGATGAACGGAGGAATGTTTTTCCCGGCGGGACAGCAATGGAACGAATGGGACGTTTTCCCGAAGTGTACCTCATCTCCCTGCCCTCGCGCAGCGGCGGGCGGCTGAAAAATTTCGATTGGAATAGCCGACGCCACATCGCCTGTGGTATCAGGCATAGGATTTCGCAACCGGGGGAATTGAATGGCGAGAGGGTTCGTGACAGCCGAAGAGGTGGCGAAAAAGGCCGGGGTCTCGCGCTCCGCCGTCTCGCGTACCTTCACTCCCGGCGGCAGCGTTTCGAAGGTGGTGCGGCGCAAGGTGCTGAAAGCCGCGCAGGAACTTGGCTACCGCGTCAACCGTCTGGCGCAGGGCCTCAATAATGACCGCTCCAACCTCATCGGGGTTGTCGGCGCCAATCTGAGTTCCCCCTTCATTTCAAAGCAGCTCGATCTGCTCAGCATCGGCCTTCTGCGCCGCGGGCTGCAATGCCTGCTGCTGAATGCGGCGGATGCGCGCAAGGACATCGCGCCGCTGATCGAGCTTCTCTTCGAGTTCCGCGCCCAGGCAATCGTCGTTCTTTCCGGCGAACCGCCGGCTTCGATCGTCGATGAATGCATCGCCAATGGCGTGCGCCTCATCCTCATCAACCAGCGTCTCGACCGCACCGACACCAATATGGTGCTGAGCGACGATTCCCACGGTGCCGACCTTGCCGCCATGCGGCTCGTGGCGGCCAAATGCCGCAAGGTCGCGGTGATTTCCAGCGGCAGCCAGACCCCGGCGCAGCTGCGCCGCGCCGGCGCCTTCACCCAGCGCATGAGCATCGAAGGCATCGAGGTCGTTCCCTGGTCCGGCGGACCGACGAGCTATGACAGCGGTTATCAGGCCGGCTGCGAATTGCTGGCCGACAAGGCGATCGATGGCGCTTTCTGCGTGACCGATCTGCTGGCACTCGGTTTCATGGACGCCGCACGTCTGGAAATGGGTCGCCGGGTACCGGAAGATCTCTCGATCGTCGGTTTCGACGATATTCCACAGGCTGGCTGGAAAAGCTATCAACTGACCACCGTTGCCCAATCCTTCGACGCGCTGACCGAAAAAGTCCTGACCGCGCTCGACAGCGACCTGCCGGAAACCCGGCTTCAGGTCGTGCCCGTTTCCATGGTCGAGCGCATCACCGCGCGCTAACCCACCTGCTTGATGCGGCTTTCAATCAGGAGGCCGCTTTCATCGAGGATCGGATGAGCGACGGCGGCGATATGGGCGTTGATGCGTTTGAGATCGCGCAGCATGTCCAGATGCACGGAACTGGTCTGGATGCTGTCGGCCCGGCCATCACGCAGGCGCTGCAGATGGCGCTCCGAAGACTGCTTTTCGAGACGCCGCACATCTTCCTTCACTTCCACCAGCCGGCGGGCAAGATCGGCATTGCGGGTTGCGAAAACCGATTGGGCCATGCGGATATTGTCGAGTGTGACGGCGAAAAGACGCTCCAGCTCACTCTTGCCGTCAGCGGAAAACTGGAGACCAAGATCGATCTTCTTGGCGATTTCCGGACGGATGCCTTTCTCGATGATATCGCCGATATGTTCGAGATTGATGGCATATTCGACGATATCCATCGCGCGGCGCTGGTCTTTCCGGCAAAGCCCATCCTGTCCGACCTTCGAGACATAGACCTTGATGTCATGCTGTATGCGGTCGACCCGGCCTTCCAGCCTGCTGATGTCGTTGAGTTTCGCGACGTCGCTATCGCGCATCGCCTCGCTTGCCTGCAGCAGCATGCGCTCGATCAGGTCACCGACCAGCAGCACCTCGCGGCTGGCACCGGCAAGTGCTGCAACCGGCTGATCGAGATCGTGACTGTCGAGATAGCTGCGGCTGCTTTCGCTTCCCTCTTTTTCCGGCAGCATTGCCTTCGTTACCCGCAAAAGCAGCGGCGAGAGCGGCCACGCGATGGCGGCAACAGCCAGATTGAAGAAAAGATGCGCATCAACCGCGAGATTGGCGTGCGAAAAGGGCGACATATCCAGAAGCACCGCGCCATATCCGGCAAGAGGCAGGGCCAGAAGACAGCCGAT
This sequence comes from Agrobacterium burrii, assembly GCF_017313405.1. Taxonomy (NCBI): domain Bacteria; kingdom Pseudomonadati; phylum Pseudomonadota; class Alphaproteobacteria; order Hyphomicrobiales; family Rhizobiaceae; genus Agrobacterium; species Agrobacterium burrii. The sequence goes on from NZ_JAFLNA010000006.1 coordinate 156,459, forward strand.
GGCCCTGACGATGAGGTTGCCGACAGTCACCCGGCGCGCCGCAATCGGCGCTTTCAGCGTTGCCAGCACCGGTGGCACCGCACCGCCGAGATTGGCGCCGAGCACCAGCACGATGACGAGGCTCGTTTCGATGCCGCCGCTTGCCGCGAGCGACAGGATGAGAACGACAATCGCAAGGCTGGAAGATGCCAGCACCGCCAGGACGGCGGAGAAAATCAGCGCCACCGGCCAGGCATTGCCAAGCAATGAAATGAAGAGACCAAGCGCCGGAGATTGTCTTATAGGATCGGTCGCGGCGGAAAGAAGATGCAGGGAAAGCAGCATCAGGCCGACACCGGCAAGGGCCGCACCCGCTCCCTGCCGCTGCGCCGATTTTCCCCGTAGCAGGATGACGCCCGCGAGGATGAGCATTGGCGACAGCCAGCCAAGCCCGAGCGCGACAATCCACGCAGTCATCGCAGTGCCAACATTGGCTCCCAGCAACACGATCTGCGCCATGGCCGGCGCGATAAGGTCTTTTTCAACGAAAGAAGCGACCATCAACGCGGTCGCAGTCGAACTCTGCAAGGCGATCGTCGCTACGAGACCGGCAATGAAGGAGCGAAACCCGCCCCGCGTGCCGGCGGCGAGACCGGTGCGAAGCCTGGCGCCAAATGCGCGCGACATGCCGTCCTTGATCTGCGCAAGGCCGAAAAGTAGCAGCGCCACCGCGCCGAACAGATTGATGCTGACAACGACCGATTCCATCGGATCACCTCGCCTGTCGTCCCCGCCGCCGGTCTGCACTCGGGGCTGCGATGCAGCAGCCCGTTGCAAAACCTTCAGATCAAACCGCTACGCGCTCATATTGTGGAGCGAACTGAAGCGTGAGATCACGCGAACTGCCTTCAGCACGCTCCAGAAACAGGCCGAGCGCACCGAAGAAGATTTCGATAAAGCTTTGAACGGAACCGTCGTGGCGATCCGCCTCGCGGCCGAAGCGTTCCGCAAGTACCCGATAGAGGGAAAGCCGCTCTGGCCGGATATGCGGCAGGGCAAGACCCGCGCCCTGACGCAGGCAATACCAATCGGCAATCAGCTCGAACATCGGTAATTCAGAAGCCAGCACGAGGCCGTCCGATATGGATGCGCCCTTCTTCCCAATCAGGCCAATAACATCCTGCACGGTTTTATCCGCAATGGCCGCCACAACCTCGGCCGGCCATTCCTTGATGAAATAACGGTGCCTAATCAGCGCCCGTTTATGGCCAAGCAGAAAATCACCGTAGTTGCCCGCCGCAAACGCCCGGTCCTCGTCCTCGCCAGCCAGCGCCGTTTCCTGCGCATAGCCTCGGCAAATACGGCTATTGATCGGCAGAGCGTCCATCTCCACCGTCTCCACAATGATTTCCTGCCGCGACGGGTGGACAACCTTGAAGGCGGGCGGGAAGGCCACCAGCGACGGCACGGCGATATTGGTGAGCGAATTCTCCCCTTCCCCGCGCCTTGTCACACCTTCCACATGCAGGTGCCCGCTGAAATGGACGGCAAGCCCGGCGTGACGCAGCGCATCCTCCACCGCCTTGCGCGGCGTGCGGCGCACGACATTGGTTTCGCCGAACAGCGCGCCCTCGGCACCGCTTGCGCCATCAAAAGGATCGAGCGCCGGATAGTGAGAAAAGCCAAGCAACGTTTTGCCGAGCGCCTCCGCCCTATGACGCACATCGGCAATCCAGTCGATAATGAAGGGTTTGCAACGCAAAAGCGCATTCCAGCCGCCGGAGGTGCTGTCGGTGAAGGCCGCTTCCTCGCCTTTTTCGAACGCACCGTCGAGTGGTTCGAAAATATTGGCGTCGATCAACAGTAACCAGAGACCCGGCTCCGGCTCGACGAGATAGGAGGCGTCCATCAGCTGGTAGACATTGTGTCCATCGGGCGAGCGCACCTCGTAAAGGCGGTCCTCCGCCAAGTCGGAGAGACCGAACGGTGTTTCCCAGTGAATGTAGTCCGGCTGACGGAAATATCCGAAGGCCGCCATGGGGCCGAGGCCCACTGGATAGCCTTCGCAATACATCCGGTCGCTGATAACAACCCGCTCCCCGGCCCGCCGTGCATCGCTCGAAACGGAAAGGCATCGGCCATTTTCCGTCAGGAATTCCTTGGTATGGTGCCGGCCGCGCGGGCCAAAAATATCGTGGTTTCCGGGCAATGCATAAAAAGCGGTGCCATGGGCATCGCGATGACGCTCCAGAATGCCCTTCAGCGTTTCGGTGGTCGCCCGCTGGCCGTCATCGGTATAATCCCCAAGCAGCACCACATGGCGAATGCCCCGTTGCCGTACCTCCTCGAGCGCGGCATACAGCGCATCCGCGCTTTCATTGAAAACCCGGGTGGATTCGCGTGTATCCGACCAGCTGCGCATGGTGATGCGCTCGCCATCGATCTCAATGCCCGGAAATCCGAAATCAGCGGCCGTGTCATGAAAATGCGCGTCAGCAATGACGGCAACGGAGGGAAGAGCACGTGTCAGCATGATTGGGTGGTCTTTCTGCCCTCAACCATGTCGATCCAGTCGGAGGCACGGCGGGCGGCGGCATAAAGCATCGGTTTCGGCGTCTCGAACCATTCGTCGGGCCGCAATTCCCGCCTGGTGCGGATCACGGAAACCGCGTCGTCAAGGGTGGGGTAAAGATGCGGCTGCTGCTTATGGAGGAAAAGCGCTACCAGCGAGACGGAGCGGCTGCGGCCGCTGCGGCAGTTGACCAGCACATTGCCGCCATCTGGAAACGGATAGGTTTCGCGTTTCGGCATCGTCTGGCGAAGCGCACCGTCAAGAATGTAATAGGCCCCCAGCATCATCGTGTCGGGGCTGCCCTCCCCGTCGATCAGGCCAAGCTTGTAATAGCGGATATCGCCATAACCCACGGCGCGCCTGTCGCCCTCTTCCGCCGCCGCCTGCACGAGATTGATATCGAGGTTGACGGCGCAATTGACGACAGTGGTAATGCCGTGCCGGCGCAGGAGCCCGAGATCGCTCGCACCATCGCTGCCGCCGATGTAAAGCGCAGCATTATGCGGACCGAGCCCTTCCGCAATCAGGCTGATTGCAGGCCGGGCATAAACGGGTCCATCCATGTCATTCCTCCACATGCACGAAGCAACCCTTCATCACGGGCTGCGCTTCGTCTAAAATCAGGCCGATGCGGCCCGCTGCCCACCGGACGGCTGCCGCTCGGCCAAAGGTATGTTCGATGCCTCACTGACACCTTTGGCAACACCGCCGGCTGCCGCCAGCACCGGCCCGCCATCCTCAAGACTACCGATTTCCAGGAAAGGGCAGACATCCCCGCCAGCTTCGCTGACGAGTAGCAGTCCCGCAAGACAATCCCATGAATTCATATGCAATTCGATATAGGCATCGGAGCGGCCATCAGCCACATAGGCAAGCGCCATGGCCCCTGAGCCGGCGCGGCGGACATTGGTGCCCATATCGAGCAGGTTCTTGACGACGTCGAGATAGACGTCATTCGCCACGCGGGTCGACCAGCCCATTTCAATCGACGCCGCATCGAAACGCTCCGTCTCCGACACCCGGATCGGCAAGCCGTTGCGCGTCGCCCCCTCCCCGCGACGGGCGAAATAAAGCTCGTCAAGCGCGGGATTATAGATCGCGCCAAGCTCGGTTCGCCCGTTTTCGACATAAGCGATGGAGATACAGAAATGCGGAATGCCACGGGCAAAATTCGCAGTCCCGTCGATGGGGTCCACGACCCAGACGCGCTCGCCAATCTTCCCGCCGCCTTCTTCTCCGAAAAAACTGTCATCGGGAAAACAAGCCGCGATGGCGCCGCGAATATGCGCTTCGGAGGCAGCATCCGTCACGGTCAGAAAGTCCTGCGGCCCCTTCATCGAAAAGCTACGTGTCGCTTCGCCCTGAAAACCTTTCAGCACCAGTTCCCCGGCAGAAAGAATAACGCTGCGGCAGAGTTCGGCGCGAGCCGTCAATGTATCCGGATAAGGCATCGAGTCCATGCGCAACAACCATTTCCCTTAGAGTGAACGCGTGTTCATATTGCACACGTGTTCAGTGTTTTCAAGCACGATTTTTGGAGGAATTGATTGTGGCGGATCGGACATGGCCAAACGCTTGTTTTGGATCACTCAAGACGTAGCAGCGCACTTTGATCAATGCAAATGATGTGTTGCGACAGACAATTGTACACATCTCGAGGTTGATATGGTTCTCCATCGATTAACCCTGTGTATTTTCAATGATGTAACTGTATTTATGTTATGAACGCCGTTCTCTACTTGATGAGCGGCCAATGAAAATACTAACTGCCAAACAAAAATTTCAAAACTTCATGTCTGTTCGATCTGACAATCCGGACTTGCTGAAAGCACAATATCGCGCCTTCACACGGCAGATGCCGATGATGTATTTCATACTGCTTTCAAGTACATGGGCGCTTGCCATTACGCACATGCAACTGGCGCCGTTTTGGCTCACCATTGGAGTTCCCACTCTTTTCACCCTTGGCTGCACCCTCAGGGTCGCATTCTGGTGGAAGACGCGCGGCATCGATCCGAAGCCGAAAATGGCCCATGCGGCACTCCAGCGCACAAACCGCCTGGCGGTCGGCATCGCCATGGCATTCACGCTCTGGTCTTTTTTGCTGGTGCCTTACGGTGACGCTTATATGCAGTCTCACGTTGCCTTCTACATGGCAATCACGGTGATTTCCTGCATCTTCTGTCTGATGTATGTGCGCTCTGCCGCCTTCATTGTCACCCTCATCGTCAACGGTGCATTCATCGTCTTCTTTCTGGCATCACGGCAACCGACATTCATCGCCATCGCCATCAATGTTCTGCTGGTCTGCGCCGGCATGATGTCCATCCTGTTGACCAACTACCGCAATTTCGAGCGTATGGTCGTCTCGCAACAGCGTACGGAAGCGCTGAGCAACGAGAACCTGCTGCTCGCCAATATGGACAGCCTGACCGAGCTGCCCAATCGCCGCGCTTTTTTTTCCCATCTGGAAGTCGAGCTGGAAAAGGCCAGCGCCGCAGGAACACGGCTGGCGTTAGGCGTCATCGATCTCGACGGCTTCAAGCCGGTCAACGACCTCTATGGACACTCCGTGGGCGACAGACTGCTGGTCAATGTCAGCAAACGCCTTACCGCCAGTCTGAAAGCCAGCAAGGCGTTCCGGCTGGGCGGCGACGAATTTGCCATCGTTGCTCCGATCATACCTGATGATGCGCAGCTCGTTGCCAATGCCAACGCAATTTCAGAGCAGTTGAGAGCGCCCTACCATATGCCGGAGGGAACGGTGCATGTTTCCGCCTCGATGGGGATAGCCGTCTTTCCAAATCTCGCCTCCACGCTGGAACAGCTTTTCGACAGGGCGGACTATGCCCTTTATCATGCCAAGAAGACCCGGCGCGGCGATGCCGTCCTGTTCGACGCGGAACATGAAAAGCAGATTAATATCGAAGCCCGCATCGAACATCTGCTCAAGCAGCGCGATATGGAAAACGAACTTTCAGTCGTGTTCCAGCCAATCGTGGATATACGCGATGGAGGAACCGACGGTTTTGAGGCGCTGGCGCGCTGGCATAGCCCGATCCTCGGGCATGTGCCACCCGCCCAATTCTTCTCCATCGCCGAGCGGGCCGGAATCGTCAGTTCACTGACGCGGCCGCTTCTCAGGATGGCCCTGGCTTCCGCCTCGAAGTGGGAGCCTTCTCTCAGGCTGTCCTTCAACCTCTCGGCCCATGATCTCAATTCCTGCGAAGGCGTGTTATCCCTGATCGGCATCATCGAAAACAGCGGCTTCGACGCATGCCGTCTTGACCTTGAAATTACCGAGACGGCCTTTGCGCATGATTTCGAACAGGTCAGGCAGTCGATCGAAATGCTGCAACGTCTCGGCTGCGGCATTTCGCTGGATGATTTTGGCACGGGTTATTCCAGCCTGACGCGGCTGCATGCCCTGCCTCTTACCAAAATCAAGATCGACCGCAGTTTCGTGACCGACCTGCACGAAAAGCCGGCGAGCTACAAGATCGTGAAATCCCTTCTCACCCTCAGCCGGGATATGGGACTGGAATGTGTGGTGGAAGGGGTCGAAACATCAGAAGAGCTTGCAGCCCTTGAAGGCCTCGGTGCGACTCTGGTGCAGGGCTATGTTTATGCGCCGCCGCTGCGAGAAGAGGATGTCGATGAATTTCTTTCTGGACGCCGCGCGGCGACCCGCAACAATGCAGGAAAGTCACGACCTGCCACCGCAAGTTGACCGGACGGGGTAGAGGCAAATAGCCGCCCTTTTTCGGTCGACCGGGGGAGGAGAACCAAGCGCCTCCCACAGAAGGGCTGCCTGTTCCTCCAGTTCTTCTGACGAGCATCCGCCCGGGACCCAACAATGCACCGATGAGAAATAACCCGTCTCCACCAGCCGCAAAATTGGATGGAACAGTTTTGCGATGCGGGAGTTTGTTTTCTGCAAACCAAGACAGGAGGAAGAACAATGGATCACACCAATCACGTACGTCTGGTTGAAACGGAACTCACGCCTTCGGTGCTCGAAGGAGCGACCGTTTATGGTGCGGATGACCATAAGGTCGGCAAGGTTGACCACGTGCACGGCGTTGGAGCCGGCAGCACCGCGATCATCGATGTCGGTGGTTTTCTCGGCATCGGCGCAAAGCCTGTCGCCGTGCCGCTCAGCGATCTCGATTTCATGCGAGATGAGGACGGCGATGTCCACGCGGTTACTTCATGGACGAAGGACCAGTTGAAGGACATGCCTGAGCATCGTCATTAATCTAGATGCGCCCGGCGGTTTGCCGGGCGTTCTCTTAACCTTCGGGCGCGCTTGCGCATCCGCTCATTATTCTCCGAGCCTGTTTGCCAAACGTCAAACAGCGAGGAAACCGCCATCCACAGGCAACACGGCCCCGGAAATCATCTTGCTGTCATCAGAGAGCAGCAGCGCGATGCTCTGCGCCACCTCTTCGGCTTCGGCAAAACGGTTAAGCGGATGGCGAACCATCATCGGCTGGCTCTTGACGGGATCGTTCCAGGCTTCCGCCGCCAGTTCGGTGAGCGTGATCGTCGGGGCAACGGCGTTAACGCGGATACCGTGCGCGCCAAGCTCCTTGGCGAGAACACGGGTTGCGCCTTCAAGCCCGGCCTTCGACGCCGCATAGCAAAGATGATCCTGAAAACCGCGATGGCCGGCGATGGACGTGATGTTGACGATGGCGCCACCGCCACCCTGCGCGACACGAGCGCGGGCAAATTCCTGGCAGGTGACGAGAGCGGCGCGCAGGTTGATGCCCAGCACGGCCTCATAGCCGGCATCGCTCATGTCTAGCACGCTTTCCAGCACGTTGATGCCGGCGCTGTTGATCAGGAAATCGCACGGACCAGCTTCGGCCATGGCAGCACGGGTGGCAGCGACGTCGGCAAGATCGACACGGATCGAACGGCCGCCAATTTCGCTTTTCAGGCTATCGAGATCGGACTGCGTGCGGCTGATCGCCACCACTTCCGCACCGCGTGCGGCCATCAGCTGCGCACAGGCGCGGCCGATGCCTTTGCCTGCGCCGGTGATGATGACGGACTTTCCGGAAAACTGCATGGAACCCTCGTTATTTTGCGGCCAATAGGGCCAGATGATCTAAGCTTTTGACGCGCTTCAGGAATGGCTGGCTGAGCGAATGGCGCGCGCCGCATTCTGGAGCGCCAGAAACGCGCCGTAACGCCGCTGATGAACCTTTTGAAAAGCAGGATCAGGCGAAGCACAGCTGGCGATCCGCGACATGGCGGGCATCGCCGCCATAAGATCCGGATAGGTTTCCGCAGCAACGGCACCCAGCATGGCCGACCCCAGAAGCACCGGCTCTTCGCATTCGGTCAGTTCGACAGGAAGCCCCGTTGCGTCGGCCAGCAATTGCCGGGCAAGCGGATGAGCGCCTGCCCCGCCGCTGACGCTGATGGTTTCCACCGGCGCGCCGTTGCGAGCCTGCGTTTCGATGATCTGGCGAAGCCCGTAACCGAGGCCGAGAAGCCCCGCGACATAAAGTGCTACGAGCGAATCCACGCCGGTCTCCATGCCATAACCGGCAATGACGGCGCGTGCATGCGGATCGGCAAAGGGAGCGCGGTTACCCAGAAACTCCGGCACCACATGAAAATCTTCGGCAATCTCAGCTGCGGCGGAAGCGGATGCGGCAAGGCCGAGGGCGCGGTCGGCAAGCCAAACCGGCAAGGCTTTGCCTTCCTTCTCGGCAAGCGCCTTCGCCTCGGCAAAGGCCGGGTGCAATTGCACCAGATAGTCGATGGCCGCACCGGCGGCAGACTGGCCGCCTTCGTTGAGCCATGCGCCGGGAACCATGGCGGAATAATAGGGACCCCATACACCCGGCACGAAGGCGGGTTCGGCAGTAGTGGTCATGGTGCAGGAGGACGTGCCAAAGACATAACCAAGGCATCGCGATGCATCACCGCCGGCAGCCACTGTGCCAACACCGCCGGCATGGGCATCGATAAGGCCTGCAGCAACGGCGGTGCCTGCAACCAGCCCCATGGCCTTTGCCGCATCTTCGGTCAGGCCCGCGCCCAACGCCGTACCGGGATGGACGACGCTTTCACCGATGCGACGGAAGCCCTGCTCGGCTAGATCACCAAGCCCGATGTGGTTGAAATACTCCGCATCCCAGCGGTTTTCATGGGCCAGATAAGTCCATTTGCAGGTGACCGTGCAGGCGGAACGATCGAGCGCGCCGGAAGCCTTCCATGTCAGAAAATCCGTCAGGTCGAAGAAATGCTCGGCGCGCGCATAGATATCCGGCCTGTTTTCGCTGAGCCACAGCAGCTTGGGCGTCTGCATTTCCGGGGAAATGCGGCCGCCGACATATTTCAGAACGGCATGTTCGCCGGTATTGATGCGCTCCGCCTGTTCGACGGCGCGGTGGTCCATCCAGACGATGATATCACGTTCGGGATGATCGGCAGCGCCGACTGGCAGGGTCTCATCATCAGGCCCGCGAACAACGAGCGAGCAGGTGGCGTCAAAACCGATGCCGGCGACCTCGGCCGGATCGATACCGGCGCGCGAAACGCTTTCGCGAACGCTATCACAAACCGCCTGCCACACCTCACCGCTCGATTGTTCGGCAATGCCGCCATCCTCGCGGTGCATGCTGATCGGGCGCTTGGCGGTAGCGAGAAGCTTGCCTGCGACATCGAAGACACCGGCCCGCGCCGAGCCTGTCCCGACATCGACGCCAACAAGGTAGGAAGCCATTTGCGATACTCCTCGGAGCGGATCATCCGGTGCTTGAACGATATGGAGCGGCTGGACCGGTTCCGATTTCCCCAACCGCCCCAGACATTTTTAAACGCGGTCGAAGTTGGTCGGGAGAACCAGCATGTCGCGGATGGTGACGGTGCGCTTGCGCGTCAGCATGTAGATAACCGCATCGGCCACTTCGCTCGCGTCGATAAGGCTACCCGATTCCTTGGCCTTGCGGAGGTTTTCCTCCGGCCAGTCCGCCAGAAGTGCGGAGACGACCGGGCCGGGAGAGACCTGCGCGACGCGCACGCCATGCGGGATCATCTGGCGGCGCATGCCCTGCACGAAGCTGGTGATCGCCCATTTCGAACCCGAATAGACCGGCTCCCAATAGGTCGGAAAATGGCCGGCGATCGAGCAGGTGACGATGATATCACCCGTCTTGCGCGCCGACATATGCGGCACGACGGCCTGAACATTCTTCATGACCGCGTTGACGTTGAGGTTCAGCATCTTGTCGATGGCTTCAGGCGTCGTTTCGGTCAGCTCACCGCCGATATAGGTGCCGGCATTGCAATAGAGAATGTCGATATGATCGACCTTCTCCAGGATTTCGGGAACCATGGCGTTGCAGCTGTCGGCATCCAAGAGGTTGGTAACCTGCGGAATGGCGCGCTCGCCGAGCTTGGCGGCCAGATCTTTCAAGGCTTTCTCGTTCCAGTCGACCATGACCACGGTTGCGCCCTGTTCCAGCAGCGCTTCTGTGGTTGCAAGCCCGATGCCGGATGCGGCACCGGTGATGACTGCGATCTTGCCTTGCAGCGATTCAGACATTTAATTCTCCTGCGTTTATGAAGATGTTTTCGGGCCGGCTCAGCGCCATTCGCGTCCGATATAGATGGCCAGCAGGATGATGCCGCCCTTGATGACATCCTGCAGATAGGGGTTGATGCCCATGAGGTTGAGGCCGTTATTGAGGATGCCCAGCAGCACCGCACCGATGAGCGTACCGAGAATAAGCCCCCTGCCCCCGGCAATCGCCGTGCCGCCGAGAACGACAGCCGCGATGGCATCAAGCTCAAAACCGACACCGGCGTTGGGCTGACCGCTCATCAGGCGGCCGGTGAGGATAAGCGCGGCAAAAGCTGCCGTGACACCTGAAATGCCATAGACGGCAAGTTTGACGCGCCGGGTCTTCACGCCCGAAAGACGGGCCGCCAACTCGTTGCCACCAAGCGCATAGACGTGGCGGCCGAAGGCGGTGCGCTGCAACAGCACCCAGGCCACGGCATAAATCACCACCATGATGATGACAGGCACAGGAACGATGCCGATGCGGCCCACGCCGAACCAGGAAATCCAGCTCGGAATGCCGCTGACCGGATAACCGCCGGAATAGATCAGACCAAGGCCACGCGCCATGCCCATGGTGGCGAGCGTGACGATGATGGCGGGCATCCTACCCCAGGCGACAAGCGCCCCGTTGAAGATACCGATGCCCAGACCGATAAAGAGGCCAGCCGGCAGGGCAACCGCGGGCGACAGGCCGGTATTCACCATCAGGCCGGCCGACAATGTGCCGACAAGCGCCATGACCGCACCGACCGACAGATCGATGCCGCCGGTGAGGATGACGAAGGTCATGCCGACAGCGAGAATGCCGACGACGGAGACCTGCCGCAGCACGTTCATGATGTTGTTGACGCTGAAGAAATTGTCGCTCGCAAGCCCCATCAGGATGGAGACGACAATCAGGCCCGCCAGAGGCAGGGCGAGCGGCGAACGCAGCATGGAGCTGAGACTGAAACCGCCCGTTTTCGCGGCAACGCCGGTGTTTGCATCAAGCGACATGTTCAACTCTCCCGGTGGTGGCGTTTGTCATTATTGTTTCTGAATTGATGTCGTCGCCTTCGACCGTGGCGACGATGCCGCCGGAACGGAAGACGCAGACCCTGTCGGACATGCCGATCACTTCCGGCAGCTCCGAGGAGATCATGATGATCGAATAGCCCTTGGCCGCGAATTCGCGCATCAGCGAGTAGATTTCCGCCTTCGCGCCGACATCGATGCCACGTGTCGGCTCGTCGAAGATCAGCACGCGCATGTCATGGTTCAGCCAGCGGGCGATAACGATCTTCTGCTGATTGCCGCCCGATAGCGTGTCGACGCGGGCATAAGGCCCCTGCGCCTTGACCTGCACCTGCGCCATGGCCTTTGTCGTGTACTCCAGTTCCTTTTTGAGATCGAGGAACCAGTGGGCCTTGCGGTATTTGCGATAATTGTTGAGCGAAATATTCTGCAGGATGGAGAAACTGGTGATCAGCCCCTCCTCCTTGCGGCTTTCCGGAAGCAAGCCGATGCCACGCATCAGCGCTTCATCAGGCCCGGAAAAACGCGTGTCCACACCGTCGACCTTGATCTTGCGGCGCGAGGCGGAATGCGCCCCCAGCATGGCGAGAACCGTTTCCGTGCGGCCCGAGCCGACAAGCCCGGCAAAGCCGAGAATTTCGCCCTTTCGCAGCGCAAAGCGCGAAACGGGGCCGCCCTTCTTCAATTGCAGCTCTTCCACTTCGATCACCTTTGCGGCGGAAGGATCGAGCTGCGGCTTTGGCGGGAAGCTGGATTCGATGCGCCTGCCGACCATCATCTCCACCAGACGGTCATTATCGACCTCCGAAGTCAGGCAGGAACCGATCAGTTCACCATCACGCAGAACAGTGATGCGGTCGCAGATCTCGAATATTTCCTCAAGATGATGCGAAATGAAGATGATCGCCACGCCCTGACGCCGCAACTCCCGCATGACCTTGAACAGGTGTTCGGTCTCGGACGGGGTGAGCGTTGCGGTCGGCTCGTCGAGAACGAGGATGCGGGCATCCAGCGACAATGCCTTGGCGATTTCGACAAATTGCTGCTGCGCGACGGACAGGCGATGCACCGGCACGTCGAGCGGAACATCTACGGCCAGACGGCTCATGATCTCAGCCGCGCGCTTGCGCATGGCGCCCTTGTTCAAAAGGCGCAGCGGCCCACGAATTTCGCGGGCAAGAAACATGTTTTCAACGGCATTGAGATAGGGGATCAGGCTGAACTCCTGAAACACGATGCCGACGCCAGCGGCAATCGCCTCGTCATAATTGGCGAAGCGGCGATCCTTGCCGTCAATGCGGATCGTTCCTTCCGAGGGCTGCAAAATGCCGCACAGGATCTTCATCAAAGTCGACTTGCCGGCACCGTTTTCGCCCAGAAGCGCATGCACCTCGCCGGCGCGCGCTTGCAGGTCGACGCCGCGCAGGACTTCGATCTTGCCAAAGCTTTTTCTTATTCCATTCAGTTCCAGCATTTCACCCTCCTCAATGGTCGGGATTTAACCCCGCCCCCATACTAGATGGGGACGGGGCCTGGGAGGAGTTCTTACCAGCTGAAATCGCCGGCGTTTTTGCTGTCGACGACCATGACGTCGATCGGGACTTCCTTCGGCACGACGCGAGCGCCCCACTTCTGGGCAAGCGCCATGGCAAGGCCGACACGCACCTGGTCACGCGGGAACTGCGCGGTGGTTTCGATGAAAGGACCACCCTCGGCAATCGCCTTCACAGCTTCCGGAGCACCGTCGACCGAGGTCAGCTTGATGTCCTTGCCGGAACCCTGAATAGCAGCGAGTGCACCCATCGCACCGCCGTCATTCACCGAGAAGATACCGGCGAGGTTCGGACGCGACTGGATCATGTTTTCAACGACGCCGAGAGCGACCGAGCGGTCCTGACGGCCGTTCTGCGTATCGACCAGCTTGATGTCGGCGAATTCGGCGAGAGCCGCCTTGCAACCTTCAACGCGCTGCAGGATCGGCACGACCGGGATACCGTCGAGGATCGCGACTTCACCCTTGCCGCCGAGTGCGTCACCGAGATGCTTGCACGACTTGTAGCCCGCGTCACGGTTCTTCGAGCCGACAAAGGTGTCGACCGGGCCGTTTGCGTTGGCGTCGACAGCAACGACAATCACGCCGGCAGCCTTGGCAGCATGCACGGCGGCTTCGATACCGGCGCTGTCCGTCGGGTTGAGGAGCAGGATGTCGATCTTCTGCTGAAGCATATCTTCAACGTCAGAAATCTGCTTTGCCACATCGTGGCCGGCATCGGTCACGACAACGTCTGCGCCGATGCTTGCTGCGGCTTCCTTCAGCGCTTCCTGCATCGACACGAAATAGGGGTTGTTAAGCTCCTGGAAGGTCATGCCGATTTTCAGCTTTTCCTGCGCCAGCGCCGGAGCGGCCATCATTGCAATTGCGGCTGTCGCCATCAGAAGCCTGGATTTCATTTTCATCTTACTATTCCTCCCGTTTGGAAAGTTGGGGCAACAAGTGCCCGTTTCCGGACAGCCCTCTGCCCGAATTGGTAAAAATCGGCGATGTGTCGCTGGTTTAATCCGCCATGACCGCTGCCTTCTGGGCTGCGAATATGGTTCGGAACCTTGACGGCGACATTCCCTTCAATTTCAGGAAATGCCGGTTGAAATTCGAAAGGTTGGAAAAGCCCACATCGTAGCAGACCTCCGCCACCTTCACATCCTGATCGGCCAGCAGCATCTGGCAGGCGAGATCGATGCGTAACTGATTGCGATACCGCACCAGCGTCGTGCCGGTATGGCGCTTGAAGGCACGGGAAAAGGCGCTCGGGCTCTGGCCCACCATGTCGGCCAGATCGATCTCCTCGACCTGTTCAGTCAGATGCTGGCGCAGATGTGACAAAGCGCGGTTGATGCCGCTATCGCCAATGCCGGTCAGATCAAGCTCGTAGCTCAGGCTCGCCAGCACCTCTGAAGAGGGTGCGTTGACCAGCAGATCGAGAATTTCCCAGAAAAGCGCCAGACGTGTCAGCCCCTGCGCTTCGATCAGCCGAAGCACCAGCGGGCGAACCCGGTCGCTCGTCTCGTCATCGAACAGAATGCCGCGGCGGCTGCGATCCAGCAGGGCGCGTACCACATCCATCTCAGACATGGAGGTGCAGGCATCTTCGATAAAGCTCTCCGGAAACTGGATCACGAGAGAGCGTGTCGGCACGATTTCGTCCGGCTCGATCTCGCTGATCCAGTTCTGGGGGAGATTGGGACCGGTCATGATGAGCTGACCGGGGCTGAAGCGACCGACGAAATCACCGATATAGAACGTGCCAGAGGTGGCGACGACCAGGTGGATTTCATATTCGGGATGATAATGCCAACGCACGGTGCGGAACGGATAGCCATGCCGCCAGGCAGCGAAAGATTCGCCCTTGCGGATGTGTACCAGTTCCAGATCGGGCTGCATCAATATTCCTCCCATCAGTCACGTCCGCCGTATTTGCGGAGCAAGGCCATTCCTCTTTATGGCTCGTCCCAGGCGTTAACGGGGAGCATATGGCCTGCCGTGCATTTACTTCCACATCATACCGGGGAAATTACCGATACTTTTTTGACTCTTTTTTGTCGGAAATTGAATAGCTGCATACAGACGCTGACAATTAAGCTGGCAGTTGCGCTGATTTTTTCGCGCAATTTTGCGTGATACGCCGATATAATATGCAAGACGGGGAGAGATTTGATGAATTTTTGGAGCGCGAACGACCGATCACCGGCAGTTCGCGCTTATACTTTTCCGCAGGGCATCTGCCGCTCAGTCATCAGCGGGCAATTGGCCTGATCATTTATTGCGGCATCAGAATTTGCAGCTTCACATCCGTATCCCGTGCTTCCACCGCACGATCAAAACCGGCGATGCTGTCTTCGAAGGGAATGGTTGCGGAAATCAGCGGCTTCAGGTCGACCTTGCCGGATGCGATGAGGGCAACCGCGCGGTCATAAACGTTAGCATAACGGAAAACCGTCTCCACCCGAAGCTCCTTGGCCTGCAGGCCAACAATATCGACCGGCACCGGATCGACCGGCATGCCGACAAGCACGATCGCACCGCCGGGCCGCGCCAGTTTCGCCATGCCGAGCACGGCGGGTGCAGCGCCTGAGCATTCAAAGACGATGTCGCAGCCCCAGCCATCCGTCGCAGCGGCCACGGCTTCGGCAAGATTACGCTCGCGGATGTTGACGGTCTCGATACCGTCATAAGCACCGATGATATCAAGCTTCGGCTGGGCGAGATCGGCAACGATGACCTTGGCGCAACCGCCGGCAAGTGCTGCCAGCGCCACCATCATGCCGATCGGGCCGGCACCGGTGACGACGGCGACATCGCCCGGCTGGATGCGCGCTCTTAGCGCCGCCTGCATGCCGATGGCGAAGGGTTCAACCATGGCTCCTTCGGCAAAGGACACATTGTCCGGCAGCTTGTAGGTGAAAGCGGCGGGGTGGATGACCTCAGGTGTCAGGCACCCATGGATCGGCGGTGTCGCCCAGAAGCGGACGGCGGGATCGACGTTATAGATGCCGAGCTTGGATGCGCGCGACGTCGGGTCGGGAATGCCCGGCTCCATGCAGACACGGTCACCGGCCTTCAGATGCGTCACCTCGGCACCGGTTTCGATGACCGTTCCCGACGCCTCATGGCCGAGCACCATGGGAGCATTGACGACGAAATGGCCGATCTTGCCGTGAGTATAATAATGGACATCCGAGCCGCAGATACCGACCGTATGGGTGCGGATGCGCACATCCTTCGGTCCGAGTTCACCCGAAATGTCAAAATCCCTGAGCGAGAGCTTGCCTTTTTCTTCCAGCACCAGTGCCTTCATCTCATCCTCCGTGGTTTGCGATACGCCTGGCAGCGAGTTCAATCAGCGTGATGGCGTGCAACTTCGGCAAAAGTAAACAGAAATCCGCCGGATCGGCCGGTTTTTCTTCACGAGGGAAAAACTGTATCGAGGCGCCCGCGATTTCTCATCACCGGCCGGGCGTCATGGCTTTTCCAGAGCGGAAAACAGGACGTGATTCGTCTGCCCCTGCCGGGGAGTTGCCTTCCCTGCAAGGCTGACGAACCGCCCCTCCCTAAAGTTTCTCACCCGGCAATTGGCTCGCCTGTTTCACCCACTCAGCAAACTGCGCCTCATCGAAAACGCCCTCGTGAATATCGAGGTAACGAACCTTCGGCTGCTTCGACGTACCGGTCGGCAGCGGCTGAAGGGATGCCCCGTTGAAGAAGCTGACTTTGATATATCTGGCGAAACAGTGAAGGCCGAGGAACCAGACGCCATCCTCCATGCCGTAGAGGGGCGAGTTCCACTTCACGGCCTTGCGCACGCCTGGCACCAGGTTGTCAATCAGCGCGTCGATCCGCGCTCCAACCGGGCTTTTCCAGCCCGGCATGGCGGCGATATAGGCCTGCACCGGTGCATCGCCATACCCCTTGGCAATCTGTGGATTGCCGCCTGAAAGAAGCTTCGGCGCGTCAAAGGGCGGCTCGGCCTCCGCGATCTTGGCAGCTTTTTCCGGTTTCTTTTCAGCCATCGCGCCTCCCCCCAATGTTACGCAGTTTCCTCACGATTTCGCAGGTGTCGGGGAGAGCCTGCCACAAAAAAAAATCGACCACAGTAAAAAAACTATATTTTATATGCGTTCTTCGCTGCCCGGGCCGGTGGACATGTGCAAAGCCGGATTACACGCCGACACAACCCGATCTACCGGCATGGCGATCAAAACAAGGGGACACGACCGTGCCAATCACCCCGGACTGGCACGCGTCAATAGATCCCCAAACGTAGCCTACGATACCCCTATGGGTGCTCTCAGGCGCGGAGCGCGGCTGCGGGAGACTGGCGATAGGCAAGCAGCGCGGGTATGGCCGCCAGAACGGCGGCAAAGCCCAGCAGGAAAAGCGCAAGACGCAGATCTTCGCGGGTGAAGCCGACCGGCAGGATCACGCCACTTTTCGCGGTAAACAGCTGCGCGCCGATATGGGCAGCGCCCAATCCGAGCAGAAAACCGATACCGACACCAAGCGCCACCAGAAAGAAAAGCTCCAGCCAGACGATGGCGAATACCGAGCCGCGGGGCGCGCCGAATGCCCGCAATGCGCCGATCTGCCTGCGCCGTTGCCCGACATGGATCACCGTTACCAGCATCAATGCTGCCGCCACCAATCCCTGCGAGCCGGCCGCGACCGCACCCAGAACCATCTTGGCATCACCAAGCGTGGCATAAAGACCGGTCAGCACCTCGCCCGGAAAAACGCCAAGCGTATTGCCGCTGCGATATTCCTGTCTCAGCCGATAGGCATCGGCAATCGTCTTCGGTTTGACGAGAATGGCCGGCAGGCCGGGCATGTTCTCACCAAAGGTCTCTACAATCGGCGCGTCGGGATCGATGCTGCCATGATGATCGGACTCGGCATGCCCCGAAGAGGCGTCCGGCGCGAGAGCCGCTTTGGGCTCCTGCGGCATCCCGATCTGAATAACGGCATCGGCGTGGCCGTCCTCACCTCCGACATGCGTGTCGCCATCCTCATGATGTGCCCCCTCTTCGTGGGCGTGGTCATGGCCGTGCTCCTGATGCCCGTCATCATGCGCAACCGCGTGACCTTCCCCATGGTCCTCCCTCTGGCCCTCGTTGTGATCATGGCCAAGACCATGAACGTGCCATACGGCCTGAATCGGCACGAGAATGGCGCGATCCCAGGGCGTGCCGGTCGGCCGCAGCTTGCCGACGGCCTTGTAGGCGATCTCTGTATGGGTGCGGCCACCGGTTTCGGCGGAACCATGCATCGGCTTGATCTCTGCCCCGACGGACAGGTTGACGGCAGCACCAAGAAGGGCTTCGCCTTCCAAAGCAAACATCCTGCCCTCGGCAAAGCCGGGCGTGGTGTTGCTGACGAGGTTTGTCGTCGTACCGACAATGGGATAGCCGGCGAAAGAATCTCCAAAACCGACGGGGGCAGCCCAGGCAACGCGCGGATCGGCGGCAAGTCTGGTGAGGACGGCGCCATCCACGAGCGGCAATGGCGCCGCCTGCAGGAAGATGGATGAGAGGATCAACTGTGTTTCGCTGCCGGCAGCACCAACAACAAGGTCGAATTTATCGGCGGCGCGGGCGCTGCCGAGACGCAAAGACCTTTCCTGCAAGGTGACGGCCACACCGAGCGCGGTGGCCAGCGCCACCAGCAGAACCACGACGGCCCCGCCCAGCCACAGGCGACGCAGGTCGGCCAGGATGAAGCCGATCATGCTGCGATCTCCTTCGCGTCAGTATCGGCAACGACACGGCCGCCACTGAGTGTCAGACGCCGGTCAAGGCGACCGATCAGATGCTGATCGTGGCTGGCGACAATCAGCGTGCTGCCGGTGCTGGCGGCAACGGCAAGCAGCAGGTCGCCGACAGCCTCGCCGCTGTCGAGATCGAGGCTGGCGGTCGGTTCGTCGGCAATGATGACGCCGGGGCTGCGCAGCAGCGCCCGGGCGATGGCAACACGCTGCATTTCACCCCGCGACATGGTCTCGACATGCTGCCCGGGGCGCTTGAGGCCAACGGTCGCAAACAGGGATTCCGCACGCTTTATAAGCTCTGCATTTGCCACACGCGACAGGCGGGCGGGTAACAGGATGTTATCCAGCGCAGACAGGCCGGGAAAAAGATGAAATTCCTGCATGACGAGGCCGATATTGGCAGCCCGCCAATGGTCGCGACGGCCCTCGGACAGATCCGCAATGTTCCCGTTCCCCCAAACGACGCGGCCGGTCTTAACGCGCTCAAGGCCGGCGATGATGTTGATGAGGGTGCTCTTGCCCGAGCCGGAACCACCCGTCAGCGCCACGTGGCTTCCGGCAGTGATTTCCAGATGGTCGATAACGAGAACCGGGGCAGCCAGTCCGGGAAAGGACACGGCAAGATTTTCTATCTTCAGAGGCAGCATGGTCTCAAACCGTCGCGTATTCTGCCTGGCGAATGCGCAGGAGACTGACGAAGCCGGTGTCCGGATCGGTCCAGGAACCCGTTTCCAGCGTGCCGCGCACTTCGATCGTCTGGCTGGGCTGGGTAAAGGTCTGCTTTTCGCCGAGATAGACGACGACAATATTGTCCGGCCAGTCTGAATCGGTGGAGCAAAACGGGCAGATCGACATGGGTATTTCGGTGAGCACGAAAAAATGCGCCTCGGCCTTCAGCGGCGGCGCCATGAAGCCGCGCATGGCGACCTCCTTGCCGTTCAGCTGCTTGACCTTTTCGGAAAATTCCAGCCCGAGAACGGTGACCTTGCCATAAAGCTCGTCGAAGGTGATGTCGCTTTTCGCCTGCGCCCGCGTGCCGGCGGCCAGCAGCGGCAGACCAGCAATGAGACCAAGGGTCTGGCGGCGATTGAACCGCGCCGGATCAGTCCTGCTCATGATCATTTTCCTTCTTGAAAGGTCTTTCATCGTCAACCGTCATGACCGGCAATGCAGGACCGTCAATGACGGCAAGGGCACGCCATGGTGGCGCGCCCCTGCCCTGCTCAGATATTAGTTGGTCTGCTTGGCGCCGAGAGCGAAAGCCTCTGCGAGACCCTTGTAGACATCGCTCTGCTCCATATAACCGCGGAAGCCTTCGGCACCGGGTCCTTCGGCCTGCAGCACGACGTCATCAACCGCGTGTACGCCGCTGTCGGAGCTCTTCGGAATGATGCCGGTGACCAGCACGGCACCGGGAACATCCTTGTACTGCTCGTTGGCGATGTATTCCTTCTTTTCGTTCTGGATAGCCGGCGCAAACGGGCCATCGAGCTTCGGACGGAAGGTTTCGTAATGATCCGGACCGTTATTGGCGTTCAGGAACAGACGACGCGAAACATCGACCTTGTCCGGATAGCCGTCGCCGTCCTTGTCTTCATAGTTCGGGAAACCGGCTTCGGCATAGGTGCCGACCTTTTCACGCATGTCCGTACCGGGCTTGTCATCATCGACAGTACCGATGATGGAAACGCCGTGGGTATGGTCGCCGGTGACGATGATCAGCGTATCGGGGTTCTTGGCCGCAAATTCGCGGGCAACGCCGATGGCCTTGTCGAATTCGATCGTGTCGACGACGGCGCGATCCCAGTCGAGCGGATGCGACATCTTGTCGACGTTCGCCGCTTCGACCATCAGGAAGAAGCCTTCCGGGTTCTTCGACAGGCTGTCGAGCGCAACCTTGGTCATTTCAACCAGACCCGGTTGGTCCGGGAACTTGCCCGTGGTGCCCTTTTTCAGGAACTCGCGGTCAAGCGTGGTATCCATGTTGCCGGTGTGGAACAGGCCAAGGATCTTGCCGGTATTGGTGCCGGCAGCCGTTGCGAGTTCAGCCTTGCTGGTCGCCAGCGTGTAGCCCGCTTCCTTGAACAGGGCGATATAGTCCTTGTCGTCCTTGCGCTTGGAACCGGCGGTTGCCTGCGGCAGGAAATAAGCGGAACCGCCGCCGAGAAGCACATCAGGCTTCACGTCGAACAGCATGCCGTTGATGTCGGCCTTGTCGCCACGCTTGCGGGTATGGGCAACGACGGCAGCCGGCGTCGCATCCTGAACTTCGGCGGTGGAGATGATGCCGATCGACTTCTTGGTCTGGCGGCGCAGGGCTTCAGCCAGCGTTTCGACCTTCGGATCGTCGAGCGAGGCCGGAGTGCGGTCGGCATAAACGCCGATGGCGTTCACGGCGGTCTTGTGGCCGGTCATGTAGGCCGACATGGTGTTGGCGCTGTCGGTGGCGACGGCATCGGTGGCGGAGGTGCCGATGAAGGCAACCGGCGGCACGTCATCCATGTTGAGACGGCCATTGGCCTTACCCTCGGTCATGCCCTTGGACATGATGCGGGCGGCGGTGCGATGTGCTACCGACAGACCGTCGGCGATCAGGAAGATCACATTCTTGGCCTTCGCCTGGGCAGGCGTGCCATAAACCGTCCAGGTCACGTTCTTGGTTTCGGAACCGGCCGAAACTTCAACCTTGTAGTCACCGGCATTGGCGAGCGTGATGCCGCGCAGGATGACGGCCGAACCAAGAACCTTGTCCTTGTTCTTCTCTTCGGCAACGAACTCGACGTCCTTGCCGAGAACAGCCTTGTAATCCTGGCCGTTGACGGTGATCTTGACGTCTTCCGGCTTTACGACGGCGTCGAATTCCGCTTTGAAATCAAACGGCGAACCGGTCAGGATCGTAGCACGATCAAGCGGATAGACCTCGGCAGCCTGAGCGGCGCCGGCAAGAAAGGTCGTAGCGACCAAAGCAGCAACAATTTTGCGCATATTCCCCTCACGAGACATGTGAAAACCACAGCCTCTCCTAGACCCGCCATATGACAGTTGGATGACTTGTTGATTGCCATGTCGTGAAAGCTTGCGCTGACGGGGAAGCTATGAGGTGGGCGCTCAAGACGCCGCCCTCCCTTCAGTCCAGAGGTGCACGCCTGAACGGACGCGCATCAGCCTTTGTGAATGCGCAATCCTTCAAGCAAGGTGCGGAAGCTCTCAACCGCCCGTTTGGAAGTCGTCTCAGGATCGTCGGAATTGGCGATCCACTGGGCGGCGCTGCTGCTTGCTGCGTTGATGAAACGGGCACACGCCTCCGGGTCGATATCGGTGATTGTCCCTTCCTGCTTCAGCACATCAAGGCTTCGCGCGACGGCGGAGATACAGCCATTGGCATTTGGCCAGCGAGAGGGATCACCGAGCACAGCCGGTCCATCGCGAAACATGATCCGCTGTATTTCCGGCTCAAGAGCCATGCGGACATAACCGACATTCTCATCGATGAAACCGTCCCACCGGGTCGCGGCTTTCGACGAAATCTCGCAGAGCCTTTTCGTCATCTCCGCGTCGATCTCAGCGACAACCGCCAGCAGCAGGCCCTTTTTATCACCGAAATGGTGATAGAGCGCGCCACGGGTCAGCCCCGCCTCGGCGGTGAAGTCGTCCATCGACGCTTCAGCATAACCGATGCTGCCAAATGCCTTGCGACCGGCGGACAGAAGCTTTGCCCGTGTCTCGGCAATCATTTCACTGCGGGGTTTGCGCATTTTTTCTCCGTAGTCCACATACATCACGTATATTAGTTGACATACGCGACGTATGCAATTATTTCATTCACATACGCCACGTATGTGTGTGGTGGATACTCCCTGAAGAAGGTGCATCCCGATGTCTAATCCATACAGAGAAATTTTTAAGGCTCCGGGCGCGAAGGGCTTTTCCGCCGCGGGCTTCTTCGCCCGCCTGCCAATTGCGATGGCGCCGATCGGTATCGTCGCCATGCTTTCGCAGACCCATGGCGAATATTGGCTTGCCGGCGCCGTCTCGGCAACCTTTGCACTCACCAATGCCGCAGCCGCACCGCAGATCTCCCGCCTGGTGGACCGCAAGGGCCAAAGCAAGATCCTCATCCCGGCCACCATCATATCGGTCATCGCTTTTGTGGTTTTGATCCTCGCCACGAACCAGAAGTGGCCGGTCTGGACCCTGTTCCTTTCAGCCTTCCTCGCCGCCGCCATGCCCAGCATCCCCGCCATGATGCGTGCCCGCTGGACGGAAATCTTCCGCGACCGGCCAGAGCTGAACACCGCCTTTGCCTTTGAATCCGCCGCGGATGAGCTGGTTTATATTTCCGGCGCGTCGCTTTCCGTCGGGCTTGCGGTCTCGCTTTTTCCGGAAGCGGGCATGATGATCAGCACGGCGTCGCTGGCGCTCGGCACCTTTGCCTTCCTGCTGCAGCGGTCGACGGAACCCAAGGTGCGCCCGGTTGAAGGCGACAAACGGCAGCAATCAGCTATACGGCTGCGGCCGGTCCAGATCATTACACTTGCTCTGATCTTCGTCGGCTCGACCTTCGCCACGGCCGAGGTGAGCGCTGTGGCCATCACCAAGCAACTCGGCCAGCCGGAGGCCGCCAGCCTCGTCATCGGTGTGTATGCCATCGGCTCCTTCGTAGTCGGCCTGCTGCTTGGCGCGATCAACCCGAAAATGCCGTTACATCGCCAGTTGCTGATCGCAGTCAGTGTCCTTGCGCTTACCGCCCTGCCGCTTCTCTTTGCCACCTCCACCGTTGCCCTGCTCGCCTTTGCGGTTTTCCTCAGCGGTGTTGCAATCTCACCCATCTTCATCACCGCCTTCGGCCTGATCGAGCGCCGCGTACCGGAATCGATGCTGACGGAAGGTGTGACCTGGGTGATGACCGGCATCGGTATCGGCATGGCGCTCGGCGCCTTCATCGCCGGCTGGGTAATCGACAATTTCGGCCCCACCAACGGCTTCTGGATGTCCGTTGTTGCCAGCCTTTCGACAGTCGCCATCATTGGCCTCGGTCAGCGCAGCCTTTCCGGAGAGCAGAGATTTTCTGATCCGGCATGTGCGGCACAGCCCGCCGAATAATAACGGCGGCAAAATAGCTGGCATTATCATGCCCACAAGGCGCTTTTAGCCGCCGCTGAAACTCCCTTCAAAATCAAAACCCTTGCACCGGAGCGATCAAAGGATCGCTCCGGTTTTTTCGGTGTGGCGCTTCCCAACCGATCATTCACGCTTGACTCTCAAAAACACAATAGATATGTCACTACATAATCTGATATCTCAGTTTGGTAATTGATATGTCTAACGCTCTTAAATTTCCATCGCTGCCATTATCCGAACTCGTCACCCCGCGAGACTTGCCGGCTGATGGAAACATGACAAACCGGATCCATGCCCTGCTTCGCAAACTGATTGTCGAAGTGAAGCTGCTTCCCGGGCGTGCACTGTCGGAAAAGGAAATCGCAGCGCTCCTGCATGTCAGCAAGACGCCCGTGCGCGAGGCGATCATTCGCCTTTCCGAAGAAGGTTTCGTGACTGTCGTGCCGCAGGGCGGCACCTATATTTCGCCCATCGACGTGCAGCGTTACATGGAAGCCTGCTTCATCCGGTTCAAGCTGGAAGAGGGCGCCGTCATCGAGGCAACCAAGCGGCACTCGCTGGAAGACATAGCCCGTCTGAAAACCTGCATTTCCCAGCAGCGCACCGCTGCCGAGGACGAGGAATTCACGGATTTCTTCCTGCTGGATGAGGAATTTCACCGCACCATCTTCGCGGCAGCCCGCCTTCCCGGCGCCTGGAGCGTCGTCAATCAGGCGAAGGGCGAAATGGACCGGATGCGCCATCTGAAGCGTGTTTTTGCGGTTCGTCGCACTGAAAAGGTGATCGAGGAGCACGAAGCGATCGTCAGCGCCATCGAGTCAGGCGATATCGAGGCCGCACGCGAAGCCGTCCAGCGCCATCTCGGCTCACTCGAAACCAAGATCGCAGAACTCTCCAAGAACCCGAAGATCTGGACGTTCATCGAACAGGTCAACACGCGCGTCACGAGGAAGCGCGCCTCACGGGGGTCGAAGACGCCTGACTGAACATTCAAGGCTTTTGAGGAGGGGCCTTTCATGTCCGCAGTTCAAATCAACGACGTCGTCAAGCGCTATGGCGCCCTCGAAGTCGTCCACGGTATCAATCTTTCCATACAGCCGCAGGAATTCGTTGTCCTCGTTGGGCCTTCGGGATGCGGAAAATCCACCACGCTGCGCATGCTCGCCGGACTGGAGGACATCTCGGACGGCACCGTTTCGATGGATGGCCGGGTGGTCAACAAGGTCGCCCCGAAAGACCGCGATGTCGCCATGGTATTCCAGAACTATGCGCTCTACCCCCATCTGAGCGTGGCCGAGAACATCGCCTTCGGCCTGCGCGTCAGGGGCGAGAAGCGGGCCGTCATCGACAAGGCCGTTGCAGAAGCCGCACAGATATTGGGACTTACCGAATATCTAGCCCGCAAGCCGGCCGATCTTTCCGGCGGCCAGCGTCAGCGCGTCGCCATGGGTCGCGCCATCGTGCGCCAGCCGAAAATCTTCCTGTTCGACGAACCCCTCTCCAATCTCGATGCCAAGCTGCGCACCCACATGCGCGCCGAGATCAAGCTGCTGCACAAGCGGATGCAGGCCACCAGCATCTATGTCACCCACGACCAGGTGGAGGCGATGACGCTTGCCGACCGCATCGTCATCATGAATGGCGGCCATATCGAACAGGTCGGCTCGCCGATGGAGGTTTTCCTCGAACCGGCGAACACATTTGTCGCAAGCTTCATCGGCTCGCCGCCGATGAACCTTCTGGACGGGACGATCGAAAGCCATGATGGCCGCGTCACCGTTGTCCTCGATGGCGGCTCCGGCCAGCGCTTCAACATTCCCGATGCCTTCGCGAAGAACGCAACGCAAGGACAGGCCGTCAAGCTCGGCCTGCGACCGGAAATCATGTCGGTGGAGGCTGAAGAGGGTCGTGAAACATTAAATTGCAGCATCGATCTCGTAGAGCCGTTGGGCGCTGAAGCGCTGCTGCATGGGAAGGCCGATGGCCAGCCATTTATCGCCAAAGCCGAAACGCTTTATGGCGACCATGCCCTCAACGGCGTCAACCGGCTTTCCATCGATACCGCACGCGTCCACGTCTTTGATGCAGCGACCGGAAGGTCGCTCAAAAACCGGGGTGGAGCGCGGCCATGAAACAGGATTTCCAAGGGCGCCTTCACGACCTTCAGGAAGACATGCGCCGCGACTGGCAGCTCTACCTCCTGCTCGCGCCGATGCTCATCTGGTTTGCGGTTTTCCTCTACAAACCCATGTACGGATTGGTCATCGCATTCCAGGATTTCTCGATCTTTCGCGGCATCGAAAAAAGCCCCTGGGTCGGTTTTGCGAATTTTGTGGAGCTTTTCCAGAATGACATGTTCATTCGTTCCTTCTGGAACACCATCACCATCAGCAGCCTTGGCCTGATCTTCGCCTTTCCGGTGCCGATCATTCTGGCTCTGATGTTCAACGAAATTCAAAGCGGCATTGCCCGCAGCTGGGCGCAGACGGTCGTTTACCTGCCGCACTTCATTTCGGTGGTGATCGTCGCCGGCATCGTCATCAATTTCCTCTCGCCATCGATCGGCATCGTCAATCTCATGCTGAAAGGCCTTGGGTTTGAGCCGATCTATTTCCTGACCCAGCCGGAATGGTTCCGCCCCATCTACATCGGCTCGTCAGTCTGGAAAGAGGCAGGCTTCGAATCCATCGTCTATCTCGCCGCCATCGCCGGCGTGAGCCCGACGCTTTACGAATCCGCCCGGGTGGACGGCGCGTCGCGCTGGCAGATGATGTGGCGCATCACCCTGCCCTGCATCCTGCCGACAATCGTGATCATGCTGATCATCCGTATCGGCAATCTGGTCGAAGTCGGGTTCGAATATATCATCCTGCTTTATCGCCCATCCACCTATGAGACGGCGGACGTCGTTTCCACCTTCATCTACCGCACCGGCCTGCAGGGCACCCAATATGATCTGGCGACGGCCGCCGGCCTCTTCAACGCGGTCATCGCCTTCGTCCTCGTCTATTCGGCAAATCGCATCAGCCGAAAAGTCTCTTCGACATCGCTGTGGTGAGGAGCTGAAACATGGCAAACTTCAATCTCTATTCCCGCGGCGACAAGATTTTCGGCTGGGCAAACGCCATTCTTCTCGGCCTGTTCGTCCTGTCGACGCTCTATCCCTTCATCTACGTGCTGTCGGTCTCGCTCTCCTCGGGCGCTGCCGTCACGGCCGGCCGCGTCACGCTCTGGCCCGTCGATGTCACGCTTGCCGCCTATGACCGGGTGTTGTCCGACCGGATGTTCTGGGTCGCCTATGGCAACACCTTCATCTACACCTTCGGCGGCACGCTCATGAGCCTGCTGATCATGATCCCCGGAGCCTATGCGCTTTCGCGCAAACGCCTGCGTGGCCGCACCTTCTTCAACATCGCCATCGCATTTACGCTCTGGTTCAACGCCGGCATGATTCCCTTCTTCCTGAACATGCGCGATCTCGGGCTTCTCGACAGCCGCTTCGGCATCATCCTCGGGTTTGCGGCCAATGCGTTCAACGTCATTCTGCTGCGCAATTTTTTCGAAGCCGTGCCAAAATCATTCGAAGAGGCCGCCAAGATGGATGGCGCCAGCGAATTGCAGCTGCTGTGGAAGGTATTCATTCCACTGTCGAAACCCGCAATTGTCACCGTCGCGCTGTTCTGCATCGTGTCGCGCTGGAACGGTTATTTCTGGGCCATGGTGCTGCTGCGCGGCGAAGAAAAAATCCCGCTTCAGGTCTATCTGAAGCGCGTCATCGTCGACCTCAATTCGAATGACGAGTTCGCCTCTAGCCTGCTCACCGCCCACTATTCGTTCGAGACGGTGACATCGGCGATCATGATCGCGTCGATCATTCCAGTCCTTATTATCTACCCCTACGCGCAGAAGTATTTCACCAAAGGAATTCTGCTGGGTGGGGTCAAAGAGTAGCAGCACAAGGGAGGAGAACCTGTGAGAGCACTACGAAAAGGCGCGCCCCTACTGGCGTTGATGACAGCCGCAACCCTGTCCTTGCCGGCATTGGCACAGGATACGGGCAAGATCACCGAAGACCCGCTGGAACTGACGATCCATTTCCACTTCCGCGACAAATACGTCTATTCGGAAAAGTGGCCGGTGGAACAGAAGGCCGCGGAAATCACCAATATTCACGTCCGGAACGTGGCGTCGCTGGCGACTACGAGCAGCCGCGATGCATTCAATCTTCTGATCGCTTCGGGCAACCTTCCCGATATCGTCGGCGGCGACGCCACCGGCGGTTTGAAGGAGGACTTCATCCGTTACGGGCTGGAGGGCGCGTTCATTCCGCTCGATGAGCTGATCGAGGAAAACGCCCCCAACCTCAAGGCATTCTTCGACAGCCACAAGGAAATCCGCAACGCCATCTCCGGACCGGACGGCAAGCTTTATTTCATTCCCTATGTGCCGGATGGCAAGTTCTCGCGCGGCTGGTTCATCCGCCAGGACTGGCTCGACAAGCTTGGACTGAAGCAGCCGGAAACACCGGAAGAGGTCTACGAAGTTTTGAAAGCCTTCCGCGACAAGGACCCGAACGGCAACGGCCTCAAGGATGAGGTGCCTTATTTTGCCCGTGAGGAAATCGATGCCGTCCGCCTCATCAATCTGTGGGACGCACGCGTTTCGGGATCGGAGCGATATGGCGACTTTGCCGTTTATGACGGAAAGCTGCGTCACCCCTGGGCGGAAGAAAACTACAAGACCGGCATTTCCAATGTCGCCAAGTGGTACAAGGAAGGGCTGATCGACAAGGAGATATTCACCCGCGGCGCCCGCTCGCGCGAATATCTCTTGGGCAACAATCTCGGCGGCATGACACATGACTGGTTCGCCAGCACCTCGACTTACAATGACGCCCTGTCGCCGAAGATCGAGGGCTTTGCGCTAAAGCCCATGCTTCCGCCCAAGACGGTTTCGGGTGAGCGTTTCGAAGATTCCCGCCGCCTGCGTGTCCAGCCCGTTGGCTGGGCTATTTCGGCGACCAACGAACACACCGTCGAAACCATCAAATATTTCGACTTCTGGTTCTCGCAGCAGGGCCGCATCCTGTCGAATTTCGGCGTCGAGGGTCTCACTTACGAAATGGTCGACGGCAAGCCGCAGTTCAAGAAGGAAATCCTCGACAACAAAGATCCGGTCAATGCCCAGCTATGGGCAGTCGGTGCCGCGATCCCGCGCGGATACTGGATGGATTACGAATATGAGCGCCAGTGGACGAACAAGATCGCGCTTGAAGGCATTGACATGTACGAGAAGTGCAACTGCCTCAAGGACGAGTTCATGGGCGTTTCCCTGAACGCCGAGGAAAAGGCGACCTTCGACCGCTACTGGCCGAGCATCCTCACCTACATGACCGAAATGCAGCAGACCTGGATTCTCGGCGCGCAGGACGTCGATACCGGCTGGGACGCCTACAAAAAGCGCCTCAGCGCCCTCGGTTACGACGAGGTCATCAAGATGATGCAATCGGCCTATGACCGCCAGTACAAGGCGGCGCAATAAACCCTCCGACCACGATGGCGGCTTTATCGCCGCCATCCTTTCCCATCTGTTTTCATAGGAGTTAGAGCGCAATGCGTCCCTCTGCCCCGGCCATCTCCAGACAGACACTTCTCGATGAACCCCGCCCGGGTTCATTGACCATTGGCTACGAGCCGAGCGAAGAAGCACAGCCGACGGAGAACCCTCCGCGCTTTTCATGGCTACCCGATATCGACGACGGCGCGCGTTACGTGCTGCGCATTTCGACCGATCCCGGCTTTGCGGACAAAAAAAAGCTCGTCTTCGAAGATCTCGCCTGGAATTTCTTCACACCGGATGAAGCACTGCCGGAGGGCCACTATCACTGGTGTTACGCGCTTTGGGATCAGAAATCCGCAACGGCGCATTCCAACTGGAGCACCGTGCGCAGTTTCGAGATCGGTGCCGCACTGCCGAAAACGCCGCTGCCCGGCCGGTCTGCCCGCCACGCCGCCGCGCAAACCAGCCACCCCCGGCTGTGGCTTAACTCCGAGCAATTGAGCGCCTTCGCCAACGCCGTTGCCAAGGACCCCAACCATTGCGGCTGGGCCGAATTTTACGAAAAATCGGTTGAACCATGGCTGCAGCGGCCGGTTATGCCGGAACCGCAGCCCTATCCCAACAACATGCGTGTCGCCACGCTCTGGCGGCAGATGTACATCGATTGCCAGGAAGTGATCTATGCGATCCGGCACCTGGCCATCGCCGGCCGCGTGCTCGGGCGCGACGATCTTCTTGATGCATCCCGCAAATGGCTGCTGGCAGTCGCCGCCTGGGACCCGAAAGGTGCGACCTCGCGCGCCTATAATGACGAGGCGGGGTTCCGTGTCGTCGTCGCCCTCGCCTGGGGTTATGACTGGCTGTACGACCATCTGAGCGAAGACGAACGCAGGACCGTGCGATCCGTTCTTCTCGAACGGACGCGGGAAGTTGCCGATCATGTCATCGCACACGCCCGCATTCACGTCTTTCCCTATGACAGCCATGCGGTGCGCTCGCTCTCGGCTGTACTGACACCAGCCTGCATCGCGCTTCAGGGCGAAAGCGATGAGGCCGGAGAATGGCTCGACTATACCGTCGAATTCCTTGCCACGCTCTATTCGCCATGGGCCGGAACCGATGGCGGCTGGGCGGAAGGTCCGCATTACTGGATGACAGGCATGGCCTATCTCATCGAGGCCGCCAACCTGATCCGCTCCTATATCGGTTACGATCTTTATCAACGGCCGTTTTTCCAGAATACCGGCCGCTTCCCGCTTTACACCAAGGCGCCCGGCACCCGTCGCGCCAACTTCGGCGACGACTCCACGCTCGGCGATCTTCCCGGCCTGAAGCTAGGATACAACGTCCGGCAATTCGCCGGCGTCACCGGCAACGGTCACTATCAGTGGTACTTCGATCACATCAAGGCCGATGCGACGGGCACGGAAATGGCCTTTTACAATTACGGCTGGTGGGACCTGAACTTCGACGATCTCGTCTATCGCCACGATTACCGGCAGGTGGAAGCCGTGTCGCCCGCCGACTTGCCGGCACTCGCCGTTTTCGATGATATCGGTTGGGCCACTATCCAGAAACATATGGAAGACCCGGACCGGCACCTACAGTTCGTCTTCAAATCCAGCCCCTACGGTTCGCTAAGCCACAGCCACGGCGACCAGAATGCCTTTGTGCTTTATGCCCATGGCGAAGATCTGGCGATCCAGTCCGGTTATTATGTGGCGTTCAATTCGCAGATGCATCTGAACTGGCGGCGTCAGACACGGTCGAAAAATGCCGTGCTGATCGGCGGCAAAGGCCAATATGCGGAAAAGGACAAGGCGCTTGCCCGCCGCGCCGCCGGCCGCATCGTCTCGGTGGAGGAAAAGCCCGGCCATGTTCGCATCGTCGGCGATGCAACCGCCGCCTACCAGGTTGCGAACCCGCTGGTTCAAAAGGCTCTGCGCGAAACCCACTTCGTCAATGACAGCTATTTCGTGATTGTCGATGAGGTGGAATGTTCCGAACCCCAGGAACTGCAATGGCTTTGCCATACGCTCGCAGCCCCGCAGACCGGCAGGTCGAGCTTCCGCTACAATGGCCAGAAAGCCGGCTTCTACGGGCAGTTCGTCTATTCTTCGGCCGGCACGCCGCAAATCAGCGCCGTGGAAGGTTTTCCCGATATAGACCCGAAGGAATTCGAAGGGCTCGATATTCACCACCATGTCTGCGCCACGGTTCCGGCCGCCACCCGGCATCGCCTTGTCACCCTTCTCGTGCCTTACAGCCTGAAAGAGCCGAAGCGTATCTTCAGCTTCATCGATGATCAGGGTTTTTCCACCGACATCTACTTCAGCGATGTCGATGACGAGCGCTTCAAGCTCTCACTTCCCAAGCAGTTCTAACCATACGAGGTTTTCCAATGCAGCGTTTTACCAACAAGACCGTTGTTGTCGCCGGCGCCGGCCGGGATATCGGCCGGGCATGTGCCATCCGTTTTGCGCAGGAAGGCGCCAATGTCGTTCTTACCTATAATGGTGCTGCCGATGGTGCGGCTACAGCCGTTACCGAAATCGAAAAGCTTGGCCGCTCGGCTCTGGCCATCAAGGCTGATCTCACCAATGCAAGCGACGTTGAGGCAGCCATATCCGCAGCTGCGGACAAATTCGGCGAGATCCATGGCCTCGTCCATGTTGCCGGCGGCCTGATCGCCCGCAAGACAATTGCAGAGATGGACGAAGCCTTCTGGCATCAGGTCCTCGACGTCAATCTGACATCGCTGTTCCTGACCACCAAGGCCGCATTGCCCAAAATGGCAAAGGGCGGGGCGATCGTCACCTTCTCGTCGCAGGCCGGCCGTGATGGCGGCGGCCCGGGCGCTCTTGCCTATGCGACCTCCAAGGGTGCCGTGATGACGTTCACCCGCGGGCTTGCCAAGGAAGTCGGCCCTGATATCCGTGTTAACGCCGTTTGCCCCGGCATGATCTCGACCACCTTCCACGATACCTTCACCAAGCCGGAGGTGCGCGAACGGGTGGCCGGCGCGACGTCGCTCAAGCGCGAAGGGTCGAGCGAAGACGTCGCCGGTCTGGTGGCCTTCCTCGCGTCCGACGATGCCGCCTATGTCACCGGCGCCTGCTACGACATTAATGGCGGCGTCCTGTTTTCCTGATATCCCGGTAAAAACCATGTCCGTATCGTTACCAAGGGCGAGCCGGGTTGCCATTCTCGGCACCTCGCTCGTCCAGCAGAACCATATTGGCGACGCCAGCTCGCTTGCCACATCGGCACGCGGCTGGATGAGCTGGGCCGAGGTGCTGTCGCATGGCAGGCTTTGTTGCCCGGTTCACCACGATCCATCCGTGCCGCCCGGCTGGGAGCCGAGTAATAGGCCCGGTGTCAGCCGGTTCTTTTCCGGCCTCAATTTCGGGGTTTCCGGCCAGAAGGCGGTCGAGATCGAACGGCGGCTGCCGCGACTGCTGCAATCGGATTTCGATCTGATCATCGTCGATGCCGGTACCAATGACATGATGGTGGAAACGCGCCAGACGATTGCCGACACGCGGGCAAGGATCGCCTCAGTCCTGCTCGCCGCCGGCAAGACCGTGATCCTGCTTCCCATTCTGGCGCGAAGCGTCGGGAAATGGCCCGCGGGCGGTACGGAGCGGGCAAAGGCGCACTGGATCAACCGGCGAAGCATCGAATTTGCGGCAAACAACGCCAATTGCCATGTCTTCGACTGGAACGCCGCGTGGGTCGACCCTGACAGCGAATTCGGCGAGCCATATCCCGGCTATTCCGATGACGGAACTCATTTTTCCATACCCGGCGCCTTTGCCGTCGGGCAATTGCTGGCGGATTATCTCGAAACGATCGTGCCCCGCGCGACTGCCCGGCTGCTGTCAAAGGATGACCGCTTCGATCCGGTAAACAATCCCGCCGGCAATCTCGCATCGGATCTTTCGGCCCGGACCGTCACCGAAACGGGTGAGCAGAACCATCGTCTTGGCGGGCAGCTTGTCCACCCCGGCACTGGCGTGTGGGTGGAAGCGATCTGCGACGTGGAGGTGCCGGCCAATGATGGCGTTCTGGCCATATCGCTGCGACTGAAAGATGTCGCAGACGAAGGACAGTCAGTAACAGCGCTCGCACCGTTCCGTGCCAATGACGGCAGGCTCTTTTCCTTTCCGTCCGCACAGTGGCAAGGCGCGTTAAGGACCCCTCCCCTGAAACTGCGGCCGGGCAAAACACGGCCTGAGCTTTTTCTCGATGTGATCCTGCAGCCAGGTTCGCAGCCGATCGAGATCGATGTTTCCAAGATCGACATCCGCCCCATTTCAAATCCGGTGCGCGCATGAAACATTCTCAGACCAAACCACGCCTGCTGATCGCCATGCGCAGCGAGCTTCCCGAAGGTTTCTTCGGTTCGCGCGAATGGGCGCGGCTGAATGCCATAACGGATATCATTCCGGGTTTTCCCCATACGGATTTCGACACGGCTAAAGGTGCCGAAGCTCTCGCCGAAGCGGATATTCTGCTCGCTGCCTGGGGTACGCCATCCCTCACCCGCGAACGCCTTTCACGCGCGCCACGGCTAAAAATGCTGGCCTATGCGGCATCATCGGTGCGGATGGTTGCGCCCGCAGAATTCTGGGAGACGTCCGATATTCTCGTCACGACAGCCGCATCCGCCATGGCCGTGCCGGTTGCCGAATTCACCTATGCGGCGATCATCATGTGCGGCAAGGATGTCTTTCGACTGCGGGATGAACACAGGGTAGAGCGCGGCACCGGCGTTTTTGGCAGCAGGCGTGGCAAAAGCCTGGCCCATCTCGGTAACCATGCCCGCAAGGTCGGCATTGTCGGTGCCTCACGCATCGGGCGTCTGGTGATGGAGATGCTGGCGCGCGGCACATTCGAGATTGCCGTTTACGATCCCTTTATCTCAGCAGAAGAAGCAGCTTCCCTCGGCGCGAGGAAAACGGAGTTGGACGAGCTTCTCGCATGGTCCGATGTGGTCTCGCTGCACGCGCCGATCCTTCCGGAAACGCACCATATGATCGGCGCCCGCGAACTGGCGCTGATGGCCGATCATGCCATCTTCATCAACACCGCGCGGGGTTGGCTCGTCGATCACGATGCATTGCTGGCCGAGGCCCTTTCCGGGCGGCTGCGCATCCTGATCGACACGCCCGAACCCGAGCCCTTACCAACGGAAAGCCCGTTTTATGACCTGCCCAATGTCGTGCTCACCCCTCATATAGCCGGGGCGCTGGGCAACGAATTACGCGCTCTTTCCGATCTGGCCATTACCGAGATTGAACGCTTCGTCGCGGGGCTTGCGCCCCTCCATCCGGTCCACAAGCAGGATATGGAGCGGATGGCATGAGCGGTTCCGACTATTGCTTTTCGACCCTCGGCTGCTCCGAACTCAGCCTGCATCAGACCGCCGATCTGGCAGAGCGCCATGGTATAACAAGCGTGGAATTGCGCGCACTATCGGGCACGATCGACCTGATCGCCGCGCTCGTTGCCGAGTTTGGCACACCTGCCCGATTTGCCGCCTTCCTGTCCGAACGCAACCTCAGAATTGCCGCTCTCAACACATCCATGCGGCTGTTCGGCAGCAGTAGTCTCTCCGAGCTCGACCCCTTCATTGACTGGGCGGAAGCTGCCAACATCGCCTATCTGCGGATATTCGACGGTGGCAAAAAAATTGGGGCGGAGGAGCTGGATCGCGCAGCGGCGCTGCTGGACGAGTGGCAAGGTCTGCGGCAATCACGCGGGCTGAATGTCGAGCTGATGATCGAAACCCACGATGCGTTGGCCGATTTCGATCAGCTGCTCGCCTTTCTGGAATACGTGCCGACGGCCCGGATATTGTGGGATACCCATCATACATGGGCCAGGGGCACCGATCTCAAAACCCTTTGGCACCATATCGCGAAAAACGCCGTCCACCTGCACGTCAAGGACAGCACGGCGGATATAGAGGGAAAACGGCACTACGTCTTGCCCGGCCAGGGCGACTTTCCCATCGCGGAACTGCTTTCGTTGCTCCAGCCGGACGAACGGAAAATACCCCTCAGTCTCGAATGGGAACGCCACTGGCACCCTCAACTGCCACCATTGGAAGACGCGCTGAAGGCTGCGCGCCACTGGTGGCGACAAGGAGTTTCTTGACATGCGCATAGCCGAAATCCACCTCACTCCGGTCGCCATTCCCGACCGGCCGTTGCTGAACTGCAAAGGCGTCCACCAGCCCCACGCGCTGCGCACAATCATCGAAGTCATATGCGACGACGGCACGACCGGGCTTGGGGAAAGTTACGGCAGCATCAAGGCGCTGGATGGGTTGCGCCGCGCCGCGCCAGCCCTCATCGGCTTGGACCCGTTTCATCTTCACGAACTGAAATCGCGTGTCATCGCAGCCTTGCCGGGCGGTGGCGGCATCAATGCCAAATCGGCTGTCGCCGATCACAAGCTGACGGATGTGGTTGCCTCGGCCTTCGAAGTCCCCTGCTTCGACATTCAGGGCAAGCTGCTCGGGCGGCCGGTTTCAGACCTGCTCGGCGGCGCGGTTCGCACAAGCGTACCTTTCAGCGCCTATCTCTTTTTCAAATTCGCAGGCCATATCGGCGAAGCGGCGGATGAATGGGGGGAGGTTCTGACCCCTGACCAGATGGTAGGCGAAGCCCGCAGGATGGTCGACACATACGGCTTTCAATCGTTGAAACTGAAGGGCGGCGTGCTGCATCCCGATCTCGAGATCGAGACGATGCTGAAGCTGCGGCAAGCCTTTCCGCATCATCCCCTGAGGATCGATCCCAATGGCGGCTGGACGGTGGAAACGGCCATCTACATTGCCCGCAAGCTTGAAAATATTCTGGAATATCTTGAGGATCCGGTCATCGGCATGGACCAGATGGCGCAGGTGGCGGCCGCAACCTCAATCCCGCTCGCCACCAACATGATCGTTCTGGAATTCGACCAAATCGCCACCGCCTTCCGCAAGAACGCGGTGCAGATCGTGCTGTCAGATCACCATTACTGGGGCGGATTGCGCGCTTCGACCCATCTCGCAAAGACCTGCGAGACATTGGGGCTTGGTGTTTCCATGCATTCCAATTCCCACCTCGGCATCACCCTTGCGGCGATGGTGCATGTGGCCGCCGCAACGCCGAACCTTAGTTTCGATTGTGACACACATTACCCATGGACAGGCGTCGATGTGATCGAGGGCACCCCTTTCACATTCCGAAACGGTCGTCTGGATGTGCCGACAGCGCCCGGACTTGGCGTCAGTCTTAATCGGCAGAAGCTCGCCGAACTTGCGGCTCTCTATGAGCAGACCGCGATGAAGGAGCGCGACGACACAGCCTACATGAAGCTCTTCGACCCCGCCTATGAAAGGCGTGTGCCGCGTTGGTAATCTTGCATGGCCAGAACTCGACTGGGCGATTTCTTCGCGCTTCCGGCCAACCGCACGCCAGATCAGGATGATCGAAATGCCCCGGTGATGCGTCGAAGCACGGCATTTGCACTGTCGCCGGTAACCGTCGAAATCATCACGACATCCAGTTTCGGAAGCTCCGGCAGCGCGCGGGCCTTGACCTGCCGCACACCGGCGGGGGCTGCACTTTGCGCCAGAAGTGCTACGCCAATCCCGGCTTCGGCCGCGGCTCCGACCGCCGTGGCACCGGTGCCGACAAACACTTCGCGCCAGGGGATATCCGCCGCCTCCAGCGCCCGAAGGGCCATGGCGCGCAAATTGCAGGGTTCGGGTTGAAGTACCAGCGGCAGCGGGGCGTTTGAAGGCAGATCGAAATCCGCGCTGCAATACCAGCCAAAGCTCTCCTGAAACAGAGGCTCGCCATCCCGGCGGATATCATCGTGCCGCAGCACAACGATCGCGTCGAGTTCTCCGGCATCATAGAGGTCAAGCAGGGTCCGTGTGCCGGCCGTGCGAAGATGAAGCGTCACGCTCGTCTCGCGCTCGCTGACCACCCGAAGTATCCGAGGCAGGTCGGCTCCGATCAGATGATGGGTGACGCCGATCGCCAGACGCGTTGGCTCCTGCCCAAAGACATCAAGCGCACGACGACCGGCAGCGACATAGGCCCGCGCCGGCTCCAGAAAGCGTTCGCCTGCAGCCGTCAACCGCACCCGGCGTGGCGTCCGCTCGACGAGGCGATGCCCCAGCAGGTCTTCGAGCCGGCGCAAGCGCAGGGATATGGCCGCCTGCGTCGTATTCATAACGCCTGCAACCCGCGTGAAGGACTGCAATTCGGCAACAAGAAGAAAAGTCTCGACGGCTTCAGGATCCAATGAACGCATGCTTGCATAACAAACTGTTATCGCTGAAACTTGCAAGCTCCTAATTCTGTCGGCTGAACAGAAAGGTTACTGCACGAAAACCCTGATAGGAGCCTTTCGTGTCGTCACAGATTTCTTTGTCCTCGCCCCCACCCGCGTCCGAGACCGATCCCAGCATCTGGGCAGTCCTTGCCGTGGCGGTCGGAACGCAAACCGCGGGCTCATTCGTATCGCAGGGAATTTACATTCTCGTGCCCTTCTGGCGGGAAGCATTCGGGGTCTCCCTCGCATCTGCGTCGCTTGCCGTGACCGTCATGAACGGTGTCCAGATCGCGACAATGTTCATGCTCGGCCGCGCCATTGATATTCACGGTGAACGTCACATCGTCGGCATTGCCATGCTCGGCATGGCGATCGCCATGGCCTGTGCGGCGGCATTCGCAAACAGCCTGCCCGCGCTGCTTGTTTGCATCGCTTTTCTGGGCGGCACCTATGCGGCCGTCCAACCGGGCGGCACGCGGGCGATCATGCGCTGGTTCCCGCCTGCCAAACGCGGCATTGCCACAGGGTTTAGGCAAGCAGCGGTTCCCTTCGGGACAATGATTGCAGCCGCTCTCCTGCCATTCATGGCGGTCCGTTACGGGTGGCATGCCGCGGCATGGCTTTGCGGCGGTATTTCCATCGCCGGCGCGGCGCTCTTCTGGGGGCTGTATCGTGAGGGAGGCGATTTGGCCGCCAAAACCGAGCGTCCACTGCCTTTGGCAAAACTCGTCCGCATCGTCGGACAGGATCGCAGCTTCTGGCCCGTATTGCGGCTCGGTATCGCCATGTCTGCATTTCAATTCACCCTGACCGCACACATCATCGGCTTCATGGCGGATGGATTGGGGCTAGGCCTCTTTGTCGCTTCTTCGATGTTTGCCGCCACACAGCTTGCTGGCATTCCCGGCCGTATTCTGCTGCCATGGCTCAACGATCGTTTCCGGCCCGGTCTTCGCGGCCAATCCTTTGGCCTGGTATCCGTCATTGCCGCCGGCGCGGCCACAATCCTTGCGCTTCTTCCCATCGGCACTCCGCCGCCGGTGATCCTCCTGGTGCTCGTCATATTGGGTATATTCGGGATCGGCTGGTTTCCGCTTTACCTTCTGCAGATTGCCGAGAGCGCACCGAAAGGTTCGATAGCATCGACAATCGCCTTCGCGTCCACGATCTGTTTGGGTGTGATGGCAATTGGTCCCTATCTCTTCGGGCTGCTGGTTGATGGTTTTGGCTATGGGGCGGCATGGGCGGTACTCATCTTGCCGGTGGTTGTGACGGCCCTGCCCCTGGCAATCTCGCCGCGCCCCTCGATAGCCCAAACCGGCTCGTCGTGAAGAGACTGAATAAAGACGCCGATCAAAACCTCTCTGAGACGCCGCAACAGGTGGAAGAGGCTTGCCGCGGCGATGGAAATCTACGCAGCCCGCATCAAACAAGCCACAGGTCTAGATGTCGGCTCTCCACTGGGCGCTGGCGCAGCGCGTGGGCTGGGAGCGGCTGTGCGGCAAGCTTCACCCACCGCTACGGCATTGTCATATGGGTCAAAACGAAAACCAAATATCCGGGAACGTACAGCATATCATTGCTTTTGGTCTCCATCGCGAATGGCGGGTTGAGATGGCGTCCGGCACAGGGTATCAGATGCCCAGCCCCAAAGCGGGCCTTCCGCAAGCAACAAGGCGTATCCTGACATGATCCCGGACTTCCTCGTCACCCATTCCGGTGGCTTCCATGCTGACGAACTTCTGTCCAGCGTCGTGTTGACCCGGCTTTTCCCGCAGGCCCGCCTCGTTCGCAGCAGGGCAGCCGAATGGATCACACCCGGCGCGGACCGCATCATCTACGACGTCGGTGGTGCTTATGACCCAGCGGGCAGGATCTTCGACCACCACCAGCGCGGCGCACCGTTGCGGGATGACGGTCAGCCCTATAGTTCGTTCGGCCTGATCTGGAAGCACTTCGGCCGGGACTATCTTGCCGCCTCTGGCGTTCCACAAGAACATGTCGAAACCGTCCATGCATCGTTCGATACCAACTTTGTGCTGCCGGTCGACCTGGTCGACAATGGCACGCTCAGCCCGTCCATCGCTGGGCCACTTGCCGGGCTAACGCTGCCTGTTTTACTGGAAACCCTGAAGCCCGTTTTTGACGAGACAGATCCCGACGCGGACAATCGCAGTTTCCATGCCGCGCTGGCCATTGCCCGCAGCTTCATCGAGGCGAG
The DNA here is from genome assembly GCF_017313405.1 of Agrobacterium burrii. Taxonomy (NCBI): domain Bacteria; kingdom Pseudomonadati; phylum Pseudomonadota; class Alphaproteobacteria; order Hyphomicrobiales; family Rhizobiaceae; genus Agrobacterium; species Agrobacterium burrii. Next base: position 196,166 of record NZ_JAFLNA010000006.1, read on the forward strand.
AATAGCCAACAGCGCTGCAAAATTGCGGGCTGAGGCGCTTGTGAAACAGGCTATCGTGGATGCCGGTGAAGGGCATATTCTGGAACTACCGGTGGGAATGCCGTTTCGGTCCGCCATCGTGAAGTCGGGTGCCGACCACCTACTTTTTGTCGTTCATCCCCGCAACAACGACTGGTGCCTGACCGGTATCCGCCGCGCGGATGAGGGCTTCGAGCTGCGGGCAGATTTGCCGGTGGCCTGGGCCGGCCTGACGGACAAAAATCTCGAAGCGGTTTGTGGCGTCGAAGGCGCGAGCTTCTGCCACAACGGCCGGTTTGTCGCGGCGGCCAAAACCCGCGATGCCGCGCTGGCCATGGCGGAGTTGGCGGTGAAAGAAGCACTCTCCCTCGGCAATGAAGCGACAGCGACAAAGCTGTGACATTAAGAGGATGAGCATCGTCATGTTCTGATGGTTTGGGAAAAGGCTCCTCGGATATCGACAAGTGGAAACTTTGGTGCTCCAAGCAAAGGTGATACCTGACGCATCTCGGCCAATAAACGACAGGCAAACTCTAAGGATCGCCTATGCTTGCTTTCACACACCTTCGTCACGGCGCGGCCGTAATGTGCGCCGCCTTCGCTATGCTTCAAGTCGGGAGCGCTGCGGCGGCGGAAGCGGATCCCACATTTTATGACGCGGCGTTGTGCAATCCTCCTTACTCGATGACATCCGCGACCGAGATTTACGATGCAGCGGAAAAGCTTGCAAAACCCGATACATCGTCACTGGGCGCCGCAATCTACACGCTTCCATTTCAGATTGGCCGCGATGGATTTGAAAGTGAGGAAGTGTTCTTCGCCAATGGCGCAGTCGGCGTCTTGATCAAGGGCCAGCGCGCCGACGATCTGGCGGCGAAATATAATCTGAAGCCAGAAACCTCCGACCTGATGGGCACATCCAGCAAAGGCTACGCCCGGGAACTTTCGCAGGACCTGCAGCCCCCGGAAGGTCTGGCTGGCCCGGGGAAAGTTTCCATTGTGGCCCGGGAAGGTGACGCTCTAGGCGGTAAGACCCTGTTGGCTTGCGAATTCGCAGCGGACTGAATAACGCTTCCGTGGAAGGACCGCCACACAAGACTTTGCGACCAGTTGCCTAGTTAGGCTTCAAGGCTTGGAGCCACGCAGCGGATTGTCCGATACATTCACCGTTAGCCGGCAACTTTTCGGAGCGATTTTTCGATCTCTCCTCCGCAATAAGCGTCACCATAGTTTTCAAAACTCCGGCGGTTCAAGAGCGCCAGCGGAGCCGTATTCCCCACCCGCTTGGAAAGCCCCCAGATGACTGGCGAGGTGTCTTCGATGATGCCTTTAATGACCGGAAAGCGTTCAGCCACCGTCGTCCAAAGGAGGGCGGTGACTATATCTGCGACGCCGGGTTTTTCCGGTCCGAGCATAAATCCGGAATCAGCAGTCAGGCCGTTTCTTGCTCCGGTATCCTCGAAAATACGGATCCACTTCTTCAAACGAGGGCCGAACTCCGCCCATTTTTCTGGCGTCCACATCTCGCGCCCCCCACTGAGCGTCAGCTCATCAAGGACGTCGTTGGCGTCGTTTACGACTTTGGCACTAAGCGCGCGGCCCTCGGCAGCGGCCGGCAAAATATTCAGCCGCTCACCCAGATAGAGGGCGATTGCCGGCATCTGAGAGATTGCGAAATGGCGCTCGCGATCAATCAAAACCGGCGGCCCCATGAAAGCTATCGGCTGTCTCCCCACCTCACGATGCATCATATCGTCTATCGCATCGACACCATGTTCATCCCAGGAGCATCCGCCATGGGCCAGAATTCCCCTGATGAACTGACCTCTAAACGGAACTGGCCAGTAATAAAGGTCGAAGTCGCTCATGTCGTCCTCCTATATGTTACGTAAACCACTAACGGGGCTGGCGATTGCCAGTTCCCCCCCGCATTGCGCTGAAAGCAAACACGGGAATTCGACGACCTGCTGCAAGCAGCTGGTCGTTCAAATTTTGACGCATTACGGGTGATGACGACCGGGCGCGCTTGGGCTCAAGCTGTAAGCACCGCAGCACTTTCGGTTCATTGCATTTGCTACTTGCTCCACAGATGTCAGCCACGGCTTCAATCCGTTGGGTCGAAGATCAGGCGTATCAGAGTTCCGTCAGTCGCCGCGGCACTAATTGCTTTTGCAATCAACCGGAGCGGTCCGCGCGCGACGAGTGTCTCCGGCAAAGGTTTTTTTCCATGGCCCGGATCGATAAAGGCTGAACACTCATCATCCGAATTCAACATTGCCATGAACGATGTTGCAACGACGTGCTGGCCGCAAGCGGCGCATCGCAGAATATACGAACCGAAATGGATGACAGGTTCAGTCTCGTCCAATCCGCACGAGGTGCAGGCCAGCATCGTGTTCATGCTAAATATATCCCGAGTACAGCTGCCGATGCCCCTATGACGCAGCGGTCAAAATGATCGCGATACCGATCAGCATCGGTCCCATCCACTTGAAATGACGAACCACCGGTAACTGCTGCCTGGGGTTTTTCGATAGGGGCAAATAACCAAAACCCACTGCGGTCATCCACAGACCGGCGCAGAACATGATGAATTCGTCGATATAAGCTGCAATCATGACTGCTCCCAGCTACGAGTGGAGGTGAAACAATGTCCATCATCAGCCTCCATTGCTCAAATTAAAATCCCATCAGCGCGCAGGGTGAGGGTAACGCGCAGACGGCACGTGTTTGTTGCAGGCGACCCGCCCCCACCAGCTAATTGTTCCCGATTGCTTCAAGCCAGATGCTGACGGCGACCGCACCCGCGTCGGGGTGCCCGACAGCCCGTTCGCCGAGATAGCTCGCGCGCCCGAGGCGCGGCCTCATGGAGGTCGTCGCCTCCGCACCCGCAACGCCCGCCGCCACGGCGGACCGCCAGGCCTCTTCGGTCGGAGCACCCGCTGCGAGTTTGTCCCGAAACGTTTCTGCCGCCGGATGAAGCGCATCTATCATCGTGCGGTCCCCTGGCTTCGCACCGCCAAGTTCCGAGATCGCGATAACCGCCGCTACAAATGCTTCCGCCATCTGCTGAGCCGTCGGGCTTTCAATCCCGGCAAGATGGCGCGAGGCGCGCATCAGCGCCGTAGCGTAAAAGGGTCCGGAACTTCCGCCAATCGCCTTGCGCATCGCGTTTGCCATCGCCATCAGCCCATCGGCGACGTCTCCGAAGTTTTCCTTTGGCAGTGCAAGTATCGCCTCGGCACCACGAACCATGCTTGCGCCAAGGTCACCGTCACCCGCAACACTGTCCAGCTGCGTTAATTTGGGCTCTGCTGCAATCAAGGCATTGGCAATCCGATCTGCGGTGGAGCGCAGTCGACCGCCGGCTGCGGTCATCCTGTTTCCGACAGGCAGGCTCTTCTCGGCACTTGCCGAGGGCAGGATCCGCTCGCGGTTCACCACACCGCCGCGTGGCCATGCGCTGGCATCGGTTGGCGCATCGATGAGGCTGAGCGCTGCCTCGTCGACATGCATGAGCGACAACGAAAAACCCGGCATGTCCAGAGCGGAAAGAAAGGTGCCGGCCCACGCCCGGTCAACCACGACGCCCTTTTCTTCCAGTTGCGTGACCGCAGATCGCGCGACGATCGCGAGTTCCATTGGCGGCGTCGATCCCAGCCCGTTGACCAGCAACGCAACCCGGTCCCCGCTCTTTAGCCTGCTGTCGGCTTCGATCGTTTCGAGGACCAGTTTCACAAGCTCGTCCGCCGATGCAATAGGCATCCGCCGGACGCCCTGCTCGCCATGAATTCCGAGCCCGACTTCGATTTCAGCTTCGCCAAGCACAAAGCCCGGCCTGCCCACGGCGGGCAGAGTGCAGGAACCCAGCGATACCCCCATGGAGGATGTTCTTTCGGCAGCGTCGCGTGCAATCCGGGCCACCTCTTGCAGCGAAAGTCCCCGCTCCGCGGCCGCGCCGGCGAGCTTGTGAACAAACACCGTGCCCGCAATACCGCGGCGACGGTCAGCGGGAACCGTGTCCTTTAACGCGACATCATCGGCAACGACCACAATCTCGACCGGAATTCCTTCAGCCCTTGCCAATTCGGCCGCCAGTCCGAAATTCAGCCGGTCACCCGTGTAGTTCTTGACAATGACCAGAGCGCCAGCGGGTCCAGCCCCAGCCCTGATACCGGCAAGAACCGCATCGGTGCTTGGCGATGTGAAGACGTCGCCTGCCACGGCGACAGTCAGCATGCCCTCGCCGACATAACCTGCATGAGCCGGCTCATGTCCACTACCCCCGCCCGACAGAACCGCCACCTTGCGCTTTTCCGTTTCCGGAAGGCCAGAGCGGATAACCACGTTCTCGTCTGCAAACAGGACTGTCGCAGGGCTGAGCGTCACCACACCTTCGAGCATGTCCCGCACAACGGTGGATGGGTCGTTGATGAGCTTCTTCATGCCGTATTCCTCTTTTCAGGTCGCCGTTTGCTGGTGGAGGACGAGCCGTGCCCCTGCTGGCCCTGAACAAGCACGATCTCCCGGCCGATTTCAAGCTCGGGCGTTCGTCACTTGCGAACCGCTGCCCAATAAAATGTTGTGAGAAAATACCCTGCATAAATGGGCTGCTGGTTTGCAAACCAATCAGCGCATCATGCGCAAAGTTTGAGTTGACCGTTTTAAGTGGTGAGGTGACACTTGCAGCAATGGACAGGGAGGAAGATGATGGACGACGCACAGCAATGGCGCCAAATGGCAAGTGCGCCGAAAAACGGCAACCGGATCCTCGTAACAATACGCTCGTCAGAACAGGGACCAGCCCAGGTAGATCTTGCGTATTGGGCGAAGAGCGACCGGTTCGGTGCAGAAGGCTGGCGCGCTTCAGACTCGTTACCGGGCCGGATTATCGAATACGCTGAGCCGGAATTGAAGTGTTGGATGCCCGTCCCCTCGGCCAATGCCGATGGTCTCGCAATGCCATCCCCCTGGAAAGGTGAGGACGATCGCGAACTCGATGGATCGGGGATATAACGGAGCGTACCGCCATATTTCGATCGTCGCACGCAGGCTCGATGGCAGCCATCTCCAGTATCGCGGCGAGCGGGACAAAGGGATAGCGTGTTGACGAGTTAGGACGTGAACCACTCGGCCGCCGAGAGTATGCACCTTCAATATGGAACAACCTGGCGCGCGATAGACCTAAAACAAAGTATTTTATACGGAGTAGCTGGGTCCAGCGGGGGGGGTGCCTCGCACATAAGTAAAACTTGTGGTTTCCTCATCAACTCACAATTTATTGTGGTTGCACTCCGGAGCAATTTGGCCTTGTTTGTGGACTCAAAATATTCACGGGGAAAGAAACAATGTCGATAAAAACAACAACACGCGCCACTCTGCTGGTAGGATCGCTTCTGTTTGGTGCCAGTTCCGCGCTTGCAGAAACAGTTCTGCATCGTGGCAATGCCGGCGAACCACAGACGCTCGATCAGGCCCAGACTTCCATCAACATCGAAGCCTTTATCCTGAAAGACCTTTATGAAGGTCTCACCATTTACGATGCCGCCGGCAAGATCGTCCCCGGCACGGCCGAAAGCTGGACGCTGTCTGAGGATGGCACTGTCTACACGTTCAAACTGCGTGCGGATGCGAAGTGGTCGGATGGCACCCCGGTAACGGCCGGAGATTTTGTTTTCTCCTACCAGCGTGTCGAAGACCCAAAGACCGCCGCAAAATACGCAAATATTCTCTATCCGATCAAGAACGCCGAAAAGATCAACAAGGGCGAGGTTCCGGTTGACCAGCTTGGCGTCAAGGCGGTGGATGACAAGACCCTTGAGGTCACACTTGAGCGCCCAACACCTTTCTTCCTTGAACTCCTTTCTCACCAGGCGGCTCTGCCGATCTCAAAGGCAAGCTACGAAAAGAATGGCACCGACTTCGTAAAGCCCGGTGTCATGGTCTCGAATGGAGCCTACAAGCTCGAAGCGCATGTTCCCAATGACAGTTTGACCGTCGTCAAGAACACCAGTTTCTGGGATGCGTCCAACACCAAGATCGACAAGGTCATCTTCTACCCGATCGATGATCAGGCCGCATCCGTTCGTCGTTTCGAAGCAAAGGAAATGGACCTCGCCTACAACTTTTCCGCAGACCAGATCGACCGTCTGCGCAAGGCCTACGGCGAACAGGTTCACGTTTCGCCGACGCTTGCCACCTATTACTACACCTTCGACACCCGCGAAGCGCCTTATAACGATGTCCGTGTCCGCCAGGCGCTCTCCATGGCAGTGGACCGTGATTTCCTCGCCAAGGAAATCTATAGCGGTTCTCAGATTCCGGCCTACTCCATGGTTCCTCCGGGCATGGATTCCTACAAAGAGCCGGCAAAGGCAGATTTTGCCACGCTGTCGCAGCTTGATCGTGAAGACGAAGCCCTCAAGCTCATGAAGGAGGCTGGTTACGGTGAAGGCGGCAAGCCGCTTTCCATCGAAATCCGTTACAACACCAACCCGAACCATGAACGTGTCGCGACGGCTATCGCTGATATGTGGAAGAACACCTTCGGCGCGAAGGTGTCGCTGGTGAACCTCGACGTCGCCTCGCACTATGGCTACCTTCAGGAAGGCGGCAAATTCAACGTGGCGCGTGCCGGTTGGGTTGCGGACTATGCCGACGCCGAAAACTTCCTGGCGCTTTCGGTATCTTCCAACAAGACCTTCAACTATTCCAAGTTCAACAACGCCGAATATGACGCGCTGATGCAGAAATCCTACGACGAGAAGGATCCCGCAGCTCGCTCCAAGCTGCTGCATGAGGCAGAAACCATCCTCATGAAGGAACAGCCGGTTGTTCCGCTTTTGACGCAGGCCGATCTTTGGCTGGTTTCCAACCGCGTCAAGGGTTGGGTCGACAATGCTGCTAACGCACACCTCAGCCGCTTCCTGAGCGTTTCCGAATAAGCAGCGTCGGCACGGTGGCTCACCCCACCGTGCCATGCCGGAGCCTGAAAAACCATGATCTCGTTTATCCTGCGCCGTTTGGCGAGTGCGGTGCCGACTTTGTTTATCGTCGTCACGATTTCGTTTTTCCTGATGCGTTTCGCGCCGGGCGGTCCGTTCAATCTTGAACGTCCCCTGCCGCCGCAGACGATGGAAAACCTGATGAGAACCTATCATCTGGATGAGCCGTTATGGCGCCAGTATCTCATCTACCTCGGCAATGCCGTCACCGGCGATTTCGGGCCGAGCTACGTCTACAAGGACAATACCGTCGCACAGTTGATCGGCAAGGGTCTGCCTTATTCGCTGGAACTCGGCAGCTATGCTCTTTTGCTGGCGCTGGTTGGCGGCGTTCTTGCCGGCACCCTGGCCGCGCTCAGGCAGAATAGTGCCTTTGATTTTTCGATCATGTCCATTTCAACGGTCGGCGTTACCGTGCCGAACTTCGTTGTCGCCCCTGTTCTCACGCTCGTCTTTGCCGTTTTGCTCGGGCTTCTGCCCGCCGGCAGCTGGGGAGACGGATCACTGCGATATCTCATCCTTCCGATGATCGCGCTCGCTTTACCGCAGCTTGCGGTTATCGCGCGTCTGACACGCGGTGCAATGATCGAGGCTTTGCGGATGGACCATATCCGCACCGCCAAGGCTTACGGTCTTCCGGCGCGCAACGTGGTGGTGTTCCACGCCATGCGCGCGGCGATGCTTCCGGTCGTTTCCTATCTGGCTCCTTGCGCCGCAGCGCTGTTGACGGGTTCGGCTGTCATCGAGACGATCTTCACTATTCCGGGTGTTGGCCGCTACTTCGTTCTTGGCGCGATCAACCGTGACTATACCTTGGTGATGGGAACCGTCGTTCTCGTCGCCATTTTTGTCATCCTGTTCAATCTCGTGGTCGATATTCTCTACGGCCTGCTTGATCCGAGGGTCAGACATGACTGATATTTCCGGGAACATTGCCGATAAACCACCGGTGAAAAGCCGAAGCCTGTTCCAGCTGGCAGCCCTGCGTTTCAGACGAAACAAGGCCGCCATGGCGGGGTCCGTCATGCTGCTGCTGATCACGCTTTTCTCGTTCATTGGTCCGCATTTCCTGACACACACCTATGATCAGGTGTTTTCGTCCTATGTCTCCGTCCCGCCAAGCCTCGAGCCACGACCAGACGTAAACAACCTTCAGGGCGTCATGGAAGATGTGGCAGGCCGCGCGCGCGTCGAACTGAAAGAATTTGCCGTCGAAGGGCAAAACTTCACCGCAACGGTTACCTCCAGCAGCCAGATCGACCCACGCACGACACGCTATTTCGACCGCGCCAACGAATTCGAAAACACGAAGGTCGTTGCAACGGAAGACGATGGTCGAACGCTGAAGCTGGAAGGCGACGTCAACCGCGAATACTTCCTCTTCGGTACAGACTCGAACGGTCGCGACATGCTGGCGCGGGTGATGCTGGGCGGGCAAATCTCGATCGCCGTCGGCGTTCTGGCCAGCCTCGTTTCGCTCGGGATCGGCGTTTTTTACGGCGCAACTGCGGGGTATACCGGCGGGCGCGTCGACAATGTGATGATGCGTTTCGTCGAAATCCTCTATTCGCTGCCCTTCGTTTTTCTGGTGGTCGTTCTGGTGGTCTTCTTCGGCCGCAGCTTCATCCTGATCTTCCTGGTCATCGGTGCGGTCGAATGGCTGGACATGGCGCGTATCGTCCGTGGCCAGACGCTTGCCTTGAAACGGCGGGAATTTGTGAGTGCCGCACAGGCTTTGGCTTTGAGCGACTGGCAGATCATCCGCCGTCACATCATTCCCAATACGATCGGGCCTGTCGTCGTGTTCGTCACGGTTGTCGTGCCCAAGGTCATTCTTCTGGAAAGCTTCCTCTCCTTCCTCGGCCTTGGCGTGCAGGCGCCGCTGACGAGCTGGGGGGCGCTGATTTCCGAAGGTGCCAACAATATCCAGTCGGCTCCGTGGCTGCTGATATTTCCGGCGATCTTCTTCGTGCTGACCCTGTTTTCGCTCAATTTTGTGGGTGACGGGTTGCGTGATGCACTCGATCCCAAGGATCGTTGACATGAATACGACATCTGAAACCATCCTCACCGTCCGTGACCTCAAGGTTGAATTCACAACGCCCGATGGCACGGTGAATGCCGTCAAGGGCATCGAGCTCGATGTCAAACAGGGTGAAACGCTTGCCGTCGTCGGAGAATCCGGTTCCGGAAAAAGCCAGACCATGATGGGCATCATGGGACTGCTTGCATCCAACGGGGTTGTCGAAGGTTCGGCAAAATATCGTGGACGCGAGTTGATCGGCCTGCCGGTCAGCGAGCTGAACAATATCCGGGGTGCGAAAATCACCATGATTTTCCAGGAGCCGATGACCTCGCTCGATCCTCTCTACAGGATCGGCGCGCAAATCGCCGAGCCGATCATTCACCACAGGGGCGGTAGCAAAAAGGAGGCCCGCGCACGCGTTCTCGAGCTCCTGAAGCTTGTGGGGATTCCCGATCCGGAGCGGCGTATAGACAGTTACCCGCATGAGCTTTCCGGTGGTCAACGCCAACGCGCCATGATTGCCATGGCTCTCGCAAACGAGCCGGACATTTTGATTGCGGATGAACCAACCACCGCGCTTGACGTGACGATCCAGGCACAGATCCTCGACCTTCTGAAATCATTGCAAAAACGCTTCGGCATGGCCGTCGTCCTCATCACGCATGATCTCGGTGTTGTCCGCCATTTCGCCGACCGCGTCGCGGTTATGCGCCGCGGGGAAATCGTCGAGGCCGGCACGACGGAAGATATCTTCGATCGCCCGCAGGCTGACTACACCCGGATGCTTCTCGATGCAGAACCCAGCGGGCACAAGTTGCCAGTGGGTAAAGAGGCGCCTGTCGTTCTCTCCGGGAGGAACGTGACGGTCGATTATAAAATTGCGGGTGGCTTCCTGTCGAAATGGAGCAAGTTTCGGGCTGTCGATGACGTTAATCTCAGCCTTCGCCAGGGACAAACCATCGGCATCGTCGGCGAGTCCGGATCGGGCAAGTCCACCCTCGGTCGCGCGCTTCTGGGGCTTACCCATTCCAAGGGCCGCATTTTCTTCGGCGAGACGGAAATCAGTGGCCTTGACCGAAAGGCCATGCGGCCATTGCGGCAGCATTTGCAGCTGGTATTCCAGGATCCCTATGGTTCGCTTTCGCCAAGACAGACGGTCGGAGAGATCATCACTGAAGGTCTGTTCGTGCATGAGCAACAACTGAGCCGCGCGGAGCGGGACAAGCGGGCAATAGAAGCACTGAAAGAAGTCGGTCTGGATCCAGCCACCCGCAACCGCTACCCGCACGAGTTTTCAGGCGGGCAACGTCAGCGCATCGCAATTGCCCGTGCGATCATCCTCAAGCCCGATGTCGTCATTCTCGATGAACCGACATCTGCGCTGGACCGGTCCGTTCAGGGACAGGTTATCGATCTGCTGCGTGATCTGCAGAAGACGCATGGCCTTTCCTACATCTTCATCAGCCACGACCTTTCTGTCATCAAGGCCATTTCGGACTACGTGATCGTCATGAGAAACGGGAAGATTGTGGAGGAGGGAGAAACAGACGCGATATTCAACAGGCCGACGGCTGAATATACCGAAACACTCATCAAATCAGCGTTTTCGGCGGAAGCAGCACCATAGATTATCGGCCAGCTGAGCAACAGCCTGTATACTTTACCCCTGATAAGGCATGCCCTTGGAAGAGTACTGCGAGGCCGAGCGGCATGTTGCCCCGCAGTCCCAAATCGAGCTTGACCCGATTTATGAAGACCTCACTTTTCCAAAACCGAAAGTCTTCCGCAGGCTTCCATCGACCGCCTTTGCCGGCATGAAGCTGCGCAACCGGCTGAGAAGGTTGCCTGGCGGCCAACTGGCTGGCGCATTTTGTACGGCCCCTCAATGGCAGCCAGTATCTTTGCCGCAACCAATGTCGGCGCGGGAGCCGATTTGATTTGTGCCTGTACTGTCTGGATGGTCGCTTCGGCCTGCTGGGCATAGACACCCAGCGGCGCTTCCGTGTGTGCAGCATTCACATCGAGGTTCGTATTCGTGAACGTCGGCTCCATGAGGATGACACGAACGTTAAAATCTCGGATCTCGTGATCGAGAGATTCGGACATACCCTCGAGAGCGTGTTTGCTGCTCGCATAAATGCCCATGAATGGCGCCGGCAGAAAGCCCAGAACAGAGCTTATATTAATGATAAGTCCGCTGCGTGCTGCCCGCATTGACGGCAGGGCGCCCCGGATCATGCGAAGTGGACCGAGGACGTTCACATCGAAAACCCGTCCTGCTTCAGCAGGCGTGGTATTTTCGACAGGCCCGACCAGCGAGACGCCCGCATTGTTGATGAGGACGTCAATCCTGCCCGCCTCGGACAATACCCAGTCGATAAAACTTGAAACCGATGCGTCGTCGGTCACATCTACCGCCTCGAATTTTACGCCGGGGATAGATTTAGCGCGGTTGGGGTCACGCGCACCGCCGAATACGCGGTAGCCTTTCTGCGCCAGAAGACGAGCGGTGGCTTCGCCTATGCCTGACGACGCCCCTGTTATCACGATCACTTTCTGTTCGGCCACCGTGGCCTCCTTCATTTTCTGGTTGTTTCGGTAAGGGCTGCTGGCGTGTCCGGGCAGACCGAAGCGGCAGCACCAGGCACGATAGATGCGAGTTGAAATTCATCAGGTTTGAAGATGCCGGGTGAGATCACTCTGCCGCCATCGCGAGCACCGGATTGGGAACGTGTTCTTCCGATTGGAGCTGTTTCTCACCCTTGGGCGGCTTGATGCGGAACCATGCCGCGTAAAGTGCTGGAAGAAACAGCAGGATCATTACGGTCCCGACAGCCGTTCCGCCGATCAGCGTATAGGCCATCGATCCCCAGAAGACCGAATGCGTCAGCGGGATGAAGGCGAGGACGGCTGCGAGTGCTGTCAGGATAACGGGTCGCGTTCTCTGCACGGTCGCTTCGATGACGGCATGGTAGTCATCCAGACCAGCGGCCTGATTTTCCTTGATCTGCTCGGTCAGGATCAGCGTATTACGCATGAGGATACCGGCCAGACCAATCAAGCCGAGGATGGCGTTGAAGCCGAAGGGCTGGTTGAAAATCAGCAACATCGGCACCACGCCGGCAAGGCCGAGCGGTCCCGTCAGCATCACCATCGTCATCGTCGACAGGCTGCGGACCTGAAGGATGATGACGATGAGCATGGCGGCGACCATGGCCGGGAAAATCTTCACCAGCGCCCCATTCGCCTTGAGGGACTCCTCGATATTGCCGCCCATTTCGATGCGGTAGCCGACGGGAAGCGAGGCGATCAATGGCTGAAGGGCCTTGAAGACCTGCTGCGACACTTCCGGCGGCTGGGTTGCCTCGTTTATATCAGAGCGGATGGTGATGACCGGCGTGCGGTCACGGCGTTTCATGATCGGCTCCTCGAAACGGATTTCGGAATGACCGATCTGGTCGAGCGGAACCGGGCGACCGTTTCTGCTCATCAGTGAGAAATCCGAAAGCCTTGAAGGATCGAGCCGGTTTTCACCGGCGCTGCGCGCCACCACGGGAACGTTGCGGATATTTTCGCGAACCTGCGTGATCGGCACGCCACTCAGCAGCAACTGCATCTGCTGCGCAGCCTCGGCGGGAGAGAGGCCGATAAGGTTGAGCCGATCCTGATCCGGGATGAACCGCAGCACAGGCGTGCGGTTGCCCCAGTCGCGGTTGGGCTGGCGAACGTCGGGTACGGTCTTCATGATGGCGAGCGCTTGGTCGGAGATTTTGTACAGTTCGTCCGGATCCGGCCCCATGATGCGGAACTCTACGGGAAATGGCGTATAGGGACCGAAGACGAGCTGTGTAATCCGCACGTTCGCTTCCGGAGCTAGTCCGCTGGAAACCGCTTCCCGAAGACGATGCTTGAGCGCCTCACGCGTATGGGCGTCGGATGTCAGCACGACGATCTTGGCGAAAGCCGGATCCGGCAATTCAGGCGCCATGGCGAAGAAGAAGCGCGGCGCGCCCTGACCGACATAGCTTGTCGCGATCTTCGTTTCGGGTTGCTCTTTCAGCCAACCCTCGAGTTTCGCGACGGTCGCCGTCGTCGTCTCGATGCTGGTCCCTTCCGGCATACGCACTTCCACCAACACTTCGGGACGATCCGACGTCGGAAAGAACTGCTGCTTGACGGCCCCCATGCCAACAACGGAGGCGGCCATGATGACGGCAACGAGACCGCAGGTCAGGAACTTGTGGCGTACGGCAAATTCTATGAGGCTGCGAAGTCGCCGGTAATTCGGGGTGTTGTAGATGGCGTGGTGACCGCCTTCCACCGGTTTGATTTCAGGCAGCATCTTGACGCCGAGATAGGGCGTGAAGATCACCGCAACGAACCAAGAGACGATCAAAGCGAAGCCGACGATCCAGAAGATGTTGCCGGCATATTCACCGGCGGCGGATTTGGCAAACCCCACCGGCATCAACCCGATGATGGTCACAAGCGTGCCGGAAAGCATCGGGGCGGCCGTGTGGCTCCAAGCATAGGCGGCCGCCTTGATGCGGTCCATGCCTTCTTCCATCTTCACCACCATCACCTCGATGGCGATGATGGCGTCGTCCACGAGCAGCCCGAGCGCCAGAATGAGCGCGCCGAGTGTGATGCGGTCGAAGAACCGCCCGGTTTCCAGCATGATCAGGAAGACGACGCCGAGCGTCAACGGAACCGCAAGTGCGACGACAATGCCGACGCGCCAGCCAAGGCTGACGAGGCTGACGAAAAGGACGACGCCGAGCGCCATGGCGAATTTCAGCATGAATTCGCCGACGGCTTCCTGAATGTTGACCGCCTGATCGCTGACTTTGGCAAGTGTCATGCCGAGCAGCAGAGTTTGCGCAATCGTCGAAGACCGGTCTTCCAGCGCCTTGCCGAGTTCCAACCCGTTCCAGCCCTGCTGCATGACTACGCCAAGCATGATGGCGGGTTCGCCCTCGTGGCGGATGAGATAGGTGGCGGGGTCCTGATATCCACGCCGCACTTCGGCGAAATCCGACAGCTTCAGGACACGTCCGCCCACGACGATGGGTGTTTCAGCAATCGACTCGACGCTGTCATAGGCGCCATCGAACCGGATGAAGACCTGCGGACCCTGCGTATCGATCGAGCCCGCCGGGGTGACGGTATTGCGCCGTTGCAGGGCGGAAGCGATGTCCTGCGCCGAAATCCCCAGCGTGGCCAGCTTGGAATAGGAGAATTCCACGAAAATCTGTTCCGGCTGCTCGCCTAGAATGTTGATCTTTTTCACGCCCGGAACGTGAAGCATGTCCTGACGGATCGTCTCGGCCTGCCGCACGAGATCGCGCATCGCCATGCCCTTGGCTTTCAGGGCATAAAGGGCGAAGCTGACATCGGAATACTCATCGTTGACGAAAGGGCCTATGACACCGGGAGGGAGATTCCGGGCTTCATCGCCAAGTTTCTTGCGCGCCTGATAAAATTCGCCTTCGACGGCGGACGCCGGCGTATCGTCTCTGAGCGTAACGGTCAGGAAAGCGTAGCCCGGCCGTGTGGTCGTCTCCACGCGATCGTACCAGGTCAGTTCCTGAAGGCGCTTTTCGAGCGGTTCGGCGACCAGATCCTGCATTTCGCGCGCAGTCGCCCCCGGCCAAACCGAGGTAACCGTAAGTGTCTTGATGGTGAATGAGGGATCTTCGGCTCGTCCCAGTTTGACGAAGGCGTAAGCGCCGGCGGCAGCCAGCAGGACGATGAAGAACAGGGTGACGGCCCGCTCGCGAACGGCAAGCGCGGAAAGATTGAAGCTCATCAGTTTGCCGCCTCTGCTTTTTCAACGCCGGTGCGCACGCTTGCGCCATCCTGAAGCAGATGCGCGCCAAGGGCGACGACAGCCTCCCCGGCCCGAAGGCTCGAAACGATTGCCTTTTCCTCGCCGATCCGTTCGACCTTCACTTCGCGAAAACGAACGCTTGAGGATTGTTCATCGACGACCCACACGCCCGTGCGCGTGCCGTCATCCAGAAGCGCACCGATGGGAACTTCGGCGTGCGCCAGCGCGTCCTTATTTTCCACGTTTATCGTAACCGTTGCCCCAAGCGGCGCGGATGCCGCCGCCCCCTGCAATACCCAGCGCGTTTCATAGGTTCTGGTTTGAGGGTCGGCAGCATCGGATATCTGGCGGAGCACCGCTTTCTCCTGCCCACCGCGGCCATAGACAGCGGCCTGCGCAATGGCGCCAATTTCGGGCCTGAGATTTTCCGGCAACCAGACGAGTGCTTCGCGCGGCCCTGCTTTCGCAAGCCTTATGACCAGCTGGCCTGCCGAAACCACCTGTCCGGGTTCGCCGAGTGTTTCGACGATCGTACCATCTCCGCCCGCCACGAGCAGAGCATAGGTCGCCTCGTTTTCGGCCACGGCTGCGTCAGCCTTCGCTGCAGCAAGTTGCGCCGTGGCCGTATCCAGAGTGGCTTTCGCCCTTTCATACTGCTGGGTGGACGAAGCCTGAGATTTGACAAGAACGGCAAAGCGCTTCTCGTCGGCCTGAGCCTGTACGAACGTTGCCTGCGCGGCCGCAACCGCATTGCGTTTGGCGGTCAGAGCAAGCCGAAGATCGGTCTCGTCGATCCGCATCAATGGCTGTCCCGCTTTCACCTCTTCACCAAGTTCGGCGAACCGCTCGACGATCTTGCCCGGAACCCGAAAACCCAGATCGCTCTGCACCCGGGCTGCAACAGCTCCGGTAAAGCTGCGGTTTATCGTGTTCGGGGTCGTGGCCTTGGCCACACTGACGAGTGGAGCAAGACTGCGTGGATCTGCAGCCGCCGCCTGCCTTTCCGTCGGCACCATCAGGAAAATCACCGTGACGACACCGAGGATGGCAGCCACTGCCACGGTTGAGAGGAGAATTTTTCGTTTCATGGGACTGGCCTTTTTCACAGTGGTGCCATAATTCTTAGATTGCTACCAAACTCTAAAACATATATAGATGTCAAATGAAATCTAATTGGAGGTCCACATGAGAGTGAGCCGCGCACAGGCCGAGGAAAATCGGGACAGGGTGATCACCGTCGCAAGCCGGCTATTTCGAGAACATGGTTTCGACGGAATTGGTCTGAAGGATTTGATGAAAGGGGCCGGCCTTACCCAGGGTGGCTTCTACAAACAGTTCACGTCGAAGGACGATCTTGCCGCCCTAGCATCCAGACGCGCTCTGGAAAGCGCCACAAGACGATGGTCCGCCGCGGCCGCAGACACCTCAGATCCGCTCGAAGCTGTTATGGCGTTCTATCTTTCCAGAGATCACAGGGGAGAAAAGGCGGAAGGTTGCCCGCTCGTTGCACTGGGGGCGGACGCGGCCCGACAGAGTGTGGAAGTTCGGCGTCCGTTCGAGGATGGCATTCGCGCTCACTTCGAGGTGCTGGATGAGCTCATGGGAGACGCTGATAATTCTGGCCCCAGCGAAAAGGCCATGGCGATACTGTCCATGATGGTGGGTGCCGTCACGCTCTCCCGCATCATCGAGGACGAAAGCCTGTCGCAACGCGTCCTGGACGCAGCCGCTGGCGAAGCCAGACGTATTGCCCGCAGTGACTGAGGGCATTTCAGGCTCCGCATAAACCGCATGTTTTTTGAGACTGGTCCTGAGCTTCATTCAGGTCGAGGGCCGAAGGCATGCCTATTTTTAAATTTCAAAGACAGGTGGAAAGCAGATGCGTCGTATAGTTGTCACAGGTATGGGAGCTGTCAGCCCCCTTGGAGCAAACGTCGATATTTCCTGGTCGCGCCTCGTTGCGGGCCAAAGCGGCATTCGCCGGCTGGGTGACGATGTTGTCGGGGATATTCCTTCGAAAGTAGGCGGCGTTATCCCCTCTATCAGCGAAGACGCGGAAGGCGGCTTCGATCCGGACAGGATCGTTGCGCCAAAGGATCAACGCAAGGTCGACCGCTTCATCATCCTGGCGCTGGCCGCCGCAGAGGAAGCGCTGGCGCAGGCAAATTGGAAGCCGGCCTCGAATGAAGACAGGCTGCGCACCGCGACGATCATCGCATCCGGCGTCGGCGGCTTCCCCGCGATCACGGAGGCGGTGCGGACCGTCGATCAGCGCGGTGTACGTCGTCTCTCTCCTTTCACCATTCCGTCGTTCCTCGTCAATCTCGCGGCCGGCCAGGTCTCGATCCGGCATGGCTTCAAAGGTCCGCTTGGAGCACCCGTGACGGCATGTGCTGCCGGCGTTCAGGCGATCGGCGATGCCGCAAGGCTGATCAAATCCAATGAAGCCGATATTGCGATCTGTGGCGGGACGGAAGCCTGCATGAACATCGTCAGCCTCGGCGGTTTTGCAGCAGCAAGATCGCTCTCGACAGGTTTTAACGACACCCCCGCCAAGGCATCGCGTCCCTTCGACACGTCGCGTGACGGCTTCGTCATGGGCGAAGGCGCCGGCATACTCGTCATAGAGGCTCTGAGCCACGCTCTTGCCCGCGGGGCAACCCCGATTGCAGAACTCGTCGGTTACGGAACGACGGCCGACGCCCATCACATCACCTCCGGTCCTGAAGACGGAAGCGGGGCGCGCAGAGCCATGGAAATCGCCATCGCGCAGGCCGGCATTGCCCCATATGAAATTGGCCATCTAAATGCTCATGCAACATCGACACCAGTGGGAGACCTGGGAGAGATCAGAGCCATAAAAAGTCTATTCGGCCAGAAAAAATCTATTGCTGTCAGTGGCACCAAGTCAGCGACAGGACACCTGCTTGGCGCGGCCGGAGGACTTGAAGCCATCTTCACGATCATGGCGCTCAAAAACCAGATCGCGCCTCCGACACTGAACCTGAACACGCCGGATCCCGAAGCGAGCGGCATCGATCTCGTTGCAAACGAAGCACGATCCCTGGACGCTGACTATGCGATATCCAATGGCTTCGGTTTTGGCGGCGTCAATGCCAGCGCGCTTTTTCGCCGCTGGCCAAAGGGAAACAACAGCCGGACATCGCCCTTGAGCTAACGCTCATCGTCACATCCGTAGAACCACCACGGTGCTCAAGCAATCGCGACACCCAAGAACCTCCTGAAAACTGGAGGGAAGATGAGGCTCAGGTCACACTAGCTGTGTGCCAGGACATTTTGAACGCAAAAAGGACTCCGAGTTTTCTCGAAGCCCTTTGATAAGTCTCACAAATTCTGGTTGCGGGGCCTGAACGCACGGAGGCTTGTAAATTCGCCGCTCTTGATGGAAACCGAACCGGCGTTCCTTGATACAGCTAAGTTAACCCGTTGGATTGATACGACTGAAGCGTTCGGACACTTGAACGGCTGCCGCATAGGCACCTCAAGGCTGGCAAATCGCCGCTTCGGGTCTCCTGCCGTCTTCCGCTTCGCGCCAACAACGGACATTCGCGTCAGACGATGCACTGTCCGATTTAGGGCGATTCCTGTCGCAAGATTCGTCACTCATGTCCAAAACACAAAGCTGCCAAGTTAGGCCGGGAAGCCTTCACGCCATCTCAACGTCAGAGGATTCCATTCCTTGCGCGATCAGCGGCGCAGGAGACTTCGACTGAAGGTGGGAAGCGTTAAGTCGCCGGGCCACAATATCATGGTTGAGCCATAGGACGGGACCGGAGGGTTCGGAAGATTCGCCGAAAATCAGCTGCCCGGTCGCCTTCACAACGAGGCCGCTGAGGAGGTCGCTGATCATCAACTTTCTATCGCGATGCATCTGGGTGATCTCATTTGACGTGCCGATGGTCAAATCGGCCTGTGCCTGACTGTTTGCCATGGGCCAGGCTGAAAAATCATAGAATGGACGCATGACCTCGCTGGCCTGCATGGCGGCGATCTTGCCGAAGACGTCTTCCATAGTTAAGCCATCGACCAGCAACTGCTCACAGGCCTGCCACTGTTCGTCTGCCCATTGGCCACCGTTTTCTTTCTTCAACGCAAGCAGCAGCGGTATCAGGGGCAGCTCGATACCCGTGAACACATCGGAAGAATTGGTCCGGATTTCGGGACAATTATAGACAGTTGCCTTCACCCCTGCCGCCCAGGCTTCCTCTGCAATGCCTTCGAGCCGCATCTTTGCATAGCCCTGCGTGTAGTTGGTGTAGGTCTGCCAACGATAGCTTCCGTCAATGAGGACGGCTGATCCGTGGTAACCATAGGCTGTATATCGCACCTGTCCGCCCGAAGCCTCCACGCGCTCGCGGATCGCCGCGCTGAAATCAATGAGATGGCGAAATGTGTTTGCGGAGACATCGTCAAAATTCTGCAGGATGAGTTTTCCCAGGTCACTGTCGAGCAAGGTCTGCGACGACATGTGGCGGGTTCCTGTGCCCTTGTAGATTCGATTGGCGACGACCAGGAATACCTTCGCCTTCGGGATGCCCCCGGCCATTGTGTGGGCGAAGAAAACATTGCGGCCAGCAACGATCATGCCGTCGAGAACGGCCATGACTTTTGAAAGCGACTCCGTAAAACGCGCAGTGGCAATATCGCGGCATTGCTCGACATAGTCCCAGTCGAGCTTGTCGTGTTCCCAGCTCTCAAGCGTCATCTTTGCCAGAAGATCGGTGGGCGTTGGGCCGCCTTCGGGCGCATCCAGATCAAAACCCGCCATAAGAGGGATGTTGATGATCCTGCCGCCCAGTTGGGCCTCCGCCGAAGACAGTTCCTCGGCGTCGAGCGGCCGCAGCCCGTTGTTCTCGTCGCGTCGCCCGACCGTGATCCCGACAATCTCCATTCCAGCCCGTCTGGCTTCATCGAGCAAGCCGGTGGCGTATCCGCGGCCGAACAGTTCGCCGAAGAGTACGAAAACATCGCCTTTACGGAAAACCGTGTTTTCGGAAAGATGATTCAGTGCAACCGGATTTTCCATGCTGTCAGCTCTTTGATTCGTGTGTCGTCGAGCAATGGCTCATACGAACTTCACAAACACATGACCGTATAGGCACGGAATGGAAACTCATTTTCGGTGACCGTTCATTTCAAAACGTGAAGTAGGTCTCTCTTGGCCCTGGAATAAAGGGAAATGCCGAGGCTGTTGGAGATCGGCGCACGATACCGAAATGAGTTCGGTGGGTACCTGCTAAATAATTAGAAAACCGCTCGCAGCGACGCATCAGATGGATTTGTCGAATAAGTCTGCCTCACTTTGGGTAGTGAACGTGAAAGTGACCCGTTCACTGTCATCGTCCTGGCGGATGCCAATTGCAGTCACAATCAACCGAGCGATCTCATCCTTGGCTTCACTTCCCGACCGAGACGAATTCACCGCTTTCTCGATGGCCGGTGCGAATACTTCGCTGATTACACCGAGGCGCATATTGTGTTTCATGATGATATCCCGGTCTTCGATAATCGCTGCCTGTTCAGCTTCCGGGATTCCGGCATTGTCCATTGCAGTTATAGTGGCATTGGTCGCTAGCTTGATCGGACCCTCCTCAAGCCACCGATCAACCATCTGATGGAACTGGCGCATACGCACAGCGGGGATTATTTTCTCTACAGTGATCGACATCTGTGTTCCTTTGTCAGCTTCTATGCATACCGATACGCGCTCCCTGGATAAGGGCTTCGTAGGTGAGCCAAGAACTTGGCTGGCCTGAAATGACCAATTTTGGGGTCGGAATTGGACTGCCCGATTTTGGCGACCAAGGATGAAATAGCTGCTATGGAGCGCGGCGGGTCACCATGGCAGCTTCTGACCCCAAAGCGGTCGTATCCAAGCGTTGCTAACCTGGACCGACATCTGACCTTCTCAGCCAATTCCGGGGATTTGGATTTACAACTCCCCCTGGTCGTAAGCGCGCCGGCGCGCCTTGATGGCGTTCAGATTGTCGTGGACCCAGAAGTTAAATCCCTCAAGGGCGCGCAAAGCTCCGTGGCCGATCTCTGTTAGCTCGTACTCAACACGCGGCGGCACTTCAGGGAAATAATGGCGTATAACGAATCCGTCACGCTCGAGATTGCGCAGGGTGAGCGTCAGCATGCGCTGGGTGATTTCGCCGACCTCTTTTCTCAAGGCTGAAAAGCGGAGCCGATGATTCTGGGCGAGCGAAAGACGCCAAAGAACCGGCACTGTCCATTTGTCACTCAGCAGGCCGCAGACCCCGTTTGACGGTATGGGTCTGAAGTGTCTGTCGTTTTCTGATCCGCGCGATGTGTCGGCATCGATCTGTTCATCCAAGGGTATCATCCTTGTGCCTGATGCTAAAGAATGTGCCGTCTTCCGGCAAAACTACATTCGTATATATAGACGGTCCTTGTTTAACGCGAGGGTTTCAAGTGACCAATAGCAAGCACCCCATTCTGGTTTTCGGCGCTACCGGAAGGCAGGGAGGATCTGTCGCCAAAGCCTTGTTGAAGGCGGGATGGCCTGTTCGCGCACTCGTTCAGGATTCCACCAAAGCTGCATCTCTGCAATTGCGGAATGCAGGCATCGAGCTTGTGCAGGGTTCATTCGAAGAGACCGATGTCATCCGCACCGCGATGAAAGGCGCTTACGGTGTCTTTAGCGTACTGCCAGCCAACCTGGCTGCCGAAGACGAAGTCCGTCATGGTATATCGATTGCGGATATCGCTGCCGAAACCGGCATCAACCATTTTGTTTATTCGTCGGGCGCCAGCGTGGGGAACGAACTGACAGGCGTTCCGCGTTTCGACGCCAAGCCTCGTATCGAAGCCCATATTCGACAACTCGACATGACTACGACCATCATCCGGCCGATGATTTTCATGGAAATGCTGGTGCGACCCGGTTTCGGCCTGGATGAGGGCCGGTTGATATCCCTGATCCGGCCGGACCATTCCATTCAGCTCACAGCCGTGGAAGACATCGGCAGATTTGTTGCTGCCATGCTTGCCGACAAGCCCCGCTTTGGCGGCACAACGCTTAAGGTCGCGAGCGACCGTCTGACCGGGCGTGAACTTGAGGTCGCCTTCAGCGAAGCAGCCGGCCGACCGGTAAGCTATGAACGGTTTCCGGACGATGTTCTGGCTGCAAACGCTGATCTCGCGCATATGGCGGAGAGCCTGATAGACGGGCCGCTCGCCGAGCAGG
The DNA here is from genome assembly GCF_017313405.1 of Agrobacterium burrii. NCBI lineage: Bacteria > Pseudomonadati > Pseudomonadota > Alphaproteobacteria > Hyphomicrobiales > Rhizobiaceae > Agrobacterium > Agrobacterium burrii. The sequence goes on from NZ_JAFLNA010000006.1 coordinate 218,275, forward strand.
TCGATCTGAAACTCATGCGCGAAATCAACCCCGACCTGTTGACTTTCGCGTCCTGGCTTGCTGGCAACGGTCGCTGGATGCAGCCTTGTCGGCATCAGTGTCATGACACTACGCGAGGCTCAATAATAACAACCGGGACGTAACGGGGACAGGATTGTCAGGCAGCTTTCGACCATTGCCGCCGTCACCTCCTCGTAGCGGCATGCCGCGCAGTCCACCCTTTGCGATCAAGTCATACTCCCTGTCCAAGTTGGACACGGATATCGTTGCTCGCAACCGAGCAGACGTTTGCGGGTCATCAGTCACGTGCCAAGGCTTCGATCGGGTCCAGCTTTGCCGCATTGCGGGCGGGAAGGAAGCCGAAGACTATTCCGATCAGGGTCGAGCAGGTGAAGGCCACCATGATGGAGCCCGAAGAGAAGATCATTTTGAAATCGGGGCTCAGCAAATTGAAAAGAGCGCTGATCCCGAGGGCGAGCATCACTCCCATGAAGCCGCCGACAAGGCAGACCATGACGGCCTCGATCAGGAACTGGTAGAGGATGTCGCTGCGGCGAGCGCCAACAGCCACACGAACCCCGATCTCCTTGGTGCGCTCGGTCACGGACACCAGCATGATATTCATCACACCGATGCCGCCGACAATCAGCGAGATCACGGCGACTGACGAAATCAGCAACGTCAGGGTTTGCGTGGTGGTCTCGATAGTCTCGCGAATGGTCGCCGAGTTGGTGAGGAAGAAGTCTTTCGCGCCATGCCGACGCTCGATAAGGCGCGAAACCGCAGCCTCGACATTGCCCGGATCGACATCGTTGCTGATACGGACCGTTATACCGTCGACGTTCGGACGACCCAGCATGCGACCCATGACCGTTGTGTAAGGCGCATAAACCGTCAATGTATCAACCGCCGGGCCGAAGGAGTTTTCCCGTTTCGTCACACCCACAACCCTCGCCGGCATTGTGCCCAGAAGGATGACCTGCCCCACCGGGTTTACCCGGTCTGGAAACAGGTCTCGCGCAGCGTTTGCATCGATCACCACATTCTGACTGTAGGCGGTAACGTCCTCTGCGTCGAACAATTGTCCATGCGCCAGCTCAAGGCCCCGTACACGAAAGAAGTCCGCGCCGACTCCGGAGACTGACGCATTGACGGCCACGGCGGCGCGCTTGACAGTTACGCTCGTCGCGACGGTTGGTGTCACGCTGTCGACATAGGGCTGGTTCACCAGCGCTTCGGCGTCGGCGGGAACCAGCGTCCGTATCCTGCCCGCTTCCAGATCGCCGAAGCCTTTACCGGCCCGCACCTCGATCGTGTTGGTGCCGAGCGAACTGATACTGCTCAGGATTTGTTGCTGCGAGCCGGCTCCCAGTGCCGAGATAGCCGCCACCGAGGCGATACCGATGATGATACCAAGCATGGTCAGAAGCGAGCGCATCTTGTGCGCCCATATTGCCGCGCCCGCCATACGAAAAGCTTCGGCCATCCGGTCAATTGCGCCACGCCAGCCAGCGCCCGGCGCGTGCTCGCGGATGGGACGGGCCGTCGCGGCGGATTTGGATATATTGCGCTCGTCGGAAATGATAACGCCGTCGCTGATCTCTACAACCCCATCCGCGTGTTCGGCGATCTTCTTGTCGTGAGTGACCAGGATGATGGTGTGCCCTTCGGCATGAAGCTCGCGCAGAATCTTCATGACTTCGGCGCCACTGTGCGTATCCAGCGCTCCGGTCGGTTCGTCGGCCAAAATTATCTCGCCGCCATTCATCAGGGCGCGGGCGATCGACACCCGCTGCTGCTGGCCGCCCGAAAGCTTGCCCGGGATATTGCCCGTCCGCTCGGCCAGGCCCAGTCGGGTCAACAAGGAGATCGCTCGCTTGTGCCGGTCGGATCGGCTGCGTCCGGCATAGATGGCTGGCACCTCGACGTTGCTGGCCGCGCTGAGATCGCCAAGCAGATGATAGCGCTGAAATATGAAACCAAAACGCTCACGGCGTAGCGCCGCCAGTTCGTCCACGGACATCTTCGAGGTCTCGCGTCCTTCGATCCAGTAGCTGCCGGCCGTCGGACGATCGAGGCAGCCAAGGATATTCATCAGCGTCGACTTGCCGGAGCCCGAGGCGCCGATGATGGCCATCATCTCGCCGGCCTCGATGTCGAGGTCGACGTCTTTCAGCACCCGCACCATCTCGTCGCCTGCGGGGAAAGCGCGGGATACCCCACGTACGCGGATCAGTGGTTCCGTCATAACGCGCCCTACCGCTTTGCCGCGGCCAGTTGAGCCTGGCCATCCGTGCGTTCGTCCGTGGATGCTCCCAGGACAATGGTCTCGCCTGCCTGAAGACCGCTAAGGATCTGGATGTCCGCGCCGTTGTCGATACCGACCTGGACCTGCCGGATCTGGACCTCGCCCATCGCGTCCAGTATGCGCACACGCGCCGTATCGCCGGCCCGGGGCGCCCCTTCCACTGCACTGAGCGGAACCAGCACGGCGCCGCTGACGCGGCTCAAGACGATGGACACCTGCGCCGTCATGGACGGCCGCAGGACCCCGTCCGCATTCGCCACGTCGATCAGCCCGGTGTAATAGACCGCACCGTTGGTTGAGCCAATCCGGCTCGCGGCGGCGTTGCTCTCGTTGGCGATGGAGGCCGGGGCCGGTTCCACCTGTCGCAACTCCCCATCGAAACGGCGCTTCGGATCGCCAAGAATGCTGAACCAGACCGGCAGGCCCCGCCGCACACGCACGACGTCAGCCTCGGAGATATCCGCGCGCACCGTCATTGTGTCCAATCGCGCGATCATGACGATGGTCGGCGCAGTCTGCAGGGCATTCACGGTTTGGCCCTCGTCAGTGACGATCGCAACCACAGTGCCGGCGATCGGGGCAGTGATGCGGGTATAGTCCAGTTCTATACCCGCAGACTCCAGCGCGACCTGCGCTTGGGCGACCTGAGCGTCCAGCGACTGAACCTCAGCCCGCGCGGTGTCTCGCATCGCAACCGCGGCGTCATACTGGGCGCGCGGCGTGGAACCACCTGCCAGCAGGTCACGCTCGCGCTCGAAATCCTTCTCGGCTTTCACCAGACCGGCGCTGCGCGCGGCGTGAACGGCGCGGATGTTGGCCAAAGCGGCCTCACGGTCCCGCAAGGTGTTGCGCCGGGTCTGGGAATCGATCTCGGCCACCAATTGGCCAGCCTCGACGATGTCACCGATCTTGACAGCCAGATGCTCAACGCGACCCGAGGCCTGGGCGCCGACACGCACCAGCTCGAGCGGCTCGAGAACCCCGGTCGCCAGCACCACCTCTTCAATGTCACCCGTTCGTGCCTGCGCCGTCACCAGTTCAAGCTTCGCCGGCGGACGCAGAAACAGGAGCCAGACGCCCAGCAGACCGACAAGGGTTGCCGCCGCCAGGATGAAACGCTTGCGGGTAATGTGTCGTGTCATTTAGTCGTGGTCCATGCTATTGAAATTTGCGGGCTTTCTCTGTCACGAGAGTTACCCGAAAATTACGGGGAGCGGTCGTCGCGCCTGATCCGTTTGGCACGCGCTGTAAAATCAACCGATCGGCAAAGAGTGTTTGCAATGTGGATGGTGTGCCAGAGATTGCCCGCCAGACATCAAGCGATCGCGGCCGTGCTCAGCCAATATCGACGGATGAAGATGCCTTGACCTGTTGACGCAGGCGACGGCCCCTACCGCTGCTGGAAAACGCGCTTCTCGCGCCAGCGCACGGCGAATGTGCTGCCCTTGCCTGGAGCGGACGAAAGCTCAACGTAGCCGCCGTGACGGGTAACGATCTCGTTGACCATGCTGAGCCCCAGGCCCGCACCTGAGCCGTGAGGGCTGACCCGGTAGAACGGTTCAAATATGCGCGACTGCTTATCGCCGGCAATTCCGCAGCCCTGATCGGCGACAGTCACGCTGCCGTCAGCCTCAATACTGACAGATATCTGTCCTCGTCCGCCTCCGTACTGAACTGCATTACGAACCAGATTGACGAATGCACGCTCCAGAGCTTCGGCATCCCCGGGAACGAACAGGTTTTCCGCATCGCTATCGAACGAAATCTCGTAGCCTTCGGCGATCGCCAGGGGAGCAAGGTCGGCGACCACCTTCGACACAACGCTGTTGAGATCGACAGGTGCATTCTGCTGGGGCTTCTGCCGGTACTTCTCGGTGTCGAGAAGCTGGTTCGCGATCGCTGTAAGTCGCTTGATGGCCGTCTGCAGGTGTGTCTTGTCCGCACCTGGTGAAAGCGTATCTATCCTCACCTGCAGGACAGCGATCGGCGTTCGAAGTTCATGGGCCGCGTTGACGAAGAAGCGCTCTGTCGCTTCGAAGCCACTATCGAGACGACGCAGTGCTCTGTTGATGTCGCGCACCAGACGAAGCACCTCATTGGGCAAGCCACGCTCTTCCACCAGGGCGCCACGCGTGTCGAGATCGATCCTGTCAAGACGCGTGGTCAGATCGCTGAAGGACCGCAAAGCCAGGCGTGTGACAAACGGGACGCCAATGAGGGACATGGCGACGAGGATCAGCGCCGGCACGCCGATGGCAAGGTTCCCCAACAGCACGGTCACACCATATTGGGACATCGAGACACCGCCAGCAAAAATCGTTGCCTCACCGGCCTCTGTGTCGAAACGCTCCATGCGGGCGACACTCAGCGGATCGTTCAGGTCACCATGGAGCTCGACACTTCTGAACGCCCGCAGGAATGGCATGTTGTCGGCAATTTTCCCGGGAGGCGCGCCGTGTGCAAGGACAATATCTTTTCCAAGGTCTGCCACGAACCACAGGTCAGGCGCTTCCTCCATAATCTCTTTAAGCTCGGCCGTCGGCAACAGATGGACCCGGCCATTCGGCTCGAGACGAACCGAGTCTGCGATTTCCTGAGACAGCCAGATGGACGTGATCGCCACATCGGGCTTGAGGCCAGAAAGGAGATAGAAAACCAGGCTGAGCGAGGCGATGACCGCGCAGAGCTGCAGGACAATAAAACCAAAAGTGAAGCGCCAGCGAAGGGATGTGCTGGTCATCCTATTTCTGCTCATGAAGGTAGTAGCCTATGCCACGAATATTCTTGATAACAATGTCGGCCTCCGCTTCGCCAAGCTTTCGGCGCAGGCGAGACATATTGGATTCCAGTGAGTTCGACTGGATCTCATCGTCAAAGGAATAGACCTGACCCTCAAGTGACGAGCGCAACACGGTACGCCCACGGTTTCTCAGAAGAGTTTCGATGATGAGCAGTTCCCTGCGGGTAAGCGCAAGCCGGACGCCGTTGACATGCACATCGCATGAAACACGATCATAGGTGACGTTTCCTGCCGACAGGACGAATGGGCCGGTTGTCGGCACCCGCCTCAGCACAGCGCTCATTCTGGCAATCAGCTCGGGAATTTCGAACGGCTTCGGCAAATAGTCATCGGCGCCGTCATTGAGGCCGGAAATTCGCTCGTCGGTCGACCTCAGAGCGGAGATGATGATCGATCGCGTATTTGAACCCGCGCGGCGCAAATCGGCGAGAAAGGTACTACCATCGCCATCCGGCAGTTGCCGGTCGATAAGGACAATATCGTAATCCGCCATGGCGATTGCTTCCCGCGCCGTCACCAGATCTCCAACAGCGTCCAGCACGATGCCATGCTGCGAGAGGGCCGTCCTCAAGGCATCCGTCATTTCCGGATCATCTTCGATAAGCAGAAGTTTCATAGTGGCCTGATCGTGCAAGTCCCGGACAGCTGTCTCAGGAATTCTAACAGCAAATTATATGTGTGGTTCAGATAAACTCGACTGTCATGACCGACTGGCCGCCAAGTTGATCGGCGGTCCAGATGTTCGGCAACGGGGAACCGAAATCTGCCCGGTATCCATTTGGCCTTTAGCCCCCGTCGCCCAAGGCCAGTTTTTTATCGGCAGCGACCGTAGTTATCCCGATATCTGCAATCGTAGCTGCGCCGGTCCCGATGTTCCCAGCGATCGCGGCGGTTCCTGTCGTTTCGTTCACTAATGTTCCCAATGACAGCCCCTCCTGCGCCACCCGCGGCGGCTCCCACTGCAGCACCTTCCCACGTGCCGCTTGCCAGCCCGCCGATGATCGCGCCACTGGCCGCACCAATGCCGGCACCCTTTTCCGTCTGGCTGCACGCCGTCAGCGTCAAACAAACGAATACGCCTGAAATGATCTTTTTCATGTCTGTCCTTTCGATCCATCGCCGCTACGGTCGCCCGTCGACCGTTGAGACGCACCAAGGCGGAGACGTATGACCAGCGAAAATTACGTGGAAGTTACGCAGAACCGTCGGTATCGACACAGGCCGAAAGCGCAAATTCGTATAGGATGCGCGGCTTCGCAGATTTACTCTGCCTTGAGCTAGCACCGAACGACACTCGTCGCTTAGCCGTTTCCTCTCGCACGGGCATATGCGGCGGCATCGACAAGCTGCGCCTTATGTAATTCGGCATTGGCACTTTCTGCATCTCGGAAGATTGCCGCTTACCAGCAACCATATTCGCTTATCCATCGGGCAAGCGGCGGCGTCAGCGCCTCCGGCCGCCCCCCGGCTTTGCACCTGTCGCTTTTTAAATTTTTTGTTTTTTGCCGAGGATTTAGCACCGATGATCGTAGCGTTTTAGCGTACTGGATCGTAGTTTGGGCTATTGGGGGATATTATGGAGTAGGAATTGGTTGCGGGGGCCTGCTTTCATCTTTACTTGCGATCATCGAAACCGCGCCATTCTTTGCTAAAATCGCTCACGAACGGCGGTAAAAGCGGCCTATTTCGTACAGTTGCGTAGTAGCGTCGACGTCGAGCCTGAGCGAACGGCCGCATTCTCACGGTTAACTGCCAAACGACAGGTGGCATGGCATCTGGATACTAACTGGTACCTGGTGTGCCGGAAGCGGCATGTAGGCCAGTTCCAGCGCTCCATACTGCAAGCCGACCATAGTCACTCAAGGAATAGACGACCCACAGACCTCAACGCATAATGATCTCGCCGGAGAACTGGAAGCCTGCGGCATGGATCACATGTACCGGAAGTTCCAGTCCTGCCTCACGCGCCTTCACGCGCAAGCGCCGTAAAACAGCATCGAGGCTCCTGGTCTCCGGGGTCATTTCCCCGTAGCCCATGGCGCGCACAAGCTCTGCGCGAGATACGATACGGCCGCCCTCTTCAGCCAGTCTTGAAACCAGCTTCGCCTCCCGCCCGGATAGTCTGATCGCTATCCCTTGCGGGGACACGAGGCGCCGGGCTGGGCTATCAAAACGCCAGCCTGTGGCCGGCTCAACCGGTGGCTTCGAGGTTTCGCCTGTCTGCACGATGCGATCTGCGAGATTTTTGATGGCCAGAACGAGTTCATCACCATCAACGGGCTTGGTCAGGTATAAATTCGCGCCTTCGGCATAGCCCCGGAGCTTGTCATCCCTCAATGTCCTGGCCGTGAGGATGATAATGCCCAGATTTGTGTTTTCCATTATATAGCGTGAGATCTCGAAGCCGCTTATATCCGGAAGATTGAGGTCGAGGATGGCAATATCGAAGTTTTCGGTGGCAAATGCCCGATCAAACTCCGCACCATTCGCGACTGCCGTTACCGCAAGCGCGTTGAGACGAAGAAAATCTGTCAGCCCTTGCCGCAAGTCGAAATCATCTTCAACAAGGATTACGCGAATACGTTGATTTCCGCCCGATTGTCTTGGATAAGGGCGTGGCGTTGGTTCTCTGATCATCGGCCTTACGTCTGGATGCCATGCAATGCAGCCCTGAAGCAAACTGCATGACTATCTTACCCGTTCCTCCTCCCGGTCGCAAACGCATGAAAATCACGGGCAGGATTCTGCAAACGGAAAATCCGGACCATGAGCACTATGTCCCGGTGACTAATCGTCCGCTCCGCAGGTTCACCCCGGAACCGGCAGGGCGATCGTTGCCTCGGTTCCGCCCCCGGCCCTGCCTGCGAGCACGAAGCGCCCTCCGTGCGCATCCGTAGCCCGCTTGACCAGAGACAATCCCATACCGGTCCCCTCGATATGCGCCGAATTGGCTCCGCGAACGGAGTTCCTGACGAGATCTTCGGGTTGCTGTCCTGCGATCCCGATGCCTTTGTCACGGATCCGCAGGTGCACCTCACCCCCCTCGCAAAATACGTCCAGCCAAACCATTGATGATCCTGCGGGGGCAGAAAACTTGAAGGCATTTTCGAGAAGATTGATGACTGCTAGCCTGAGCATTTCGCGATCAGCACGAATTCGCGCACGTTCAGCCTCGCTCGTCACCGTAACGTTGATAGTGGCACCGTGGAGAAGATCGTGCGCACCCGGAATGATGATACCGATCAGATCGGCAACGCTAGTTTCTGAAAATGCTGGTTGATAGGCTGGTCCCTGAAGCTTGCTGCGTGTCAGGTTGACTTCGAGCACCTCGACCAGCCGTGAAATGCCGACACGCGCCCGATCCAGTCTGGCGCGATTGGCGTCATCGTTCTTCGGAAGCGTGAGCCTCACGCTTTCAAGGTTCGTGCGGATGACGCCAAGAGGGGTTCTATACTGGTGCGAAATGACTTCCATGAACCGGACCTGCTGCTCCTGTGCCTTTAACTCGGCATGCAATGCGTGTTCCGCAACGCCTTTCGCTTCCTCAAGTTCGCGCGTCCGTTTCAGCACCAGATCATTGGCATGCTGCTCGGCGGCATTTGCCGCGAGAACTGCACGGCGATCCGCTTCCCTTGCCGCCGCCTCGGCATTACGAAGCCGCACGGCAAGCGAACCTGTCAGCAGGGTAAAATGGATGATGCTCGTTGCCGCGTAGGAACCGGCGACCCATACCGGCAAGGGGAGAACGCCGTAGCGCTGGCCATTGGTTGCCATCAACCCGGCCCACAGCAGGCCGAATGCCGCAAGGTTGAGGCCATGTTGAGCATCGCGGGAGCGGATAAAATCCAGAAATGCAACGATCATGGCCATTGTGGTAAGTATAAGAATGACGGGCCCGGCCACCAGCACGAAATAGCGGTTCACCCCATACAGCACACAGAATATGCCCACCACGCCAACCAGTGCGGCAAACCGGAAATAGAGATCGATAAGCGGATAGCGGGGGCGCAGATCAAGAATTGCGGCAATCGAGAGAGCACCGGCGATCAGGCCAAACCACGATGAGGCGCTGGTGAGATAGTCATTGCCCAGTCCGCCTTCATTGAAGAACAGCAGCCTGGCCAGGCCGAGGCTTCCAAAATATGTCGAGCTGACAGCCAGAATATCCATGGCGAGAATGATGTAAAATCTTTTTCGATCAAAATAAAAGAAGAAGAACTGGATGACGAGCAATATGCCCATGCCCCCGAACCACATGCCACGAACGATATTCTGGATGATCGACCCATATCCGTAATGGGCGGAAGACAGTATTTCCGCTGAAACGTTGAGACTTGCGTCATGATTCCGGGCGCGCAGATATATGATCGTCGTCTGGCCCGGCTGCAACTCAAGGGGAAGTATGTTCGCCGATGTGTTTACATTGGCGCGTGAGCGCGGCGAATGATCACCCATCTCGTAGACATCAAAATCCGCAGCACTCATTCCGGCTTTTTGCACGCCAACATATGCCTCCAGCTCATCCGTAAAATTCGGCGTGAGCGACAGGAGGAGATTCTGCGGATGTTCCGCCTGCGGAGACAAGGCCAGCGCAAATCTCATCCAGGCGGAGGTCCGGACGAAACCGAGATTGATATCATGCCCGGCAATCGGCGCGAATAACGAGTGCTGCGCGAGCAGATCATCCAGTGTCGCCTCTGCATTCTCGACAAGTGCGACATCGATAAAGCCATCAAGAGACAGGGAGCCGGAAAATACGCCCGGCACGTCCCGAATGCGAATTTCCGAAGCGCCGTCGCCAGCGCTTGTGGCTGTGGCACCAAGGAACAACGCGATCAGCATGGCCAGAAAAAGCTTCAATATCGACATATGCCACACCCGGAAGGTCAATGGCCAGAATGGCCGCAACAGTCTGAACGAGCCGGTTCTTGTCCTCCGTCGCGCACACACCACCCGTTCCCACTGGCTCCCGAAGGTAATGTTGTCAAGCATGAAGCCTGATTCCCGATAGCAGGAACCGGCGACCCGTCGAACCGGTCTTACGACCTGTCGATATTTAGGGCGATTGTGGCCACGCAGACACGCTTTCCGTTCCAAACCGTTTCAAACCGTTCCAATTGCGTTCTGTCCGGGCAGGGCGAAGCAAACTAAACATGTTCATTGCTGCAAAAGGCATACCTTCGGAAACGCATGCACGACGGAAAACTTTGAAATGATTGGTGTCAAGGCCACGGGATTTCTTGCAAGAAAACTAGTGCTCAGGAAATTTTTGCAAGCGTCACTAATCCGGAGGATCCTTCTTTCAACCTTAACGATGACGGGCCTTGCAGTAACGGCATCTCCCGCTCTGGCGTTGTCGAACGCCTGTACGACCCTGAATAGCAATAGTGGCACCACATCCTATTCAGCAACATTCAATGCGGCGGATTTTGTGACCGGGGAAACGGTTACGGTGTCATTTACCGATAATGGCGGCGACCCAAAAACCGTCCCCGAGATCAACTCCGCCCAGATCAGGCTGAATAACCAGAATAGCAGCACCGTATTTTATCGGTATTCGAGTTATACAGGTTCTGCTGGACCCCATTTTGGCAGCCACAACTCCCTGAGCACCAACGGGCTATCGATCCAGATCAATTCCAGAACATTCCTGAGCGGGGTTACGATTGTTTGCTCGGCCCCTATCTCGGCCCCGAATGTTACCTCGATTTCGCCTGCATCCGGCACAACAGCGGGCGGAACGGCTGTTACCATTACGGGCACCAATCTGACCGGGGCCACTGCGGTCAGCATCGGTGGTGTAGCCGCAACCGGCGTTACGGTCGTGTCGGCAAGCTCGATTACCGCGACAACGCCCGCTCATGCGGCAGGTGCCGTGAATGTGGTGGTGACCACGCCTGATGGAACAGGCACACTCACCAACAGCTACACTTTTGTGGCACCGGCACCGCCGGTCGCCAATGCTGTTTCCGAGACTGTTGCTGCCAACTCGACCGGCAATGCCATTGCGCTGAACATTACAGGTGGTGTGGCAACTTCGGTTGCAATAGGCACCCAGGCAGCAAACGGTACAGCGAACGCTTCCGGCACGTCGATAACCTATACACCGACAGCAGGCTTTTTCGGCCCCGACAGCTTCACCTATACCGCGAGTAATGCCGATGGCACCTCGGCGGCGGCAACGGTCAACATCACCGTCCGCCCGCCCGTGCCGGTCCTCAGCGGTATCTCGCCCGCATCCGGCACAATCGCCGGCGGGACGGCAGTTACCATTACCGGCACCAACCTGACTGGAGCAACCGGAGTGAGCATCGGTGGCGTTCCAGCAACCGGTTTCACCATCAATGGTGCGACATCGATCAGCGCGACAACGCCAGCAAACAGGGCAGGTGCTGTGGATATCGTGGTTACCGCTCCGGGTGGCTCGGGTACATTGGCCAATGGCTTCACCTATCAGCCCGAAACACTCGTCATCTTACCGGCAAGCGGAAGATTGCCTGACGGAACGACTGCCAATGACTACCGTCAGACACTTTCTGTGAGGGGAGGCACCGCACCATTCACCTTCAGCGCCTCCGGATCCTTGCCGTCAGGTCTGGGCGTCGATCCTGCAACGGGCGAAATTTCCGGAAGGCCGACAGTCGCCGGAAGCTACAGCTTCACCATCACGGTAATCGATGCAAACAATGTTACAGGTTCTGCGAGCTACGCCGTCAGTATCGTCTCTCCTGTAACCACACTTGTGTTTACGCCAGGTGGCGGAGCCCTTGCGGACGCCATGGTCGGCGAGGAATATAGCCAGACTACCACAGCCACCGGTGGCACCGGTTCACTGGTCTACAGTCTCGCCTCCGGAACTCTGCCCAGGGGAATAGTGCTCAATATCTCAACCGGCGAACTGACCGGCCCCACCGCCGCCGATGCTGAAGAGAAGGATTATGCCTTCAGCATTCAGGCGCGTGACGGCAATGGCTCCACAGGAACAGCAAGCTATTCGCTGACCGTCCGGCCCCGAGCCGTGACTGTCACTGACAAGGTGGTCAATATCGATACCGGCTCCTCGCCTGTCGATGTTTATCTGAACCGCGGCGCGACAGGCGGCCCATTCGTGCAGGCCGAAACGACCTTCGTGGAGCCGTCAAATGCGGGAACTGCAACGATTATCCAGGGCCAGCTGGCCCAGAGCGGACCGGTTAACACGCCTGTTGGCTGGTATCTTCAATTCACGCCGAACCCGGCCTATTCGGGTCAAGCCCGTGTCGGTTTCAGGCTTACCAGCGCACTGGGTATCTCCAATACCGGCACAGTGGTCTATAATATCGCCTATGACGCCGGGCAGGTGGAATCGGATATCGACCAGCTCGTCCATAGCTTCATCCGCACCCGCCAGAGCATGATCGCTTCCACGATACATGTTCCCGGACTTCTCGAACGCCGGCAGATGAGCGAGGCAACCGGGCCAGTTACTGCCCGCATGACGCCATCGCAAAACGGCATGACCTTAGACTTCTCCACCAGTCTCGCCCGGATTCAATCGGCAAGGGACAAGGCCGACGGCCAGGCTGGCGGCTATAGCTCACCATTCAATATATGGATCGATGGCGCCTTTCTGGCTCACACCGATACTTCGGACAACGGCGGCAAGTGGGGCAGCTTCGGCATGCTCAATGCCGGCGCGGACTACCTTCTGACAGAGAAGATCTTGTTCGGGCTGTCTTTCCACTATGATTACATGACCGACCCGACAGACGAGGACGCAGAATTGAGCGGCAACGGCTGGCTCGCTGGCCCCTATGCCTCTTTCGAAATCGGCAAGGGCGTGTTCTGGAATGCCAGCCTGCGCTATGGCGGATCTGTTAACGACATCGATACGCAAATCTGGGACGGCGAGTTCAGAACCAGCCGCTGGATGGCCGATACCGCAATCGAAGGCCAGTGGGATATCGGTAGTGATACAATGCTGAAGCCGAAGTTCAGGGCAGTCTATTTCTCGGAAAAAGTCGAGGATTACACCGTAGGCAACGGCACTGGCGACACTGTTATCATCAATGGCTTCAACGAGGAGCAGTTTCGCGTCAGTCTCGGTGCCGAGATCACGCGCTCCTTCACTCTCGATAACGGCTCGATGCTCAGGCCGAATATCGGTGTGACGGGAGGCTTATCCGGCCTCGATGGTCCCGGGGCCTTCGGCGCCCTCAAGGCGGGGCTGGCACTTCAGACGCCGGACCTGTGGATGGTTGATGCCAGTTTGCTGTTCAACTTCGAAGGGGATGGCGACAGGTCAATCGGCGGACGGATCGGATTGAACGGGCAGTTTTAACAGCCGTACGTACGCCACCTGCACGGGACCGTGCAGGTGGCAACATATTTCAGCTTTAACATTTCAGGAATCAGTGATGCCAGGTCCACAGCCCGCCGAACCGGATGAAGACGAGATCGAGCAGAAATACGAGGCGCTGAACCAGCGGACCCGTATCCACTGTCTGCAAGAGGCGGAACTGGAAGTCACAGAGGCTGAAAGACAGCTGAAGGTCCGGGCGGCACAAGTGCAGAAAGAAGCGGCAGACGACCGTGCCGCGATCCTCTCCGCCGTGCGGACCTCGACACCCGACATCACGAGCAAGCTCGTGGAAAAAATGGACGAGATGTCCATTGCAAATCATGAGTTTACGGCGCGCGATAAAACCACGCTGATGAATCTGGCCAATCTCCAGATCAACGACAGTCAGGACTTTTTCGATCTGACGCCGGCTCAGAGGGAAGACCTGCTGGATCGCGTCGGATTCTATCGCGGTGTGGCAATCGATCAGCGTGCTTCGAACCAGGTTCAGGTCGGTTTCAGGGATGTGCTGAGGCGACCCGGAGCAGAAGCGCTCTCTGCGCAGCCCGCGAATATCGTCGTCGCCAAGCCATTGTATCGAAAGCCGGCATTTGCAGGATATTTCGAGAATTATTTCGCTTTTTCGGAAGAGGTGCATCAGAACCAGAAGAATGGCGTCACTAACCTGAAGTTCTCGCTGGCGGTGAGTGCCGGTGTGGCTGTACGGGGCGGCCTGGGCGTTGCAGTCTCTTCGTCACGGCAAAGCCAGGAGGGGGCTGGCGGCCTGCAGAAGCAGGTTTTCATAACCTCGAACTTCTTTTTGCCCCGGATCGAATTGTCATTCGATGATCGAAAGCCCTGTGCCAGCCAGGAATTCATCGATGCGTGCCGCGAAGTGATGGACGATTACCAGACCATCGAAGGCCGGTTTTCAGCACTCCGGAAAGTGCTCGACGCTTTCGGCCACTTCGCCCCGACAATGATCCTTGTTGGCGGTCGCCTTTTCGCCACCGAAACCAGAACATACGAAGGTGCGCAGACGACGAGCGACGTTACAAAACGTTTCGCAGCCTCTGTAAAAGCAAACCTGAAAACGGTCTCCGCCAATGTCGAGGCATCTGTCGAGGGCGAAGATTCCTCGCAGGATCAGGCGAGTGAAAACTCACGGAAAGAAAACCAGTCGGCCACATTTCACGCTATGGGCGGAGAAGGCGGTCTTGTCCAGTATGCCGGCGGCTGGATCCGTTCATTATCTGATTACCGCCGCTGGAGCGTTGTGCAGCGTGAGGATCTCGTACCGAGCATCAATCTTCTTCCTACCGACCTGAGAGATGCGTGCTGGTCTATCCTCGGCGAATTCGCTGCAAGGAGTACCAAACGTGATCTGCTATACAGGGAGAACGCAGCATTTATTTTCTACGGGGAATATGGGGATCGTCTGGGCAATCTGGCCGCTGAAACATGGTTCCTTGCCGAGAATGCCGCGCACCTTTGCGGACTGACTATCAGCCAAGTACCGCCGACTGACGGAGGCAGCATTGGCCTGGTGGAAATCATCCCGTCGGATACGCAAGCCTGGAGAATGAGTCCCGAGGGACATCTCATCGCGTTTGTTACTCGCCCGGCCGGCCTCAAGGGTCGTGGAGCGACAGCCGAATTTGCTATCAGTATAGGAGAGGCTGAAGCAGGCTCGAAGCAGGCCGAACTTCCGGTTCTGTTGAAGCAGGTGGGCATGGCCGAGCATCAGCAATGGGCATATTCCGGTGCGGGAACCTTTACCAGCACCACCATGAAAGGGAATTATGTACTCGCCGTCAACCAGGCAAAAAGGCTGGTTGCGCGGCCGCAAGCAAAAAGCGCCAACACAACGGAGATCTGGAACCTCACCGAGATCACACCTTCGCTCGATCTGAAGACATTTGCGCAACTGCCTTCGACAAAGCCCGATGGACTGTTCAAGCTGGGCTCCCGCGACAACAAGATGGTGTTGTCTGTTCAGGATGCAGAATGCGTCAGCAAAATAGCACCTGATATCGGTTCCCGCGTGGTCATGCTGCCTGATCTTGGCGGTGCGCACCAGGTATGGACCATGGGCGGCGATGGCGTGATCACCAGCCGTATCAAGGCAGTTGATGGCGATGTGGAGAGCGAGCTTCTGCTGACCGCCGATAGCAACGGGCAATTATGCGCAAGGACTAGGACCGCGAGCGAACGCCAGCGGTGGGCCTTGACGAGTGAAGGTTATCTGAAGCCCATCACCGAAACCTCGAAGGTTGCAACATCCGGCACGGCGAACAATATGCACGGACAGTCTTATCCGGTCAGCCTCGAGGAACAGGCCGACACCGACCGTCAGCGATGGTCTGCGGTTATGACTGCCGATGCAGGCAGATCATTCACGCAGGACTTTCCCCAAGAAACGAGCGTTTTTCCATACTCCATCTATTCCTTTTGCAGCCTTCCCATCCCGGTCAGGGGCAAGGTCAGGGGCCTGAGATTCAAGGCATATAACCGTGGCCGGACCCGAGATGGCTGGGGTTTGAAATGCGAACTCTATGTCCAGAGAACCGGTTCATCCACATGTCAATGGGTATATGAGGAGCGGGAGCCGGATGAGGCCGATCCAGAGCAGTCTGCCTATATCTGGAGCGACAAGGCACAAGGTAAATGCTTTATCCAGAACAGCCTGCTCTATCTGCCGTCCCATCCCATAAGCGAAATGCGTTTTGCCTTCGTCCCGGGAACCACGATACTAAGCCCGATGTACAGATATGACGGCCATGCCGAATGGATCGCCCCGATGAGTTCGCGCTCCGACACTCTGCGGGATGCAGACCAACTCGTCGTTGCGCAGAAGGGCGTCATCGCGGATGCGGCAAAAGATGTTATCGGCATAGGTTTCTATCGCGAGGAAAAAGTCAATTTCCTCGCACCCCGGATTCTTCTTGCAGACCGGATCCCGTCCGATCGCTGATGCGTGAGAAGGAGCATTGCGCACTATGTAACCCGGGCATGTGTCCGGGTTCGGGCGCCTGATACAGGAAACTTGTTATAAATCTTTTCCAGCAGGTTGGTTGTCGCCAATGAATATTTCAGTCTTCACCTGGAATTTACAGAACTTTTCAGAAAGCAAGGCCCGTGAACTCTCCCGCGATGTGGCTGATCATATTGTGGCGGTCCTTGAGGATGGCGATAATAAGGACCGCAAATTTTTAGGGACCTTGCTGGAAATCAATGCTCCGCCAAGGACAAGGGCCCGTGGGCTGAATTCGATAGACGTTATCGTGGACTTGATAAAACAGGCTTTCGATCCACACAGGGCGAAATATTCGCCCACCGTGGTTGCCTTTGATTGTGGCGGCCTTGCCTACACCCGTGAGTGGATAATTATAATTTACCAGGGCATCGAAGTTCTGGATGTCAAAAAGCTCGGCTTTCCGGCAAATCTGCGCCCCTATATCGATAAAGCCAATCAGGAGGCTATACAGGCAGCCCATGATGCACGGAAATTGCTCAGAAAGGCATATATCACGAACCCATACGCGACTGCGGTTCCAGTCATCGAGCAAACGTCGCTGAACAAGAAACGGTCGGCATCTGCTGTCGAGGGATCAGACGACATTGACAGCGATGAAGACGGAGGCATTATCGGGAAGAAAAAACTCCACTCGGATACCAGCCCCGTCTACTCCGTTAAGGGGCAGGACTATCATTTGAGGCTGGATTCCGTCAAACGATGGGGTGCCAAGGTCGCCAATCAGGAAACAGGTTGGTATCGGGATGGTTGCGTCATCACCGCAGCAGTGAAAATGCCCCGCAGTTACGCCAACATCACGATTACGTCCGCGCACTTGCCCGGGCCGAATTTCACAAGCATGGACAAGAATATCGTTCCCGTATTTGTCGACACAAGTGTCATTCACGGAGCGGACATTATGATCGGGGACCTGAACCACTGGGGTTCGATAAAACGGCGCTTTTACAAAGATCTGAGCGCCGGACTTGAAAAGGGCACAACTCTTCTGCAGACATTGCCCACGGCATTGTCGAATTTCAAGGCCGACCGCGCGATCCTTCGTAAGGGCGGGAGATGGAAAGATGCTGTTACAAGAGTTGACGCGGCAGACCCCTTGTTAAACAGAAGCTTCGAACGCATTTCTGATCATGCAATGCTCACGGTTGTCCTTGAGCGCTGACATACTTGTCTCCTGTCTCCGATCCGGTCGCGGCCAGGGTTTCAAAAGCACTACCCCGTTCTCCCGTCAGTTAGAAGCCAATGTTTCGCGAGGCGATGAAGGTTCGACGTCTGCAGCAAGGCTCATCTCACGATTTCGTTCGCCAACCGGTCAATGCAACGAGGTCGGCCAGTCGCTCCTTATAGGAAACAGACCTCTGATGATCACCTAGTCTAACCCGGAGAGCTACCTCGTCGCCTGCCGTTCAACCCAAAATCGAGCGTGTTTATAGTTGCGTACTTCAATTGAAGCCGCGACCTCGAACAATATGCGCTCTCCACGGGGACAAAAAATGTACGCAGCGGATCTATTCTGGTTCTTCTAAGTGCCCTGCCTTCTCTTGCCGCAGATGACGTCGATGAACTGACCCGCAAGGTCTCCAACCCCGCCTCTTTATGATAAGCGTCCTCGTCCATTCGGATTTCGATATCGGTCGCTGGGCATTACTAGGAGCTAGCACAGCTACCTCATTTCAGCTGATGCGTCCGCGCGGAAAGTTTGTTTCCGTCGGGGTCGCGAAGATATGCGACGAACGCGCCGTTCGGTCGTTCCGTAGGCGGGCTCTCGATTGACGTGCCGCCGTGTGCGACACCAGCGGCATGCCATGCCACGACATGGTCGGGGGTCGTCGCCGCAATACCGATCGTTCCGCCGTTGGCAGCGGTCGCCGGCTTCCCGTCGATCGGTTTCGTTATCATCAGCCGCCCTCCTTCATGTGCGTAGAGCAGTCGGCCTCGCGCATCCATCTCGCCGGGCTTGCCCCCTAGGGCAACAAAGGTGGCGTCGTAGAAATTTCTAGACCGTTCCAGGTCGTTACTGCCGATCATGATGTGGGTGAACATGCCTTATCTCCTCTCAGGTGATAACTGAATTTCATGATGCTACCGGTCAAAGTTACCTAAATATCTGGCTGGCGATGTGCCAAGCGCTTTCTTGAACATGGTGATAAATGCAGACACGGATTCATATCCAAGGTCGCCCGAAACCTGCTGAACTGTCGACCCGGCCGCAAGGCTGCGGATTGCGACGATCAATTGCAGCTGCTGTCGCCAACGACCGAATGTGAGGCCGGTCTGGTGCTGGACGAGACGTGCGAGCGAATTCTCACTCATCCCCACCCGCCTTGCCCATAGCGCCATCGTACTACGATCGGCAGGATGGTCGGCCAGCTCCGATGCAATCCGCACAAGCCGGGGCTCATCTGTAAGCGGGAGATGAAGATGCTCTATCGGCATCCGCGGCAATGCCGACAGAAGCAGTGTTGCCATGAGTTCTGAATCTGCGGTCACTGCTGCGGGCTGATTAGCCATCTCAATGATAAGTTCCCGGATGAGCGGGGATAGAGACAGTGTGCAGCACCGGTCCGGCAGATCGGCAGCGCCCGGCTCGATGAACAGAAAAAACAAACGGGCGTTGGCGGTTGCCACGTTGCTATGCGGCATGCCGCCGGGAACCCAGACGCCGCAATGGGGCGGCACCATCCACATCCCGCTTGGAACGCGACATGTCACACCGCCCCGTGAGGCCATGACAAGCTGCCCTTTTTGGTGGCGGTGTTCAGGTGCCTCCCGTTCGTTCTGGGATACGTCGATCCTCACAGCGTGCACTCGCGCCGCGGACTTTTCTAGGTCGTGGTCGCCCAGGGCTGCAGAAAGGGATAGGGGCGGATGGTGGAATTTAGTCATCATTTGAGAGGATATCTAAATTCATCAACAGGCTTTGTCGATAGAGTCATCCCAGATAATTCGGAGAATGACGATGTCAGTGCAACATCATGAGCCTGGATACTGGTCTGATATCTTTCAGACAGAAATTCGATTGCCTCAGACGTGCTATTCCAAGCATTGCATCATGCTTCCAGACAGCGTGGGGCGCGGGGCCAGTCGCATAGCTATCGCGCGAATGGCCGTGAAAACCTTCCTTGAGAGAGTTGGCGTTTGGTTTGCCCGCCGGTCACGGACATCGTCGGTCGTTTCACGCGCTGATCTGTCGGATGCTTATATGCATGCATGTTTAGCGACACCGTTTTTTTGCTACGTCTCGCCTGAACTCTATGGACTGACCACCTCCAGGGGTGACAGAGGCGCGACGCAGGTCGACGCTCACCCGGTGGATGACTTATGAGCGCTCGAACCTTTGTCACCCCCGGGAACGTGATCTTTTCATTGAAGACGTTCCTTGCGGCAATGCTTGCTTATTACATCGCAATCAGGTTCGATCTGTCGCGACCGTTTTGGGCGGTTTCAACCGTCTACATCGTTGCTCATCCCCTTTCGGGCGCCATCTCATCAAAATCGTTCTATCGACTGCTGGGAACGCTGATCGGGGGCGGCGCGACCATCATTATGGTCCCAAATCTCGTGAACTCACCCGCACTGCTTTCCGCAGCGATTATCTTGTGGGTGTCGGGATGCACGTTCATCAGCCTTCTTGACCGCACACCCCGCAGCTATGTTTCCCTACTGGCCGGATACACCGTGCTTCTCGCAGGATTGCCACTTGTCACGGCGCCGGCAAGCACGTTTGACACTGTCGTTGCGCGGGTCGAGGAGATCGGACTTGCGATCCTGTGTGCCTCGATCGTCAGTCACGTTGTTTTTCCAGTCCATGTCGGCACAGCACTGCTCGGGCGGATCGATGCTTGGATGGCAAGGGCGCAGGCGCTCCTTGCGGCAACTGCAACCGCCAGGGCGGATCAAGCCCGAAACAGAGCGGAACGATACGCCTTGGCGGCAGAAGCGGCGGACCTGCGGTCGTTCACAGTCCACCTTCGATATGACGGATCGAGATATCGATCTGCCGTTTCGCTTCTGAGGTCACTGCAGTACCGCATGGTCGCCATTCTTCCGTTGTTGAGCGAACTCGAGGATCAGCGAAGGGCATTGGCCAGACTCGGCACTCCGGGCACGGAGCAGGCCATGTCGATGATTGCGGCGATCGGATCGACATCGTTAAGCTCCCCGGAACTCTTCGGGATCAAAACCGATGCGCCAGCTTCTTTCGAAGCGCCTCGATCATGGGAAGTGCTTCTTCTTGCTAATGTTTCGCGGAACTTGCGGGATATTGCTCAAGTTTCTCGTGAGTATCAGTCGCTTCGAGACGCTTTGAAGGAAGAGAATGCAGCGAGGGCAGTTGGTCGCTTCGCGTCTCGGGAAAACATCCCAGCCCAGCACGCTGACATCGCCATGGCGTTGCTTTCGGCACTGGCGGTTGCGATCTGCCTCACAACATCAGTCACCTTCTGGATCGCCAGCGCGTGGACCGACGGCATGACATTTGCCCAGATTTCAGGCGTACTTTGCTGCCTTCTGGCGACGATGGACGATCCAGTGCCAGCCATGCGCAAATTCGTGTACGTTACCATCGGGTCGGTCATGGCGGCGTCCGTCTATGCCTTCGCGATCCTTCCGCTGATCGATGGTTTTGTGCCGCTTGTCGCTGCACTAGGCCTCTTCCTGATACCTGCAGGGATTTGCCTTGCCGTGCCTTCGCTTGCGATCGTCGGCATGGGCCTTTGTATAAACTTTCCACTTCTTCTTACCCTTCAGGCACACCAGAGCAGCGACTTCATGACGTCTGCAAACTCGGGTACCGCGACTGTTCTTGGTATGGTCTGGGCGATCGTGGTGTGCGGCATCTTCCGATCTGTGAGGGCCGAGACGAATGCCAGGAGGCTTTTCTCAGTGACACAGACGCATATCGCCGGGATCGCGGCGGGCCAGCATGCCGACGCGCATGTCACGCGCCATCACGTCATCGACGTGGCAGGCATGTTTGCAGTCAGGGCGGCGAAACTACCCGCCACATCCGACGCCTCCGATGCCGACCTGATGAGGGACCTGCGCGCGGGGCTCCACATAACGGCAATGCAGGTGCGCTCGAACGAAGCCTCGATACCTGTTTGTGTCCGGGCCAAAGTCATCTTCTCAGCTTTGGAGCTCTTGTATCGGATGACGCCCGCCAAGCGTGGCGAGGCCATGGAGCGTGCACTTGGTATGCTGGACGCCTTTATTCTTTCGACCGCGGACCTCTCCGTAACGGACGCCGACCCGGAACTCATGGTGCACGCGGCCGCTCTTCGTCTGTGCCTTGCACCGGAGACGGATCCTCCGGTTTCGACAACGTCTCCATCGAATAGGAATGCCAAGTGACCGGACAATTCGACCTCTATGGTGTCTTCCTGCCTTGGTTCTCCGCACTCGCGGTGTGTGCATACGGCCTGCTCCGGGTGCTCATGCCGGTGTTCGGCAGACTGAGGCTTTATTCAGCGGTGTGGCATCGCTCACTGTTCAACCTCGCACTTTATATCACTCTCCTTGGCGTGCTTTCCGCTGTTCTCAACTGGTTGCAGACATGACAAATTTTACCATCACCTTTGGCAGAGCCCTATTGACCTTATCCATGACATGTTGCGCAGCGGTTCTAAGCTGGCACCTGTGGTCTTTCTACATGGAAGCGCCGTGGACACGGGACGCTCACATCCGGGCAGATATCGTTCGTCTGGCACCAGATGTGTCGGGACCCGTCACAGAGGTTTTGGTATCCGACAACGCGCAAGTCGAGAAAGGGATGCCCCTGTTTCGGATCGAAGCAAACCGTTTCGAACTCTCTCTGCGCCAGGCAGAGGCCCAAGTGCAGAGCAGTAAGGCCGCAGCGGATCTGGCGAAGATCGAATTCGAACGATATCAACTGCTCGCCTCTAAAGAAGCCGCCAGCCTCAAGGAGCGGCAGCACGCAGAAAGCCTGCGGTACCAGGCAGACGCCACTTACCAATCGGCACTCGTCGCCCTTGATCTCGCGAAGCTGAACCTTGACCGAACAACCGTAAGAGCGCCAGTCTCGGGCAAAATCACGAACTTCCCTTTACGTCGAGGCAACTATGTCTCCGCCGGAAATGCGGTCGGGGTGCTAATAGAAAGTGACGCCATCTACGTTGCGGGGTACTTTGAAGAAACAAAACTCCCGCGGATCCATGTCGGAGATAGCGCGAAGATCGAGATAATGGGAGAACGGCAGCCGATTATCGGCCATGTCGCAGGTGTTGCCGCCGGGATTGAGGATCGCGAGCGAAGCGATTCTGCAGGCTCGCTGGCTAGCGTTGCTCCGACATTTTCATGGGTCCGCCTGGCCCAGAGGATTCCGGTGCGAATTGAGATCGACGACGTTCCGAAGTCGGTCAGCCTGATTGCGGGGAGGACCGCAACAGTCTCTGTTGAGCCGAGGAGCGACTGAGGCGTAAAGCCATCCTATGCGCCGGAATACGTAGATCGAGGTGCACGCGCGTCCCAACGTTTTCGTGACCCCAATCTGCAAGGGTAGACTTGAGGGTCCCTCGGCGATGAGCCCTGCATTTTGTCTGGTTTAAGGCATTCCGAAAGCATGGTGCCTAGGACCATGTTAGCCCGCAAAGCGGGCCACTCCAACCCATTCGCGTTGAACGGATACGAACCTGCGGCCTAGTTAAACACTGGTCTTCCCTGCCTTAAATTTAACAAATGGTCAAAGGCTTGTTTTCGCCCCAAAACCTGCGCCATGATCGCGTTCTCCTCGCGGCATATGCGAGAAGAACGGTGCAGATCGGAACTCATTCCGCGCGCATCTGAAAAATCATTCGGCCTTGCCCGCAAGCGCGTTTTTTTCCGCTTCGGCGGAAAGCGGTTCACCGGCGTCGATCGAGGCCAGATAGGCATCGATCGTTTCCTGGGAAGATGCCGGCACATACCCCTCCGCACGTGGCGACGACAGAGCAAGACGCGTGACCCAGTTTCCATCCGAGCGACAGGCAACGGTTGCCGTCGCCTCGTTCTGTCGTTTCACCTCGTATTCCCGGCAGAGTTCACCCTGGCCATCGATAAAACTCGAAACGATATGCAGCGCCTCGGATTTACCAAGCGCGACATCGCTGCCGGAGGGTTGCCGGTCGAGGGCGGCGGAAAGGGCGCTTTCGGGGGCGGCACCCGGTTCGACACTTCCACGCCCTGCCATATAACCGCCGACACCGGTGATGACGGCAAGAATGGAGGCTGCGATCGGCATCATCCACGGCTGCCCGCTGCGGACTGCTGTCCGCTTTCCGGCTCGTTGGAAAGCAAGGACATTGTTTTCGGCCTCACTCGCAGCCTTGGTTTCAGCGGCTTCGGCCATACGCCGCACGTTTGCGGCAAGCGCTTCAGGCACCGGCTCATCGATCAGCGGTTTCATGGCAGATCCAACCGCCATTCGTGTGTCGAGAAAGACGGCCAGACGTTCGGCCAGGGCATCGTCGGTCTCAAGCGCCGCTTCCAGACGCCGGCCGGTCGCGGCGTCAAGTTCGCCATCGGCGAACGCCATCAATGTCTCGTCGTCAAAATGTTCCATGGTCATGCAACGCCGCCTTTCGTATCGGACGAACGTTTCTCCCCGAAACTTATTCCCGTCAGTTCAGCCAGATTTTTACGCGCCCGCGCCAGACGGCTCATAACCGTGCCGATGGGGATGGAGAGCACATCGGCCGCGTCGCGATAGCTCAGTTCTTCCACGCAGACCAGAACCAGCACTTCGCGCTGTTCTTCCGGCAATTTCTGCATGGCGGTCGCCACTTCCATCAGTTCCATGCGTGCATGGGTTGCGGTCTCTCCAGAAGGAACCGACACGTCATAAGCTTTCTCGATCTCCTCCTGCGGGCCTGCAGTGCGGGCGCGGCGGAGATGATCGATCCAGAGATTGCGCAGGATGCGGAACATCCAGGCATCGAAGCGGGTGTCGGGCGCAAAACTTTCGGCCGCAACGATTGCCCTCTCGCAAGCAGCCTGCACGAGATCATCGGCCAATTCACGTGAATGGCAGAGCGAGATCGCAAACCGACGCAGGTTGGGCAGAAACTCAACCAACCGCTGCGGCACTGTGGGCGTGTCATTCGTCATGTATGTTGTTTGGCACGATACGGAATATTTTGTCGAGACAAACGTTTATCCAAGATAGCGTTCCCGTATATGTTAGGAATGCTTCGGCTGTTTTCCACCGGAGGTAGCGCCTTGTCGATGACTTCACCGATCCGCTTCAGGTTTTTTATCGCGATTCTCATCGCTGGCGGTGGCGTGACTGCGCCGCCAGTGCTTCAGTCCGTTGGTATCGCACCCGGAATCACCGCGGCGTTTGCTGATGATGACGACGGAGGCGATGACGATGGAGACGATGGAGACGATGGTGGCAGCGGCAGCCACGGTGGCTCTTCCAATGGCGGAAACGGCTATGATGCTCGGCGGCCACGAGGTGATTTGCGTTCGCTGTTCGGCTGGCCATTCAAACGGGCGGAACGCCGCGCACCCCCAACACGCACCGTCTCCGTTCCCAATCGTGCCCCAAATGAAATCGTAGCGTTGGGACTCCAAGAGGCCACGATCGCAAACCTGATGCAGGACGGGTTCGTAGTCGACGAACGGACGCCTATCGCGCTTACCGGCAGCGAAATGGTCAAGCTGACGATACCGCGCGGCATGACGCTGGAGGCGGCCCGGCAGGCAGTCGGCACCGCGGCGCCTGCCGCTTCTGTGGATTTCAATCATTTTTATCAGCCCGAGCAGAAGGAAACGCCACCCTGCCCCGGCGGCAACTGCAAGCTGGCAAGGCATATCGTCGACTGGCCACAGGATGCCGGGTATGGACGGGCCACAAGCTGCGCCACGCCCCTGCCGATCGGCCTGATCGACACTGCCATCAACGCCGATCATGCCTCGCTTGCCGATGCGGCGATCGAAGTGCTGCGATTGGGAGACGGCGCGGAGCCGACATCTGCAGCGCAGCACGGCACTGCCGTTGCCGCCCTTCTGGTCGGGTCTGCCAGCAGCCGCGCTCCGGGTCTGCTGCCCGGCGGCAAACTGGTCGCGATTGATGCCTTTCAGCGTTATCGCAAGGCCGCCGATATCGCAGACATTTACGATCTCATCCGGGCTCTCGATATGCTCGCCGTCCGAAACATCCGGATCGTGAACTTGAGCCTGAGCGGGCCGCCGAACACGCTGTTCGAACAGGCTGTGCGTGCCACCATATCGAAGGGCACAATCCTGATCGCGGCCGCCGGCAACGACGGCCCGAACGCCAAGCCGGTCTATCCCGCAGCTTATGCGGATGTAATCGCCGTAACGGCCGTGGACAGAAATATGAAGCCTTACCGCCGTGCGATTCGTGGCGAGCATATTGACATTGCTGCCCCAGGCGTCGGTGTATGGACAGCCGCTTCCGTTTCCGGTGGAAGGCAAAAGAGCGGCACTTCGTTTGCGGCACCCTTCGTCGCCGCCG
Organism: Agrobacterium burrii; assembly: GCF_017313405.1. Lineage (NCBI taxonomy): Bacteria > Pseudomonadati > Pseudomonadota > Alphaproteobacteria > Hyphomicrobiales > Rhizobiaceae > Agrobacterium > Agrobacterium burrii. The sequence goes on from NZ_JAFLNA010000006.1 coordinate 244,215, forward strand.
CCGCCTCGCTGCTACTCGGCGCCGCCCCCGAAATGAGACCGCATGAGGTTGCGGATGCCCTCACGCGTTCGGCAAACGACATGGGAGAGCCGGGCAAGGACGCGATTTTCGGCTGGGGCCTTCTGAACGCAAAGGTTCTGTGCCAGAGTTGATGTCGCTAGTGCTGTGCCTGAAAACAAAATGCCCGGCGCATGGCCGGGCACGAAATGTCTGTTTTCGATGACGGGATATCAATCGTCGTCGTCATCATCGTCATAGTCACGGGAACCGCCACGAAATCTCGGCCATTCGTCATCCCCGCCACGATACCGACGGTCATAACGGCGATCGTCGTCATCCTCATCGTCCACCAGGATAACCTGCGAGGATGCGACTGTGCGCGGGTGCACCTGCGGCATGGCTTGGGCCTGATGTACTGACGCCGCCAGTGTGACGGTGGCAAGCAGGGCCATCGCGCTCGTGGCAAGAACTTGGCTCATGACTGTTCTCCTTCCATGTTTCATGTCGATACCAGTCGATGAACGCCGTTGAAGCCGGTTTATTCCGAGCGCCATACATTTTTTTCGGCATCTCTTCTTTTCTCGAAAAAGCATCACGGCCGGGAATATCAGCCGTCATCAAACGTTCACAACCAGACACGGGGAGATCCAAGGCCGACTGACCGCCTCCCCACGATCTGAAACAGCCTTCTGATGACGGCGTAATCCAAAGGAGGCCAAGTGGTGGCGCACCTCATGTTCTTGCCCATGGCAAATCCGCAGAAAGACCAAACGGCGACTGTGGTATCCGAACCTGTCGTATCTTTGAAACATCTCAAGCAGGTGGTCGCAGCACTGCTCATCGGTTTTGCAGCCGTGCTGATCTTTCTGGCAATCGATGGCCTGACTATGTCGATGCGGGCAACGCTCTTCATCTTCTTCTCAGCGATCACCGCATGGACCATCCTTGAGTTGCCGGAGACTCCGGTCGCGCTGGCAGGTGCTGTCGCATTGGCTGTCGTCGGCGCCATACCGGAGGATCAGGTCTATCGCTCGCTGGGCAATGACATCATCTGGCTGCTTCTGTCGGCCTTCGTGATTGCCGGCGTGTTGCGGCATGTGGGCCTGATCGAGCAGGTGATGGATCGCCTGATGCCCAGGATGAGCAGTATCCGCTCGATGTTCTGGATGCTGACGCTTCTTACCTTCGCAACCGCTTTTATCATTCCCTCGACATCTGCCCGCGCCGCAATCCTGATGCCGGTCTATCTCGGCTTGTCATCCGCAATTGGCAATGCGCGGATTTCCCGTGCACTCGGCCTGCTTTTTCCCACCGTCATCCTGCTCTCGGCCGGTGCGTCACTGATCGGTGCCGGCGCACATCTCGTTGCTGCCGGTTTCCTGTCTCGCCTCACCGGGAGCCAACCGGATTTCATCGGCTGGCTGGTTCTGGCCGGCCCATTTTCACTCGCTACCTGCCTGATTGCCTGCATCATCCTTCTGCACGTGTTCCTGACGAGGGAGGAACGCGAAATGGCACCAGGTGGAAACGTCTCACCAAAACGCCCCACATCGCTTTCGCGCGAACAGATCGCCGTCGCCGCAGTGGTCTGCGCCACCGTGTTGATGTTTTCTACCCAATCCCTTCACGGCATCGGCATGGCGCTGGTCGGCGTGGTGGCAGCGCTTGTGTTGTGCATGCCCAATGTCTCCGGCATGACGCTGAAAGCCGCCCTGAAAACCGTCGAATGGAACCTGCTGCTGTTCATGGCAGGAACATTGGTCATCGGTGAAGCATTAATCGAAACGGGCACGGCCCAGATGCTGGCCGATCGGCTGGTGAGCCTCTTTCGCCAAAGCATGATCACCGCACCGATCGCAATCATCTCGTTTGCCGTCATCATCGCCACTTTTTCCCATCTGGTGATCACATCGCGCACGGCGCGGGCCACGGTGCTCATCCCCGCCTTCGCGCTGCCGCTCTCGGCACTCGGCGTCGATCCCTCAATTCTTGTGATGGTCGTCACACTGGCCAGCGGCTTTTGCCAGATGACCATGGTATCGGCGAAACCGGTCGTGCTGTTCGGTGGCTTGGAGCCCCCGGCCTTTACACAGGCCGATCTGCGCAAGCTCGGTTACATCCTTGTCCCGCCTTTCATATTTCTCCTTATTCTGGTGGCAACCATATTGTGGCCGATACAGGACTTCGCCACAGAAAAATAAGCAAAAACAACAATCTAAAAGCCTCAAGAGCCCGGCTATGGGGCTCTTTTTTTATTTAGCCGAATAAATTTCTTGGCGGCTGGAATAAGCACTCGGCCATCACGTTTTCCTCATGTCACAAACATGTCATGAAAGGATAATTCCCATGCCCTTCCGCGTCGTTGTCGCCCCTTCCGGTTTCAAGGAAAGCCTCTCTGCCGAACAGGCCGCTGACTGCATCGAAAAAGGCGTTCTGCGCGCATTTCCAGGCTCGGTCGTCAACAAGGTGCCGATGGCTGACGGCGGCGAAGGATTCACCCGGGCGCTGGTCGGCGCCACCCATGGCACGATCCATCCTGTCACCGTCACCGGACCGGTCGGAGAGCCGGTGCAGGCCTTTGTCGGTTTCCTTGGTGGTGGCGCCGAGCCAACAGCAGTGATCGAGATGGCAGCTGCTGCGGGCCTCAGCCTCGTCCCACGCGATCGTCGCAATCCTTGCCTGACCACAAGTTATGGTGTCGGCGAGCTTGTGCGCGCAGCGCTCGACCTGGGCGCCAAGCGGATTTTGCTCGGTTGCGGCGATAGCGGCATCAACGATGGCGGTGCCGGCATGGCACAGGCGCTCGGCATCCGCCTGCTGGATGCCAACGGCAACGAACTGGATCGTGGCGGTGCAGCTTTGACGCAGTTGAACCGTATAGACATCAGCCCCCGCGACCCACGCCTCGCACATGTGCGCATTGATGCCGCCGTCAACTGGCACAACCAGCTTCTTGGCGAGCGTGGTGTCGCTCGCGTCTTTGGGCCACAGAAGGGTGCGACGCCGGAACAGGTGGAAGATCTTGCTGCGGCGATGGAAATCTACGCAGCCCGCATCAAAGACGCCACCGGTCTCGATGTCGGCTCCGCGCCGGGCGCTGGCGCATCGGGCGGACTGGGAGCAGCCGTTCTCGGTCTGCTTTGCGGCAGACTTCATCCCCGCTATGAGATTGTCATGCAATATCTGGAAATCGACGATTACATTCGTGATGCCGATCTGGTCATCACCGCGGAAGGAAGCCTCGATGGTCAGACGCCCTTTGGCAAGGTTCCTGCGGAGGTCGCACGGCGCGCCAAGGAGGTCGGTGTTCCGGTGGTGGCGCTTGCAGGTACGATCGGCAAGGGCGTGAGGCTCAATCTGGATTGCGGTATCGATGCTTTCGCGTCGATCCTGACACGGCCATGCTCATTGGAAGACGCCATCTCGTCTGCTCCGAAGCTTCTTGCTCGTTCCGCGGAAGACGCGGTTCGGATGATCATGATCGGCACGACCTTGCGGCTGCCGTTCGCTCACTTATTATTAGCTGAAGTGAACGCCACCAGATCCGAAGGCTAACCAAGAACTTGGCTTCACTGTACGACTGATTTGGAGCCGGAACCGGAATGATCTCTTCTAATATCCAAACTGAGATAGCGGCCATTTCCGGTTTTATCTGGCTGAAGATGGTGAATACTGTCCCACCTTCGTGCTGAAAGCACCCGCCGATCGGGATGAAGAACTTCGTCTCGCCACGCGCCAATACCTCGGCGTCGCGTGAGCGATCATTTCCTTAAATTTTTCTCCAGACCGGAGTCCCAAGTCCAAACAGTCAATCGTCTAGATCACGAGTGAATGTGTAGCCATTCCTCGTGATGAACTTGCGGCGCCTTGAACGCCGCACGATTGGGGGTTTTTATGACTAAGACTAAATCCGTCTCGCGCGGGGCTGGGGCGAGCCTCAAGGCGGTGTTTCTGGCGGGAACAGCACTCGTGATGCTGAGCCCCATGCTGCCGGCAATGGTGCAAGAAGCTGCAGCACAGGCGTCCGAGCGAGCGATCGCGGTGCGGCCCGGTCCGTTGACGCCGGCGCTGAACAACCTCGCCGCCCAGACCGGCCTGCAAATCCTGTTCGATGCATCGGTCGCCGAGGGGAAGACGACCCGTGGTGTGAACGGCACGCTGACGCCGGAACAGGCGTTGAGGACAGTGCTCGCCGGAACAGGCGTGGATGCCCGCTTTGCAGGAAGCAACCAGGTGACGCTGCAGACCGGTGCGGCCACTTCCGGCGCGACAGCTGACGGCACCACGCAGCTTGAGGCAATAACGATTTACGGCGCCCGCAATGCGTCGACGTTGGGTGCCACGACCACCAGCGTTGCCATCGTCAATGCCGAAACCCTTGTCGAAAGCCAGATTCGCACGACGCAGGACACCTATCGTCGCATGGCAAACGTACTGGACAGCGCCACGGTCAACGCCGGGTTCGTCATCCGTGGCATGAGTTCTGAAGGTCTCGTCCCGTCCGGCGGGCCGGCCGGCTCAGTCTATGTCGACGGTATCGTTCAGACGCGTTACAATGCCCGTTTCGGGGCACGTAACCTCTGGGACGTCGAGCAGGTTGAGGTCTATCGCGGCCCGCAATCGACGCTTTCAGGCCGTGCGGCCATGACCGGCGCCATCTATATCAAGTCGAAAGATCCGACCTTCGACAGGCAGGTCGAACTTTCCGGCACCGTTGGCAGCGACGACCTCGCGGGCACGGCCTTCATGGTGAATACGCCCGTCGTCGAGGACCAGATAGCGCTGCGCATCTCGGGCGCTTTCGAGCGTTCGGACGCCCAACCCAATTACTCAAATTTCAGTATTTTTGACAATTTCGATGACCTTACGACCGACATTAGCGGTGTTGTTCGCGCCAAGGTGCTGATTACGCCCTCGGAAATGCCGGACACCCGCGCACTGCTCACTTACTCCTACTCGAAGGACCGGCCCAACGACGCGCTTGTTGGCCTCGATACGGGCCGCGGCGACTTCAACGATTCCCCGGTTACCTATACGGAATATCGCTGGACGGAAGCGCACAATGTCGGCCTCGAGGTTACGCATGATTTCTCGAATACGCTGCGCTTCACCTCGCAGACCGGCTATCAATATGGCATCAACAACCGGCGCTCCATCGACTACGGCACGTCAGGAACCATCTATGGAAGCACTGGCGAAGATGACAACTCCATCTTCACGCAGGAGTTCCGCCTCAACTACGAAGGCGATCGCTGGAAATGGGTTGCCGGCGTGTACGGCAGCCACGAGGTCTGGGATGGCGCGACAGACTTCATCGTAGACTATCCCGGCTTCGGGCCGGTGCAACTCAGCGACACGCAGAATCGCAGGACATCGAACTTCGCCGTCTTTGGTGAAGCTACCTATGAATTTGCACCCACGTGGTTCGCAACCGTTGGCGGGCGTCTCGATTATCTGAAAGACAGGGACTACCAGCGAAACTACTTTGGCCTGATCGATCCGTCTGCCGTCCTGACGGGTACCCCGTCATCCCTGAACGAATTGAATTTCGTGCCGAAGGTGGGCATTTCCAAGGAGCTCAGCGATACCCAGACGGTCGCCTTGACATATACGCAGGGATTCCGCTCGGGCGGTTCCTATATCGACCGGCTGGATCCGACCAATTTCAAGGTCGCCACATACGATCCGGAGTTTTCCCAGAACGTCGAATTATCTTACAAGGGTATGCATCTCGACGACCGGCTGACACTCAATGCGAACCTGTTTTATACGAAATACGACGACCAGCAGATAGAAATCCGCCCGAACCCCGCTATCCCGGGCTATCGCATCACCTCGAATGCTGCAACGTCGAGAGCCTGGGGATTCGAAATCGAGCCGACCTACGAGGTTACGGATCAATTCACGGCCTTCACCTCGATCGGTTATCTCAATACGAAATTCCTGGAATTCAACCATGCTTCCATCGGCGACCAGTCAGGAAAGGCTTTTCCTGAAGCCCCGGAATTAAGCTGGGCTTTCGGCGGACGTTATGAGTTCGATAACGGTGTCTTCGTTGGCGCCGATGCCAAGTACACGACAAGCTACAATTCGCGCTTCGGCACGAAGGGCATGTACGATATCGACCCGCGCTTCATCGTGAATGCGCAGACGGGCTTCAAGAAGGACAATTGGGAAGTGACCGCCTTCGTGGAAAACCTCACGGACGAGAAATATTTCACGATCGTGGATCGCGACGCGGCAAAGCCCTTTGGCCAGCAGGGCAAGGGTCGCTCCTACGGCCTGAACGTCCGCGTGAAGTTCTGACGAACCCGGCTGTGGGGCGTCTTGCCGCACAGCCTTTTCCACCTTGCAGGATTTCCGCCCTTCCTCGAAAGGCAGGAATCCTGCAATTCTTTGTTTTTACGCATTTTCCGGACGTAGAACCGCTACGCACCTCTTCCTGGAAATGCTCTAACGACGAAATGATACCTGCCTTGCGCTTCTGTCTCGCTTTTCTCGCCTTTCTCCTTCCCGCCTCGTTTTCGCAGGCTGCCTGCGAGGGAAAGGCCATAACCGAGGGTGTCTACAATCCACCCTTCTGTATTCCGGCGGACGTAAAACGAATCGTGACGCTGGATCCGCTCATCACCCTTGGACTGCTGATCGAACTTAAGGCGCCCGTCGTTGCGACGCCCTATATGGCGATCACCGAGGATGAGGTTCTCGACGCGGTGAAGGCCCAGAAGATGGTCGACCTCGGCAATCCCAGAGAACCGAGCCTCGAGCGCGTGGCGGCGCTGAAGCCGAATCTCATCATCGGATCGGCAGAGGTTCACTCGGCGATTTACGAGCAGGCTGCACAGATCGCGCCAACCGTCCTCTTCAAGCATATGGACTGGAAGGCATATCTTCAGCGCCTTTCCGAAGTGACCGGGAAGGAAGGCGTGGCAAACGACGCACTCAAGGCTTACGACAGCCGCGTCGCCGGGATCCGCGCGCGGATGAAGGACCAGAACCTGACGGTCTCGACCGTCCGTTTCGCGCCAGACCGTTTCGTTGTCTTTGTGGATGGGCCTAACGCCTATGCCCCCTTTGCCGTGCTGCGCGAGGCAGGTGTGAAGCGCGCCGCTTACGAGACTGTCACCGATGAAACGATCGTCAAACGGCCAGATTGGGAGGAACTCGCCAATCTCGATGGTAACGTGCTGCTCTACGTTTCTGCCAGCGGTTTCGAAAGCGGCCCGGACGATGCGCTCGAAAAGCAGGTGACCGAGAACCCTCTCTGGCAATTGCTACCAGCCGTGCAGGCCGGACGCGCCCATCGGGTCGATCGCGGTCCCTGGCAGAGTTTCCACGGTATCGGTTCGGCAAATCGCATTCTCGACGATGTCGAGCGATATGTACTGGCTGGTCAATGATCGACCGAAAGGCCGCTCGGCCCGTCACTGCCTGTAGCGTGCGGTCGCTTGCGCTCGCAGTGCTCCTCTGTCTGCTCATTCTTGCCGCCATGAACGCCGTTGCACTCGGTACATCTGCCATGTCGTTTTCCACCATGACGGCCGCTATTTTCCAGTTCGATGGCTCGCGCGACCATCTTCTCGTCACGACCATTCGCCTGCCCCGTGTCATTGCTGCACTGCTGTCCGGCAGTGCACTCGCTGTTTCCGGCGCCATCATGCAGGCGGTCACCAACAACCCGCTCGCCTCTCCCGGCCTGCTCGGCATCAACGCCGGCGCATCATTTGCCGTCGTTTTGGTGATGACACTCTTTGGCACGGGCATCGGCGACATCTATGTCTGGTTTGCCTTCATCGGCGCCGGTATCGCCGCCATCGTCGTCTATGCACTCGGTTCAATTGGCGCTGTCGGACACTCCCCGCTCGGGCTCGTGCTGGCGGGCGCCATCGTCGCAACCTTCCTGACCTCGCTGACCACCGCGATCCTGATCTTCGACCAGAGCACGCTCGATGCAGTTCGCCTGTGGACCGCAGGTTCGGTGACGGGGAGAACCATGACGCAAGCGAAAACCGTTGCGCCCTATATCCTCACCGGCCTCATCGCCGCTCTCTTTCTTGGCCGGCATCTCACGACGCTCAGCCTCGGCGCGGATACCTCGCGTGCACTCGGACAGAACCCGGTCATTTGGCGCGGTGCATCTGTCGTCGTCGTCATCCTGCTTGCGGGCGGTGCCGTGGCACTTGCCGGACCGATTGGTTTCGTCGGCCTCGTCGTTCCGCATATGGTGCGCATGATTGCCGGTGTTGACTATCGCTGGGTTATCCCTTTTTCGGTGCTCGGCGGCGCACTGCTGGTTGTCGTCTCCGATACGGTCGGGCGACTTGTCTTTGGAAGTCAAAGTTTCCCCGTCGGCGTGACGATCGCGCTCATCGGCGCGCCGTTCTTCCTGTATCTCGCCCGAACGCGCCTTAGAGGCTCGGCATGATCCGGCTTCTCACCATCCTCGCCCTCCTGCTCACCATCCTCGTCGCAGCAAGCCTCGCTTTTGGCGATGTTCCTCTGACCTGGCAGGAACTCTACAATGTCATCGTCGGGATGGGGGAGCCTGCTCCACAGAGCACGATGATCGTCTTCGATTTGCGTTTGCCGCGAGCGCTTCTCGCCCTTCTCGTCGGCGTGGCGCTTGCGACCGCAGGCACGATCACGCTTGCGATCATGCGCAATCCATTGGCCGAGCCCGGTGTTCTCGGAATCAACAGTGGCGCTGCGGCGGCGGCCATGGCCGTCATCGTTCTGATGCAGAACCCGTCGATCGCGCTTTTGCAGGCAGCCAGCTTCCTGGGCGCCGCCATCATGGCGCTGGCGGTCTATGCCCTTTCCTGGCGCGGCGGCACGTCCTCGCTCCGCATCATCCTCATCGGCATCGGCCTCTCCTCCCTCGCAACGGCTGGAACGACCTTTCTCTCCGCATTCGGCGACATTGGCGATGTACAGCGCGCCATGATCTGGCTTGCGGGCAGCGTTTACGACGCGAATATGGGCAAGGTCCAACTTCTCGCCCTATCACTCATTGTTCCGGTAGTGTTTGCCTTTCTCGCCGCGCGCGAACTCGATCTGATCCGCTTCGGCGATCATTCGGCCAAGAGCCTCGGTCAGCCAGTCGATCGCGTCCGTGGCCTGATGATCGTGCTCGTCACGGTGCTTTCGGGCGCTGCCGTAGCGGCCTCCGGCCTCATCGGCTTCGTCGGTCTCGTCGCGCCGCACATAGCCCGGCGGCTCACCGGGGCATCGCATGCCCGGATGCTGCCTGTCGCCGCACTTGTCGGCGCCTGCCTCGTCGTCGCTGCCGATCTCATCGGTCGCATCCTCCTGCCGCCGGTGCAGCTTCCGGCCGGCATTGTCACCAGCCTCATTGGTGCACCTTTCTTTGCCTATCTTCTCTGGGGACGCCGCCATGGCCAAGGATAAGCAACTCCCTGCCAAGATTGCCGGCAAGGGCATCGACATCGCCTACGGCCAGCGCCGCATCGTCGAGCGGCTCGACCTCGCTATCCCGGAACGACGCTTCACGGCGCTGATCGGGCCGAACGGCAGTGGCAAATCCACGCTTCTGCGCAGTTTCGCGGGGCTTATGAAGCCTTCCGGCGGCAGCGTTCTTCTCGATGGGCAGGACTTGAACGACCTCTCGACCCGTGAGGTCGCTCGCAAGGTGGGCGTTCTGCTCCAGGGGCCTGTCGCACCGGAGGGGCTTACGGTCAGCGATCTTGTGCGGCAGGGACGGTATCCACATCGCTCGCTTTTCAGCCGCTGGTCGGCGCAGGATCAGGAAGCATGCGATGAGGCACTCATGCTGACGGGCACGGCGGATCTTTCCGACCGTGCGCTGGACAGCCTTTCCGGTGGTCAGCGCCAGCGCGCGTGGATCGCAATGACGCTGGCGCAGCAAAGCGAAGCGATCCTGCTTGACGAACCCACGACATATCTCGATCTCGAGCATCAGATCGAGCTGATGAACCTCATTACGGCGCTGGTCGCCAAGCACGGAAAGACGGTCGTCGCAGTACTCCATGACATCAACCAGGCGGCCCGCTACGCCCAGCATATCGTTATACTCCACGACGGCAGGGTCACGGCGGCAGGAACGCCCGATGCGGTCATCTCATCGGAGACGATCTTGGATGTCTTCAAGGTGAAGACAGTCGTGATCCGCGATCCCGTTGCGGGAACGCCGCTCTGCATTGCGCTGTGAGCACCACAGCCGTTACCGAAATATCACACCGCCGCCTGTTTTGAACATTCGGCCTGTCTAATGCGCAACCCCGAGCCAAAACGTGGGAGGTGGAATCGAGCAACGAAATCAGGCATAAAGATGAGTTTTTAACTCTTGATTTATCCCGAGGCCGCCCGTTGGTTTTGAATGTTTCTAACCTATTGCACTTGCATGGGTTTTATAGATTAGCTAGCCATCGGTCTTCGAGATTCAGCAGTACTTATGCTGAACTGGCTGTTGGTTGGGAACTGTTTGCCAATGTCGAGCTCTTCGCCTTCACCCCTTGTCTGGGACAGTGTTGATAGCAACGATTTGCTGAACCGGGCTATGGAAGCTTACTATGCCGACATTACGAACGCTGTTCGCAGACGCGGCCATCCATCATCCACTGCCCGGGATGTGGTGCACGATCTCTATGTGAAACTTGCCGCCAAGCCAGACCTGCTGCAACAAACACGCTCGATCAAATCCTTTCTTTGCCGGGCAGCTATCAATCTCGGCATTGACCGCCAGCGTCGCGAGACGAAAGAAGCTCGACTTTTCTCCGGCTCGGAGCGTGAAGCCCTTTCGGTCGCGAGCAGCGGGCCTGCGCCTGATCAGTCGCTGGAAATCGAGGCGCGGCTTGCCGCGCTCCGCGAGGCAATCGCCGAACTGCCGGAACGGCGACGCCTCGTTTTCATCCTGCACCGGCTCCATCATCTGACACCCGACCAGATCTCCGTCAGGCTCAACATTTCCAAAAACATGGTGGACCGACATTTGCGCCGCGCCTTCGCCCACTGCCTTGATCGTCTTCTCCAGTAAAACAAGAGATTCTCGCGTTCCGTGCGGAAAACCACTACGGATTATTGCCTGAATTGATCTAAGAGATCCCCCAATGGCGACGTCGAACGTCTAGAGGTCAAGGTTTAAAGCTGGAGATGCCTATGCCGGCCAAAGGAGCGACGAAAGTTCAAAAAAAACGAAACCGTGAAGCGGCCGACTGGATCCTGCGCAATAGCGATGCCAACCAGTCGCCAACCGACAAGGCGCGCTTCAAGGACTGGCTTGATCGCGACCCGGAAAATTGTCGGACTTACAGCGCTGCTGAACGCCTGATGGGTGATGCCCGCCGGGCAATACAGTCGGATTCTGCGCTCGCCAACATCAAGGTGAAGCCGCGCAGTGCGGGAAAACCGGTCATCGCAGCGCTCTTGGCCATAGGCCTCGCGACGGGCGGCTTTTTCGCGTTCGATGGACCGATGCGCCTGGAAGCGGACATTATTGCCGGCACAGACGAAATGCCTGTCATCACGCTCGAAGACGGGTCTGAGGTTCAGCTTAATGCCTCCTCAACGATCGCGTTGGATTATACCAGGACCCGCCGTACCGTCCGCCTTCTTCAAGGCCAGGCCTTTTTTCGGGTCGCCCATGCTGTCGAAAGACCCTTTACAGTTGTTGCGGGGATGGCGACGGTTACTGCGCTCGGGACCGCTTTCGATGTCCGCTACGGCAACAACGACACCGAGGTGACCGTCACGGAAAATGCGGTCCAGATCGAAATCGACGGAGATGACGCCGTCCGCGTCGGCCAGGGCGAGCAAGCGACTTTCGACCACGAGAAAAAGAAGATGGCCATTTTACCGGTGGACAGCCTTGCTGCACTCGCCTGGAGGCGCGGCCAAATAGTGCTCGACAATGCTCCACTTTCCTACATCGTGGAGGAGATGAACCGGCACTTCTACGGTCGAATCATCGTTGCCGACTCGGCTCTGGCCAATCGCCGCGTCAGCGGCACAATGAAGATTGCGGATACCAATGATGCGCTCGCTTTCGTAACGGAGGCTCTTCACGTGAAATCGACGCGCCTAGGCCCTCTCATCGTCATTAGACAGTAAAAACACTAGTCTCGCCGTACTGACGTTCGATATTCGGATCGATCTGGCTCGGTGCTGCAGCTGCCCTATGGTCAGAAAGCCGCCCGGCTCGATCAATCTAACCTTGATCCCGAAAGCCGCCACTTCCTGATCAAGGCAATCTGTAAAACCTTTCAGAGCCCATTTTGCGGCATGATATGCTCCCAGATTGGGGAAAGCCACAACGACGCGCCGTCATCATACGGCATTGGCTCAAAGCTTACGTGTGCCAAGCCACTTCACCTTTTCCGGATCGCGATGGTCGAAGAAGCTGCTGGCCTTCTGGTCAAGCGAGGAGATGGCTGCGACGTCGTTCTGGTCGAGCTCGAAATCGAAGACCTGGAAGTTCTCAGCCATGCGCTCCTTGCGCACCGACTTCGGGATCGCGACGATCTCGCGCTGGATCAGCCAGCGGAGGACAACCTGTGCGGTGCTCTTGCCATACTTCTGGCCGATCGACTGCAACAGTTCGTTCGTGAACAGCCCGTTCTTTCCTTCCGCAAAAGGTCCCCAGGCTTCCGGTTGAACCTTGTATTCCCGGAGGACTGCTTGAGCGTCCTCCTGTTGGTGGAATGGGTGGATTTCGATCTGATTGACCGTGGGCACGATTTCGTTGTGAAGCGCGAAGTCCACCAGTCGGTCGGGATAGAAGTTGCTGACGCCGATGGCGCGAATGCGACCGGCCTTGTGCAGCTCCTCCATCGCACGCCACGCGCCATAGACATCGCCATAGGGCTGATGAATGAGCCAGAGGTCGAGATAGTCGAGCTGGAGCTTGTTCAGCGAGCGTTCGAAGGCCGCCTTGGCACCTCCATAGGACGCATCTTCGATCCACAGCTTGGTCGTGACAAACAGCGCGCTTCGATCGATGCCATGACTGCGGATCGCGTTGCCCACCGCCTCTTCATTGCCATATGACGTCGCGGTGTCGAGGAGACGGTAGCCGACATCGATCGCGTCACGCACGCTGCGTTCGCACTCTGCTGGATCGGGCACCTGAAAGACACCAAAGCCGAGGATTGGCATCTCGACGCCGTTGTTCAAGGTTACTGTGGGTATTGAGCTGGTCATGTTGATTTCCTTCGATAGTTACGGGAGCACAAAGCCCAAAAATGTCGTTACTTGCCCACTCGGGCTTGAAGATGCGCGGGATACCGGTCGCCGACAATCTCGATTTTCGCGAGTGCGTCCGAGATGGCTGCGACGTCCTTGACCGACAGCTCCACAGTCGACGCACCGAGATTTTCCTCAAGGCGATGGAGCTTCGTCGTGCCGGGGATAGGCACGATCCAAGGCTTCTGAGCGAGCAACCACGCGAGCGCGATCTGCGCAGGGGTTACGCCTTTGCTCTCCGCGATATGGGTGAGTGCGGAGACGAGCGCCTTGTTGGCTTTCAGGTTTTCCGCTTGGAAACGCGGAACGACGCTGCGGAAGTCCCCCGGTCCGAACGTCGCCGTCTCGTCGATCTTACCTGTCAGAAAACCTTTGCCCAACGGGCTGAACGGAACGAAGCCGATCCCCAGTTCCTCGAGAGTTGGAATGATTTCCTTTTCAGGTTCGCGCCAGAACAACGAGTATTCGCTCTGGAGCGCTGTGACGGGCTGGACTTCGTGGGCCTTGCGGATCGTCTGCGCTCCCGCTTCGGAGAGACCAAAGTGTTTAACCTTGCCCTCCGCAATCAGGTTCTTGACCGTCCCAGCGACGTCTTCGATTGGAACGTTCGGATCAACGCGATGCTGGTAGAGCAGATCGATCACATCCGTGCGCAGTCGCTTCAAAGATGCGTCGACCGATTGGCGGATGTAGTCCGGACGGCTGTTCAAGTGCTGACCGCCGTCCGGGCTTGGAAGCTCGAAACCAAACTTGGTAGCGATGACGACGCCGTTGCGGATCGGCTGAAGCGCCTCGCCGACCACGTCCTCATTGGTGAACGGTCCGTAGACCTGTGCTGTGTCGAAGAAGGTGACACCGCGATCGTGGGCCGCGCGAATAAGTGTGACAGCATCCTTGGTTGCGGTTGCAGCACCGTATCCGTGGCTCAGGCCCATGCAGCCGAGGCCGAGAGCAGAGACTTTTAGATTGCCGATTTTACGTGTTTGCATGTCTGTCTTCCTTGATTACGCCGCGCTTTCCACAAGCGCGGCCTCTTCCTGGTTTTCTTTTGTCCGCCAGGCGGCGGGAACGATGGTCACTGCGGCGATTATCAGGGCAAGCACAAGCATGGCTGTTCCTGCGTCGAACGCATGCGAGACCCGGAATGCCGTAAGGTCGGCTCCTGCCAGGCCCGCCGATCCAAGGGCGGCGACTGCGATCAGAATGCCGAGGCCAACCGAGCTCCCCATCTGATGGGCCACGTTGACCGCACCTGATGCAGCGCCTGCGTCTTCCTTGGAAATCCGCGCGACGCCCGACGACGTAAGGGGGCTCAGGGTCAGTCCCTGGCTGATCCCGATCAACACCATGGGTAACGCCACCGCGGTCCAATAGTTCGAGCCGATGCCTGCGCGACTCAACCAGCCCATCGCGATTATACCAGTGGCCATGCCTGCGATGAGAACGGCGTTGCGCCCGAAACGAGCGATAAGTCTTGGGACAAGTATCGCGAAGGGAACATGCAGCATGGTCGCGGGGACGAAGGCGAGGCCTGTGACGGCCGGGCGGAAGCCCGCGACGTCCTGAAGAAAGAGCGTGGTGAAGAAGAAGAAGCCGACCATGGCACCAAGATAGAGAACCCTCGCGGCGTAAGCTCCGGATCGCTCTATGTCCGAGAACAGTCGAAGGGGAAGAATCGGCTGTGCCGCGCGACGCTCGATCTGGATGAAGGCTGCGAGCAGGCAAACGGAGGACGCCAAGGTGGCGAGTGTTATTCCGTCCCATCCCGATTGCGCCGAGCGGATGAAGCCGTACACCAGCGCTCCCATGCCCAACGTAGAGGTGATCGCGCCTGGAATATCTAGCGCACCCGGTTGCTTGGAGGCCTCTGGAACGTAGACCCGAGCGGCGAGGATCATCGCGATGCCGATTGGCAGATTGATGAAGAAGCCGACACGCCACGACAGCCAATCCGCCAGAAGACCGCCGACAATCAGTCCGACGGTCGCGGATACTCCCGCGGCAGCGCTGTAGAGCGACACCGCCCGGACACGCTCGTCGCCCTCGTCGAAGTTTGTCTGGAGAAGAGCAAGTGTTGATGGAGCCAGGATTGCGGACCCCAACCCCTGAATGGCGCGCCAGGACAGCATCCACGTTGACGAGTGCGAGGCACCGATCGCCATCGAGGCGATCGTAAAGATCGCCATTCCCACAATGAACATCCGCCGTCGGCCGAGGATGTCGCCGGCGCGGGCTCCCAGAAGGAGGAACCCGCCGAATGTCAGCGTGTAAGCACTCTGTACCCACGCCAGGCCAGCGTCGGTGAAGCGCAGTTGCTGATGTATCTTGGGCAGCCCGGTCAAGATGACGGAGATGTCGAGCACGATCATCACGTAGCTGATCAGGATGATCGCCAGAATGGCGGATTTGTTCGGCAATGGTTTCGTTGGATTGCTGCTCGACATCACGTCTTCCATTTTCTGGTCGGCCACGTCGTCCTCCACGACCAGGCGTCTGTTTCGATGAATGCAAGATATGCCTTGCCGACCATTTAGATTAGAGACACTAATCGGGATGCAGCTATAAGGATGTCTAATGAATGCCGCAGGAGAACTTCAACGATCTGGTCGCCTTCGTCATGGTGGCGCGCGAGGAGAGCTTTACAAAGGCCGCCGTCAAACTGGGCGTCTCGCAATCGGCGCTCAGCCAGACCGTTCGCGGACTTGAAGAGAGGCTGGGGCTTCGTCTGCTGACCAGAACGACGCGCCGCGTATCTCCGACGGTGGCTGGCGAGCGGCTTCTTCAGATCGCCGCTCCGAGATTCGAGGAGATACAGGCGGAACTCGCGGCGCTCACCGAGATGCGGGACAAGCCGGCGGGGACCATAAGGATCACTGCAGGCGAACATGCCGCAATCTCGGTCCTCGCTCCGGCGCTCGACAAGTTCTTACCCGACAATCCCGATGTGAAGGTCGAGATCACCGTCGATTACGGGCTCACCGACATCGTAGCGGAGCGCTACGACGCCGGGGTGCGGCTGGGCGAGCAGGTCGCCAAGGACATGATCGCGGTGAAGATCGGTCCTGACATGTCCATGGCTGTCGTCGGTGCCCCGTCGTATTTCCGCCAGAACCCGTGGCCGGAAACGCCTCAGGACCTGACGGGGCACAACTGCATCCAGATCAGAATGCCGACCCACGGGAATATCCTTGCCTGGGAATTCGAGAAGGAAGGCCACGAGCTGAAAGTGAAGGTGGAGGGGCAACTGGTCTTCAACAACATCGCAATGCGGCTCGACGCCGTCAAACGGGGGCTCGGACTTGCCTATATGCCGGAAGACCAGGTAGCGCAGCAGATAGCGAGCGGCGAATTGGTGCGCGTGTTGGAAGACTGGTGTGCTCCATTTCCAGGATATCACCTCTACTACCCTAACCGCAGGCATACATCTCCGGCGTTCGCGCTGATGATCAACGCACTGCGCTACCGCCAGTAACGAATTAATCAACCGTTTGTGATTGATAAGTCAGGCTAATGGCCTCAATCAGAAATAGCTATCTAATCATCTGGGTGATGCTCAAGTAGCGTTCCTCCAACTTAATGTTGTGAGATCGCTATGCCCCAGACATTCGCCAAGACCCTCTCTGTCCTACTGTTCTCGAGCGCGCTGCTGACATCCGGTGTCACCAGCGCTCAGTCTCCGGAAAAGCCTCAGCCCCTCGTCATTCAGGATCAGGGCAGCTTTGCCGTTGGCGGTACCGTCTCGAAGACGGCAGGAACGTACAACAACAATGCTCCAACACCAGAAGGCCAGTCGCTTCACGGCGATCATGCCTACGTCTTCTATCAGGTGCCGCAGAACCCGAAGCCATTGCCGATTATCATGCTGCATGGAGCGTTCCAATCCGCCCGTAGCTGGGAGACCACCCCCGACGGTCGCGAGGGCTTCCAGAACATCTTCCTTCGTAAAGGGTTCTCCACCTATCTTGTCGATCAGCCGCGCCGTGGCCGCGCGGGCAATAGCACCGTGGCTGCTACGATTGAACCGACGCCCTACGATCAGCTTTTCTTCGACCAGTTCCGTCTTGGAAAATGGCCTGACTATTTCCAGAATGTTCAGTTCGACCGCAGTCCGGCAGCACTCGACCAATTCTTCCGCTCCGTAACCCCGAACACCGGTCCATACGACGTCAAGGTGATCTCAGACGCGATGTCGGCCCTGTTCCAGAAGACAGGACCCGGCATTCTGTTTACCCACTCACAGGCGGGAGGCCCAGGCTGGATGACAGCGATCAAGAGCTCGAACGTCAAGGGCATCGTCGCACTTGAACCTGGCAGTGGCTTCATCTTCCCGCAGGGCGAGGTGCCCGCCGACATGCCAAGCGCCGCTGGCACGCTGAAGGGCGAGGCAGTTCCGCTCGCCGACTTCGAAAAGCTGACCAAGCTGCCCATTATCATCTATTACGGCGACAACTTCCCGGTCGAGCCGACAAGTGAGAGAGGTCAGGATAACTGGCGCGTTCGTCTCGCTATGGCCAAGCTGTGGGTCGAGACCGTGAACAGGCACGGTGGTGATGCGACCCTGGTCCATCTGCCGGAAATCGGCATCAAGGGCGGCACACACTTCCTGATGTCGGACCTGAACAACGTCGAGATCGCCGACCAGATATCCAAATTCCTCACCGACAAGAAGCTCGATTGAACCATCGGCGCTAGCCCTGAAAAAGGAGCCAGACGATGACTGACGAAATCATCAATAAGAGAAGACGCGAGTTCCTCGGAGCCTCCGCGCTCATCGTTACCGGTGCAATCCTGGGAGTGCCAACAATGCCGACCAATGCCATGGCTCTTGACTACAAGCAGAACCCGTTCACTCTCGTCTATGACGGTGCGATTACCCGAAACGAGCCCGGCAAGGTCAACATCCATCCGGTCAAGTACAAGCTGAACGGCCTCGACATCGTCGCCAACGTCTACACACCGCCCGATTACGATCCTGCGCAAAAGTACCCCACGATCGTTCTTGCCCACCCGAACGGCGGTGTGAAGGAACAGACCACGGGTCTTTACGCGCAGCGGCTTGCGGAGCGCGGGTTCATCACCATCACGGCCGACGCCGCGTATCAGGGCGGAAGCGGCGGCACGCCGCGCAGCACCGACAAGCCCCAGCACCGCATCGAAGACATCCATGGAATGGCTGACTTCATCAGCACCTTCCCCGGTGTCGATACGACGCGTCTTGGCCTGTTTGGCATCTGTGGCGGCGGTGGGTACTCCCTGGCCGCAGCCAAGACCGACAAGCGTTTCAAGGCGGTGGCGACGCTCAGCATGTTCAATTCAGGGCGGGTCCGTCGCAACGGATTCCAGGATAGTCAGATGGACACGATCCAGAGTCGCCTTCAGCAGGCCTCAGCGGCCCGAGCTCAGGAAGCGGCTGGCGGCGAAATCCTCTATTCCGGCGACGCCGATATGACCGACGCCCAGATCGCCGCATTGCCGTTCGATCTCTATCGGCAGGGATACGAATACTATTGGCGCACCAACGCCCACCCCGGTTCGACCTTCAGATACACGACCAGCAGCCTGATGGACCTGATGCGCTGGGACGCGATCGACGAGATCGCGCTCATCGACGTACCCCTTCTGATGATTGCCGGCAGTGCCGCCGACACGCTGTACATGACGGAGGAAGCGTTCCCGAAGGCAACCGGCATAGCGGACAAGGAGCTCTTCAAGATCGAGGGCGCCAAGCACATCGAGACCTACTGGGTACCCGAATATGTCGAGGCCGCTCTGTCCAGGCTAAAGCCTTTCTTCGATCGCCACCTCGCTTCGACGTGATGACGGGACCCACGGGCACCTCATTCACCCCCCTTACGAATAAACCCCATAGTCTCAGGACGAAAGGACTTGGACGTGAAGAAACTAATCACAGGAATTCTTGCCGCAGCAATCGTCTGCGGAGCAGGAGTGGAGGCCAGTATGGCACAGCAACCAGCATCTAATCTTGATTCCGCACGGTCGCGCACCCAGCAATTGATGGGAGACATCGCTCCGAAGCTGGCGGAACTGACGGATGATGTCCTTTACGCCGACGTCTGGGAGCGGCCGCAGCTCTCCCAGCGCGACCGAAGCCTCGTGACAGTCACTGCCTTGATTGCCCTCAACCGTCCAGACCAGCTTCGCTCGCATCTCGTTCGCGCCAAGGCGAACGGTCTGACGGAGGAGCAGCTCGTCGAAACAATCACCCACATGGCGTTCTATTCCGGTTGGCCGAGCGCGGTTTCGGCCGTGGCGATCGCGAAGGAAGTATTTGCCGAGTAGCACGGACAGCCTGACTAAAACTCCTCGATCACAGGTGACCGATGAACATGAAAACCGTAATGACCGTTGCTCTCTCCCTTGGAGCGTCCGCCGCGTTTGCACAACCTGACAAGCCCGTATCGATCACCAGGGCAGGAACGCATCCCTCGACGGTTGGCCCGTCGAGCAACTTCACCGGGGCCGTTCGCGTCGATTCCCGTTTTTCGGCAACTGCACCGGCGACCGTCGGCGGCGGGACGGTAACCTTCGAACCCGGTGCGCGGACCGCGTGGCACACCCACCCGCTGGGTCAAACGCTGATCATCACGGCTGGCGTCGGCCTCGTCCAGCACTGGCAGGGCGAAATCCAGGAACTCCGGCCGGGCGACATCGCATGGATACCGCCAGGCGTGAAGCACTGGCACGGAGCGACCGAGACGACCGGCATGTCCCACATCGCCATTTCCGAAACGCTGGATGGCAAGTCGGTCAATTGGATGGAGCACGTCTCCGATGAGCAATACACGCGGTGACGTCGGATCACGCGCACATTACGAGGTGCCCATGCGAAGTTTGATTGGTGGTGTAGGCGGGGCGGTTCTCTCCGGGCTGGCTGTCATCCTGGTGGGGATGCAGGTGCAGGCCGAGCCGACACGCGCAACGATGCCCGACATCGACAAACTCATCCACTACACGACAGTGACGCGCGGCGAAGTTACCGAGCACATCATGACGACACGCGAGGCGATCGAAGCCGTGAAGCGCGGCGAGCCGATCCCCAACGGCACCCACGTGGCCCTCGTCGACTACCGTGACGGAAAGGTGTTCCGGACCTTCATCATGGAAAAGGGCGAGAACTGGGGTCAGGATTATCCGGAGAACCGACGGACCGCCGATTGGCAATTCCAGTGGTTCAAGCCGGATGGTACCATCAACGAGGCCGAGAACACGGCGCGCTGTCAGAGCTGTCACATGTCCCGCGCGGACCGGGACTTCCTCTACACGTTCAACGAGATGCGGCGGTTCGAATTCAAATGACTGTGTTTCGCGCTCGTCTCGTGCTGGATTTCCTGGCCATCCCGCTGATCATCGCCTGCCTTGCATATTGGTGGCTGGACAACCTGTCTCACGAACTGTTCGGCACGGCTCTCTTCACGCTGGTCATCGTGCACAACGTCTTCAATAGGCTGTGGTACCCGAGGGTCAGGAACGGTAGGCGCGACGCCGTTCGGATATTCAACATCGTCTCGATCGTCTGTCTGGCAGTAGCTATGCTTATTATGCTGGGCACCAGTCTGCTCATCTCGCGCGACCTCTTCTGGTTTACGTCGATCGACGGCGGGTTCACAGTTCGCGAGCTTCACATGTTCGCCGGTTACTGGACCCTGCTGATCGTCGCCGTCCATTTGGGAACACGCTGGACCGTCGTGATGAACACCGTCCGATCGACGCTGGGTCTGACATCGACGAACGCCGTTCGCACCCTGGTTCTACGGATCATCGCCTTCGCCATTGCGGTTTGGGGTGTGAAGAGCTCTTTCGACATGACGTTCGGTTCGAAGCTCATGCTCAGCTATTCGCTCGACATGTGGGACTTCAACGAGAGCAGTCTGGGATTCTTTCTTAACTACCTGGCAATCGTCGGCCTCTATGCCGTCGTGACCCACTATGTCCTCGCGTTCATCAAGACGAGCGCCTCCAAAAGACTTGCAGCCTGATAGGAGCAAGCCGCGTTCGCTTCTCGATCTCTTCCTGAGCGGCACGCACCGCGGGCGGCTGCTCGGCCTGATGACGGAGCAGGAAGCACATGCGCGGGTGCCCGAGACCGTCGAGCAGGCCGTTGCCATCGTCTTTTGCGAGACGCAACCCTTTTGCCGAACGACAATCGAGGCTTGCCAGCATCCAACAACCCGTTCTTCCGATCATCGCCTATCATTGCGGTGCCGGAAACAAACGGGAGAACAGGAATGAAGCTCTATTACGCGCCGGGAGTCTGCTCAATGGCTGCCCATATCGTCGCCGCCGCGGCCGAAATTCCACTGACTTTGACGAGGGTGGACATTCGCAGCGAGCCGCACCGGATTGAGGACGGCCGCATTCTGAATCAAGTTAACGCGAAGGGCGTGGTGCCTATATTGGAGCTCGATGATGGCCGCGTGCTGACGGAAGGCGTCGCCATCCTGCATTTCCTTGCCGATCTGAAGCCGGAGGCGATGCTGAAGCCCGCGCCTGACAGTTTCGAGCACTATCGCCTGCATGAATGGATGACCTTCGTCAGCTCCGAGTTGCACAAGACCTTCAGCCCGTGGCTGTTCCACCCGGAATATGGCGTGCAGGCCGCCGAGGTCGCAAGGGAGAGGCTGCGCGCGCGTTTCGACTTTCTGGACAAACATTTCGCCTCCGAAAGTTATCTTGTCGGAGGCCGGTTCAGCATCGCCGACGCCTATTGCTTCACTATCATGAACTGGTCGAGCGGACGCGAGCTCGATCTTGCCCCATGGGTCAACCTTTCTCATTACCTGTCGACGATCGCCCAAAGGCCGGCGGTACGCAGGACGATGGCCACCGAGGGCCTGCGCAACTAGCGCCAGCGGCTGAGCGACGGGACCTCTCAGCCCGCGGACCGAGCTGCATCATGCCTTTCTTCGTCCGGACTCGGGGACCCGCCGCGCTTTCCCTCCAGCAGCGCGCGGCGCGCGAGAAGGCCACCGCCGACGTGATCGAAGAAAGCGCGAACGCGTGCCGTGTTGCGCAGATCCTTATGCGTGATCAGCCAGAGTTCGCGGGTGAGTTCGGGCAATGGTTCCTGAACACGTTCGATATCGGGTTCGGGATCGCCAAGATAGCAGGGAAGCAGCGCCAGCCCCAAGCCCGCCTTCACCGCCATCAGCTGGTTGACGAGGCTGCTCGAACGATAGGCAAAGGCGCGTGGAGAGATGTTTTCGGTCAGCCACATCGATGCCGCCGCAACGGCGGCGCTGTCCCACCCGACAACGACGTGGCTGGAGAGCGAGGCAATATCCGCGGGACGCCCTCGCTCGGCAAGGTAAGTGCTGCTCCCGTAAAAGGTCCAGGGTGTCGATGCGATCTTGCGGCCGAACAGTTCGCCTTCATGCGGGCGCGTCGCCCGAATGGCGACGTCGGCCTCCCGACGCAACAGATCGAGCTGCCTGTTGTCGACCAGCAATTCCAGTTCGATACCATCATGCTCGCGACGAAAATCGGCGAGTACCTCGTTGAGGATACGATAGGCGAGCGTCTCCGACGAAGTAATCTTGAGTTTGCCCAGAAGCCTGTTGTCCTGGCCGGCGATGGATCGATCGAGCGTCATGATTTCTGCTTCAAGCCGCTCGGCGGCCATGATCATCTGGACGCCGGCGTCAGTGGGGACATAGCGGTTCATCGTCCGGTCGAAGAGCTTGACGCCCCTTCTTTTCTCGAGGGCGTTCAGCCAGCGGAAGATGGTCGAATGGTCGTGGCCAAGATCCCTGGCGGCGCCGACCAGCGATCCGGCACGCCCGATCGCCAGCACAATTCTGAACTCGTTCCAGTCCTTCACGTCTTTCCACCTCGCAAATATGCACAGCCTTCCGGATTGAGGAATTGCAAAACGGAAAGGCGGATTTCGCATGACAGGCCGATGACCTGCCTTCGGACAGTAACGCCATCGACCGGACGCGTCCTCTTGCAAAAATGCAAATCCGCCTTTCCGAAAGGAAAGCGCGCCGCTGCTCCGCAATTGCCCGATGGCAACGCCCGCTTGCCAAACCACAACGAGCTTTGCGGGCCGAGCATTCCTATCATCCCTGCCACTGCCGGGGTGCAAGCGCCGCCGGCCGAAACGGCGGAAAACAAGACGATGAAGGAATACGGCGGGCATGGCTTGGATATTGCTGGTCATATCGGGGTTTCTCGATGTCGGCTGGGCCATCAGCGTAAAGATGGCCGCAGGCTACAGCCGTCCGGGCTGGTCCGTTCTTTCTCTGGCTCTGCTCGCCGCCTTCATTTTCTGTCTCGGCAAAGCCCTGCAGACCCTGCCGCTCGGGACAGCATACGCCGTATGGACCGGCATCGGCGCCATCGGATCTATCGTTGTCGGCATCGTGGTCTTCCGTGAGCCAGCAACGGCGGTCCGTCTCTTCTGGCTCGCCCTCACCCTCGGCGGGATCGTCGGCCTCAAGCTTTCAAGCAGTTGAGCCCCGTGCCGTCGTTTATGTTGTTTAAAAAGGAATGAAGATGCCCAAGCTTAATGCCGACCCGAACTTCGTCTTTTCCAGGCAGGAAGAGTTGAAGGCCTTCAGAGACATGCTTCTCATCCGCCGCTTCGAGGAGCGATGCGGCCAGATGTATGGCGAAGGCCTGATTGCCGGCTTCTGCCACCTCTATATCGGCCAGGAGGCCGTGGTCGTCGGAATGCAGATGACGATAGGCGAAGGCGATCAGGTAATCACCGCCTATCGCGACCACGGCCACGCGCTGATGTCGGGCATGGATCCCAAGGTGGTGCTGGCGGAACTGACCGGCCGCATGGCGGGCGCCTCTAAGGGCAAGGGTGGCTCGATGCACATCTTCGATCCCAAGAGGGGTTTCTACGGCGGGCACGGCATCGTGGGCGCACAAGCCTCGATCGGCACAGGGCTGGCATTCGCCAACAAGTATCGCGGCAATGATCGCGTCTGCCTGACCTATTTCGGCGACGGAGCCTCCAATCAGGGGCAGGTCTACGAAAGCTTCAACATAGCGAAGGTCTGGGGCTTGCCGGTGGTCTACATCATCGAAAACAATCATTACGGCATGGGCACCAGCGTCGAGCGCGCCTCGGCCAATCTCAACCTGTCGCAACGCGGCCTCTCCTTCAACATTCCCGGCGAGCAGGTGGACGCCATGGACGTGCGCGCAGTCCGCGCGGCGGGAGCGAAGGCGGTCGAACATGCGCGGGCAGGCAACGGGCCGATCATCCTGGAAATGCTGACCTATCGCTATCGCGGGCATTCGATGTCAGACCCGGCGAAGTACCGATCCCGCGAAGAGGTCGAAAAGGTCAAGAACGACAACGACCCGATCAACCGCTCGCGCACCCGCATTCTAGAGGAGGGGCATGCGACCGAAAGCGACATCAGGCTGATCGAAAAGGAAATCAAGGACATCGTCGCCGAAGCGGTCGATTTCGCCAAGACCAGCCCGATGCCGGATCCGCTGGAGCTCTATAGCGACGTCTATTCGTGACTTCGGGCAGCGCGGCCACCAATCGGCATGAGAAGGGTAAAGCCATGACGTACCAGGACAGAAGCTTGACCGTGCGGAATGTGACATGACGCTCAATCAACGGCTTTTGGCGAGCGCCAGACAATTCCGCGAGCGGCCCGCAATAACGGCGGCCGGCGTTCGGGCCTCCTACGAGGAGTTGTTTTCCGCCGCCGTTGGTGTTTGCAGGCGTCTGGATGCGGAGGGCGTCAAACCCTGTCAGCTCATCGCGGTCTACGGGGAGCGATCCTTCGCGACCTACGCCTCGATTCTCGGAATCCTGCTGGCCGGCTGCGGTTATGTTCCCCTCAATGTCGCCTTCCCGGCGGCCCGAAACAGCCAGATTCTGTCATCCTCGGCAGCAGCGGCGCTTCTCGTTGACCGCAATGTCGCGGACGAGGCGATCCGCCAGATCGGCCCCGCCACGGCCGCCCTGCCCGTCCTGGACATTGATCCCCTGCCGCAACCAAATACAGGCGGATACGCATTCGATACCTTCGTTTCGCGCCGCGCCTTGACAACCGAAGCCATTGCCTATCTTCTCTTCACCTCGGGAACCACAGGCGTTCCAAAAGGCGTACCGATCAGCGCCGGCAATCTGACATCCTATATCGACGCGGTTCACCGGCTGATTCCGATCGATTGCAGCGATCGCGTCCTGCAGGCGGCCGACCTGACATTCGATCTTTCGGTGCACGACATGATGCTGTGCTGGCTGCATGGCGCCGAGCTTGTTGTCGCCCCTCAGAACGGGGCAATCCTCGCGCCACGGCTGATCAGAACCCATGAAATAACTGCTTGCCTGATCGTCCCCTCCGCGGCGGCGAAGGCGATCGAACTCGGTCTCGTTTCGCCGCATTCGATGCCATCGCTGAAATATAGTCTTTTCGCCGGCGAAGCATTGCCGGTGTCCCTCAGCAGCAAGTGGCACGCGGCAGCGCCCGGCGCAGCGCTCTACAATATGTATGGCCCGACCGAAGGCACCATCCACACCTCCCATTACCGCGTTGATCCGCAGAACTTCTATCAGGGATCGGTAACGCCCATCGGTTACCCGCTCGGCGTCCAACGGATGTCGATCAGAGATGCGGATGGTATGGAGGTGTTCGCTGGCGACACCGGCGAAATATGGCTTTCAGGTCCCCAGATGACGGAGGGGTATTGGAACGCGCCCGCGCTAACCGCAGAGAAATTCCCGTTTCGGGATGGCCAGCGTTGGTATCGAACCGGCGATCTGGGACGATGGGACCCTCAACATGGCATCATTTTCGCCGGCCGCGTTGATCGCCAGGTGAAGATACTCGGTTATCGCATCGAGCTGCAGGATGTCGAAGCCGCGTTGGCGAAGGCTGCCGGGGCGGAGCAGGTCGCAGTGATTGTCCGGCCGAAACAGGAGGGTGGTTCAGACGCGATCATCGTCGGATTTATCGTTGGCCGCCAAGGGTCCTCCGATGAGATCAAAGTCGCGCTCCGGGGCGTGCTGCCATATTACATGCTGCCGTGCGAAATCCATTTCATTGCCGATCTGCCCGTCAACGCGAATGGCAAGATCGACTATCGCGGGCTGGAAAAGCTACATGGCAGCCTTCGTGTGGCGGCGGTCCGTTGAGCATACGCAGACCCATCCCGGCGGCTTTGGCTGTGGTGATCCGGGAGCGATCGGTTCTGCTGGTCCGCCGCGGGTGAACGATCGGGAAAACGCCTCGGCCGCTAGTCGGATCGCGAGTTTTTGACGTTCATCTATAACTTGGTGTCCACCTCTTTTAAGTGGACACCACGTGCCAAAGCTCACTCAATTGTAGAAGGTGCGGAGAAATTCGCGCTTACGACTGACCTTCTTCGATCTTGCAGACGCCAACATCGTTTCGACGGCAACCGAAAGGGTGTCGGGGATCGAATGCTTGCGAGGACGGCCATGGTCGGAGACGGGAAAGATCATTCTGACATCATCGGGATAAACCTTCTGATGCTTGGGGATACCGACCGCCCAGGTGAAGCCACGCTCACTTAGCCCCTTTCGGCACACATCACGACATTGCACTGCCGCGAAGTGTTGATCTGCCAGCCTCATGCGCCTTCGTCCCCTCATGAGAGCTGTCCTGATAAAAACCCAGATGCGCCAGGCCGTTTTTCACTTCCGGCGCATTCATGAACAGATCCCAGATGAGACCGGTGCGATGGTTTTCCATCATTGCGACCACCGGGCCATGATTGATTGCAAGATGCGTTCGGGAGACCCAGCCCGTTGAAGGCTGAAAGGCATCCATCAGGCCGAAGCGGCCGATGAGCGCGCCGTCACGCCATTGCAGGAAGCGTAGCACCGCCTGTTGTGACCGCAGCGGCATAAAAGGCATGCTGGAGAGGGCTGCCGTCGTCGCGATAATACCGTGATCGTTGGTCGGAGAGTTGACCACGTAACCCTTTGGCCCATCACAGGCGGACAGTCCCCATCCGTCTTCGATTGCATATCGGGTTCGGCAGTAGTGGTAGTTGATCTGGCAATGGGCGTGAGCCTGCTCCAGATAATCACGGCAGTAAGCATCCCCCAAGCCTCGTGGATCAAGCGTACAGAACGAGTAGTGCGACAGGAAGAGCGGGCCTCCATATGGCTCGCCAAGCGGCAGCCGCACATCGAGATACTTCGATCCATTCCGGATTGCGCCACGGCGCGCCCACCCGGAATGATAACACTCCGGGCTTATCGGATGCGCAACTGAACCTGCCGCCAGCACATAGCAGACCAAAGCCTCGTTCCAGCCCACAATCGGCAGATTTTTCGCCCAGGCATATCGAGGGCTCCAATGCCAGAAAAGCGGCCCTGTTTCTCCCCTGGTAAACCAGTTCCATTCGACAGCCTCGACTATTTCAGTGATAGACCGGCGCAAACCAATCTCTTCGGATGTCTCTCCGCTGAAGAACTCCCGCACGCAGATAAGCGCCTGAACGAGAAGCGCGGTTTCGACAAGATCACCGCCGTCATCGTATTTCGCAAAGGGTATTGTTTTTCCGCTCGATGTATCGACGAAGTGAGGAAAGGCGCCGTGAAAACGCTTCACTCCAGCCAGCGATTCCAGCATACGGCACGCGCGCGCAATGGCGTCCCGGTTGCTTATCCACGTACGATGAACGCCAACGATGAGCGAGAGGAAACCAAACCCGACACCCGAGATTGAGGTGATCTCATGGATCGGCGAACCGTCGGATCGCATCCGATCCCTGGGCAGCCCGCTCTCAGGATGGCTTCCGGACCAGAAATAGTCAAAGGTGGCGCGGTGCAGGCTATCAAGTTGACCGGGTAATTCGTCTGTCACTTCCAACCTCAAAAGATCCACGGCAGTTGGGAGCAGACCCGTGCCAAGCCTTATCCGACTCGGTTACTATTTCCAAATGCGCAGGAATTCTTCGCCGGGAACGGAGGCCCACATTCGAAAACAGGCTCCGCGACGCCGATGTGGATTTAACATGTCTTTCTACCAAAGCTGAGACCTTGAGAACGACCAATCTTGCTTCACTAGGGTTTTGCGATACCGTCATGAACAGAGGTTTCGCAACGGAGGGAAGATGGGATGTGCAATCACTGCGTGATAGAAGACGTGAAGAAGAACATGCTGTCGCGTCGTATGCTGTTTAAAGGGGCGGCCTTTGCGGGTGTGGCGATGACCGCGGGAAATCTGGCGACACCGGTCCTTGCTCAGGCGGCTCACAAAGTCGTCGATCTCACTCATGTGTACGATTCAACCTTTCCAACATTTGATGGCAAGCCCGGAATAGAATTCGAATGGGCTGCAGATATCGCCAAGGACGGATACCAACTCCATAAATTGACGGTTTTCGAGCACACTGGAACCCATATCGATGCGCCTTTCCACTTCAGCGCCGATGGCGCCAGCGTTGATCAGTTGGAACCCCAAAAACTGGTCGCGCCGCTGGTCATCATCGACATCACCGATCGCGCCAAGGAGGATGCCAATTCGACCATTGAGGCGGCGGATATAGAACGCTGGATCAGCGCAAATGGCGAGATTCCCGCAGGTGCCGTCGTGGCTTTGCGTTCTGGTTGGGCAACAAAGGTTAAAAGCCCCTCCTTCCGTAATGACGACGCTGGAAAATTCGCCTTTCCCGGCTTCGGCAAGTCGGCGACCGATTTACTGCTCGAGCGCGACACCGTTGCAATTGGCGTCGACACGCTCTCACTGGATCCAGGCAACTCTGCCGATTTCGCTGTGCATAATTCGTGGCTTCCAGCCGGCCGCTACGGTATCGAAGGTCTGAACAACCTTGAGGCGTTGCCGATCAAGGGAGCGACAATCGTCGTTGGCGCGCCAACCCACCGAGGCGGGACAGGCGGACCGGCTCGTATTCTCGCGCTTGTTTAATCGTAACTGGTCTCCTGGCGATGAACGACGACTTCCGGAAATAACGCCGCAGAAGCAGGTGCTTGCTTTTGCGGTGGGCTGCCAGTGAACTGCTCGCCAGCCATGATACTTTCCAGAACGCTTTTGAACCGTGTTTTACGACCGCCCTCGCATGCTGTCTGCACAGAACGCCGTGGCAATGATTAGTCTAAGCCCTCCGGAAAATCCGTCGCGTGAAAAACTTGCCGATAACTGGCTGAACTACAGATCAAGAGGAATGTGCCTGGCGCCACTGCGTCAGCCGCGGGCTCTCTTTACGCCGCCCATACCGGTTCATCGAGTCACTGAAAATCCGACAAGCGCTCAAAGCCGCGATTGTGGATGACGATGTGCGATCTCTTCCGGATTGCGGGACGGCTGACCAGTTTGTCAGCGGCAAGGACGCTCTTTCGGCTGCCGACTACACGCGGGTTGCGACAGCCGCTATGTTGGATATACATCCCGGAAACAAAGGCTGACCGGTGGAGCTGTTCAAGCGCCCGACAAGAGAGGATATGATCATGGCTACGAAACCCCGACGACCGTCCAATCCAAAAGACGCGGCCGAGGCGCTGTTCAAACCGGCAAAGAAGGTCGTGGCGCCGGTCGTTGAACGGCCTGCAATCCCCAACACCAGGGAGCTTGTGTCATTGAAGATCGACAGCGATGTCCTCGCGCATTTTCAGGCGGACGGACTCGGCTGGCAAGAGCGCATCAACGATACCTTGCGAGCCGCAATGAATGCGTCCAATTAACATGCTCTCGATGAAAATCGAACCTTCGGCCTTACCGGTTGCGAGCTGGTCGTGAACGAAATCCATCGCCCAGACATCATTCGGGCCGACAGCCGTTTGCCGATCTTCCGGAAGCTTTGCCTTCACCCGCCGCTTGGGTGTCTTGTTACGCAACTGCAGACCCAAGTCTCTGTAAATGCGGTAGGTTCGCTTGATGTTGGTGCCCAATCCGCAAAATAGAACCCGGTCGTCAGCCCGAACAACCATTGGATGGCATTGCCCGGCGGCAAACCGATTTCGTCCAGTTTCTCGAGGTCACCGCGCTCTTCGAGGGTCGCCGTTGTGGCGATGAATCCGTTTATATCCAAGACGCCATCCTAGCGCTCGCCCCCATCAAACCGGCGTGTCCACCATTCTGTGTACTCCATCTCATCGACATCGTGGGGAGCCCGTAGATAAGGATAGTCCCAGTTCTCGTAGCGCAGGGGTTTAAGGAAATCATTGACCGCACGATATGCCAAGGGCACCCGCCCCTTGTTCAAGTCGCCCAGTACAGGCCGTTCACCCGCCTGGAAAACGACGCCACCCTCATAGGGATGAAGGACGATCTCTTCTCCGAGCACCTCTCTCGCCTTCTCAAGACCACCGACGCGCTCAAGCAACTCATCATTGACGGCTGTCAGCCAGTTCACGTCACGGATCACATCGGTGCGCTGTGAAATGATTAATCCAAAACGGATGCCATCTTCATAGAGGAGGCCGGGAAATCTGCGGAACAGTGGATAGGCCCGTTCGGTTGCACCTGTCGCATAGGAATAGAAAAAAAGCGACATCCCCGACACGGCGTAAAAAACCTGAAGGTCACGGCAGGCGTCAACGAAGAAACGCACGACACCTAGTGGATCTAGCGATAGTTGCGACAACCTCGTCTGGTACATCAGGTGCCCAGAGCCGCCACGATACCCAATGCCGGGAAGAAGCGCTGTCAAATAGTCGTGTACCGGATCGGTCGACCGCAGAGCTTTGGCAGGCATATGTCTGATATAAAAGCCTGCTGTCTCCTTCTCATCAGCGTAATTGCTCTGTGCTAGATGCCGCTCGATGTCATCTCTCGAAGACACACGGCGCGAACGCTCACCAACCGTCAGCAGATTGGTGTTTCCTTTCGTAAAATCGTAGTAGCGCAACGCCAGATCAAGCGCCGCTCGGCGTGTCCGCAGTGTTTCACCATCCGCAAAATAGAACCCCGCCGTCAGCCCGAACAACCATTGGATGGCATTGCCCGGCGGCAAACCGATTTCGTCCAGTTTCTCGAGGTCACCGCGCTCTTCGAGGGTCGCCGTTGTGGCGATGAATCCGTTTATATCCAAGACGCCATCCTAGCGCTCGCCGCCATCAAACCGACGTGTCCACCATTGCGTATACTCCATCTCATCGACATCGTGAGGCGCTCTCAGATAGGGATAATCCCAGTTCTCGTAGCGCAGGGGTTTGAGGAAATCATTGACCGCACGATATGCCAAGGGCACCCGCCCCTTGTTCAAGTCGCCGAGCACAGGCCGTTCACCCGCCTGGAAAACGACGCCACCCTCATAGGGATGGAGGACGATCTCGTCTCCGAGCACCTCTCTCGCCTTCGCAAAACCACCGACGCGCTCAAGCAGCTCATCATTGACGGCTGTCAGCCAGTTCACGTCACGGATCACATCGGTGCGGCGCAATATTTCTAGGGTGAAATTACTGCCATCTTCGTAAAGGAGGCCCGGAAACCGACGGAACAGAGGATATGCTTTTTCAGTCGCACCCGCCGCATAGGAATAGAACAAAAGCGACATTCCCGAAACGGCATAAAAAACCCGGAGATCACAGCAGGCGTCAACGAAGAAGCGAGCCACGCCAGCTGGGTCGCGTGATAATTCCGATAGCCGTGTCTGATGCATCAAGCGCCCATTGCCGCCGCGATAGCCGGCGCTTGGAAGAAGGACAGTAAAGTAGTCATGGACCGGATCGGTCGAACGCAGCGCCTGTTTTGGCATATGCCTGATATAGAAGCTCGCAGTCTTCCCCTCGTCAAAATATTCATCTTGTGACAGATTTTGCGCAACGTCTTCCCGTGAAGAGATGCGACGTACACACTCGTTAAAGGACAACAAATTTGTGTTGCCCTCCGCTAGGTCGTAGTAACTTAGCGCCAGATCGGCCATGGCTTGGCGTGTACGCCGTGTTTCACCACCCGCAAAATAGAACCCCGATGTCAGCCCGAACAACCATTGGATGGCATTGCCGGGCGGCAGGCCGATTTCATCCAGTTTTTCGAGCTCACCGCGCTCTTCGAGGATCGCCATCGTGGCGATGAGTTCGTCTATATCCAAGAAACCACCCTAGCGCTCTACACCATCAAACCGGCGCGTCCACCATTCGGTGTACTCCATCTTATCGACATCATGTGGCGCTCTAAGATAGGCGCGCTCCCAGTTCTCATAACGCAGGGGCTTGAGGAAATCGTTGACCGCACGATATGCCAAGGGCACCCGCCCCTTGTTCAAGTCGCCAAGCACAGGCCGTTCACCCGCCTGGAAAACGACGCCACCCTCATAGGGGTGGAGGACGACCTCGTCTCCCAGCACTTCTCTCGCCTTGTCAAGACCACCGGCGCGCGCGAGCAGCTCATCGTTGACGGCGGTCAGCCAATTCACGTCGCGGATAGTGTCCGTCCTGTCTCGTATGGCCAATCCGAAACGTGCCCCATCCTCGTAAAGCAGCCCGGGAAACCTGCGAAACAGAGGATAGGCTTTTGCCGTTGCGCCCGACGCATAGGAATAGAAAAAGAGCGACAAACCCGAGACCGCGTAGAAAACCCGCAGATCGCGGCAGGCGTCAACAAAAAAACGGATCACGCTATCCGGATCGCGCGACAGCGCCGATAGCCTCGTCTGGCACATGAGGTGTCCATTGCCACCGCGATAACCGGCGCCGGGAAGAAGGGTGGTGAAGTAGTCGTGAACCGGATCGGTCGAACGCAACGCCTGTTTTGGCATATGCCTCATGTAAAAACTCGCCGTCTCCTTCTCGTCGTAATATTCACCTTGCGACAGGTATTCCTCGATCTGTTTTCCCGCCGAAAGACGGCGTGTCCGCTCATTAAACGACAATAAATTGGTGTTTCCCTCGGCGAGATCGTAATAACGCACTGCCAAACCGAGCATGGCTTGGCGTGTTTGGCGCGTTTCTCCGTCGGCAAAATAGAACCCTGATGTCAGCCCAAACAGCCATTGGATGGCATTGCCGGGCGGCAAACCGATTTCATCCAGTTTTTCAAGTTCACCGCGCTCTTCGAGGATCGCCATCGTGGTGATGAGTTCGTTTAAATTCATGATATATCCTACTTTATCGGTATCGGGCGGCCGGGGAATCGACGACCGGGTAAGGGCAGCCAGATCGGATTCTCAAGACCTTTCCGAAGTTCGCGCCACAGCCTCTCAGCTTCCCACTGCCGCTCCTGTTCGCGCTGCCTTACAGCTTCCTCACAATTGTCGCACTCGTCCAGCACGACAAACTCACTGTATTCAGCGCCGTGCCGGTCAGCGATATCTTCATATGCTCTGGCCTTCGCCGCATCGTTTGGAAACTTGTCCCCCGGAAACTTCATATCATACATGTGGGTCATCTGGCCGTTCTCGACTTTCACCACATCCAGCCAGCGGGAGCCACGCACGTTGAACCATCGCGTGCCGCCCCAGGGCGCCCGACGGGGAACCTTCGGAATGTCGTGTTCCTCTCCCTGCAGAATGATATTGCCGGGCGGTTTATCCGGGAATGTATTGTTCGGATTGTTCGGGTCCCAGAATCCAAGCTCGGAAATATAGCCGTAGTTAGTGCGCGGATCTCCCACGGGCATGCTGCTGCCAAGAACCGTGTTTGGATATTGTGCCTGGATCGTTGCATCGACACAGCGCTGATAGCGCCCGGGGCTCGACTCGTCGTCGCGCGGTAAAACCTGATCGATCCATTCAAGACCCTCGGTAACGCTGTTTCTCGGACGATGCAGCGCATAACAGCGGCAGCCCACTTCACACAGGTAACGCTCAGGATCACCTTCGGGCAGATCGGTTTTGTAACCTCCGACCGATACGGTGTTGCCCTTGTTGAGGAGCATCTTGTCGGTAAGGCGCGTCACTGCGCGGCCTTGCATGAAGACGTTGGGGGACCAGGAAAGGAAGGTGGCCTGATGCAGATGCGTGCCGGATTTGATCCCGCCGGACGAACCGGGTTCATCGCCGATCGATTTGGCGAACCGGGAGCCGCGCACGCCATTCATCGCCCCGCCATGCGAGAATACCGTGGTCGTCCCGTCGGCAAGATCGCGGGCAAATGCGGTATTCGTGTATGGCACCGGCACAGGCTTGGGCGGGGTCAGGCAAACATCCGGCAAGGTCGAGCGGACGTAGCCATTGGAGTTCTTGTGGCAGAGCGTAATCCCGTTGATGCGAATTGTTTCCTTCATGCGTCTACCCTACCGGTTTTCATGTCGCGCTGGACGCTCTCCACAATTGTTGCCGCTCTCAGCCCGTCGCGGGAACTGGCCGACAGAAGACTGTAGCGAAACTCTTCGCCGTCCGGTTCGGCATTTTCCCTGCGCGATCCCGGCGCCGGCGCAAGTGCAAGAGCGGCCATCACAAGCCCGCTTGCCGCCCCGAGGTCACCGAGCTGAAGCGCCGGGATTTCCGCCCTGTCGGCCAGCTCGGCCATTTCCGCGGCATTGGTTGTGATCGCATAGCCAAATTCCTCAGCGCGTACGCGATCGCCATTGAGATCGACAATAAAGCGATCAGGAGAAAAGCCTCCTTCGAGGAGCATCCCATAACAGCTCGCAAGGGCGCGACCCATCAATCCTCGCTCGGGATCAATCGGGCTTTCAGGCTCTTCCATGGTAGAAAGGCGCGCAATTCGACCGAGCCGCACATCATTTTCCGGCCCAAGTGCCAACACGGCCGCAGCTTCGCCGGGAACCATGCCGTAAGGGTTGTCTCGTGTCAGCAGTTCACCGTGATAGGCCAGACTGTCGAGCATGTCTGAGTGGATATAACTGTCAACGACGGCAACGAGAACAATTCTCCCCGTTCTCCTCACGATTTCCGGACAATCCCTGCCAACAAGCTGCAGGCTTTCAGCCTGTCCGCCGAAGGAAACGGAGAGGCTCGTCACCTGCGGCAGAGGGGCCTGGTGGAGCCTGGCATTAAAGTCCTCGGCGACAGGTCCGCCTTCCATCCAATAGGGCAGCAGCAGAAGCATCGCATAGTCGGCGCTTTCCTGTCCGCGCTTCGTCAGCTGCGCAACGCAATCGGCAAGCGCGCAGGCAAGTAATTTTCGCAGCCGCTCGACATAGTCCCGCTCTTCCGTCAACGGAAAGACCGCCGCAAGGGTTGGTGGTCGCCCGTCCGCCATCACCAGGCTGCGGTCCTTCTCGGTGAATCTTTCGCCGCTCGAATAGGCGGCAATTGCCGTTTCAAAGTCTTTGCCCGCCGGACACGTCAGGCCGGCCGCCAGGATTGAAACCGCCGTTCTCATGCGACAACTCCGGCCATCTGCCTTAGTCGGAGAAAAGAGACCTCGACATCCTGGTCGCGCCCGCCACATGGCACATGGGCATTCCATACCAGATCCACGAGACGCTCATCGCCAGTGATCTCCACCTGAACGAGCCTGAACCTGTGCGTCAGCGTCTTTCCGGCAATACGCGTATCAGCTTCGAGGATACATTGCGGCAGGCGAAATGTATAACCGCCTTCCGGATGAAGCCCTTCCAGTCGTACCGGCTCACCGCCGCGCAACTCGCCGGAATAGATTTGATCGATCGGCGCGGTCTGGTGGAAATTTTCGGAGAAATCCGAGGGCAAAAGCGGCGACCTGTTTTTAATCCAAGCGTCATCATAGGTGCCAGCGTGGATACGCCGTGCTGCCCAGGCAGGCTGAATCGCGCCAAACCCGACCGGCTGCGAAAGCGGTCGACCTGGTTCGAAGACATCCGCAGGGGCTGCAATCTGGGGCATATCTAGTTCCGCGCCCTCCGGCGCGCGCTCAAAATGACCCGACCAGCCCAAGCCGATCGGATTGGCGTCGCACTCGGCGCCCTCATCGTCGGCAAAGGGATCATTCCCGCCCAATGACCGCGTCCATGACAGTTCGGTGCGAGCGACGCGATCCTTCTCGGCAATCTCCCAGCCACGCCTTTTTTTGACCATGCACCCTCTGCCCGTAACGACGGCCTGCTTGGTCAATGTACCGACACCAACGGTGACGTCGATACGGTCCACCGGCTGCTCGTCAGGCGCAACAGCTGAGCCATGAACGAGAATATCGGCAGCGGGCCTGAAAGGGGCGAAATCGGCATCTGCAACAAGCTCGCGTGCCTCTGCATCACGGTAGACGGGAGAGAGCCGGATGGGCTGCGGCTCAAGCAGGTCGGTCATGCCGTCCGGACGCGCGCGAAATCGTCCGCGCACCGCGACACACCAATATTCCTTTCCATCGCGGTCGCGAATGAAATAGCCGTCCGCGGAGAAAGGCGTGTTGTTGCTGACTGCCCACATGCCGGTCAGTTCAGATCAATATAGGCGGCGTCCAGCGCGATGTTCTGGCGAGCCGTCTGGATAATTTTCTTGCCTTCCACCCTGACGACCCCATCAGAGCCCAACGTGATACGAGCGTCGCCGTTGCGGATCGTCATCGTCCCGGAACCGTCGAACTCGATCATCGCCGCAAGCTTCAGCAGCTTACCCCAGGCGTCCTCCGATAACGGGAGCATTTGTCCCAAAAGCACCTTGCGATCAGGGATTTGGTTCATATCGTGCGAACTCCTCTCAAAAATGATCCAGGTGGAAGGCCGTTCAAAAAATGTCCGGCTGTTCTGTTAAAACCTAAGCGGCTCATTTCAGTTGGTCCACCAAACCGTCGCCGATGACACGAGTGACGAAGTCCGTATGGATCATCGTTGCAACATCCGTCGGCGCAGCAGGGAACGCCGTCACCGAAGCAACCGCAGCAACGATGCCCTTCTTGACGTTCAATACGGTCTTGGCGCGTATCTTCTGGCCGCTGCCTTGCAGGGTGACGATATCGATGAAGCCTCGATCAACGTCACCGACTTTCTCATCCGGAACGAAAGTCACGTCCTGATCCAACTTATAGCCCACATCCGGCATCAAGTTCTGCAGCTCGATTTCCACCACTTTCGCGGCGAGCTGCCGCAGTTGTTCGTCAGTAGGCGATAGGTCCGACTTAGGTGTTGGGAAGATAAACAGCGATACGGCAGCGTTTCCGTCAGGATCATTGGAATTTGTGAACATCGCCCCGGTATAGGACGGATTGGGATCGCTGTTCTGCGTCAGTTTCTTCCATCCGTCCGGCAGGCGTGCGGAATAAACGGTACCACCGCTGGATGGCAGCTCCTGCGAGTGCATCGAGCCATCAATGCTGTCAGTCAATTCGTTATCAAGCTTCAGAGCGCCGAAAAATTGCGCGATCTGGGGTTCGACGCGGGCAGCCTCCTCTTGCGCGTAGCCAGCGCGCACGATGAGCAGAGACTTGTCATCGCGCCAGACCGCCACCCTCTCACGGCGGTTGAATCCATTATCCGGCCCGAGGGCAAACACATCGCCAGCGTCGCGACCATATTCCTTCATCGCAGAGACCGAAGGCGCCCATTCTTTTGCAAAGAGCCGGGCGTAATCAACCCCACGCGCAACCTTTTCCGGTTTGATCTCCGCGGTGATTATCTGGATTTCAAAATGATCGCGATTGGCGGGATCATAGCCAATCGACTGCAGGGTGACGTTGTCGAAGGTTTCATACTTATCCCATTCGGACAGTGCCCGCTGCTCCTTGAACCACATAAAGCTATCGATCTTCACTGAGTGAAAGTTAAGATCCCTGGCTTCCTGAAATGTATATGGCTCCGACGCCTTCGCTGTGCTGTCGAGGGTCAAACGGCTTGTATAATCTTCAGCCATAACATCCAATCCAATTGCGGTCGTCATTAAAACCATCGCCGAAAAAGACAGTCGGCGCAGCACCAAAAATAGAGACTTCAACGTTCGGTTCTCCGTATCATTTTCCCTGCCATCCCTTGATGAGGTCTGCGGCCTTATCAAGACCCGTCAGTCCGCCAGATACTTTCGCACCGCCGCCCAGGCCGAATCCAAGTTTTGCGCCAACTTCGGCGCGCGCCTTGCCATTTTTCACACCTGCTTCCGCAGATGCCTCAGCCTGAGCCCCAACAGCTCCCTGCAACTCACCGCCGAGACACACGCCAATATCCCATTTGTCCTCAATGAGTTGGTTGTGCTCTTCAAACAGCCAGTTCCACGCTTTGATGACAGGATTGCCAACACGGCTTGGCGTCAGGCAGAGTTCTCCGTTGACTGAGCCCTCAATGACATTCGCCTTGGCGGCAAGTTTCAGTGTCCCCGTTACCTCTTCCGGGTTACCGACAAAAGCAACCTCACCCTCCACCTCTCCTTTCAGCACCGCGCCTTTCGCGGCTCCGGAGATGACCTGGTCCTTGAGAACTTCAACCTTGCCCTGAGCAGCGGCGGCACTGGCTTTTGCGCTCAATTTGGCGTCAATTCCGCCTTTGGTGATAGAGAACCCGGCCTTTCCATCACCTTCTCGTGCCCCGAGCTTGTATTCTCCCGAAGCCCAATCCTTTGCCGGATCGCCAAAGCTGTCTCCAGCCACCTTCTTATCGTGTTTCCACCAGGTATATTCGGCAACCTGGAAATTGCGTTCCTTCCATTTACCCCGCCAGTCGGTGTCATGAGCGGTCTTTCCATCCGGGTTGCGGCGTGTGTAGCCCGAAGCAAGATACTCCCTGACGCCGCGTTGATATTTCTTGCCGATGCCGGCGTCCTTATAGTCCTGGCTTAGTTCACCAAACTTCCAAGCGCTGGCGCTTTCCTTGTTCTCGTTTTCACGCTCGTTCTGAGGAAGGAGTTTGTTTGCGCTGGACGACCGCCCGAAAAGCACGGTCTCGTCGACAGCGGGTATGTATTCGCATAATCCGCCGTTGGAATTGAACGACGGCTGGGGAGCATCCGCGCGAAATGGCGGCGTGATCCCCGGAGACACCGGAAAAAACGGATGACGCTTGAATGTCGACAGGTCGGTTTTCAACATGTCCAGGACATTGTCGTCGTCATATGCGGAAAAAGGCACCCCCAGCATACGAGACGGCGGCAATCCTGATGGTTTCTCAGCCATGGCCTACACTCAGTTCTGCGTAATCTGGTCGGCTTGGAAATGAATATGCTTGCCTTGAATCACGATATGCCCTTCGCGCGACATCGTCAGCATCGAATTCTCTCCTACTTTGATCGTCAATTGTTCGCCCACCCTGATGTTCATGATGCGCCCGATATCCGTGTCGGAGCGCCCCCGAACGATGACACTGTGAGCTTTGCCGACCGTTGTTTGATAGGTGTGTCCAACAACGGTTGATTTGGCCCCGCCGACAACCTCCGAGGAACCAATACCGACGACCTGCGAGTGATTTTTCTCGACGAAAAGCTGGAAATTCCCTTTTGCGAAATTGAAAGGGTCCGGAATTTTGAGTTTACCCAATGCCGCGCCAACCTTGTCGAAAACAAGCTTCGTCTTGTCCCTCAAAAGGTTTGACAAGGCATTCTCGCCTACCGCAATCGACATATTGCCCGCGATAACCTCATCATGATCGCCACCAACTTCCGTCGATTTATCGTTGGCCACGAGTTCCGATTTGTCGTGCCCCACGCGCTTGGAATAATCATTTAGAATTTCAAAGTTTGTATCCTTTTGAGCGTGCAGAAATACCTCTTCCTGTTCTGCTTCATCCTCAAACCGCAGTTCATTAAATCCAGCCCCCTTGTGTGTATTGGTCCTGAAAGTGCTCCGCGTCTTATTTGCCGGTAACTCATAGGGCACCGTCTGGCGTGCATTCGGCACCACACCGGTCACCAGCGGACGGTCGGGATCGCCGTCCACGAAGGCAACCATCACTTCCATGCCGATGCGGGGAATGATCTGGCCGCCCCAGGTGGAGCCCGCCCAATTCTGCGCCACCCGCACCCAGCACGTATCGGTTCCATCCTTCTTCGCCTTGCGGTCCCAGGGAAACCACAGCTTGATACGGCCATATTGGTCGGGATGGATTTCCTCGCCTTCCGGACCAGCGACGATCGCCACCTGCGTGCCTTCGATGCGCGGGCGTTTTGTTGACCGATGCGGTGTCAGCGGCACGCGGGCGGGGATCGCCTCGAAACTGTTGCGGTATTCCGGCTCGTTGCCGTTTGTTTCATAGGAGAGGTCCACGATGTTGTGGCTCGCACGGATGATGACATGCTCTTCATACGCATGTTCGGGGTGGGCGACCTCGTATGGGGTAAAGCGGCGGCCCGCTTCCAGAGTGCGCGAGGTGGATGCGCCGAACACACGGTCATGATCAGCCTCGATCGACTGAGTGCGCAGTTTCTGCGCCCGCTCCGCCTCTTCCACCGTGCTGATCCGGGCCGGATATTCATAAAGCTCGCGCTTGGTCGCATCCGGCATCTGCACCAGCGATGGCGTCATCGTACCAGGCACCATGCCCGGCGTCTCGAAGTTCCAGTCGGCACCG
Source organism: Agrobacterium burrii (assembly GCF_017313405.1). NCBI lineage: Bacteria > Pseudomonadati > Pseudomonadota > Alphaproteobacteria > Hyphomicrobiales > Rhizobiaceae > Agrobacterium > Agrobacterium burrii. The sequence goes on from NZ_JAFLNA010000006.1 coordinate 284,732, forward strand.
GCCCGCTGGCCCGAAACGTAGGAAAAGCGCCGCGCCCAGTCATTGATGTGGTTGCGATCCGAAGACCCCTGCGCCAGACGCACCGTGCCCTCGCCCTGCGCTGAAGCAGACGGGGCAAGCCAGCCGCTGGCGCTGTCGGCCACATGCAGCTTGTGGGAACCATCCTCATGGGCAAACCAGTAGAACAGCCCGTCCTCTTCGAAACGACGGGTGAGATAATCCAGGTCGGTCTCGTTGAATTGCACGCTGTAATGCTGTGCCGGCGGCGGCGAGATGATGCCTGATGTATCGGGAGCGGGAATGCCGTGTTCGGAAAACAGCGTCTCGACGATCTCGATCGCGGTCTTGTCCATCCAGATGCGGCAATCGGAACGGCGCGACAAAAGCCACATTTGCGGCCGGATGGTCAGCGCATAGGAGCGCAGCCCGCGGGTGATCGGCGGTCCCTCATGCAGTTCGGTCACCAAGCCGTTGAAGGGGCGGCGGGTACCGCCGCCGTCTTCACCATCTCCCTGGCTTACCTCCACCGAGACATCAACCAGCCGTCCGATCAGTTCTTCGGGCTTGACCGCGTCTTTCTTTGCCCGCACCGTCAGGCGGATATCGAAGAGTTGCGACACGCCCTCATCGACCGACAGACGCTCCGGCAGCAACTGATCCTCGCCGAGCGGAGACTTGACCTTGAGAACGCGGCTGGCCTGAACGAAATCAGCAGATGAAGGTTGATCGGTCATGAGACACTCCTGAATCAGGATACGCGACCGGCCTGCAGGGGCCAGAACCAGATCGTTTCCGAATTATAGTAGCAAGCCGATGCGCATTGCGCGGCCTCCGCACCACCTCGCACGAGGTCGATATGACCGCCGCCGCTGTAGCCCGGAATGTTGTTGAATGCGACGACGCCGTTACGTGCACCGATACCGGTTCGCGCCGTTGCCGGCGTAAAGGGCTCATGCTCGCCGAGATAGCCGGTCCTTCTCAGCAAAGCGGCAAGGCGGCGCATGTTGACCTCGATGCCTTTTCCGGCATAGGCGCCCTTCTGGATGCGGTGCGAGGCGGGTACAATATTGATGCCCGATTTCACGAATGCGATGCTGACGCGGATCGCACAGGTATTATGATAGTTCGGATTGCCGATATAATCTTCCCAGCCGATTTCGGTGAACAGATCACGCTGGCTGATATAGTTGGAATGCGAGGGTTCGCTGCTCGGATAATTGGCATAAAGAGTGTCAAAGTTAACGCGCATGGCTTGTCCCACTAGTTACTTTTCGGCTCACAGGGAAAGGAGGACGCAAGCGCCTCCCGCACGAGAATGGCTGCCTGTTCATCCAGTTTTTCCGCAGGGAGATCGCCGAGATAGGTGTAGATCCGGTCGGTGAGTTCATGAGGCGCCACGGTGCCTGCACCACACCAGTCCGATCCGCCTGTAAGGTCGGCCACACCGGCGATATAGGCGCTGGATTTGGCGACGGAAACCAGCCGCCGCATTTCCGGATCAGACACTTCCGGAGCGAGCTTGCCCTCGATTGCCTGCTTGAGTTCGGCACCGGAGAATATCCATGTCCGTTCCGCCGCCCCGGCCGGTGAGAAACCGGAAAGAGCCAGAACAAACGACATGGGAACAAGAAACGCATATTGGGAGCGCATGAAAAACCCGCTTCGTCCAACGTGGATGAGAAACATCACGACGTGAACTGCAAAACTGCAATGAAAATGGTCCGGTGCCGGCCGATACCGGCACCGGGTCGCGTGGCTATCAAGCGGCCTTGGTCGTCGCCAGATCGTAGGAAGCGATCATCGGAGACTGCGGCGAGTTGTTGTCGTCGAACGGCGTGTACTTCACTTCCATCTTGGTGAAGTTGAGCTTGATGGTCTCAACCGGACGGTCGCCGCTGGAATCCACCGAGTAGCTGGCGATAAGCGTATTCGTCAGCAGGTACTCGATATAGGTATTGCCGGGGTTGCCGGTGGTTACCATGTGGACTGTCGCCAGCTTGCCGGTACGGCCGGCGCAGGCTTCCTGGAAAAGCTTGGTGGAAGAAGAATCGCTAACCTTGGTCAGAATGACTTCCGAAATCGTCGGTTCTGATGCTTCGCGGTTTGCAGCAGAACCAGCAGAAGTGTTCATGTTGCGGGCGACGTTCCAGTGAATGGCTTCGATGTCCATCCACTTGCGGTGCTCTTCGTGCGTAGCGTCGCCCTGGATACCGTCAATCTGCAGATAAATTGGCATGCTGTAAGCTCCTGTAGCTGAAATGACCTCTTGCTTCGAGGCCGAGTTGCCCTTCGTCTAATGCCGCATGCGTCGGGTAGTCCCTTCCGACGCGGCAACTTCATCCATCCCAACCCCTTCGGTCGCGACGAATTCATTCTTTTCCCCAGCCGCTTCGGCACGAATGCCGAACCGATTTTCTTCAAAATCGACAACGACCTTTCCGACCCGTTCTCCCGCAACGACTTTCGCGAGGAAAAAGCTGGAGAGAGGCGGCAGGAGATCCTTGCCGATCATGATTTCGATGGCGCGCGCACCGATGTCGCTTGCGCCGGCGCGCGTCACCAATGCGTCGCGCGCTCCGTCAGACAAGGTCAGGTCAGCGCCGTATGTCGCCAGAACCCGCTCCCTGATCTTGTCAATCTGCATATCCACGATCCTCGCCAGCTGTTCCGCCCCGAGAGGCATGAAGGGCAGAATGATCGTGCGCCCAAGGAAGGCGGGCTTGAATTGTTTCGTCAGTTCCGGCATCAGCAGCGCTTCAAGCGCCTCGCCTTCCGGCATCGTATCGGGATCGGCGGAAAGTGCGGCGAGCAGTTCCGAGCCGGTATTGGCGGTCATGAAGATCGTGGTGTTCTTGAAATCGACGTCGCGGCCTTCGCCATCGCGAAGCACACCCTTGTCGAATACCTGGTAGAAAATATCCTGGACGCCGGGATGGGCCTTGTCGATTTCATCGAGCAGCAGAACCCCGAACGGCCTGCGGCGCACCGCCTCCGTGAGCACGCCGCCTTCGCCGAAACCGACATAGCCGGGCGGCGAGCCAAGAAGCAGCGAAACCTTGTGCTCCTCCTTGAACTCCGACATGTTGATCGTCGTCAGGTGGCTGTTGCCGCCGTAGAGCAGGTCCGCCAGCGATAGCGCCGTCTCGGTCTTGCCCGTCCCGGACATGCCGACAAGGAAAAATACGGCGGGCGGGCGGCGCGGATCGGACAGCCCGGCGCGGGCGGTGCGCATGGCGTCGGCAATCCGGCCGATCACCACATCCTGCCCCACAACCCGCTGCCGCATGCGATCATCCAGCGTGCGTGCGCTTTCGATCTGATCCGCAAGCAGTTTGCCAAGCGGAATCCCGGTCCACCGAGAAACGACGGAGGCAATAGCGTCGCGGTCCACCACCGTCGGCACAAGTCTCTCGACATTTGCCGGCTGAACCTCGCCGACGGGCCGCAGGCGCGATATGTTCGACGCGCCGGTCTCATCCGCCTGCTCCTCGCTGAGCGCGGCAAGTTCGGCCATTTCCGCATCGTAACGGCCACGCAGATCAACGATGCCGGTCTCGAGCCTTTCAAGCTCGTCGCGTATCGACTGAATGCGGCCTTGCATGTCTTCATCCTGCGGTTCACGCAGAAGCCAGTTCAACTCGTCGGACAGAAGGCGTCGTTCGCTTTCCATGGCGCGCAGCCGCTGCGGCAGGGTCTGCCGCGCCAGCGAAACGGCAGCGGCAGCCGTGTCGAGAAGGCTTACCGCCTTGTCCGGCAATTGCCTTGCCGGCATGTAACGCGCGGATAATTGCACCGCCGCCACGATCGCCTCGTCACGAACGGTGACGTTGTGATGGCTGACGAAAGTATCCGCAACACCCCGCAGCATCCGTATTGCGGTCGCCTCGTCTGGCTCGCGCACGTGCACGGGCTGGAAACGACGCGTCAGCGCCGCGTCCTTCTCGAAATATTTCTTGTATTCGCTCCAGGTCGTGGCCGCGACGGTCCGCACCTCGCCTCTTGCGAGGGCGGGCTTGAGAATATTGGCCGCATCGCCGCCTGCACCGACAAGGCCATGCGCCTCATCGATGAACAGGATGACCGGTTCGGCCGAGCGTTTTACCGCATCGATCACGCCGTGAAGACGCCGTTCGAACTCGCCCTTAACGCCGGCACCGGCCTGAAGCAGCGAAATATCAAGGTTCAGCAGGCGGACGTTGCGCAGTTTCTCAGGAACATTTCCCGACACGATCTCAAGCGCCAGCGCCTCCGCAACCGCGGTTTTGCCGACACCCGCCTCGCCCACTAGGATGGGGTTGTTCTGTCTGCGGCGCGTCAGAATATCAACGAGCTGGCGCAGCTCGTCATCGCGGCCGATCACCGGATCGACCTTGCCGTTCCGGGCATCGGCGGTCATGTCCTGGGTATAAAGGCGCAGAAAGTCGTTCTGGCCGGCGGCCGGTCCCGAACTGGCGGGCGTGGCGGAAAAATCCCCGCCCTTTTTGTCGTCAACCGCACTGCGAAGGCGTTCGAGCGCTGCCCGATCCATCGCCTTCAGGGACGGGAATGCCGAACGGACGAAGGAGCGAAGTGAGGTTTCCTCATCCATCGCCAGCAGCAGGTCGCAAAGCGTCACCCGGTCACGTCCGGCCTCCAGCGAAGCCAGAACCCAGGCCTCCCGGCCCGCCGTCAGGATGTTCTGGGAGAGCGACAACGCCTCCCCATCGCCGATAATCGCCTCTTCGAGGCTGCGGCCGATTTCAGCCTGCAACACCGGAAGTGGAATTTTTAATTCCTCGAATGTTTCCGCATAGATACCGGCATCTACAACCGCCAGCAGCCAATGCGGGATATCCACGTACCTGTGCCCCATACGCACCGCAATGGAAGCCGCAGCTTCAAGGGTGACGCGCAGGTCAGGCTCAAGCGCTTCAACGAGGCGATTGATATCGATATGCGACATGCAATGAGCCTCCTGCCCCGGTCCATTCCACAACGTGACGTGGAATAACTATGATGATGAAACCCGGTTGTCCACCCCGAAGTTTATTTTTTGTCAGGTGAGATTAAGCGATAGACGCCACAATTTAGACACATTTAGAATAAGTCTGTCTGAGGAATAGCCTTACGTAAGGGAAGTAACTACAAAAAATCCATTACTATTTTCTGGGGATAGACTGCTCTTGAACGCGCCGCAAGTTAAAAGAGATGTAGAATTGTTTGGAGATTGCGGAGAAAATATCCGCATCGATTCAAGAACGCGTGAAATATACTATAGAATTAAGGATGAAAGAAACCATGCACGCACAGAAGAGCGTGCCGCTTCCCCTCAAGATAACTTGAAGATCTCCAGTAGCTGGGACAGTGTCAGCAATCTGGGATTGCAGATTATATATTCCGAAAGCAAGGATATAGAAATATTGGCATGGCTTGCCGAAGCAAGCCTACGGCTGCGCGGCTTTCATGGACTGCGCGAAATCTATGACCTCTGCCACGATCTTTTTTGCAACCAGTGGGACTCATTGCGGTCGATCAGCGACGACAATGATGAAGAAAAATTTGCACCTTTTGCGGGATTGAACGGCATTGGCAGCGAGGGAACACTTGTTCAACCGCTCCGGCTTGCGCCCCTGATCGCGGGAGGCAAATTCGCGGAACACAGTCTCTGGGATTTCCAGCTGGCGCAGCGGCCGAACGAGAGCAAACGCCGCGAGGAACTGTATCGCGCCGCCTCCGAAGCCGGCGTTGCCGCCATGTCTTCCCATCTGGCGGAAGTGACAGCCTGTCTCGCCGCATTTGACGCCATCACCGCTGTTCTTTCCGAGCGCTGCGGCCAGGCCGCGCCGCCGAGTTCCAACATACGAAATACGCTCATCGAGGCCGCCGCCGCCATTCGAACGCTTGGCGGGCGGGATCAGGAACCGGCACCCGTCGCGCAGGCGACAGCCGCGGTTCCGGGTGCGGACGACGATGGGCAACCGGCGGCAAGAGCGCCCTCGGCCTCCCCGGAAGGCATATCATCGCGGGATGAGGCGTTTGAAACTCTTCTCTCGGTTGCGCGTTACTTTCGCCGTACCGAGCCGCATTCACCGATTTCCCTGTCCATCGAAACGCTGGTTCGCAGGGGACGCATGGATTTCTCGGAGCTGCTGGCCGAGCTTTTGCCGGAAACGCAGGCCCGCAACGCAGTTCTGACGGCCGCCGGCATCAAACCCGGCGGAGAAAACAACGGGAAATAACGGGACGAGACGCCGTCCCGAAACAGTCATCTATGCCAACGGGGCATCAAGGAGGTTGAAATGGCAAGTGTACATGAAAAGCTGGAGCGGGTTCGCAAGCCCCGGGTCCACATCAAATACGAAGTCGAGACCGAAGGCGCGATGGTGGTCAAGGAACTGCCCTTCGTTGTCGGCGTGCTCGGTGATTTCTCCGGCAACCCGACCCAGCCGCTCAAGCCGTTCGGCGAACGCAAATTCGTTCAGATCGACCGCGACAATTTCGACGAGGTGATGCGCCGCATGACGCCAGGCCTCAACATCGCCGTTCCCAATACGCTGCAGAAAGACGGGACGGATATGCAGGTCAACCTGAAATTCGAGAGCATGGACGACTTCGAACCCGGCGCCGTCGTGCAGCAGGTACCGGCCCTGAAGGCGCTTCTGGATGCTCGCAACGAGTTGCGCGACCTGCTTTCCAAGGCCGACCGTTCGGAGGATCTGGAGCGGATGCTCGAGGATATTCTCCAGAACAAGACTGATCTCGCAACGCTGGTTTCCGAACTGAAGGAAAAAAACGGCGCGAGCGAATAATCGCCTGTGCGGAGGAAAACCTCCCCGAACGGCCCCATGGCGGGGCTTCAACTGTTCAAGCGGCATTTCCAAAGCCGCATGTGGAAGGACTGAAACATGAGCGCTGAAAGCCTGCTAAAAAACGAGGCACAGGCAACAACCGCCGAAGAGAACGGATTACTGTCCAAGGTGGTTGCCGCAACCCGCCAGACCGAACCGGACCGCGCGCAAAATCTGCTGCGCACGCTGACCGACCAGGCCCTGAAAGGAACGGTCAAATACGACCGCAACCTCACCGTCACCCTCAACCACGCCATTGCCGAACTGGACCGGACGATCTCCGAACAGCTTGCCGCCATCATGCAGGCCCCGGAATTCGCCAAGCTGGAAGGCACCTGGCGGGGGCTCAACTACCTCGTCAAGAATTCCGAAACGAGCGTTAATCTCAAGATCCGCGTCATGAATGCCGGCAAGCGGGAACTGGCGCGGGATCTGGAAAAAGCCGTGGAATTCGACCAGTCCCGCCTCTTCAAGGCGATTTACGAAGACGAATTCGGCACTCCCGGCGGCGAACCGCTCGGGGCCATCATCGGCGATTACGAATTCGACAATTCCTTCGATAATGTGCAGTTGCTGCAGGGTGTTTCGTCGATTGCGGCAGCAGCCTTCGCGCCGTTCATCTCTGCGGCGAGCCCGCACATGTTCGGCTTTGAAGATTATCGTGATCTTGCCCGGCCGCGCGACCTGGAGAAAATCTTCGATACGGTGGAATATGCCAAGTGGCGCAGCTTCCGCGAAAGCGACGATTCCCGTTTCGTCACGCTCGCCCTGCCGCGTGTTCTGGCGCGCATGCCCTATGGCCCGAAGACCAATCCCATCGACGACTTCGCCTATGATGAGACAAAAGGCGCCGCCAATGGCGACCTGCAGCATGATGAATATTGCTGGATGAACGCCGCCTACGTCATGGGCACGAAGCTGACCGAGGCGTTTGCAAAAAGCGGCTGGTGCACGGCAATCCGCGGTGCGGAAAACGGCGGCCGGGTGGAAAATCTGCCCATGCACGTCTTCTCCAGCGACGATGGCGATCTTGATCTGAAATGCCCGACCGAAGTGGGCATTACCGACCGTCGCGACGCCGAACTCGGCAAGCTCGGTTTCCTGCCGCTCTGCCACTACAAGAACACGGATTACGCCGTATTCTTCGGTGCCCAGACCGCGCACAAGCCGAAGCTTTACGACAAGCCGGAAGCGACGGCAAACGCCGCCGTTTCGGCCCGCCTGCCCTATATCATGGCCACATCGCGCTTCGCGCATTATCTCAAAGTGATGGGCCGCGATAAGATCGGCTCCTTCATGGAGGCGTCGGATTGCGAGGTCTGGCTCAATCGCTGGATCGCCAACTACGTCAACGCCAATGACGAGGCCGGTGAGGAAAGCCGGGCGAAATATCCACTGCGCGACGCCAAGGTAACGGTGCAGGAAGTGCCGGGCAAACCCGGCGCGTACAACGCCGTCGCATGGATGCGACCCTGGTTGCAGATGGAAGAACTGACGACCTCGCTACGCATGGTCGCTCGTATTCCGTCCAAGAACTGAACCCGGACCGGGGTGGTTCGCCACCCCGTCACCCGTTCTTCACCCGGAGCCCATCCATGGCGCATCAGTCCTTTCCAGACGCCCGCATTTTTGCCGACCAGCTTATCGCCCTCATCGATGAGGCGCTGACCGGCCAGGTGAACGCCATTCTCCATCATCCTGATTTTCAGGCGATGGAAGCAAGATGGCGCGGGCTTGCCATGGTCGTGCGCGAAGCGGGCCGGAGCACCGACGTCAAGGTGAAACTGCTGAACGCCAGCTGGCGCGACCTCGCCCGCAACACGGAACGCGCCACCGATTTCGACCAGAGCCATCTGTTCGAGGTTGTTTATAATCGCGAATTCGGCATGCCGGGCGGCGAACCGGTCGGCTTGCTGATCGGCGACTATGCATTTTCGCCCGGTGATGTTCAGGGCGCAGATTCCATCACAACGCTCTCGCAGATCGGCATGGTGGCGGCAGCCGCCTTCTGCCCCTTCGTTGCCGCTGCGGCCCCCTCCTCAGTGGGCCTGCAGGATTTTTCCGAACTCAGCCGGGTTCATGACTTTTCCTCCCTGAAACAGGATAAATCGCGCCTGCGGTGGAATGCGCTTCGTGCGCGCGACGATTCCCGTTTCGTGGGCCTCGTTGCCCCGCGTGTCCTGCTTCGTTCTCCCTACAGTCCCTATGCGCGCGGGCGGGATGACGGGTTTCCCTTCCGTGAGCATGTGGCGGAAAGCGGTGAAACCCTGCTTTGGGGCAACGCCGCCTTCGCCTTCGCCACGGTGGTCGTGCGAAACTTCGTCGATTCCGGCTGGTTCTCGGATCTGCGCGGCGTCACGCAGGATGCGGTTGACGGTGGCATGCTCTCCTCCCGACAACTGCCTCCGCTCGATCTGGGTATCGAAAGCAACGGTCTCTCCGCACAGCCCCCCGTCGAAGTGCAGCTGACGACGGGACAGGAACAGCAGTTTTCGGATCTCGGGATCGTGCCCGTCTCCACCACCTATCTTTCCGGTATGGCGATTTTCAACGCCAACCAGTCGCTCCATGCGCCCGGCCATTATTCCAGCGAGGCCGCGCGGCAGAACGCCCGTCTGGCCGCCATGCTGCAATATGTCCTCTGCGCGTCGCGGTTCTCCCACTACCTCAAGGTCATCATGCGCGACGACATCGGCCAGTTGAGCGATGCCTCCACAATCGAGCGCAAGCTGGAAGGGTGGCTTTCCTCCTACACCCTCGGCAACGACGACGCCGAGGCCGCCCTGCGCGCTCGTTATCCGCTGCGCTCCGCCGGGATCAAGGTCTTCGAGGTTCCCGGCAAGCCCGGAACATTCTCCTGCACCGTGCGTCTTCAGCCGCACTTCCAACTGGACGACGTCTCCACGAGCTTCCATCTCATTGCCGAAGCCATGATGCCGCCTGCCGCCACATCAAGGCCTTCGGCCGAGCCGCAAAGGATATCCGCATGACGCTGCGCGACGACATTTCCCGCCTTCTCGACGATAACAGGCTGCAGGAAGCGATCGGCCTTGCGCGCGAGCACGTAAAGACCAAGCCCACCGACAAGGACGGCCGTCATTTCTACATCGACCTGCTTGTCCTTGCCGGCGAATACGAGAAAGCCGATGCGCAGTGCAATCTCGCCGCGACATTTTCGCCGCAGGACAGTGTCGGCTTTTCCCTTTTTCGCCACCAGCTGCGCGCCATGGCGGCGCGAAACGCCTGGTTCGAAACCGGTGCGGTGCCGGATTTTCCCGGCGGCCCGTCCGAACTCGATCAACTGGCGATCAAGGCGAACCTCGCCGCACGCAGCGGCGATGGTCAAGGCGCCAGAAGCGCCTTGACTGAACTGGATGAAAAACGCGGCGAAATGCCGATCGGCCACGATGGCAAGCGCGCCGCCGATATCCGCGACCTGGACGATCGGATTCCGCATGCGATGGAGGTGCTGACCAATGGCGGCCGCTATCTGTGGATCGATTACGATCGCATCGAGAGCCTGAGGATCGACCCCATGAGTCGCCCGCGCGACCTTGCTTTCCGCGATGCCGAACTGACGCTGCGCGATGGCGCGGTCGCATCCGTACTGCTCCCCGCGATCTATCATGGCGCGCAGGACGATGTCAGCCTCCTCCTCGGCCGGGAAACACGGTGGAGCGAGGAAAGCCAGCCTCTGGCGACCGGGCAAGGCCAACGCTGCCTTCTGATTGGCGACGACGTGGTCCCGTTCCATGAAATCGGCACCCTTTCCGCCATATCCGACGATGAAAGGCGGGCGGCGCGTGGTTGATCCGCTGGAGCAATATCGCACACGGCAGAGAACGCTGTCCCGCTCCATTCTGGACCGGCTGCTGGATGACGCGCCGGATGCGGAAACGGATGCGCTCGTCAGCCTCAAGGATCAGGCGCGTGAAATGCGCGAGGTGATCCGCCGCGATCTCGAGGCATTGCTCAACACCCGCCGCAATCCCGCCGGCCCACCGGCGGCGCTGAAGGAGCTTTCCGACGCGCTGGTCAGCTATGGCGTCGATGGCATTCTTTCCGCCAATCTGGTGACGGATGCTTCCAAAGCCCGGCTTGCGCGTAGTATCGAACGGCGGATTTCCCTGTTCGAAACACGCCTTGCGGACGTGCATGTCACGATCCTGAAGAACCGCACGGATGGCGACCGCGCGCTGCGCATGCGCATTCAGGCGACCTTCCGTCTTCAGGAAGGCATTCCGCCGATCAGCTTTGAATCCCGGATCGATCCGTCCACGCAACGGTTTCTGGTGGAGGCGACGAATGGCTGACGGCTTTCTCGAAAAATACAATGACGAACTTTTCGCGCTGCGAAAACGGGCGTCGCGTTTCGCGGCAGCGTTTCCGAAAATCGCCGGCAGGCTGCGCATGACGGGCGATGTCGCCGACGATCCGCATGTCGAACGGCTGATCCAGAGTTTCGCCTACTCCGCCGCCCGCGTTCGCCAGAAACTGGATGACGAGTTCCCTGAACTGTCGGACAGCCTGCTGGAAACGCTCTACCCCCATTATCTTGCTCCGATCCCATCGATGAGCGTCGTGCAGTTTGCCCAGAGCCCGGCGCTGGCAACCGTGCAGACCCTGCCGCGTCATAGCGAAATCCTCGCCGAACCGGTGGGGGGCGAGAGCTGCCGTTTCCGCACGACGCAGGAGGTGGAGATCGTTCCGCTGCAGATTTCCGCAGCGACCCTGGCCGGACAGCCGATCGACGCGCCATTTTCGCCGTCCTTCGCCGGCGCGGCCAGCTGCCTGCGGCTTTCCCTGCGCAGCACCGCGCCGCGCGGCAGCACATTCCCCGAAATGGGCGTGACGAAACTCCAGCTATTCCTGTCCGCCGCGTGGCAGCAGGCAACTGCGCTTTACGAGCTTTTGACCAATCACTGCGTGGGGATGGCGCTTGCGCGTCACCCGGAAGACAAGGAGGCTGTCTTCCTGCCCGCCGGCAATCTCAGGCCTTCCGGCTACACACGTGATCAGGCCATGCTGCCCTATCCCGCCAATAGTTTCGACGGATACCGGCTGCTCACCGAGTTCTTCGCCTTGCCGCAGAAGTTTCTCTTTCTCGATATTGACGGGCTGCACAGATGGAGCGGCGGCGATTGCGAACTCTACATCTATCTGGATGCGGCGGACACGCGGCTGGAGCGGATGGTCTCCGTCAAGGATTTCGTGCTCAATGCCTCCCCGGTCATCAACCTGTTCAAGCAGAGTTGCGAGCCGCTCAGCCTTGACGGAACGCGCACGGAATATCGCCTTCTGCCGGATGCGAGGCGGCAGCGGACACGGGAGATTTACGCCGTCGAAAATGTCCAGCTGACCAGCCGCTCCGGCCAGACCGAAAAGACCTCCCCCTTTTTCGGACGCACCCAGCGTAACAACGGCTCGAATGTGTTCTGGCAGATCCAGCGCCGTTTCGATGACGATGGCTCTTCCGATACCGACATCGCCTTCGTCGATCAAAAACGCGGGCCTCTGGGACCACTCGATATGGTGGCAAGCATCGATACGCTGTGTCTCAACCGTGAGCTGCCGAGCCAGCTTCCCTTCGGCGGCGGCCACCCGTTCCTGCAGCTTTCGGCGGGCAATGAGGCGGTGGGCTCGGTTCAGGCGCTGATGCCGCCAACCGCCGCCATACGCGTGAACGAACGCTCGGCGCGTGAATGGCGGCTCATCTCGCATCTGCTGCTCAATCACCTTTCCCTCGCCGACAATGGCGGAGCGCCGCTGAAGGATATTCTGTCGCTCTATTCCTTCAGGGACAGTCCCGAAACCCGGCAACTGGTTGAATCGATCAGCAATGTCGAGGCGCAGAATTCCCATGCCCGGATCGGCTCGGTGATGGTGCCGGGAACGGACATAGCCGTGGAGTTCGACCCGGCGCTGATCGCGCGCCCCGTCGCCTTCGTTTTCGCCAATGTCCTCAACCATTTCTTCGGCCTCTACACCTCGATCAACAGTTTCACGCGGCTGACGGCGACAATGCGCGGCCATTCCAAACCCATCGCCCGATGGCCAGCCCGCGCGGCTGACCGGCCGCTGCTCTAGGAGACCGGGATGGGATTGCAAACGCCGGATATGAAAGATCAACAGGCCACGCTTCTCGGCACCGATCCCGGTCGCTTCGAACCGGCCACCGCTTTTCGCGTTGCCCAGCACGTGTCGGATGACGGGCTGACGATTGCGGCGCATGGCGGTGTGCAGCCCACGGCGCTGGCGGTCAGCGGCTTCGGCCGCAAACACGGTGCTGCCGAACTGAAATCCGCATTCGCGCCGATTGTCGGGCCGCTCGGGTCGCTGCCGCCAGCTTACGGCGAATTGCTGCAGCGGGAAGAGCGCAACCGTTCCGGCGCGCTGACGAGCTTCTTCAACCTGTTTGCCGCAAGGTTCAGCGAGCTTTTTGTATCGGCGACGGAAAAATATCGCCTCGCAAGGGCATTGCGCTGGTCAGACCAGCGCAAGCGCAACGGTTTCCGCAAGACCTTGCTGGCCCTCACCGGGTTCCGCACCGCCGGCCTGACGCGGAAGGCCGGCGTGAGCGAAGATGCGCTTCTGCGTTTCAGCGGGTTTCTGGCCAGCCGCAATCGCAATGTCTCTGCCCTGACCTCCGTGCTCTGCGAATTTACCGGGCTTCCCGTCGCCATTGAACAGTTCCGCAGGCGATGGGTACCCCTGCCGCTTCACGAGCAGAGCCAGCTCGGGCAGGCATCCGGGCTTCGGCTGGGGCAGAACACGACGGCGGGAAGCGCCGTGGAGGATATGAGCGGCGGTTTCCGGGTCGTCATCGGGCCGGTTGCCTATGCGGATTATCTGGCGCTGACGCCCGGATCGAAACGGCTGGCAGAGATATTTTCGCTGACGCGGCTGTTTGTCGGAAGCGCGCTCGATTTCGATGTGCAGGTGATCCTGAAAAAGGAAGACATTCCCTTCTGCCGACTGGGCCAGCTCGATGCTCCCGCCCGTCTTGGCTGGAACAGCTGGGCCCGCGTGGCGCCCGCACAAAAAGACAGCACCGACGCCATAGTGACCGAGCGGGAAGGCTCGGCGATTTCCGCGTGAGGCATGGATATGAAGCTGGCGCTCAAGGACACAAAAAACAGCCGGTCCGCAAGATCCACCCCGTGGAGTTTCGAGCGGGGCCGCCGCGTGATTGGCCGGTCACAGGATTGCGACTGGCAGATCGACGATAATCAGAGGCGCGTTTCCAAGCTGCACTGCACCCTCAGCCGCGACGGTGAAGGCTTCACCATTCTTGACCAGAGCGCAAACGGCACGCTGGTTGACGGCCGCCTGCTGCTGGAAGGTGAAAGCGCGCGCCTCAGGGACGGTTCGCAGATCAATATCGGCGGGGAGATTTTTCAGGTCACCATCAGCGGCGATGCCGAGCTGGATTTCAGCGATCCGGACGCATCGTTGCGCATGAGTGACGAGCCCCTGACCATTTCGGCGATCCTTGCGGATATCGCGCCCAACGGCCGCTCGGCGGGCGGTGTGCTGGGCAACACCATATCCCTCGACGACTGGCCCGAAACCCACCGCGACAGCTCCGGCCGGAAAGCCAGATCCATCTCGCGAAATGTCGAGATCGGCTGGAACGCTCCCCCCTCGGCGGGCGGACTAGACTCTGTTCTCCCGGAAGACTGGGACGACGAGCCGGTTGCAAGCAGCGAGCACGAGCACACCGATGCACTGAACACGCCTGTCATGATCGCACGTCCGGCGGTGATGCCGCAGGCAGAGGATTTCGACAGCGTTTTCCCGGATGGAAGCGGAGCCCCGGACACGCGGGAGACATCGCCTGCGGGCGTCTCCACGGCGCAGGCGGAGATCGCCGGCCTTCTGGCCGTATTGGAAAGGGAAAGCACCGATTGTCTCGCCATTCTCGGCATCGAAGGCGATCAGGTTTCCGCAGGGCCGCACGCATCATTGAGCGAGCGTATGGAAAAGCTCGTTCATCAGCAGCGCCGTCTGGCCGCGTCTCTCGAAACGCTCATCCACACCTGCACGCAAAAACTCGAGCCCAGGCTTCTGGAGGCCTCGGTCGATGCGGGCAACGACATTCGCTCGAAAATCGGGCGCAAGGACTGGCAGGCGCTGATCACCAAGACTGATTACTGGTCCGCCTACAAAAAACAATTCGAAGAAAACGGTCGTCAATTGCCGGTCAGGCAGTTTCTGCAACGGGCGGCGCGCGCAAACACCGCGCCGGAGCATGACGTGATTGCGACCGATGCCAAGGGGGTAAACAACAACGATGAGACATGAAAACCGTGTTGCCTGGAGCGAGGGCATGTTTCTGCGCGTTCAACATTTCCAGCAATCCGACCGCTGGACCGAACGCCTGGTGCGCAATACCACCCGCAACCTTTCCCCCTACCCCTGGGGGATTGCCGAGATCGGTCTGGATCGCAGCGCGCTCTCCATCGGGCAATTCGCCCTTTCGAACCTGCGCGGCGTCCTGCCTGACGGTACACCCTTCGAAGCGCCTGAAGATTCCGATCTGCCGCCGCCGCTCGATCTTGATGACAGCGTCAAGAACGCCGTCATCTACCTGGCCCTGCCAGCCCGGCAGCCCGGCAAGGCGGACATGTCCGCAACAGGCCGGAACGACACGAACAACGTGCGCTTCACCGCCTCCACCTATGAAGTCACGGATACCAACATCGAAACGGACTTCGTGGCGCCGATCGATGTTGGCCGTTTGAGCTTGAAATTCCTCAAGACCGGCGACGATCTCTCCGGTTACGATCTCATCGGTCTCGCACGGGTGATCGAGGTCCGGTCCGACCGGGCGGTCATTCTCGATCCGGATTTCATTCCACCCAGCCTCACCTGCGCGGCCGCTCCACGTCTCAACGAATTGATGACCGAGCTTCTTGGGATCGTGCGCCATCGCGCCCAGGCAATCGCGGAGCGCATCGGCGACCCGACGATCAGGGGAACCGCGGAAGTCGGCGATTATTTCCTGCTGCAGATTCTCAACCGGGCCGATCCGCTGCTGGCGCATCGCGGCGCCAACGCCACGCGTTTTCATCCCATCCGCTTTTACGAGGACTGCATCCAGCTTGCCGGTGAGCTTGCCACTTTCACGACGGACAAAAAACGAGCGACGGATTTTCCGCCCTATCGGCATGACGATCTGAAAGCCACCTTCGGCGCGGTTTTCGACGATCTGCGCACCTCGCTTTCAGCGGTTCTGGAGCAGGCGGCGGTGGCCATCGAACTGGTGGAGCGCCGTCACGGCGTCCGCGTCGGCACCATTCACGATCGCACCCTGCTGCGCGATGCCGGTTTCGTGCTCGCCGTGCGCGCGGATATGGCCGCCGAAGACATTCGCCGCAGGCTGCCCGCACAGATCAAGGTCGGGCCGGTCGAGCGGATTTCGGAACTGGTCAACGTGGCGCTGCCGGGCATTCCCGTGCGCTCCCTGCCCGTTCTGCCGCGGCAGCTGCCCTATCGATCCGGCACCATCTATTTCGAAATCGATACGACATCACCGCTTTGGAAACAGCTCGAGACCTCCGGCGCCATCGCCCTGCATCTGGCGGGCGAATTTCCCGGACTTGAGATGGAAATGTGGGCGTTACGCGAATGAGCAATGAAAAGTCTTCCTCCTGGCAGGATTTACCCACGGTGGTCGAAATCACCGAGGAGAGCCGCCGTCGCAACCAGAACGCCCGCAACATGGCGACGATCCTCGAAGATATCATCGAGACCGACGAGCCGGCGGGGCGGGCCAGGGGCATCGCGGCCGCCATGCCGGTTGACGAACTGCTTTCCGGTTTCCGCTTCGGTGGCGACGACGTGCCGACGCTTGTGCAATCCGCAGCCCCCCTTCTCAATCTCGCGCATCTGTTGCGCTTCAGCGATGCCGAACCGGACCCGGATCATCTTCGCCGCGCCTGCCTTGAAGCGATCACCCGCTATGAGCGCGATCTCGCTTCCGCCCGCATCAGCGCCGAACGTGCACGGGCGGCGCATTATGTCGTCTGCGCGACGGTGGATGATGTCGTTCTCAGCAAGCCCTGGGGCGTGCGCGCAGGCTGGGCGCGCTCCGGTCTGGTGTCCACCTTCCACAACGATGTCACCGGCGGCGACCGGGTTTTCGACATTCTCGACCATTTTCACCAGTCGCCCGGCGCCAACAAGGATCTGCTGCTGCTGATCTATCTGTGCCTGTCGCTGGCTTTCGAAGGACGCACCCGCGTTTCTCCGAAAGGCGCATTGGAGCTTTCGCGTATCCGCGACAGTCTCTACAAGACGCTGATCGGCCAATACGGCGCCTTCGAACGGGAGCTTTCACCGCACTGGAAAGGTGTCGAGGCCCGGCATACGCCGTTGCGGACGATGGCCGCACTCTGGACGTTGCTGTCGCTGATGGCGCTTGCCTTCGCGCTTGGCTATCTTTTCTTCACGCTGTCGCTCAACAACGCATCCGATGTCACTTTCGAAAGG
The DNA here is from genome assembly GCF_017313405.1 of Agrobacterium burrii. NCBI lineage: Bacteria > Pseudomonadati > Pseudomonadota > Alphaproteobacteria > Hyphomicrobiales > Rhizobiaceae > Agrobacterium > Agrobacterium burrii. Next base: position 302,053 of record NZ_JAFLNA010000006.1, read on the forward strand.
CTGGCGCATCTGCCGCCGACGGAAACGCCGAGCGTGCTTATCGCCAGCCCCCCGCCGCCACCGGTGAAAACCGAAGTCCCGAAGGTTGTCGAACCACCGAAAATCGTGGAGCCAAGGCAACCCTCGCGGCTTGAAAAGCTGATGGCCTTCCTTCAGCCGGAAGTCGAGAAGAAGCTGGTCACGCTGGCGGATGTGAACGGGCGGCTACGCGTACGCATCAACAATTCCGGCCTTTTCGCCACCGGCAGCGCCGAGGTCAGCCCGCAATTCCGCGATCTGATCCAGCGTATCGGCGGCGCGCTCGCGGCTGAAAAATTCCGCGCCGTCGTCATTGGCTATACCGACAATGTGCCGATCAAAACCGTGGAATTTCCTTCCAACTGGCATCTTTCCGAAGCGCGGGCGAAAGCAGTCGGAACCATTCTCTCGCAATTTGCCGGCCCTGAAGCAATCCTGACCGAAGGGCGCGCCGACAGCGATCCCATTGCCGACAACAAGACGCAGGAAGGCCGCGAGACGAACCGCAGAACCGAGATCATGGTCCTGACCAACCCCGATGAAAAATTGAGCGACGCCGGCATTCTCTCGCCGACCATTGAGAACAGTTCGGGACAGCAGCCGGGAGAGGCCAGCCCATGAATCCGCTGAGTTATTTTTATACGATCCGTTCCTATGTCGAGAGCTATGCCGCCCTTGTCGGACGTCGCTTCCTGTCGCTGTTATGGGTGATCGCGCTTTGCGTCGTCATCTGGTTCTACGGCTATCTGGTCGCACTGGGCGATTTCAAGCCGCTGGGAACGACGCAATCGCGGCTTATCGCCATCGGCATCATTCTGGCGATCTGGCTTGTTTATATCGTCGTCACGATTTATCGCGGCCGCAAGCAGGACAAGGAACTCGTCGACAGCATCGAGCGGGAGGCTCTCGCCAACCGTCAGGCCGAAATAGGTGAAATCCAGACGCGTCTGAAGGAAGCGCTGGCGTTGTTGCGGCGGGTCACGAAAAAGCGGTTCGGTTATATATACGACCTGCCGTGGTACGTGATCTTCGGTGCACCGGGCTCCGGCAAGACCACGGCGCTGACCAATTCCGGCCTGCAATTTCCGCTTGGCGATGCGCTTGGCGAAAACGCGGTGAAAGGCATCGGCGGCACGCGCAACTGCAACTGGTGGTTCGCCGACGAGGCGATATTGATCGATACCGCCGGCCGCTATACCACCCAGGATGATCTCGACGGCTCCTCGAAAGCCGGCTGGGAGGGTTTCCTTGGCCTTCTGAGACGATATCGCCGTTCGCAACCGATCAACGGCGCGCTGGTGACCCTGTCCATCCCCGATCTCCTGACCCGCGATCCCGAGGAACAGCGGCAGGAACTGCGCTCCATCCGCCAGCGGCTTTCGGAACTGGATGAATATTTGCACGCGCGCGTGCCGGTCTATATCGTGTTGACAAAGGCCGACCTGCTGCACGGTTTCGTGGAATTCTTCGACAGCTTCAACAAGACCGATCGCCAGCAGGTGTGGGGCACGACCTTCAAGCTGGATGAGAGCTATGCCGCCAAGGACCTGCCGCAACGGCTGACGGAGGAATTCGAACTGCTGCAACAGCGCGTCGACGCGATGTTGATCGAGCGCCTGCAGCAGGAACAGAATGCGGAGATACGCGGTCGCATCTTCCGTTTTCCGGCAGAACTCGCACGGCTGAAAGACCGGTTGCATGAGGCCTTGAGCGAGCTTTGCGCAAGCTCGCCTCTCATCGAAGCGCCGCTTTTGCGCGGCGTCTATCTCGCTTCGGGAACCCAGCCGGAAACGGATAGGCCCGTCAGTGCGCCGAAGGCCCGCCGAAGCTACTTCCTGTCGCGGCTCTTCCAGGATGTCATCTTCCCCGAGGCCGCGCTGGTGACCCGTGACAAACGCCTTTCAGGGCGGCAACTGCTTGTCCGGCGCATTGCCTATGCGGCCTGCACCGTGGCGGTCGCCGTCGTCTTCACCGGCTGGATATTCACCTATTTCGCCAATACGCAGGCGCTGGCGGAGGCCGATCGCAAACTCGGCGCTTATGAACAGCTGGTTCAGGGCATTCCCGTGCGTGATGTCTCGGACGCCGACTTCCTGCGCATCCTTCCGGCACTCGACAATCTGCGCGGCGTCAATTCCGGCTTTGCCCGGGAAAGAGTGTGGAATGTCAGCTTCGGTCTCGATCAGGAAGACAAGATTGCCGGGCGGCAGCGCGATGCCTATCAACGTGCGCTCAATGCCCTTCTCCTGCCGCGCATGATCGTGCAGCTGCAAAAACAGCTCAAAGACGAAAAGGATGTCACCCGCACGTTCAACTCGCTGAAACTCTATGGAATGCTCGGCGGAATGGGTGCACTGGACCGGGATTTCCTGACCACGCAGACGCATCAGATGTTTGCATCGCTTTATCCCGGTGATGGCAGGGCGGCGGCCAGAGAAGCTCTCGACCAGCACGCAAGGGCGCTGGCGGACGGCGTTCTCGCCCCGATCGAACTTGACGCGCGGCTTATCGCCACCGCACGCGACACGATCCGCGATCAGGCGATCGGCACGCGCGCCTATGATATTCTCGCCGGCCTTCCGCAGGCGCAGGAATTGATGGAATGGACACCGGCGACGGCCTTCGGCCCGCTCGGAGAACGCGCCTTCGAACGCCGCAGCAAAGCGCCGATGGCGGATGGCATCGAAGGCCTCTTCACCGCGCAAGGGTATCGCAACGTCGTCATTCCGCAGGTCGCCAATGCGGCGCGTATCGCGCTTTCCGAAGGGTGGGTGCGCGGTTCCGACGATCCAATCCGCGGCGCAACGGTCGAACAGGTGGCGCAGGCCGCGCTGCAAATCTATTTCGACCGGTTCGAGAAAAAATGGACCGACACCCTCACCGATCTCAGGGTCAAACCGTCCCAAACGCTGGGCGACGCGGTGGAAACAACCCGAACTCTTGCCAATGAGCGAAACATTCTGGCGGAGGCTGCGAAATCGATCGCGGATGCGACCGATCTTCGTCCCGATGTCGGGGCCAACCCTGCGACCCTCGCTTCCGCCGCCGAAGGCGACACGACCGCAGCCGTCCTTGCTGCCACCGTCAATGCCGCAGACCCCTATGCGAGATTGCGGGATATGCTGGCAGCCAAAAGCGGCACACCCCCGGCAGGCGGAGAAACCAGTGCGGGCAAGGGCGCGGCCTCTCCATCAGAGCAGCTGCTTGCGAATTTCAAGATGCTGAACGAGCAGCTCGCCCGCTCGGCAACCACCTCCGACGAGGTCGCCAGGGTGTTCGATGTCGACAGTCAGCTGACCAAGGCCAATCAGGATCTGTTGCAGCAGGCCCGCGATTTGCCGGCACCGCTTGATGTGTGGGTGGCGGGCGTGGCCGCGGATGTCGGCTCGCTTGCGGTGAAATCCGCCCGCGGCCGCATCGCCGAACTCTGGGCGGCCGATTCAGCGTCCCTGTGCTCTTCGATCGTGACCGGCCGTTATCCGTTCGACAGGTCGTCTTCCCGCGATGTCGCGATCGCGGATTTCACACGCCTATTCGGCCCGACCGGGGTTTTCCAGACCTTCTTCAAGCAGCGCATGGAGCCTTTCGTCGACAAGACGACGACCCCCTGGAGCTGGAAAGGCACCTTTGGCGCCGCCGGCATTCCCAGCAGCGCCATCGCCCAGTTCGAAAATGCCGACAGGATTTCTCGCGCCTTTTTTCCGAATGGCAGCGAGACGCCGGCGGTCGCGATCAATGTCAAACCCGTTTCGCTCTCCAATGCCTCAACTGCTGTGATGCTGGAGATCGAGGGGGAACGGGTCGTCTATTATCACGGGCCGATACAGGCGAAGTCGATCACCTGGCCATCCCGGGAGAACACGGCCAGCCTGTCCCGCATCGCTTTCCAGCCGGGCGGCTGGCAGCAGGCGAAAACCGAAAACGGCGACTGGTCGCCATTCCGCCTGTTCGACGGTGCGAATATCGAAAGCCAGTCCGGTGATCTTTTGCGGGTACGGTTTGAGAATGGCGGCCAGAGGGCCGAATTCGATATTCAGTTCGGGTCGGTTCTCAATCCATTCAGGCTGGAGGCGATGTCCAGCTTCGCCTGCCCTCAGCAATTTTGACGGCAGGCGGGATATGGATTTGCAACGGAGGGGATTCATGATTGTAGCGATAATGGCAAACTCAGCGGTCATTCCCGTCTGATGGCCAATCAAGCATCGAGACCCGCGGAAACCGCTGCGGAAAGCGATCGCATCGGTTTTTTCGGCAAGGTTCCCAGCCATGGCGATTTCATCTCCGACGGTCTTGAACGGGAATTGATCGGCACCTTTGACGACTGGATGCGGTCCGGCCTGCATGCCTGCGCTGAAATGTTCTCCGGCCGCTGGCCAACAATATTCTCGTCATCGCCGCCCATTCGCTTCATCATCGAGAGGGGCATATGGGGAAACTGCGCCTATGCGGGTGTCCTGGTGCCCAGTACGGACCGGGTGGGGCGCAAATATCCCCTCGCCATCATCGCCCAGCTCAACGGCTTCAGACGACATCCAAGAACGCTTTATCTGGACGATACCTGGTTCATGGCTGCCGAAGCGCTGGCCGAGACATCCATGGCGGGTGATTTCGATATGTCCCGCTTCAACGCCGCGGTCAAGAAACTCCGCTTGCCAAAACCACGGGAAGAAGACGACGCCCCGGAGACGATGCGCGGCCGCGCGCCGACGAGCCTCTGGTGGCATATCGAACCTCTCAGCCGGCGCGCGCGCGGTTTGAAATTCGACGGCAAGCCGCAGGCGGCCGATTTCGTGCGCCTGTTCAGCGAGATAGGAGCAAAGGGCGAGGAAGACGGGGTGAGCGCCACGCGCGCACAAGCGCCGTCGCGCGATGGCGCGTCCCCCCAAAAGCCTGCGGTAACGCGGCCTGCACCATCAGCCGAACACCCGTCATCGGTCACCTACAGCTATGCAACCCATCCCGGAACACGACTTTCCCTCAATGCGGATTCGCTGTTCGTTTCACGAAACCCCGACCTCTTCGCCATAGCCGACGGACAGGGCGATACCCATGGCGCGGTGGAGGCCGCACGTCTGGCCACCAGCATTCTGGCGGAGATACAGGCGGCCCCAAACCCGGAGATGATGACACAGCAGATCAGGGGAAAGCTCGGCACCGTCAACAGCCTTCTCCTCTCGCGGCAGATTGCAGGGGCCGACGGCAGGCCCATGGCCAGCCTCGTCATCGCCCACATCATCGGCGACGGGCTGAGCATCGTGTGGTCCGGTGACGCGCGCGCCTACCTCCTGAAAAACGGGACAATGCATCAACTTTCCCGCGATCACGTCATCGTCGGCATGAAAAAACAGCTGTCCCAATGTGTCGGGCTTTCCCAGCAGTTCCGGCCGGATATCGTCCATGAGGACTGGAGCCCGCGCGACAGGCTGCTTCTGTGCAGTTACCCGCTGGTACAAATCCTGAAAGAGCGCACGATCGCCGAAATCGTCAGCGACACTCCGGTCAAGGACTGCGCCAACGCCCTCATTCAAGAGGCGCTCATCGAAGACGCGCGCGAGAATATCAGCGCCATCGTGATTGGAAACGGGCGTGAAGAAGGGTGAACGGGAAGGCCGAAATCCGGTCCATCCGCAGGTGGGCGAGCGATTTTCGCACCTTTGGCAAAGCATTCGCTATGACGGCACGCGCGAGAGACCCGATGACGAACAGAGAGACCTGATCGATCAGCTCAGAAATGCACTGGATCGGAAGGTCTCGCAGCTTTCCGCAGCAAAACCCGACTGGATCGCCGACAGCTTCGCCGTCGAGCGGATTGCCTATGAGAGTGAGACCACGCTGCTGCTGCAATTGCGGCACCGGGATCTCGGCTCCCTCCATGCCCTGAAAACGGTGCCGCCGGCATTGCGAGACGACGCGGCGCTGCTGCAAAGACTGCGGGAGGAGGCCGGGATCGGATTGGCCCTGCGCCACCCGTGTCTGGTGGAAACTTCCGTGCTGCTGCGACTGCCGGACGGGCGCCCCGGCCTTCTGCAACCCTGGTTCCCGCACTCACTGGCGTCGCGAGCATCCGCCCTGCCGGTCACCGGGCAGAATGTAGTGGTGATCCTTCGTCGCACGCTGGAGGGGCTGAACGCCATGCATACGCAAGGATACGTTCATTGCGATGTGACGCCTGCCAATATTCTTATGCGGGGTGATGATTTCGAAACCGGCAGGCTCGGTGATTTCGGCATTGCGCTGGAGATTGGCCGACGGCATGGGGAACGGGGCATGGCATTCGCCGGCTCCACGGGGTTTGCAGCACCGGAGCAGATGCGGGGTGCTGCCGCAAACCCCAATCAGGATATATTTTCGGTCGGGCGGCTTGCCTCACGCCTCATGGCGACAACGGGAGCGCAGACGACGGAAAGGCTGGCGCATTTCGCCGATGCCTGTTGCCATGACGATCCCGCCTTGCGTCCGCAATCGGCAATGGATGCGCTACAGCTCTTGTAGCGCCGCCTGTCAGTTGCCGCTGCCGGGCAGCGGCGCGGCCGCCGTCGACGCGCTCTTCTGGAACACGGTCAAGAGCTTTGCCGAATCCACCAGCGGGGCGTTGCTGGCATAAAGCACATCGCCCTTCTGCATCTGGAACAGTTGCATGAGCGCAATGCTCGACGCATCGCGCATATTGACGTGGTAGATCACCGGCCGCATCGTCGTGGCGGTCGCGACCGGGCCTTTTGCACCCGACGCGGATGTGGACGGAACCTGAATGATCTCGTTGCGGAAGACGTAGACATTGCGCGCATCGGCGCGGTCATCCAGCAGCCCGCCGGCGCGACCGACAGCCTGCGCCAAGGTCAGTTTTCCAGCTTCGAACTGGAATTCACCGGCGCTCTTGAAAGCGCCGAGCGCGGTATAACTTGCGGCATCGCCATCGATCATGATCTGATCATCCGGCGAAAGACGGATATTCTGGCGGTCTTCCCGCATGACGCGATCAAGCGATGCGCTGGCCCTCTGCGAACCACGAACCACGGTCACCGTTGCCGCGCCCGGAGCGACAGTCGGGCCGCCGGCCTGATTGAGCGCATCGAGCACGCGCTCCTGACGGGCGGTGAGCGTGATCTTTCCGGGGCTCTTCACCGCACCGCTGAGCATCACGGCGCTCGTCGGCTTATCGACGACGGTGACGACAGCCTGCGGGTTCACGGCCGAACCCTTGAGTCCTGCGACGACCTGAGACTGCAGCCCCTCGGGCGTGGAATCCACCACCCTCTGTTTGCCGACAAAAGGAATATTGACCGATCCACTCTGGTCCACCGTAAAGCGGCCAAGGTTGAGGGTCTTGCTCTGCGTTGGCGAGAAAAGCCCGTCCTCACCCGTATCCAGCACGGTGATGTCGACCACATCCCCGCGTCGCAATCTCTGGGCATTATAGCCGGTGTTGCGAAGCGCGGTGAGCCCCGGGCCGGAAGCGCCTTGCAGGCTGGTCGCGGATACGGTCGCCGCCGGCGCATTCGCCAGTTCGATGACGGGTATTTTTTCGTTGGTTCGAGGGAAAGTCGCCGACCGGATATTGCCCGCGGTCGGCCCGTCAGATGGTTTTGCACATGCGCTCAGCAGAGCCACCAGCAGAACCGCCCCCAACTTCTTCATACCTCATCCCCTCGATGATTCAACTTAACGCAGAGATAGCATCAAGCTGCGTCATCGCAACAACTTTGGCGGTTGTAAATCTGTGAAAACTTACCCTCCAATCCACGGTGTGACCATTCGGCAACCTTTCCGTAATCTAGCCAGCGGCGGCTCAAGTCGCGAGGAGACGGATTGATCGCCACCCTCTGGAATTGATTCTTTTGGGTAAAGACCGACAAAACAGCAATGATAGCGAATACGAAGCCAGCGCGCTTGGTCCAACGCCGAAGGTTCGTTCAACGGCTCTGCTGCAAATATTGCAGCAAGAACTGATTGCCGGGGGCCTGTTTTTCCAGCCCTTTTTTCGAAACCGCCATCCCCCTCACCCAACGTTACTGACGTAGGTTTGCATTTAATCGTGAGATTCCGCCCCAACACTTTCAACAAGTTAGCCCGGCACTAATTCGTTGATGAAATCTGCGGTGCTTCAGGATGGATGCTCAGTTCCCAGACGAGATTGACGAAACTCTTTGGGACGAGGCGTGTCGACGCGCCGAGGCAATCCGAGAGTTTCTGAAGCGCCGGTCTGGCGATGTAACTTCCGGGGATATGGGAGCCAGAATTCGACGCCGACGCAGCGTTCGCGTGAAGACGAACTTATACGCCCTGCCCTCTCGGCAGGTGTGGCCATTGTTCAGCATGCCGGGTCTGCCAAACGACACCAGTCCTTGTCGTCGAACGAGAGGAAGAACCTCGCCAGCAGACAATAGTCCTCTCCGCTTTAATACCCACGCTGGTCACTGGTGTCTCCTCGTATCGGCTTTGATGATCAGGACGGAAGTCTGGTTGCCACGATATTGGCGTCAAGAGCTTCATAGCCATTGAGATCAATAAGATCGTAGAGCTCGGCCCTTGTCTGCATGGAGTCAAGGATGTCGCTGGTCGTCCCTGTCCGGCTGATCTCTCCATATAGTGCCTGCTGCGCCTTGTTCGCTACGCGCAAGGACGACACTGGCCAAATAACCATCTTGTATCCAAGCGCTTCCAGTCTGTCCGCGGTCATCGGCGGCGAGCGACCGAATTCCGTCATATTAGCGAGCAGCGGCACGTCTCCCATCGCCGATACGAATTCCGAAAACATCGCCTCGGTCTTCAACGCTTCCGGAAATATGGCGTCGGCACCAGCCCGGACATACAGCCTCGCCCGGTCGATAGCCTTGTCGATCCCTTCGTCGGCGGCGGCATCCGTGCGGGCGACGATCAGCAGCGAGCGCCGAGCCTTGGCGGCGGCCGCGACCTTGGCTGCCATATCCTGCGGTGTTGCCAACTTCTTGTCGTTGAGATGCCCGCACTTCTTCGGGAGGATTTGGTCCTCGATCTGGATGGCGGCGGCACCAGCCTCCTCAAGACGACGAACGGTGTTCATGACGTTGAGCGCTTCGCCGAAGCCCGTGTCTCCATCCACAAGCAGTGGAAGCCCAGATGCCCGAACGATCTGCCGTGTAAAGAACAGCACATCGTCCAAGGTTAGTATCCCAAGATCAGGCATGCCCATGGATGCGCTAACCGCCGCGCCGGACAGATAAAGCGCCTGGAAACCGCTAGCCTTTGCCTGCAGCGCAGCCAGTCCGTTGTGGGCACCAGGCATCCGGACGATTTCGGTGCCGTCAAGCATCCGGCGCAGCCGAAGACCTGACGGCACGTCCTCATCGTGTGAAGGAACAAGATACGACATGCGATAACCCCTCTCTCAGTCCGTCTCGACGATCGTCTTGTGGCGCCAGCTTCTGAATTTCGGCATCAGCAGGGGGACCAGCAGAACGCCTGCAGCCATGATCCAGAGCGTGATGGAAATCGGGCTCGACCAGAGGATGGAAACATCGCCAGCCGACAGGGACAGTGCTCTGCGAAGGCTTTGCTCGAGGATCTTGCCCAGTACCAGCCCCAGGATCAGGGGGGCCATCGGCACGCCGACGCGGCGAAGGAAATAGGCTCCGACCCCGAGCGCGACCATCAGAACGAGGTCGAATGTCGTCGACTTCCCCGAATAGACGCCGATCGCACTGACCACGACGATGAAGGGGACAAGGACCCACGCCGGAACCGACAGCATCTTCGCGAACAGGCCGACGAGCGGAATGTTTATCGCAAGCAGTATGATGTTGCCGATGAACAGCGAGGCGATGAGACCCCATACGAGGTCGGGCTGCGACCGGAAAAGGGCGGGCCCGGGCGTCAGGTTGTAGAGGGTGAGGACACCGAGCATGATTGCCGTGGTCCCGGAGCTCGGGATGCCCAATGTCAGCATCGGAATGAAGTTGCTGTTCGAAGCGCTGTTGTTGGCGGCCTCGACGGACGCAAGGCCACGGATGTCACCGTCACCGAAACGGCTGCCTTCCGGGTCGCTCTTTTCGACAACGCGCTTCTCGGTTGTATAGGCAAGAGCGGAGGCGACAGTGCCGCCTGCCCCCGGAAGGATGCCGACGAAGAAGCCGATCAGCGACCCGCGCAGCGTCGCCATGTTGGTGAAACGCATTTCAGCACGGTTGAAGAGACTGCGGCCGAGTTGCTCGATGCGGATCGACGCGCCTCCGTGCATCGTGTCCAGCATGATCAGCAGTTCGCTGATGGCGAAGAGGCCGATGACGACGGTCGCAAACTGAACGCCGTCTGCAAGGTTCGGCGAGCCGAACGTGTATCTGTAGACGCCGGAATTTGCATCGATGCCGATCGTCGAGATGGCGAGCCCGAGCATGATCGCCAGCAGCGCCTTCACGGGCTGGTCAGTAAGCAGGCCCGTCAGGCAGGAAAAGGCGAAGATCATCAACGCGACATATTCCACCGGTCCGAAGGCGAGCGCCCAACGCGCAAGCACGGGCGCGGCAAGCACGATACCGAATGTCGCGATCGCCGAGCCGACGAAGGAAGTCCAGGCCGACAGGGAGAGCGCAATTCCCGCCTTTCCCTGCCGCGCCAGCGGATAGCCTTCGAGCGCCGTCATGACGGCCGAAGCTTCACCGGGGACGTTGAGCAGGATGGCGCTGATGCGGCCGCCGTATTCGGAGCCGATATAGATGGCGGCCATGAGGATCAGAGAACCTTCAGGCGGCAGTCCAAGCGCGAAGACGACCGGGACAAGCATGGCGACGGCGTTAATCGGACCCAGTCCCGGGAGGACGCCGACCATTGTGCCGACAATGGCCCCCAGGGTTGCGAGAAGAAGATTGGTGGGAGCCAGGGCAACCCCAAAGCCATGGGCAAGATAGCCGAGTGTGTCCATCAGATAATTCCTCCAAGTGGGCCGCCCGGTAAAACGACCTCGAGAACGTGGTCGAACAGAAGATAGGAAGCAAGGCCAAGAACCACTCCCGTCACAGCCCCCTGCCACCACTTGGCTCCGAAGATCATGGCAATCGGAACCATGAAGATCGCTGTCGAGATCACGAAGCCGAGGGGCTGGAATAGAACCGCATAAGCCAGCAGCGACGCGGAAAGCGCAGCAATCGCCATGCCGGCCCCGGCCTTGTGAGCCTGATCCGGTTTTCCGGGCTTCAGCAGCAACATGATGCCGCAGATGGCGATCACTGCCGCTGCCAGAAGCGGGAAGGTCCGGGGACCGACAGGTTCATATGCGAACGGTGCCTGAAGCCCATAGCCGAAGGCGAGCATCGATGCTGCGACCGCGAGTGCGGTCGCTCCCAGGAGACGGTCGGTATTCATGACAAGTGCCCCTTACTTGGTGGCGAGACCGAATTCGGTCGCAAGCGTCTTGTATGCAGCGACCTGCTTCTCGACGAAGGCTGCCGTCTCTTCACCTGTCATCGGCAAGGGAAGGAGGTTACGCTTCTGAAGAGCGGCCTCGTAGCCAGGCGCCTTCATGGTCGCGGCGAACGCATCGGACCACCACTTATAATCCGCGTCGCTGACATCCGGACCGACATAGAAGCCACGCACGATCGGCCATTTGATGTCGAATCCCTGTTCGGCGGCGGTCGGCACTTCGGCGAGCTTGCCCGGCAGTCTTTTCTCGGAGAAGATCGCCAGAAGCGTGAGCGGCGCGCCGCCATCGATGGCTGCCTGGCTGTCCCCGACGTCGTTCATGCAGACATTGACATGGCCGCCCTGAAGGGCCGTGGCGCAGTCACCGCCGCCCTCGAATGCCACGAACCGCATCGTCTTGTAGTCGATGCCGGCCGCACGTGCCGTCATGGCCGCCTTCATCCAGTCCTGGCTGCCGATCGTGCCGCCGGCACCGATGATGACGGATGAAGGATCCTTCTTGATCGCTTCCATCAGTTCTATAAGCGACTTGTATTCGCTGTTATCCTGCACCACGACCGCGCCATAATCCGTGCCGACGCTGGCAACCCAGCGCACGTCCTTCTCGGTATAAGCGCCAAACTTGCCCTGTGCGAGGTTAAGGAGCGATCCGGCAGAAAAAGCGACGATCGTTCCGGGCTCTGCACGACGCTGGCCTACGATCGAGTTATAGGCGACCGCTCCGATGCCGCCCGGCATGTATGACACGCGCATCGGCGACTTCACGGCACCGGATTCCCGCAACGCCGCCTGGGCAAGCTTGCAGGTGATGTCGAACCCGCCGCCGGGCTGAGCCGGAGCAACACATTCGGGGCTTTTCGGTTCGGCAAGCGATGTGGAAGGCGTGGCCGAAAACGCAGCCGACGCGAGCGTGGCCGCGAAGGCGGCGCGGGAAATAGAAGTCATTGTTCTCTCCTCCATATGACGTGTGCAGACCTCCAATCTGCAACGCTGCTATAACTGACCCAAGCTTTCAACTGGCTTTCATCAAGTTGCCGGAAGCACAATCCGTACGATAAGCCCCGATCTATCCTGGCGATTTTCCGCCGTCATAGTACCTCCGCTCGCCCGAGCTACGGTCAGTGCGATCGCCAGTCCCAGTCCGCTGCCGCTCGATTTGCGATTTCCACTCCGAAACCTTGTGCCCGCGAATGCGAGTTCCTCCGCACTCATTCCGGCCCCCTCGTCAATCACCTCGAGGGTGCAGCTTTCGCGCTGCTTTTGCACCGTGACAGTGATCAGCGTGCCTTCCGGCGCATAGGTAATCGCATTGTCGATGATATTCATGCAGGCCTCTTGCAGAAGCCCCTCGTTCGCCCTGACTTTGACCGGCACCTCCGAAGCTTCAAGGACACAGTTCATCCGTCTTGCACGGATCCGCGGCCACAGCATCCGTATCGTGTCGGCAGCAATCTCCGTGACATCGAGCTGCGCTTGGGGATAAATATCCGTTCCTTGCGATGTTCGCGCCTTGGCGAGAGATAGAAGCTGGTTGGTGGTTCTGATGGAGCGATCGAGAACGTCTCGTGATGCGCGAAGTGTCTGATGGACGTCCTTGAAATCCGTTTGATGCAGAGCGTAGTCGATTTGAGTTCTGAGGATCGCCATGGGCGTCCTGAGCTGGTGCGACGCGTCGTCGAGAAACCGGCGTTGCTGCTCGGCTTCATCGACCGTCCGTTGTATCAACCGGTTCATCGCCTGCACCAGTGGCCTTACTTCCAAGGGCAGTGACGCGGCCTCGACCGGTTTGAGATCGTCCGGATCCCTGGCATCGATCATTTCACGCAGTCTGTTGAGGGGCTTCACCGCCAGATAGACACCGATACTGAGGAGCGCGGCGAGCACGAGAACAACAAGAAGATCGCGCAGCACCGCCCGCAATATCAATTCGTTCTGGAAGGAGGTCCTTGAGACCTTCGTTTCCGCCACCTGGATCGTCACCTGCGTGCCGTCGGGTTTCGAAGGATCAAGCGGCCGTGTCAGCGTCCCGATCCGAACCTCCTTTCCGAAATAAGATGCATCCTCGAAGCTGAGCTCGCCACTCGTAAGGCTTTGCGCCTTTGGCAGCAGAACGTCCCCTATCTGCACGAAGCCATCGCTTGTCGAGATGTTGAAGTAGACAGCACCCTGAGCCGTCAGCTGGAAGAATTCGAAGAGGTTGTAGGGAAGCTCTACGCCCACGCCTCCGCTCTCCGTCGAAATATTGCCGTCGATGGCTCGGACTGCTCCCGCCAGCGAACGGTCGTAAGCGCTGTCGGCCATCTCTGCGATCGTGGTCGCACTGAACCAGAGCGTGGACGCCATCGCAGTGATGATTGCCGGCACGATCCAGAAACCGAGCGAAATAGCCAGACGATGACCGGGCCTTTCACTAGGCGATTGCCCACTCATGCCCCGGCGTCCTCCAAAACATAGCCGATGCCTCTCAGGGTCTTGATCTGTGCCGAGCCGGGAAGCTTCTTGCGAAGTCGATGGGCAATGACTTCTATGGCCTCCAGCTGTATTTCGGCATCGTAGGAGAACATGCGGTCGAGGATTTTCTGCTTCGACATCGGCTCGCCGGCGTGTTGGATCAGGATCCGCAGCATCGAATGTTCTCTGGGCGTCAATTCCAGGGCGGAGCCTGCGAGCGTGAACCTCTGCTCGGATGAAGAAAAGTACAGGTCTCCGCAGGTGAACATTCCCGCGTGACGGCCATGGGCGCGGCGCACTAACGCAACAAGGCGCGCTTCCAGTTCCTCGATCGCGAAGGGCTTGGCCAGAAAGTCGTCGGCACCCTGGTGCAGACTGTCGATCCGCTCGGTCAAGGTGTCGCGTGCGGTCAGGATGAGAGCCGGTGTATTGTCCTGCCTTGCCCGCATCGCAGCCAGAACCGATCGGCCGTCCATTAACGGCAGGCCAAGATCGAGGATGAGGATGTCGAATTCCTCGTTGCGCAACCGGGCGTCGGCGGCGCGACCGTCTTCCGCCCATTCGATGATGAACTCGTAGCGCTGGTTCATCGCCTTGATGAGCCACTGGGCCAGCTCGACATCATCTTCCACGAGAAGGATTTTCACTTGAGCCTCAAAGTGACGTTTCGATGCCTCACTTGAAGCAGCGGTTTTGTATAGGGTCAAGTCAAACGCTATTCCGCGACTAACCTTAGCAGTTTATCACCTCGACTGTGGGAGGTAGATCTTCCACCACAAGGTTCACGGCCAGCCTGTCGAATATTGGGATGGGGAAGAAAACGGTACATTTAATCTCTGACACTGCGTCAATAATCGAAGGCCCTTGCGAGGAAGTGCCTGCGTGACCATCCAGAGCAATGCTCGGGTACGCCGACGCCAGATCTACGGTACGCGGACAACGGAAAAGGGAATTGGAAGAGATCATAGCTGATCAGACCCACGTCTGAACTCGATATAGATACCAACCATTTGTTGCAGCGCAGCATCCACGATCACTTATGTTTTCCGTGGCGATTGCCAATATGCTCATTGAGCTTGCTATAACGCAGCGGTTTCGCCAAAACGGCGCCATGATTTCAATTACCGATCTTTCCACCCGCATTGCCGGACGCCTTCTCCTTGATAAAGCCAATGTGACGCTACCAAGCGGCACCAAGGCCGGCCTGGTTGGCCGAAATGGTGCTGGCAAATCCACCCTGTTCAAGGTCATCACCGGCGATCACGGTCCCGAAACCGGTTCGATATCGATCCCTCGAAATGCAAGGATCGGACAGGTGGCGCAGGAGGCCCCCGGCACCGAAGATAGTCTCATCGAGATCGTCATGGCAGCCGACAAGGAACGCGCCGCGCTGATGCTGGAATCGGAGACCGCGACCGACCCTGAACGCATCGCCGACATCCAGATGCGGCTCGTCGACATCGACGCGCATTCGGCGGAAGCGCGCGCTTCAAGCATTCTGGCCGGGCTCGGCTTCGATCAGGAAGCCCAGCTTCGTCCGGCTTCGTCCTTCTCAGGCGGCTGGCGCATGCGCGTGGCACTGGCATCGGTGCTGTTTGCCGAACCTGACCTGCTGCTGCTCGACGAGCCGACCAACTATCTCGATCTGGAAGGCACCCTCTGGCTTGAGGATTACATCCGCCGTTATCCCTATACGGTGATCATCATCAGCCATGACCGCGACCTGTTGAACAACGCCGTCAATGCCATCGTGCATCTCGATCAGAAGAAACTGACCTTCTATCGCGGCGGTTACGACCAGTTCGAGCGCCAGAAGGCCGAAAACGACGAATTGCAGACTAAGGCCAAAGTCAAGAACGATGCCGCGCGCAAGCACCTGCAGAGCTTCATCGACCGCTTCAAGGCCAAGGCATCAAAGGCCAAACAGGCACAATCGCGCGTCAAGGCGCTGGAGCGCATGGGAACGGTTTCTTCGGTCATCGAAGATCACGTTCAGCCGATCACGTTTCCGACCCCGGAAAAGCAGCCTGCCTCCCCCATCGTCGCCATCAATGGCGGTTCTGTCGGGTACGAACCCGGCAGTCCCATCCTCAAGGGCATCGATTTGCGCATCGACAATGATGACCGCATCGCGCTGCTGGGCTCGAATGGCAACGGCAAATCGACGTTCGCCAAGTTCATCTCCGGCCGTCTTTCGCCAGAAACGGGTGATCTGCGCACGGCCCCGTCCCTGAAGGTCGGCTTTTTTGCCCAGCACCAGCTGGATGATCTGGTGCCTGAGGAATCCGCCGTCGAGCATGTGCGCAAACTGATGCCACAGGCACCGGAAGCCAAGGTGCGCGCCCGCGTGGCACAGATGGGCCTTGCCACAGAGAAGATGGCAACTGCTGCCAAGGATCTGTCGGGTGGAGAAAAGGCTCGCCTGCTGATGGGTCTGGCGGCATTCCATGCACCGAACCTGCTGATCCTCGACGAACCGACCAACCACCTCGACATCGACAGCCGCCGCGCGCTGATCGAGGCTCTGAACGATTATGATGGTGCGGTGATCCTGATTTCGCATGATCGCCATCTGATTGAAGCGACCGTCGACCGCCTGTGGCTCGTCAACAACGGCACCGTCACCACCTTTGAAGGTGATATGGACGAGTACCGGGATATCGTCGTGTCTTCCGGGAAAAAGAAGAAGAAGAAGAAAAACTGACGTCATAATCGCTTCTGTTTCTGAAGCGCATCGGTGCGGGCATCTACAGCAGCCTGCACTGTTGCGGCGACCACGCAGACCAGTATTGATTCACTCAGGAATTTCACCGGTCGTATTTTGCGCCGCAACCTGATAGATCGACGGTTCAATAGGTAACATTGTCCGGTATCATTTCGAGACCAGAAATGCTGGACCGACGGAAGGACTTCCGATGGGCTGGAAAACGCCGAAATTCGAGTACGTCAATGGCTACAAAATCGTCGAAACCGATGGCCCGGTCTTCAAGGTGTTCGATGGCGATCGTCAATCGGGCGACGATTTTCCCTATTCCGGCGAGGCCGCTGCGCACGCCAAGTCCTTGCCGAAACGCGATCCTCATCAGTAGGCGAGACGACAGTCGATGACGATACCGATGACCTTGGCGCTGGAAGAACTCGGTTGGTCCGCCTTTTTTGCGGATCAGGTGAAAGACAGCGAAGCCGGCCTCTTGCCCAGACGGATAGCATCGGTCCACCGCTCGCGCATAGAGGCGATCGATATCGCAGGACCCGTTGCACTGGAGCTGCCGGGCAATAGTAGTACGGCCGACTTCGCAGTCGGGGACTGGGTCCTTGCCGATCCGCTGACCGGTATGTTCGTTACCCGTCTCGACCGGAAAAGCCTGTTCCAGCGAAGGCCTGAAGGCGGACATGGCCAGCAATTGGTTGCCGCCAATATCGACACCCTGCTGATCGTCACCTCATGCAATGCAGATTTCGATCCCGCGCGTCTCGAACGTTATTTGATCATGGCGAACCAGGCCGGAAGCGATGCAATCATCGTGCTGACCAAGGCCGATACTGCGGAAGACGTCGGCCAGTTTCAGTCAGAAGCCGAGGCACTGCAACGCGGTCTGCCAGTCATAGCGCTTAATGGACGCTCCGCCGATGCCGTCCCCTTGTTGAGGCCCTGGTTGGGCCTAGGCCAGACCGTTGCGCTGGTAGGGTCCTCCGGTGTTGGAAAGTCAACGCTTGTAAACACTTTGGCCGGATCTGATACGAAGCAGAAAACCGGGACCATCCGTGAATACGACGCGCAGGGCCGGCACACCACAACGGCGCGATCCCTGCATGCTGTTCCAGGCGGCGGCTGGGTCATCGATACGCCGGGGATCAGGACGCTCTATCTCAGCGACATTACCGACGGAATAGATACGCTGTTTGCCGAAATCACCGATCTGGCGCCGTTGTGCCGGTTTCGCGATTGCACCCATGCACATGAACCAGGATGCGCCATCCGAGGCGCTATCGCCAGCGGCGAGCTTAGTGCCGATCGCCTTGAACGTTGGCGAGGTTTGCACGCTGAAAATTGCAACCGGACGCCAGTCGTGAGCGGACCACGCGGCAACAAGGTCATCAAGAAGAAGAAATATTAGCCGCTTCGACCATCGGCATGCGACCCGTTCAGGGGGCAACTAGTCTTGCAGCCCTGAACCCTTCGTCTTGAAGGGATATGAACCAACGACCCTGTTCAAGCTCGCACTCGATACCCGGCCACCAAGATCGAGCCAACTATCGATCTGGCATCGGTCCGCGTTCCAAGAACGTCGACAATGCGATGTAACTGCGTACAGAGCGCACGCCGTCGAGGCTCTGGACTTCCATCAGGAAATTTTCCAAGGACTCGGTGTCGGCTGCCCGCACCTTCACGAGAACGCAGCCGTCACCCGCCACCGTGTGGACTTCCTCGACCTCCGGTCTTTCGGTGAACGCGAGAAGCGCACGAGTGGCGCTATAGCTGCTGGTGTCGATGACCAGAAATGTCAGAAGTGAGCGGCCGAGCTTGCATCCGTCGAGTTTCGCGACGGTGCCTCTGATCACGCCGTCCCGCTTCAGCCGCTTCACGCGATCATGCACCGCAGGCGCTGACAGGTTCACGATCGTGCTGAGTTCAGCGTAGCTTCGAGAAGCGTCCTCTGCGAGCGCGCCTAATATCTTTCGGTCGAAAGTGTCCAGCTCTACGGGCCGATGCTTCGTTTGCCGAATAACATCTGTTTCTTTTGCAGTCGAAGCCATTTTGGCTTTACTCCCGAATTTCATATCCGATATCGGCATTATCGCCGAACTCTATTCGGCAAACAATATCGCATCTGGAGTATTTTATGCCTCTCGCTCTTTTCGCGCTGGCCATTGGCGCATTCGGTATAGGTTTAACCGAGTTTGTCGTTGCCGGCATCCTCCCTCAGATAGCTCGCGACTTTAGCTTAGACATCCCGACCGCCGGCCTGATGGCGACGACCTACGCTCTCGGTGTTTTTGTTGGTGCACCAATCCTGACCGTTGCGGGTTCACGGGTCCCGCGCAAAACGATGCTGATCGGACTGGCAGTGCTGTTCACGTTCGGAAACGTGCTGACGGCCCTCGCTCCAAATTTAACAATTGCTCTGGTTGGTCGCGTACTGACGGCCCTTAACCACGGCACGTTTTTCGGTCTCGGTTCGATCATCGCTGCGTCGCTGGTGACCAAGGACCGACAGGCGAGCGCAATTGCCGTCATGTTCTCCGGGCTGACTTTAGCGAACCTTTTCGGTGTTCCGCTGGGCACCTGGCTTGCGCAGGTTTATGATTGGCGTCTGGTGTTCTGGTTGGTCGCTGGTATTGGCGTGGTGACCATCGTCAGCATCGCGATGTTGGTTCCCCGGATAGAAGCGGGCAAGCCGATCGCACTGAAGACGGAACTGCGCGCGTTTGTGGACCCGCAGGTATTGCTCGCGATGGGCATTACAATCTTCGGACCCGCCGCGTTCTTCACTTCCATCACCTATATCGCTCCGATGATGGTCTCCGAAGCCGGATTTTCCGACACGGGTATCGCGTGGCTGATGGTCCTGTTCGGCCTCGGTCTGGCCGTTGGCAATTGGATTGGGGGCCGGTTTGCGGACCGCTCTTTGTTCGGCACATTGTTCGTGACGCTCGCCGCCCAAGCAGCGGTGCTCCTGGTGTTTTGGATCGGCGTCGGCAGCCCTGTCGTTGCCTCGGCAGCCGTGTTCCTTATGGCCGCCTTCGGCTTTGCTACCGTCTCTCCGATCCAGAAACTGGTGATGGACCGCGCAGATTATGCCGGCGCGCCCACCATGGCTGCGTCCGTCAACATAGGTATGTTCAATCTTGGTAACGCAATTGGCGCCTGGGCGGGCGGGGCGACGATTGCAGCAGGGTTCGGCCTCGCATCACCAAACTGGGCAGGCGCGATCCTCTCGCTGATGGCTCTTGCCTTGGCATTGGTGGCGTGGGCATCGTCGAGGAAACAGCTTTCGAAAGCGCTTGCCAAGTGATTTTGTCGGTTAGATAAAGACCGTTGCGGGTAACATAAGGGGCGCCACATCAGGTGAGCCCCTTGTACCTTGCAAGCCGTGGTTTTCTCCTTCACGTTCAAGCTCTTGAGCGGATACGAACCAACGTCCCTGCGGTTAGCAATTGTAGAGAAATAATTATTCTACGGTTTATCAGTGAAGCGAACGAGACGGCGTTAGGCTTGGACATCGCCAGATGGTGTGAAAAGGCGCACCTTGTTTCGTCACGGCGTGCAACTACTGGATTTCAGAGATTGACGGTGACCCGCAGGATGCAGGTGGGCGCGAGTGCCTTGCGAGGCGTTGTCACGTTGTTTCGCCCATGCCAGGAGGAGTATCCGCGCATAGATGAGGCAAGTGCGCCGGTCACAGCTTTCCGCTGCGCCATGGCGCGGATACGGTGAATGTGGGTGGCCAGAGCCGAGCGCTTCTGGCGTGGTGCGACGAAGAGATTTCGAACGACCGAAAAGATCGAGACGAAGCGTTGCAAACCGCCGACCGATCGAAATCCCTGCATCATCCGTTCTCGCTTTCGCAGTGGCAGGTGAGAATTCTCCGCTCGATTGTTCAAGCCCTTGTGCGATCGATGTTCGACACTGGGTATGACATTCCGTTTTGCGGCGCGGTAGGAGCGCAATTTATCGGTGATGATGCGCTTCGGCGTTAGGCCTTGCTTCTTCAGCAGCCTGAGCAGCAGTCGCTTGGCAGCCTTGGTATCGCGACACGCCTCTTTCTGCGCAACTGTTTTGCGTAGGCCGGACCGAATTTTCGACCCCATCGGCGGATCGTTTCATAAGAAACGACGATGCCGCGCTCCAGCAGAATTTCCTCGACAAGCCGCAGGCTCAAAGGGAACCGGAAATACAGCCACACAGCACGGGCAATGATCTGTGGTGGAAAGCGGTGGTTCTTATAGCTGATTGTCGGCGTGCTCATCCTGAGCAAGCCAACAGAAACACAACTATATGATTTCACTCAATCATTTTCGAGTAGATTCTGAGTTTCGTACCGACCGAACAGTCGTGAACGTCTTTCGAGCAACGGGTAATCGCAAGTGGGGTGTCGTGTCGGCATCACCGACGGTTCGGGCAGATTCCGGCTCTGCCTCGTCTTCGGCAAGGCTGGCGTTCGCCTGCAGATGCAGGCCCATTACCGCCACGAGGAGAAAAAACCAGACGGAGCCCGAACTGAGCAAGAATAGCGTTTCCAGAAAGCCGTAGAGCAGCACATAAAGCCAGATACCGACGTAAAGGCGGGTCAGCGGACTTTTGCGCGTCGCCTCGTTCATTTTGCCGAGATAGTGAAGCGGTAGCAGATAAATCCACATCATCACCAGCACCAGACCGGGGATGCCACCCGCAAGCAGCAGATCGAAATATCCACTGTGGGCCGCTGGCGCGGTCGTTGCCCAACTGTTGCTATCCATGCTCGACATCAGGGCGTCGCTGCGCCAAAAGGCCTGATAGCCATATCCGAGGATCGGACTTTTGCGGATGTAATCGATGGCGACGATCCAGATATCGGTTCTGCCAGTAAAACTGGCATCGACACCCATCCTAGTCAGCATCTGCGAAAACACCGGATCGACCGTGGTGCCGACGGTCACGACGGTGAAGACCAACAGAAGCAGGGCCAAGACCACATAACGCCACTGGGGCCAGTGCACGATGAACCAGCCCGCCGCGACGACGATCGGCATCAGGCCGAGCACCGTCTTGCCGCCTGACTTGATCAGGAAGAACAGCGACAACAGCAGCACCAGCAGGCCGCCGATGAAGGACCAGCGCCTGCAGAGATAAATCGCCACGATGATCAGCACCGCCATGACCGAGGCAGCCTCGTTCTTGTGCTGGAAGACTCCGCGCCAGTTACCCGCCAGAAGCGGCTCCAGCGCGTCGCTTGCCTGATGGATAGATCGTGACGGCAGGGCGATGACGCCGAAATAACACAGGAAAAGGATAATCATCGCGCAGCTGGCAAGCAGCGTGGTGAAATGCCGTTCCGTGCGCGGCAATTGCAAAAAGCAACCGGCAAGCACGCAGATGATGGCGCACATGACAAGCCGGCGCAGCGAAAACATCGGCGCCTCCCCCACGACAGAGGTGAAGGCGTACCAGCCGAAAATCGTCGCCATCAGCAGACGCGGCGTGAAGACGATGGAGAAAGACCGTTCCTTCACCATGAACACCATGAAACTGAAAAGCAGGATGATCGCGGTGAGCTGGTTCAACAGGTTGGACCCCTCCGCCATGGCAGAGCCCTGATAGGTCGACGAGAGTGAAATATAGGGTGAGAAACCGACCGTAAAATAAAGGAACGTCACATAAAACAGTGTATTCCGCCAATTTCCACGCGTCTGTTCTTCGTGCGCTGCATCCATAAGGGGATCTTCTCTGCCATTTTTCCCATGTGTGCCCGATGCTTCATTCCGGTGACATCAATATCCCGAGAAAACCCTATTTTTTAGTTATTCCGAATGCACGGATGAATAGCAAATCCGTCATGAAGAAAAGAGGCCTAAGCGGAAAAACAGACGCTTTCTGCAATCAAACGGTGCGCAGATTCTGGCTCGGGTTAGTTTCTTTCATCATCGCGATAAAAATGTACCTTTTCGACGAATCCCCAACTCCGCACTTGACGAGAAGATGCCAGTTCAGGCTTATTGGAATTCAACTATAAGGTGTCTTTGTTGGGGGTGCCATGAGAGGTTCTTTACTGACCTGGCTACTTGCCATGATTTTGTATGCTGCGGGCTCTCCAGCTCACGCTGTAAGTGTAGATTGCGGGGAGAACCAGTCATTTTCGGCCGGGCTCGGAGGCTGGGGACCATGGTGGAGCGGGTCGACTCCCGTCGTGGATACGTCCGTCGGCCACACGGATTCACAATCCTTGCGCTTACAGGGCGGTCCTGGCACGGCAAACAGATACATATTGCCCACCGAATGCCCACTCGGCATCGCTTATGTGAATTATTGGGTGCGCACCCAAACGGGTAGCGCTCGTATTTACACAAAGCTCGTTGATCAGGTGACCGACGCCGTCCTGTACGATTCGGTCAACGCCGGACCGACCGTTGTGGGGACGACTTGGACCAGGATTTCGATTCCCGTCATGATCACCAATGAGACACTCATTGGCATTACCGCCGAGCCGGTTTCGCCGGCAACCAACACAACAGTTTATATTGATGATGTCGTCGTTGCGAACGATGCCTACGCAAACCAGTCTTTCACGCAAGACACGGGCGGGTTTGTGGTTTGGTGGAGCGGCAATGCGGTGGCCATAACCTCTCCCGGACGAACAGATGACTGGTCGCTTAAACTGAGCGGTTCTCCATATGGCACCGCCAAGCGAGATATAAGCCCCGGCGAATGCCCTCAGCCATTAACCCGAGTTGCTTATTATGTCCGAGCGGAGACGGGAAGCGCTCTTGTTCACACAAAACTCGTCGATCAGGTAACTGACGAAACACTACGGGATACCAACACCGGCCCGATTGCCGTTTCTTCAACGGCCTGGACGCGCGTCGTTATTGACGTTCCGATGCCGAATACAACATTGATCGGTATTACAGCCGAAAGACAGGATGGCGGTGCGGTCTCGGTGCTGGTGGACGATGTCATGCTGAATCCAGGCATCGCCGCCTCCCCCCCAACTCAGCCAGACAATGTACCCGTTCCCGTTCGCGATGGTTGGGCTCTGACTTTTTCGGATGAATTCTCGAATGGTACACTTGATCCCGCAAAGTGGGTGGCAATCACCACGGGCCCAACATACGGGTCTAGCACGGATGGTTTTGGCGAGACCTGGGGAACGGAGTGCTATGATGCTTCGCAAGTAGCGATCAAAAACGGATCGTTACAGTTGACCGCAAAGCAGAAGTCCGTGAGCTGCCTGGGGATCACCAAATCGTGGCTCAGCGGGCTTGTCATCTCGAAAGACCGCTTTTCGCAGGCTTTTGGCCGTCTGGAGGCACGGATCAGAATGCCAGTCGCAAGGGGGGCCTGGCCAGCGTTCTGGATGATGCCGCAGTTACAAAAGAACTGGGGAACTTGCGGCATGTACTGGCCCTGCGGCGGCGAAATCGACATTCTTGAATATGTAGGGCAACTCAACTCGACGACCAATGCCACTGAAGACAAAACAGTGCACAGTACTTTGCACTGGGGTACATCGACTGGTGGACATACACAGGACTCCGGTTCGGCAAACGTTATCCCCAGCGTCGACCGTTGGACGGTATACGCCGCCGAATGGGATACGACAGGAATCTCGTTCTTCATTGATGACAACTTTGTCAAGAAGACCACATTTCCCCTTCCCAACAGCTCAGGACTTTACGCCCGAGCAGAACCATTCGATGTTCCGTTCTACTTCATCCTGAACCAGTCAGTGGGAGGCGTTTGGCCAGGGACGCCAGACCCGGCAGATTATCCCAACACTGTCAAAATCGACTACGTTGCGGCATATAAACGTTTGTAACCAGGGCATTTACTCAATTACACATGAGATGGCTGCTTCTGGTAAGAATAATTCTGGTCATCTGGCTCTTCAGATTTTAGGTATTTTTTGAACGTATCCCTCATCAATTCTTGCAAGCATCGAAATCAGGAGAGTTCTGCGACTTTTTCGAGTTGGTGCGAATCGCTGCCTCTGTCTGCATTTGAGGCGAAGGACGTGAACGGTTGAGTACTTCAGGAGCGGTAATGCAAAAGGTTTATTCCATCCAGTTTCTGAGGGCGCTCGCGGCGTTTTCGGTCCTGCTGTTTCATATAGTCGGTGACCCATTTACGATTGGGGCGGCAGGTGTGGATGTCTTTTTTGTCATCTCCGGCCTCATCATGGGTTCTTTCGCAACGGCGGGGGGACCGGGGGCGTTTTTATATCACAGGCTGGTCCGTATTGTGCCCTTATACTGGGCCGTGACCTTGGTGATGTGCGCCGGTGCGATGGCGGGCGTTTTTTCTACCTTTACCTTTACCCTCGAGCATTTATGGAAATCGCTGCTTTTTATTCCCTATACAGGCGATAACGGCGAGGTAGCTCCCCTTTTGGTCGTGGGCTGGACCCTTAATATGGAAATGTTCTTCTATATTGTCTTCGCGCTTGGACTTGCCGTGCGCGCACCGCTGGCTGTAACGGTCGGCATCCTGTCCGTCATGGCCTTGGCGGGACAGGTTTTACCCTCACAATCCCCCTTCATACAAACCTGGACCTCGCCGCTCTTGCTGGAGTTCCTCGGCGGGCTTCTGCTGTCGCGCTTTATGTTCCAGGGCGGACAAGCGGGTATCGCCGCACTTGTCATATCACTGACGGGTTTTGTTGCCGCGGCTATGATAAGCGAGCAATCTGGAATGCTGCGCCTGATGACGTGGGGCGTACCTGCCTTTTTCCTTGTGGCCGGATGCGTGTGGCTCGAAAATGCCGGACTATGGCCGCGACGTCTGCTGAAACCAATCGAGATTATCGGGGACTCGTCCTACGCCCTCTATCTTCTGCATGGCCTGGTGATCTCAATCATTCATAAGATATTGGCACCCGGTATTCTCGCTGGAGCGGTCATCATCATCGTTGCACTGGCCGTGTCGGTCTTGGCGCATTTCCTGTTCGAGAAACCGCTTATCAAGCTTTTCAGACGCAAGTATGGCGGCGGGCCGCGCCGGCAAGACCATGCCGTACCGGTGCGCTGACCTGAAGATTGGCCACAGGAAAAACATGCAGGCCGAAGCTTTTCCTCCTGCTCGGCTTCAAGGACTGGATGTTTGCATACAATCCATCACCGATGCAGTCGAACGCATGGCTGTTGCGCCGGCGATTGCGACCGCAACCGTTTCTTTATAACGTCAAGGCCAATGAATTTCATGCGTCATCGTCACTCTCCTAGTTGGTGGCACGGACGCTTCTATTCCACCCACCGCTCGCATAGTTGGGAGGGAAGGAGATCATCGGGTCTAGTACCGCTCACGCTGCCATTTTTTAGCGCGATGGACACCCGTAAAATCTGAGAGGGAGGCACTATTGTGGCGAGTTTGTCATCAGAACGGAAGATGATCAAGATCTTGGCTTCCTCCTGTTTGGAAAGCAACAAGGCGAATAGGCACCTGCAGGGCCAAATGAATGCGTCTTCAGCGGTTCCTCATATAACCATTGCCCTTGAACGACCCCAGCGGGCGTTTTGTGACGGAGCATAGAGGACAGGAGTGGGATCGCAGCCGTGAACTACACGGACACCGAAATCACTGTGCTGATTGATCTCGATATGGGCTGGACATTTGAACTGCGCAGCAACGAGGATAGGTAGCCTGCGATCTCAGGCAGGAAATTGCTCGGCCGCGATATCGTCTTCACACAGCAACGCAATGAACGCTTCTCTCAGATTCCGGTAACGATGAAGCAAATCGGGCATTTTCACCTTTTAATCGCCGCAGGAGGGCCAACTCTCTGTCGTTGGCGTCGTTCGACATTGCCCGAAGTCGAAGATCGGTTTCGATCTCTCGAACTGCCATTTCGCAGGCCGCGATCTCCCTGAGCAGCCGCTCCCAGGTGTTTCTCCAACACAAAGCTCACATCGTTGGTCCGCCAATCGCCCCTGTTTACCAACGGTTAACATAACTGAAGCGGACTTGATGTGGCGGTTTCCAATATGGTTAACGCTGCAGAGTGGGATGTGTACCAACGACACCCAAAATCAATACGCCAATTAGCATTTCAGAAGGGAAATTGCGGAGCGCCGACTGAACCGCACCGGGTTTGCCGGAGGCCATTTGGTTTGAGTTATGCGGCCATGGCTGGTTCGTCCAGCATGGCGTAGT
>NZ_JAFLNA010000007.1:0-308391 GCF_017313405.1 Agrobacterium burrii
TCCCTCCTCCCTCCCTCCCTTCCCTTCGCGCATAGACTTTGACTGACCGTTTTTGTTGCCTGCCCTGCTAAAGATATTTTTAGCCTGCTGCCACGCGGCCATGAGTTGATGCCACACATAGGCATTGAAAGAATTACGTAGGCCGCAACTTTGTATCCAGCCAGATTAAGAGCTCTGCCTGGCGATCAGTTCTAAAAAGGCTATTAAAACAGATACTTATCGATGTGGTCAGCTGACCACGAAGATTATCTACTGTCTGCTGCCTTCCATATTGAAGTTTTTAAACCTCGCGCCAAGGCTCTTTGACCGGAAGACGCAGTTATCTAGTTCTTTTTCTATGAGATCATGGTCATGGGCGAATAAATCGCAGCTCAAATCGAACGGTGCGCATTGGGTAGCACGCGTCGGACGCTAAGAAAGTCGTAAACACGGTCCGTGGGGGGTCGTCTTATAGAACGACATTGTTATCGTCAGACAACCTTTTTGCACCTTCTGCGTTTCCTTGTCAGATATAGAGTTGGGGGAAAGTAATTGCTACAAAACTTCGTTTCGAGATGCTCGCAAAGTTTGGATATGCCGCCCGAGGTGTCGTGTTCTTTCTCGTCGCGATGTTGGCACCGTTCTCAGGCGTCGGAGGTCGACGACCCGAAAGTAAATCCGCGATAACGTCAATGCTTGATCAACCATTCGGAAAGATATGGGTTGGAATGATCGGCGCCGGCCTCATCTGCTTCGTTGCTTGGCGTTTGGCTCAGGCATTGGCAGACAGTGATGGGCATGGCAGGGACGTAAAAGGATTGATTATCAGGGGAAGCTTATTCGGTAGCGCAGTGACCTATATGGGACTTGGAAGCTACGCTTTGGGGCATTCAATCTTCGCGGCTGGCGGAGGCGAGGGATTAGGTGAGAAAGGCCTCGCGGCATGGATCATCTCTCAACCCTTTGGTTCTTATTTAGCCATCGCCATTGGTATCGGCTTGTTTGTCGGTGGCATCGTTACCATCCTCAAAGGTCTGACCCGCAAATTCGAGAAATACATCAGACTCCCCAACAGTTCATCTTGGCTCACCTATGTCTGTGTCTACGGTCTAGCGGCCCGTTGAGTTGTATTCGCTGTCGTTGGCGTGTTGTTTGCCTATGCAGGCTTTCAAGTAGACCCCGATCAGGCTGGCGGGATGGCCGACGCGTTGGAGTGGATGCGTCAGTTGCCTGGTGGCGCGATCATTTTTGTTGTCATTGGGGTAGGTCTCGCTGCATTCGGCGTTTATAATCTCGTAGCAGCGCGTTATCGGATGGTTAGTGGCCCATCGGTGGCAAGCGTAAAGCGCGCGGTCCGTAGCCCCTTCAACTAAGTACGGGATCTACTCTCAACTCACGTGCTGAGCTTTCACGGAACTCGCGCCGCTCTTTTTCTGCGTTGTGTCATTCAATTGTTTTACGGCGTTGACCTAAAACGTCTTCTCGCAGCATAATCGGGTAAAAACCTGGGTCGATCGTTCGACAATCCGTAAGTGTCTTGACGGAAATGCGCGGCCCTAGAACTGGAATATCTTGCGTGTGGTAGGTGCGGGTAAAATCTGTCTTCAGCGCATGCTTGCTCGATTGCTGAAAGAGAATTAATTGTCGGGAACTCTACCTCGCAGCCGTGGCATACCGAGTGCATCTACTGCACCATCAATCCTTCGCAGTCTGCATTTCTCGATAGGCGATGCGGCCAACCAGCGCGTGGGCGAGGTCACGCGCCTCGCCCTGCGAATGATAGCTTGTCTAGAAACGGCTGCAAAAATCACCGAAGCTCTGCATCCCAATCCGTCATTTAGCGCCCGCTCTAAAAGAGAGCCCGATTTAATTCAGACCTAACTTGCGCGAATCGGCAAAAATATAGCTAATGGCGGTACAATAAAGTCTGATTTCCGCCCAAAGGGGTGGCGATGAGAGGGCGCAACTTTAAGAGCTCGCGCTCCATAGGAGCCGTCCTCGGAAAGGCTCGATGATAGATTTCGAGAAACGCCAAATCTTGGGCTAAGGGCATCCCGTTCACAAAAGGTTCCTGCGCTCTGCCAGCCGCTAAGGCCATCGCTGCTGGGTCGCGGATCGACTTCAGCGTGAAATTGACGATTTTGCGCAGGGCGCCATCGCACATATCGTAAGCCGGAATGTCATTGGCCTCGGCAAACGCCGCTACAGGCACCAGCGCGTTCAGCGCAAAGAGGTGGTATTCGACAGCTTTCTTTCCGCGCTCAAGTTCCAGCGGCAATGCGCCTTGCGCGGTCGCGCCGCAGACACCGCGCTGGTACGTTTGCACAGACCAGTCAAGGAGGGCCTTGTCATCAGCCAAAGCCGCCACACTTGCTGAAGCGAGTGCGGCCCAGTAGGCATGGTTATTCCGCGACCCCTTGAGCCGATCGCGTGTGGCATCAAAGAATGCGTTGGTGGATGTCGCCAAATCAGTCATCCATCCAACGATGGTTGGAAAGCGGGGATCATTGCGCACAGCAGGTTCGACCTGCATCAGTGCGATGCTGAGCGCGGTGAGTGTTTGTGCACGTTCAAACTCCGCATTGGGGTTATCCATCTTGGACAAAGCTTTGCCATGCGCCCATGCATCCAGCCATGACAGCGTGCATTGCGCATCGGCAATTCCACCTCGCAACGTATAGCGGTTCGCCATTTTGACGACCTGCTGGGAAAACGCTCTAATAGGCTTCATCTGCTTTTTGAAAGTGCGATCAGCCTCTGGGTCGATCGTATCTCGCTGTGGTCCATCGCTGCCATATTTGGAGGTGATGGCAAGACTGACAATCGCTTCTGGTGGCGCAGCGCAATCCGATGACATTGCAGCATCGCTGGGAACGCGTTGCGGAAATGGTGCCATAATCTCAGCAGATGCGAGCGATTGGATTGTGAGGATGGCCATAACCATTGCAACGATGCCAGAGATGGATGTGTTCATTGGCGTATCCAGTTCAGCTCTAAGACGGTCAGTTATTGGAGACCTTTGTGTCCATGATGAGGGCGTGTGCTGTCCCCGCGGCTATCGATCAGGTGGAATCCTTCAGACTGAATCAAGGCGTTGCAATAGACCAATGGTGCGCTCAGCCTCCGCACTAGAATCCTCGCGCAACGCATCTTCGATGACTGCTTCAAAGGGGGTAAGTGATGGATTGCGCTTTGGCCGTAGCAGAAGAGCAGGTGAAAGGAGCTGGAACCGTACCGAACCCGATTTCTTCCAAATGCTTTGGCGGCCAACTAACCTCACGTCGCCACTCGAACGCTTTGCGTACATCTTAGGCCAAGCCAAGAAAAGAGCCGTCCTTGTCGATGACAAGCGGCGATTCACGTCATGCATGACCTAATGTAGCCATGTCAGGGACGTGTAGTCTCCAACGAGCAGGATGCTGGCGTGGTTTTTGAGCAAGATGTAGGAAGAGAGTTATTCAGACTGTTCCTTTCCATCGACCAACAAGGGCTCATCAAGCGGTCCATGGGTCGATAATTCTATTGCTAACCGTTCGAAATCTTTGTGTTGCGCGTCGCAAGGGTCAACTGATGAGCAACGGCTGCCACGTCGCAGGATAGGAAAAATTTGCGCCAGCCGCGATGTCCGGTGTTGGCGCAAAATTGATTGGCCTCACCGAGGTGTAATGGGTTTGTTTTCAAAGCGAATTCGAAAGTTGCGACGTTGGAAATCTTCTCTGAAACAGACGAAAATCAGTTCGAGATCTTGCAAAGCGTCTTTCCGTCCCAGGAGACTTAACGAAGCTACGATGACGCCGTTATAGCCGCGTGTGATACGAAACGCTGCATTGCGCATCGCAATGGCTTCAGGATCTCCACGATCCTCTCGACGGTCATAGACAACCCAAAACCGGGCCGCTTTCCACGTCATTTCCAGCATTTCCCTCACTGTTGCGAGGAACTCTTCAGCACTCATCGAGGGTCCCCAAGGCAGAGGCGTCTCGCCGTCATCGTCGGCGACACTGAAATAGCCGTCGTATTCGCGACCGGTGTTCAGCGCTTCTTCGATCTTTGCAAACGCCTTGTCTTCCGTGATCGTCGTTTTGAAAAGAATTGTCATGTACTAAGTTCCGGGCCTTTCCGTCACAGCATTCGTGCGGCGCGACCGCTGCGCCGTGTGGCATTGTTGTAGTAGCTGGATGCCTGCTGAACGGAACGATGGCGTGATTGCTCCATAGCCTCGGGGAGGGGAATGCCACTGTTCGCTGCCTCCGTCAGATATCCGGACCGCAGGCCGTGAGCTGAAAACTCCGCAGGCTCCAGCCCAGCCAGTACCACACGCTGTTTCAGGATCGCATTGATGGCGCCCGGCTCCAGCGCATGTTTCGACAGGTTTCCCCAGCGATCGATCTTGCGGAAAATGCTTCCGCTGTCGATCCTGGCCACCGAAATCCATGCATTGAGCGCGTCCACTG
Source organism: Agrobacterium burrii (assembly GCF_017313405.1). Classification (NCBI taxonomy): domain Bacteria; kingdom Pseudomonadati; phylum Pseudomonadota; class Alphaproteobacteria; order Hyphomicrobiales; family Rhizobiaceae; genus Agrobacterium; species Agrobacterium burrii. The sequence goes on from NZ_JAFLNA010000007.1 coordinate 4,434, forward strand.
GCCGGCCCGTCAAATAGACAACGTCATCGTTTTCACCTCTGGACGTTTTTGTCCGGCCGAGGTGAATCGAGAGCGAGGGGAGGGGACTGGCGCTGTCGACCACAATTGGCACCTCGACGGTCAACTGCTCCTTGCGCAGCCCAGCGATTTCGCTGCGCCGACGACCACCGGACGCAAACGCCACCATCAGGATTGCCCGGTCACGGACGTCGCGCAGGCTGTCTGACACGCAGGTCGCAAGGAGCTTTGCCAGAACATCGCCAGTCACCGCTTTTGCGCTTTTGCGTTTTCGCGGACGCGGCGTGGCCCGGACTGCCAGTCGGATCGCCTGCTTGAGGGCAGGGGAGGAAAACACCCCTTGATGACCGCGCCACTTCGTCAGCGTCGACCAACTTGCCAGTCGTCTGCGGACCGTATCGGGAGCGTGAGGGCCAACAGATTTCAGAAACCCTTGCTCCCGCAGAAGACGATCGACGTTCTGTGGCATGCCGTGATCATGATCACTGATACGCTTTTCGGGATCCCACAGATGATGAGCAACGAATTTGAGCAGAAGTGCTTCAGGTGCAGGCCAAGGTAGCGACGCACCTGTAGCCGCAATCGACCATGCCTGAAGATAGGCAAGGTCTGACGTGAGTGCCCGCAGTGTGTTGGCACCCATGCCCTGATTGACCAGATGGCGAAGTGTTTCGATATCCTGATCGGTCAGCAGTTCAGCAAGTTCATCTCGACGTTCAAGCGGCAACACGGCCGCTATGGTATCAAGTTCTTCCGCCCGCGCAGAAATCGTCTTATCATTAGTCGCCATGGGCGAAGGGTCCCAAAATCCGGACATCTTGCTTTCGAGCAGCTACAGCAAGTTTGCGGTCCAGCGTGGCGAGTGGCAAGCTTCTGTTCATGGCGAGTGCAAGATAGGCAGCGTCATAAGCACTGAGTGTATGTTTGCCCGCGAGCAGAAGCACCAGTCCATCACCGCCTATCCCCGCATCTTCCAGCGGCAGCCGTCTGATCCGCTCCATTCCAACAAGTGCATCGCCTGCCCCGATGCGACCGCGCCGCTCTGACATTGCCAGAATGTTTCTGATTTCAAACCAAAAAAGGGATGGTATAGGGCAGGGTGCTGTTATCGAGCCGATGACATCTTCAGCCTCTGTGGAAAACTCTTCGGGCAAAAGCCATGCGGCTGCCATGGACGCATCGATGATAAAACTCATCAACGACGACCTTCATCGCGCCACGATAAAATTTCGTCATGTGTCGATGGCATCGCCCGTGATCGCGCAGCGCGCACCTCGTTCATCAGCAGTTGCAAATCGCTTTCCTTACGGATCTTCGACATGCGAACGATCGGGTCGTTGCCACGCGAAATAATCACATCCTCACCGGCTTCGACACGCACCAGCAGTTCGGACAGATGTGCCTTGGCTTCAGATACTTTGACGGTGGTGCTCATGGGGCTCTCCGATGAAACGTTTCGTTTTAAAATACGGTTCTTAACCGATGTTGTCGGCATTCTTAATCGAGTGGATTCTATCTCACTGATTTCTCAGGACAAGGGGTTTTCCAATTTCGCCGGACTCGCCCTAATTCTCCGGACTCCTTCGTCACTTAAAGTGCTGTCGCGGCTCTGTTACGATCCCGCGTCATCTTAGCTGTCGATGTAGTCGGCGCAAAGCTCCACTTGAACCGTGACGGGATGGGGAGATATAGGATGAACAAAAGACCCGATAAAATGGTGGCGACTGAGGTCGCTTGGACGAAGGCGGTCACTCGCGAAGCGCTGATCCGGCCGCTGGCAGCGGCGAAGCGTATACCAGCGCTCGGCCTTGCACGAGTGTGCCGGGAACTTGGGTTGAAGCGGTCGCGTCTCTACGAACTGATAGCCCTTTATCGAGTGGCGCCGGTAGCCAGCTCGCTTCTTGATGGCGTGGCGGGTCAAGAAAAGGGAGGCCGTCGACTGCGTGACGATGTCGAAGAGACCATCGAGGTTGCAATCCGCGACACCTATCGAAGTCGCGAACGGCCGACTGCGAAGGCACTTCATGACCGCGTCCGCCAGCTGTGCCACGAGGCCGGTATCCCCACACCTTCCTTGAAAGCTGTCAGAGGTCGAGTCCATCAAGCGGACCAAAGGGGGCTTTATAGAGATAGGGAGGGAGCCACGGCCGCGCGCCAACGGTTCGCACCGGTTGTCCGGGAATATACTGCAGACTATGCATTTCAGGTCGTGCAGATCGACCATACGCTCGTAGATCTCTTTATCGTCGATTCTTTCCATCGCCGCCCTTTGCAAAGGCCGTGGCTGACACTGGCCATCGATATCGCAAGCCGGATGGTGGCCGGTTTTCATATCAGTCTGGAAAGCCCTTCATCGACATCCGTTGCCCTCGTCGTTCAACAGTCGGTCTTGCCGAAGGAACCGTGGCTCGAAGATCGGCGTATCAAGGCCGATTGGCCGGCCCATGGCCTTCCGGATATCATTCATCTCGACAACGCTCGAGAGTTTCATGGCAAAGCTCTCGTTCGCGGGGCAGCAGAACACGGAATTTCCCTTGTTCATCGTCCGGTTCGCCGTCCGCATTACGGCGCGCATATCGAACGGCTGATCGGCACCATGATGGGGGCGGTGCATATGCTGCCGGGTTCGACCTCAAGCAACGTCGCGGATCGCGGGTCTTATGACTCCGAGAAACATGCAGCGATGACCTTGGATGAGTTGGAGAGGTGGCTCACACTCGAAATCACAGGCCGCTATCATGCCGATCTTCATCGCAGCCTGGGCGTGCCTCCACGGCTGGCCTGGGATGACGGCCTTGCTGATCGGCCATACGCGTTGAGGCTTCCCCATGATCCTGGCCAGTTCCTGAAGGATTTCCTGCCGTTTGAAGAACGGTTCGTCCGTAGAGACGGGATCCATCTGTTCGGGCTTCGCTATTGGGACGATGTGCTTAGCCCATGGGCCGGCCGGGGCCAGCGGGTGCGCGTCAAGTACGACCCCCGAGACCTGTCGCGCGTTCAGGTAGAAGGGGCCGACGGCTTCGTCTGGACGGTTCATTTCGCTGATCTTCGGCGCCCGCGTATCACGCTTGGTGAGCATCGTCTGGCCTTGGCTGCATTGCGAGCAAAAGGCGTCCGGGCCGTCAACGAAGAGCTGATCTTTTCGACGATTGCCGAGCAGCGGCAACTTTTGGCGGACGCTGCGGTGAAAACACGAACCGTGCGCCGGAATGCAGAGCGGAGCGAGCGCGCATTGTTCGCAAGTCGGGGTTACGACGCTCTTCCCGTCGACCAGCCCAGTCCAGAAATTTTCGAGGATCTGCCACCATTGTCCGTGGAGGAGTGGTCATGACAGCATACGAGCACCTGCAGCCGGCGTATCGCCAGTATGCCGATCTCGATACCGATGAGCGCATCGCCTGGCTGCGTGCGGATAGATGGCTTGAGACTTCGCAAGCAACGACGGTGATCAGGCGGCTAGAGGATCTTCTGTCTTACCCTCCGCGCGACCGGATGCCCTGCCTTCTCATCTATGGCGAAACCGGTATCGGCAAGACCAAGATCATTCGGAAATTCCTACGTGATCATCCGCCTCGGTTCGACCGGAGCACAGGCGTCACGACGATGCCTGTCGTTGCCATGCAGATGCCGGCCGAGCCGATCGAGCGCGATGTCTATGGTGAGCTGCTGAATGCACTGGGCGCGCCAGGTCCCCAGTACGAAGCCGCATGGCGCCTGAAGGCCATTTGCCGAAGCATGATGCGTGACATGGGCGTTCGGATGCTGATCATCGACGAGATCCACGCTGTCCTGACCGGCACATTTCGCCAGCAGCGAATATTCCTCAACGTCATCCGGTTCCTGGCTAATGATCTGAAGGTGCCTATGATCTGTGCGGGGACGGACCTTGCCCGACAAGCCCTTCTAACAGACCAACAGCTCGCCGAGCGGTTCGATGCTCTTCATCTGAACCGTTGGTCCAACGACAAAAATCTGGCCCAGCTTCTGTCGAGTCTGGCCGGAATTCTCCCCCTCAGGGAACCATCCGATATAGGCACTGCCGCAGTCCGCCAACGTGTCCTTGAGTTGACCGACGGTGTAACGGTCAGGATTTTCCGGTTGATTGAGACCGCAGCGGTCGAGGCCATCCGAAGTGGTAACGAGCGCATTGCCATCGAAAGCTTCACCGGTGGCGAGCTGGTTTTGCCCCTGATCTCGATGACGCGATACTCGGAGCGGCAACTGCAGAGACGGATTGCCCGGTGAGGACGACACCGCTTTTGCCGCTGGCACCGCGGCCATATGGCGACGAACTGATCTCATCGTGGCAGGCGCGGGTTGCGGCAAGGTATTCCCGGCAAAGTGCTGATATTGAAGCTTGGCTGGGCCTCGACAGCTCAACCGATAACGATTTCGATCCAGACCCGACAAGTGTTTGGAGATGGAGCCGCGCTTGCAGGATCCGACCTGCCGTCGTCGAGGCGCTCGCACTTTCCCGGAATGCTGCCTCACTTGGTTATGTCCGGCAGTCCAGATGGCGCGGCATATGTCCCGCCTGCCTGGAGGGCGATCGGCGAAACGGCCGCGATCAGTATCTTCGCAGACACTGGTCGCGCGCTGAGACCGTTGCTTGTAGCATCCACCGCGTTCGCCTCCGCTTCTCCTGTCTGAAATGTTTAAGGCGATGCGACTTCCGGTATGAATACCGGGACGGGTTGGCCGAGCTGATTTGCTCCGGCTGTATGAGAGCTGTGTCGCGTGCCCCACCGTCGCATTTTGAACTCCGTTACGCCGGCCTGCTGATTGCGACGATGGAGGCGATCGACGATGCGGAGAAGGGGAGGGGCGAGACAAAGCTTGCCGACATTCGAAAGGCTATCCGCTTTCTCTGGAGCGGTTCTGTGAACCACGGAAGACCCGAGATCACTTTTTTCGGCGTCCAAGACATAAAAGGGCCGGCTTCCATCCCGGTGAACGTGGATGCGCCGTTGACGTGCTTGTCCATGACATGGCGGTCCAGCACTCTCCTGACGATGGCGCAGATGCTGGATATCAGCAGCGCACAATCCGAGTTCGGCCCTCCTAGCGATTGTTTGACGTTCGCTTTCCAGCAGTTTGAGAAAAATATAACTTCGAGTCAGTCCCTGACTACTCGGTCATCTACGGGGAAAAAAAGCAGAATCGATCTTCCGCCTCGATCCAACAGTAAATATTTTAGAGCTGTCGCCGCGATTACGAAGGATCCGAGGTGGCACGCCATTTCGACGCTTAGGGGACGCCAACGCTCAATCGCGCTCTCGCGACTAGCTCGTAGTCTTTTGGATCTCCTCGAGGGGTGACGCGCTCTCTTGTAATCGCCCTGTAAAACTGCTGCTTCCGTCGTTATTCGGGGTCCGGTCGGCGCGACGCGGCGTCGAGAAAGCTCCTCTGGGGTCGGAGGGCGTCTCTCTGCTCCTGAGTGTGCTGCGACGATCAGGTCACTTGGGGGACTTGAAAGATAAACATTATACGTTATATTATAATGTATAATGTAAATGGACTAAGGAGTCAGTCATGTCCGTGATCAGGATTTCAGAGAAGCTGTCGGTCTCGCCGCAGCCAAATGCCGACGACATCAAGTCCCTTCGTCGCCAGGGTTTCGCGACGCTGATCAACAACCGCCCGGACGCCGAGGACGCCGCCCAGCCCGGCACGGACGTGGAAAGCCAGGAAGCCGAGCAGTGCGGCCTGTCCTACGCTTATGTCCCGGTCACGCTAGGTACGATCACCGAAGCCGACGTCCGTGCCTTTCAGAAGGCGGTCGATGCGTCCGAAGGCCCGGTGTTCGCCCATTGCAAGTCGGGCACGAGGTCCCTCACCCTCCATTTAATCGGCGAGGTTCTCGACGGGCGAATGGCTGCCGAAGACGTCGTTGGGTTCGGACTTGGCCGCGGCTTCGACACCAGTACCGCTAAAGCCTGGCTCAAGCAGAACGCTGAGCGGTGCCCGCAGGTGAAGGGCTTCTTCGACAAGCGTACCTGGAGCGTCCAGTATGTCGTGTCCGATCCCGCGACCGGCAAGTGCGCCATCATCGATCCGGTGTTGGATTTCGACGAGAAGGCCGGAGCCACTGGCACCATCAATGCCGACGCGATCCTCGACTATGTCCGGCAGAATGGCCTGACCGTCGAGTGGATCCTCGATACCCATCCGCATGCTGATCATTTCTCCGCGGCCCACTATCTCAAGGAGAAGACTGGTGCCAGAACCGCGATCGGCGGACGCGTCGTTGATGTTCAGAAGCTCTGGAAGAGGATCTACAATTGGCCCGAGCTTGCCACCGACGGCTCGCAGTGGGACCACCTTTTCGCACACGGCGAAATGTTCAAGGTCGGCTCCATCGACGCGAAGGTGATGTTCTCGCCCGGTCACACGCTCGCCTCGATCACCTACGTGGTCGGCGACGCGGCGTTCGTCCATGACACGCTTTTCATGCCCGAGAGCGGCACGGCGCGGGCAGACTTCCCCGGCGGAGACGCCCGCGTCCTGTGGAAATCGATCCAGGACATCCTCGCCCTCCCGGACGACACCCGAATCTTCACCGGACACGACTACCAGCCGAACGGTCGCGCTCCGCGGTGGGAAAGCACGGTGGCCGAGCAGAAGAAGTCCAACGAGCATCTTGCCGGAGTGACGGAAGAGCAGTTTGTGGAGCTCCGGAGGAGGCGTGACAAGACGCTGCCGCTGCCGAAGCTCATCCTGCATGCGCTGCAGGTAAACATCCGCGGAGGGCGTCTGCCGGAGCCTGAAGCGAACGGCAAGCGCTACCTCAAGTTCCCGCTCGATGCATTGCAGGGAGCCGCATGGGAATGAACACCGATTTAAGGAAAATGATGAAGGCACGGCTCTCTCCCGCCGAGATGGTCGGCCGGGCCGGAGAGGTCGCCGATCTCCTGAAGACGTTGTCCCACCAGTCCCGTCTCATGATCGTGTGCACGCTGGTCGAGCGCGAGTTCTCGGTCGGCGAACTCGAGGAAAAGCTCAACATCCATCAGCCGCATCTTTCGCAGCATCTGACGGTGCTGCGGAGCTCCGGAATTGTCGAAACCCGGCGGGATGGAAAGCAGATCTTCTACCGCCTGACCGAGGAGAAGGCCGCACAACTGGTCTCCGCGCTCTATGACATCTTCTGCGTAAAGGAAGAGACATGAACATCTATCTCCAGTCGCTGAGCGGCGGCATGCTGATCGGCGCATCCGCGGTCATGCTCCTGCTTCTGAACGGCCGGATCGCCGGCATCAGCGGCATCGTCGGCCGCCTTGCCCAAGGCATCGGCTTGACCACCAATCTTGCGTTCGTACTTGGCCTCCTGCTCGGGCCGCTCGTCTACCTGCTGGCGGTCGGTAACTGGCCGACCGTCGAGATCACAGCGGGCTGGCCGATGATCATCGTCGCCGGACTGCTAGTCGGCCTCGGTTCGCGGATGGGATCCGGATGCACCAGCGGCCACGGCGTGCTGGGCCTTGGCCGCCTCTCTCCACGATCCATGGCCGCCGTCGCCACCTTCTTAATCGCGGGGGTCATCGCCGTCACCATTCTACGAGGCCTCGGATTATGAATAGGACCATCTATCAATTCGGCGCCGCCCTCGCCTCTGGCATTGTCTTCGGCTTCGGCCTGTCGCTCTCCGGCATGCTGAATCCCGCTCGCGTCCAAGGCTTCCTCGACGTCTTGGGCAACTGGGACCCAAGCCTTGCCTTCGTTCTTGGCGGCGCCGTCGCTGTCGCCTTCATCGGCGTACAGGTGATGAAGAAGATGCGCCATCCTGCTTTCGACGACAGTTTCCATGTGCCCACAAACCGGACGATTGACGCGCCGCTGGTCATCGGCTCGGCCTTGTTCGGAATCGGCTGGGGGATCGGCGGCCTCTGTCCGGGGCCGGCTGTCGCTTCCCTGTCGGTCGGCTTTCCCCAGACGGTGCTGTTCGTCGTCGCCATGCTGGTCGGCATGATACTTTACGACCGGATTTGGAGCGGAAGGACATGAGCACTTCCGTTCTCGCGGCCGTCGGATCTGGCGGGATCGTCGGCTTCATGCTCGGCCTTCTCGGCGGCGGCGGATCCATTCTGGCGACGCCGCTCCTGCTTTATGTCGTCGGCGTCACGCAGCCTCATATCGCGATCGGAACCGGAGCGCTCGCGGTTTCGGTGAACGCCTTCGCCAACTTCGCGAGCCACGCTATAAAGGGCCACGTCTGGTGGCGGTGCGCAGCCGTCTTCTCCTTGCTCGGCGTCTTCGGCGCGCTTGCCGGCTCCAGCCTCGGCAAAGCGATGGACGGAGGCCGCCTGATCTTCCTGTTCGGCGTCCTGATGGTCGTCGTGGGCGCCCTGATGCTCAAGCCCAGGAAGCCGACGTCCGTAAAAAGCCGGCCGGTCGACCTCAGGATGTGCTTTGTAACCGCAGCTGTGGCGCTTGCAGCCGGAGCGGCATCGGGTTTCTTCGGGATTGGTGGCGGCTTCCTGATCGTTCCCGGCCTGATGCTGGCGACCGGGATGCCGATGATCAACGCGATCGGCACGTCGCTCCTCTCCGTCGGAGCGTTTGGGCTGGCGACCGCGTTGAACTACGCGGCGTCCGGGCTAGTGGACTGGTGGCTTGCCATGGAGTTCATTGGTGGAGGCGTAGCAGGCGGCCTTTTCGGCACGATGCTGGCAACTCGACTGAGCGCCTACAAGAACATACTCGACCGTCTGTTCGCGGCGCTCATCTTTGTCGTCGCAGGTTACATCTTCTACCGGAGCTTGGCATCTACGCCAGCAGGGTGATGCTGCACCTACATCGACACGTGGTGCTGCGTTGTGGAGCCGACGCGTTGACTTAGCACTCTTTGAGACTCCGTCAGCCCCGAAGAAGCCCGAAGCGAAACGCCTCGTCCATGAGCGCTTTTACGGACGAGGGTTGCCATTTCCGGCCGCCGCGAACCGGACGCTCTCCCATCTGATCCAACTGCGCCGCGATGTCGCGCAGTGTCAAACTCGGATCGGCGATAGCGATTGCTGCCACCAGCTTCATATGGTGATCGTCTACTGGTCTGCGAGGGGATCGCGCCAACAGTTCAGGGTCCGCGAGCTTTTCGCGAACCATGCGATGGACAGCACGGCGTAACCGCTCGACAGTCCAGTCGTGGCCCTTGCGGTTAAGGACCAGGACGACATTGTCCCAGCTATGCTGTGGGCGTAGTCGCTTCACCATCGGAAGCCAGGTCTGCGCCGAGGTGATCAGCTCGTCGAGATAAAGCTGGTTCTTCGCAGCGGCCGCAGTCCGTATCGCCTCAGGGCGTCGCTCGCGAAGGCCCGGATTGCCTGCAATCCGGCCGCGTGCCTTGGCAGCCTTCATACCCGATTTCGTTCGCTCCGCTATGAGCGCACGCTCAAGCTGGGCGACGGCGCCCAGGACCTGTAGCGAAAACATACCCTGAGGCGTCGACGTGTCGATCGGATCGCGCAGCGATCGGAAATGGACGCCACGTTCCTCAAGGTCTTCGATGACATCAAGCAGATGACTGACGGATCGTGCCAACCGGTCCAGTCGCACGACGACGAGGACGTCGCCGGTGGTCAGCTCCCTTAGCAGTCTGGCGAGAACTGGTCTGGCACGAGAGGCACCTGAGCCGTGCTCCTGATAGATCCGGTCGCAGCCCCCCGCGCGCAGTTCATCGACCTGCGCATCGTGGAGCTGGTCCTCTGTAGAAACACGCGCATAACCCATCAAGCGCCGCGGCAGGGGAGGGGCTACACGTCTCGCTGATTTTGCCATGGATATTCGGCTCGATTCTGGCATTTTGTTCAAATAAAGAATGCGTCGATAAACGGTCCTTTGCAAGCGTGTTTTATGGGTGATATGCGAGTCCGTAGACCGCGATTTATGACCATTCACTGGTGTCTGATCATCCAGTTACTCGAACGCGCGCCAGCGGCGATCTGAGGCGGAAACGCCAGGATGTAAGGCTTCTGAGCGCATAACGTTCGCTGATCGGCTCCCGGACGGACGACGCCGACCGAAATTTTCTTCGGAGCCTGCGGCGACTGCGCCTGTGGTGAGCGGGCAAAGCGCGAAGAGCGCGTTGAATCCACCGGATTAGGGCGAAATAGGCCAGAAATCGCCGGAAATGTGGGGAATCCGCTGAATCAGGATCGCCGACAGATGTGGTCAACCAGAGAGTCTGATTACCATCGATAAGAGGTACTTATCGATGGTTATAAACACGACCCAAAACCGTACCATGTGACGGACAGCAAATTGTTACTGGTGTCCGTTTAATAAATCATTTACCATGATTTCAATGGTTTACGATCTTGCAAAATTACCCCTCTCAAGCCTGTTGCGGCCGATTTCCGACGCGGCTTCCGCATTGTCCCGTCTGGACGAGCGGATCGCCCGTTCGCCGGTCGGAGACGGCTTTGTCGAACGCACGCATTTCACCGATGCCTGTGCCTCGTTGTGGATAGATGGCGAGCTCGTCCATCTCGAAGACCTCGTTCTCCATGACGCGACCAAAGACATTCGCGCCCCGACCCACGAACTCACCATCGCTCGCGACGTGTTGCGCATGCGCCGACGCATTGTCTTACAGTTGCCCGGCTGGGCGCTGTCATCCAACGGCCTCCGTAGTCTCCGCGGCCACAACGTCTTCGCCGGGGCGCCTGCAGCATCTTTGGGTGATGAGACACCGGACGCGGATGATGACGCTGTGCCCGACACTGCCAACGGAGCAGGGGAGGGGAACGAGGACAAAAATGAGAGCGCGCTTGTCGACGAATTTGCAGCCATCGACGCGTTGCTCGCCCGCTCGGACGCCGCTATCAAGGATGCCACGCGACCTGCATGCGTCGTCGGCAACCGGGCGACGGCTAGCCGTCCGGCCGAAAAAAATCCGATGATTTATGATCTCGACTGGGATGAGGATGAGCGGCTGCAGGACTGGCGCGGTGTCGTGCGGCAGGCCGAAAATTTGCCGCCGGTGCTGCAGACGATCATCGCCCTCGATGCCTGGAACACTTTGGAAGTGCTGCAGCATGCGCCCTGGCTCGGCCGGCTGTTGTCCGCCTCCATCCTGCGTCAGGCCGGCATCACGTCAGGTGCCCATCTTGCCGCGATCAATCTCGGCCTGAAAACCGTCGCCGTGGATCGCCGTCGGCATCGCGATCGGGAAACGCGACTGCTGGCAATTGCCCATGGTTTTTTGGCGGCCGCAGAGCTCGGGCTTAAAGAACATGACCGGCTGGCGCTGGCGAGAACCATGATGGAACGCAAGCTGGTCGGGAAGCGGACGTCGTCAAAACTCCCAAAAATGATCGAGCTCGTGATGGCGAAGCCGTTGGTGTCGGCCGGGATGATCGCCAAGGAACTTGCGGTTACGCAGCGGGCGGCGCTGCGGATCGTCGAGGAGTTGGGTCTGCGGGAGATGACGGGCAGGGGGAGGTTTCGGGCGTGGGGCATCTTGTGAAGGCTTGGAGGCGACAGGATGGCAGAACCGCGGGAGGGGCCCCTTCTCTCCCCGTCATGTTGGTAGGACTAGCCGCAGCTGTGCCGCTGCATGTGCCGTGGCAATCTGTCTTGGGCCGGGCTCGTCCCGAGTTGCTCCCTTCAAAAATATTTTCAATTCCCGGGAGTTGCTGCGGATTTCTCTTTAAATTAAAGAAATTAGAGGGATGGGTGGTTCGGGGGGAATATGTCGGGCGAAGTGTTACTCGGGAAAGGTCTTCCCAGTTTGCCAGAAGACTTGCTACTCGCGCGAGATCGAGGCGACGTCCTATTCATCGTAGGTGCAGGCGCATCCTATCCAGCCCCATCCTCACTGCCTGATTTCGGAGGCCTCGTTGCTGACATTTATCGGAAAGTCGATCCGACAGTCGCGGCGGCCATAGACACGATTTGGACCACTACGGGCGCGACTTGGGAAACCGCTCCCGGTATTCTTTCAGACGCACAACGCACTGAATTGAAGTTCTTCTGCCAACGCGAATACGACGTTGTTCTGGGAATGCTAGAGCGGCGTCTCGACGGCGACCCGAGCGAAGAAAGCACGATGCGACGGGCGGCGCGCGAGGTGCTGGCGCGAACGACCTCACCCAACCCGATCCACAGCGCACTCATTCACCTAGGGCAACGGTTCGGTCAAACACTTCTGGCGACGACTAACTTTGATCGCCTCTTGTCAGAGGCTGCCAAAAGCGAGCGCGTGACCGCCACGTCATTCGCGCTCGGCGAAATTCCCAATCCAAGCCGAAGGACGGACTTCGGCGGCGTCCTGCATATCCATGGAAAACTTCGATGGAAAAGCGAGAAGGGGTCAGCACTCATACTAACGGACCAGGACTTCGGGGACTTCTATCTGCGGCGGCATCAGATTACGTCCTTCCTCTATGATGCTGCACGAATCTTCCATCTGGTTCTTGTTGGTTACAGCGCGAATGACTCACCGGTCCGATATCTCCTCAATGCGATCGCCGGCGACGAACGGCATTTCAATGACCTAAAGCCTCGCTATGCATTTGTCGGATGTGAACCCTCAGACGCGCGAACACCGACGGAATGGCGGGCACGCGGAATAACCCCAATTCCATATGATCGCGCCAACGGTCATCGAGCGCTAGGGGATCTGCTCGTGCGGTGGGCCGACCTCGTGCCGGGAAAGCGCAGCCGGGCATCGGTAAACGCCTATCTAAAGGAACTCTCTCTGCTCGATCCCGAATCGCCAGACGGGTCCGCCGGGCAATCATTCCTGAAATACTACGTGCGACGCTCAACGCCGAGTGAACAAACCGATTTGGCAAAGCTCCTTTCTAAGAACGGTTGCTCACCAAGGTGGCTTGCATTGTTGAACGAGACAATCCGGGAAACTGGGAGGACACGCTGATATGCGCAGACCGAGAATATCCGACACTGGAGATCGTGTCCGCCAATCCACTTGGGCCTTCGCGGATGGCCGCCTGGAGGATCTAGCCGTTCTTGAGTGGGCGGCCGGCTTGTCGACGAACCATGAGGCGGAACGTGGTTCGCTGCGTGATCTCTTCGGTCACCGAGTGAAGGATCTTGCTGAACCCTATGCTCTCGCATGGCGTTGTGTATTCGAATACTGGCAGAGGCCTGACACTGAGAACAATCACGAGAAATATCTAATCAAGCGTGAGCTCAAACAGGGCGGGACGCAGCGGGAGATCATCCAACTCGTCGTCGAAGCCATCAGACCGTCACTCAAAATCGAGACATCCAGGCGATACCACGCCCTTTCCGGGGAGAAACCGCCTGAAAAGCCGACGCTTCTCCGGCATCTCATCTGGGCATCGATTTCTAGCGGGGACCGCCTGACACCAAACGATATCGGTCTCGAACAGATGTCCGATCGCAATTTTCTCTTCGAACTGGCCGTGGCACTCAACGCCGCCCTGCTTTCGGGACTTAATCTCGGACGTATGATCGGCTCCATATCTGAAAGTATGGATATTACTAACTGGCAGGTGCAACGCGTCTATTATGTTCCGCCTGCGCAGTATGTTGCCGGTGGCGGTGAGCCCGACAGACACCGCGACGGTTTCGCGCCTGTGACGAAGCTGATGTTCGCAGTCACGGAAAAGCTTGCATCTATCGATGCGTCAGCTGCGCGACGCATCGTGTCGTGCTGGGATACCAGCGAATGGAAGCTCTACAGGCGCCTCTGGGCGGCGGCGGCGCGCAACCCGGACCTCGTTTCGGCTGAAGACGTATCCACTTTCCTTGAAACGGTCGAAGATTCGGAATTCTGGCGACCGGGGACCTTTCCAGAGATCGCCGAGGTCCGCGCAGTGCGTTGGAGCAACCTTTCTGCAGCGAGCGCAGCCCGTCTGGAGCAACGTCTGTTGAAGGGGGAACCGCTAAAGCTCATTCCAAAGTCGGTCGACAAGGCAGACAGGGTAGGTTTTCGGCGGCACCGTATACGCATTGAGTTGCAACGTATTCAAGCGGCAGGAGGACAGCTGTCGAAAAAGGCGATCGATTGGTTGGACAAGGCAATTCAGCAGGATGGAGCGGAGCCAGAAGTTAACCTCACTTTCGGATTCAGTGAGGGCGTGCGCATGTTGCGCGGCGAACGGAGCATTCAACCGTCCTTTGACTCCGTTCCAAGCGCAAAGTTGCTTGACGAGCTTGCCGGCATGATTGGGGATGGCGGCTGGGACGACCGGACCCAGCAGGCATCAGACTACATCGCTCAACATCCGAGCGACATTCTCGCCCTGCTCGAAAAGGCACCGGATTCCGTAGTTTCGGCTAAAGTCTGGCAGGCTTTCGGCTATGGCTTCAGGCCTACCGATCTCAATACGGGGCCGGACTCGGCCTCCCCAGAAGACCAAGCAAAAATTCCGATTGCCGTACGAGCCTGCCAGGCGATCGTCAATTTAGGACCTGTCGTACTTAAACGGGCGATCGACGGGCTGGCATCGTTCACGAACGGCTGGGATAAACTACTTCAGCGCCGGGACGAATTCATTGCCGCGTGGCTTACGCTTTGGCCGATTGCCGTCACCGCGACAAACGAGAATGCCGACGTCAGCCAACCGCTAGCCGACCGAGCCTATGCATCGCCGGTCGGCCAACTTTTGTTCGCATTGAGCGGTTGGCCTACCGTAGGGGCGGGCGATCAAGCCTTGGCTGCCGGCCCATGGCCGCAGATCCTGTTCGCTATCGCTAAGGCGACTGGCGAAGCTCGCCTGGACGCACAATATTTTCTGACCCGAGACATCGGGTACTTTTATACCGCTGATCCGGCCTGGACGAGAGCGAACCTGATCGAGACCTTAAAAATGGCCGAGCCCAATGATGAGGGGGCGTTGGAGTTGTGGGGCGCGTTCGGATCTGGAGGTTTACCGGGACCGGAAGTCCTCACCGAACTTGCCGAGCCGCTCGTTGCGGCCGCGATCTCCAGTGAATTACCGGCGCAGGTGAGGGGCGAACTCACCCAACAGGTCATCCTTTCTGTTCTCTTGAGCGCCCGCGATCAGCAGCCGCCTCCCATCTCTATCAATCTTGCTCAGCAGGTGCTCAGGATGGGTGGCGACACTGTTCGTCGCGAGGCAATCAGGGCAATGCACGAATTTCTTGAAATCGGTGACGACGCGGAGATTGCCACGCGCTTCGAGTTGGTGGCGTCGGCTTTCCGTAATGTCTGGCCGAAGGAACTCACGCTCAACTCTCGCCAGGTTTCGGAGGGGTTGGCAGAGCTACCTGCGGCAGCCGGACCCTATTATGCCGAAGCAGCGGAGCTCGTGCTACCATATCTGACGCCCTTCGATTGCTGGTCAATGTACGACTACGGCGTTTTGGACAAGAATTCGGTGGACGACAAATACGCTGTAATCGATGATCGAACGAAAGCCGCATCTCTCCTTGCAATCTTGGACAAGACGATCGGCGACGAAGAGGGTGCAATTGTTCCAAATGGGCTAGAAAGCGCTCTCCTCCACATCGCTAAGCTTGCTCCGAGGCTCGAGAAGGATGTTCGATATCAGAGGCTAGTGACTCTGAGCCGTCGCTAGGATTTCGCGCCTTCCGTACTCCCCCCGACATCTACGCTCAGCACCCATTGTACTGCGAAATTTTTGAAATCCGAGGATTATTGTCGTTGATTTGGTATTGGTGCCGATCGCTATCCACGGCAACGCAAGACGCCGCCGGTTCGCGAGAATTTGTCTGAGCGCCTAGCCGGACCCTCTCGGGTGCGGAAAGACGCCAAGTCATTTCAGCGATTTCCAGCAGCATGCACCAGGACGACGATCCTCGCCCTCGACAGCACCGCCTTTGCTCGGGCCGGCTGTTTGGTACCTCGATCCTGCGTGAAGCGGACACCACCATCAACCCGCACCTTATTTGAACGGAAACTGAAGGGATGGCGGGCCTCTTCGAAATTGCCGGAGCTTGTGCAGCTCGTCTTAGCGACTGCCTCTGGTGTTGCCGGGGATGGTGGCAAGTCGCACGCTCGACGTTGCGTCGCGCGCGTCGCGGCGGATCGTTTTGGAGCCTGATCTGCGCGAGATAACGGGCAGGGAGAGTTAGGGCGTGGGGCGTATATTGTTGCGATTCTGCTCGGTTGCACTGCGTTTCCGGATATTGCAACGTCAGGTTATTCGATAAGCTATCTAGGTAGTCGAATCGATTCCCCAACACAGCTTCCCACATTTGGAGCTGCTTCTGGCTATCCTATGGGAGAAGTGTAAGCGCATGGCAGGACTGAAAGGCACGAAGAGCAAGCCTCTGGACGCGATTTACCGTTTTTCGGAGGATGGTTACGCTGGCGACCCTGCATCCTGGACGTCACACCTCCGATACGCGACAAGCATTAGCGATGGTGAGCAGTATCTGGTCCGGCTCTTTAGAAAAACCGGAACGGAGATTGATGGTGATCTCAGGCATCTACTCGACAGGGGACTTCGTCGTGTTCATCGTGTGCTGACGTCAAGGCGAGCGCGAGATGTGCTCGTGGAGGTTATCGAGCTCGTTGAGGACGAGCACGAGATTGGCGTTGTTATGCTTCGACCTGGTGATCCTCTATCAGCATCCAGTTATAGAGCCAGGATGCGAGCCCAGCAGCTTTTAACCACGGCCGGCCGTCAGATCTTTTGGCGTAACATGCAACGCATCGCCGAGGCGCTTTCATTATGTCACGATGCAGGCATAGTGCACGGTGCTATCAATCTACATACAATTTTCTCCCACAACGACGATGTCCCTGATTACCGTCTGGGCGGGTACGAGTCGTGCGTCCAAATTGCGGAAAGCGATTTTGACGCGGGACGCGAAGGACTGCGCAACACAAACATTGTGTCGTTCCGACAAGATTGGGTGGATGTCGGCAAAGCTGCCCGTTCGATCCTCGGCATGGGTGGTACGTCTGCTCCAATCTTGTCGAGCATTGAATTCAAGATGCTTGACCGGCTGGCGAACCCGCCAGTTTTCCAGCTCTTTGACGGACGGACTGTTTTACGAGAGATCAAAGACGTCATCGAAGAGCTCGATCGCGTCGGTGTTGGTAGTGAAGGTGAACTCGTTCTGTATCCCAGCCGGCAGGTTATGCTGAGCGACCTCCCATCTTTGACTTCCGGTACTATCCCCGCATCTGAAGCAGAGCGCGTTCTTCGGTTCGCAGCCGACGATCTCCTCGGTCCAGAGGTTCGAGCTGTACCGATGAGTTCTGGCTCCATAAGGCTAGTGACTGACATTGCGACCTACATTGTCCGGCCAGAAGAGGGACGGATCGGCACCATGACAGCTGCGTCGAAGCGTCGTAGTGACGACCGGGTGGCGGACGCCTTCGAAATTAAACAACGCATTCACTTGGCGTCCAACCGGGTGGGCGCCCAAGAACGCGCGAAGAGGTCGGGGCTTGCAGCGATCGGCTGGGCTGAAATTGCCAGCAAGAAAACGGCGGCAGGAATGCGCGACGACCCTCCCTCGTGGTACGCGCTGATTTTGCTGGAAGCTTATTCGCTCCTGAGGCAGCAGTTTCACATCTATCCCGTCGAGGTCGTTGCTGCGCCAGATGCCTCCACCAAGCACCTGGTCTGGGTGACGCCCCGCGAGGACGATCCGCGGGACGAACGACGTCGGCGAATGGAACTTCTTGAATGTGCCAAAGCTCTCGAGCGCGAGCTGTATCACGATCAAGGCGGAGCCGACTGGACGCTGGCTTCGTCCGATGCTCTTGCTGGAGCTCGAGAGCGACAACCGGAACTGTCGTTCGAAGCAGCCGAGACTGTTGGCGGGGCGCGGCTTTATGCTTTTACATCAAGCGAGCAGGTGCTGCCCGGTCAACACCTTTATTTGCGGCCACGCAAGGACGTTGGCCTAGAACAGGCCGTAAGACGCCGTCTCCAGAATATTGTCGCCGCACGCAGCAACGTCGAATTGCTACGAGCAATCGATGATCCCGCACAGGTCGCGATGGACGAAGCCCTTGTCGAAGTCGCCGCCCCAGGGCAGGCGCCGTCTGACATGGATGCTTCCAAAGTAAAAGCCTGGGCATCAATTGCTGCGGGAAAGTCGATCAGCGTGATCGTCGGCCCGCCGGGCGTCGGCAAAACATTCCTGATCTCGAAGCTGGTGGAGAGCATTCACCTGCCTGCAAAGCGCTCGCGTATTCTTATTGCCGCGCAGAATCACGAAACCCTCGTGAACATGGAACACGAGCTCAAGGATGTTCTGCCTCCTGACATTGCGATCGTCGTCCGTGTTGAACGTTCCAAGGGCGGAGCCGAAAGTGCCTCACTTCGGGCACGATCGATGGATGTCTTGTGCGGCATCCAAAAAACAAGCGACCTTGATATCATGGCGGCGCAGTTCCGGCAGATCGAACAGACACTGCAGCCCGCCCAAGGCGAGGGTGCTATCGCCGAACGCGTTCTTCCCGATACAGACGCCCTTCTTTTGCGCTCGTCGAATGTCACACTGGCGACGACATCGTCGCACGTCATTGAGGAGATGATTGCCAACGGTGAGCAGTTCGACTGGGTGTTCGTGGAAGAGGCCGCTCGAGCGAACGGCTCGGAGCTCATTGGAGCGCTACTTCTCGGAAACCGTAGGGTCATCATAGGCGACCATAAACAACTTTCGCCATTTGAAGCGTTGGAACGCCAGAAGCTGTACGACGCGCAGAAATCAGACGAGATGTTGAAGGACGCCCGCAAACAGCTAGAAGCTTTCGCGGATCTGCCTGCTGAAGTTGATCAGGCCCTTGAGGTTCTGGAAACTGACGAAACGCTGCGTGTCGATGTTCTTGGTATGGCTATCCGGCTAGAAGAGCCATTTTTCTCCATCGCGGCCCGTGAGGAAGAGCGTGAGCAGGCAAATGGCTACCCAAGCTCGATCGCCGCAACGCTTCTGGAACAAAGCCGAATGCATCCCGCGATATGTCGGTTGGTCTCGAACACGTTTTACCAGGGCAATCTGGTACCGACAAAGCGCGTCATAGATCGAAAATTGACGCTCGGTTCGATGGCTGGGCTTCCGACGAGCCCTGTGGTTGTCCTAAACGTTCCTGCGCTCAGCATGGTAAAAAGGCGTGCCTTCGAGGAAAATAGAAACGGTTCATATGTCAACCTTACGGAGTGCTCCGTTTTGATCGATGCAGTAAAGCGCGTCCGCCCTCAGCTGGACCACAAGGGCAATAGACCCACCTTGGTCTTTCTCGCGCCCTATTGGGCGCAGGTCAAACAATTGGAACGAATGCTGAGTTCATCGCTGAACACGCGCGATGGAACTTTGTTCGGCTTCGACAGCCCTCGAAAAGACGGGAGGTTCGTTTACACCTCCGACAGTTTCCAAGGCGGGCAGGCGGATCTTGTTGCGGCAAGCCTCGTCCGCAACAATACCCTTGTCGGTGGGCGAGCACTGGGGCATGTCAGAAGCCCTCAACGCATGAACGTCTTGTTGAGCAGAGCAAAGCAGAAGTTGATCCTCGCTACTAGTCTGACATTTCTCGGTGATGCAGCCGAGGGAACCGATCCCGACCACGTGGGTGGCCAGCTAGGCTTTGTACGCAAGATGATCGAGGAGCTGAACAAACTCGGTGAAACGCAGTTCGAAGGCGTCGGCCCGGGCGCGACGATCGTCAGCGTCGACGATGCAGGGAAGTTGGCCCTATGAAACTCCATATCGCAGCTTGGCACTACAGGGCGCGCGCAATTATTCAGCGAGTCTGGGGATGGAGCCCAGTCGAGGAGATGGTGCTTCTCCGGCTTCACACCGTCCCGGGCACGATCGAGGGTATAGCGGCGTCACTGTCATTGCCTGCCCAGATTGTGGAGGCGACAGTCGCGCGCCTCATGCAGTTCGGTCTCGCCGAGATACAGTTATCTCCCGCCCCACTATTCACAACCAGTGCCGTCGGCAAGGAACTGGTGCATACCGACCGACCGCTGCCTGAGCGAACCGAGGAACGCGAAGTCAGCATAAGTCTCGTCTATGAGAGGGCAGGCCATTCCATATTCCGCAGAAAGGACGTCAAGTTGGAGACGAACCCTGGCGGATCGTCCGTCCGGATCGTTGGTTTTCCGACCGACGATCCGCCCGAAACGGATGACACGATGGCGGGGAGGGTGCAGGCACTGGTCGCGGGACAGCTACGTCCGGGGGAATGGATGCGCGGTGTCAGGACGATCAATTCGGTTATTCAGAAGACCTTTGTCGTTTTTGACCTAGACGAAGTGAGGGACGGGCTCTTTCCGGAAGGGGCGAGCGATGACCTTCGACGCTTCTTTGGTGAGGTCCTCGAGACTGGACAAGCGCCACAATTGGCAAACATCTCGCGCGAGGTCGAGCCATCGGCCTTCGAGACGCAGTTTGAGCCGAACAATTTTATCGTCGGTTCGGATGAGCATCTCGACCGGTTCGAGAAAATTGCCGACGACGCCCGTCACGAACTTTTCGTCCTTTCAACCTTCGTCGCCGCTGCAGATGACGAGAAGTGTGACGAGAAATGCCGCGAGAACCGCGAACGGATCATTCAGGCGCTGGAGCGCGCTGTACAACGCCGGGTGCACGTCCATCTTTTCTATGGGACCACTCTCGATGAACGCTCAAAGAATGCAAACGCCATGGAAGCCCTGCGTGTCAGGCTAAATGGAAAGAATCTCACACGCGGGTATGTCCAGGTCCATCGCGATCCGGTGGCGAGCCACGCAAAGTTTCTCGCTGCTGATGACGGGCGAGGGGGCGCGGTGGTATTGCTCGGTTCCTGCAACTGGCTGTCGTCGCCCTTCAGCGCTGTCGAAGTTTCCGCTGAGGTCCGTGAGGATCTGGCCGTCGCCAATCTTCTCGATATTTTCAGAAGGATCGTTGGCCCTCTTTCGGAGGCACGCCGTTCAGTGGAGGCGCTCAATTTTATCTCGGCCGATCTCAGGCGAGGGAAGCGGAGCCTAGCAGCCGCGACAGACCCCGTACAAGCGGCGCCGGCGGTCATGACAATCCTTTTGGCCCACGAACATGAACGCGTGCTCCGATCTGCTGCACATGATGCCGAACACCGCTTCGTCTGTTGCACCAACCGCGCCGGTGCAACGATGGTACCCGGTGTGTTTAACCCAGCCTATGTCGCGGGTCAGAGAATAGGCGATGTCCGGGTCTATTACTCCCGACGCTCTGGACCAATCAAACCTCGACACATCGCGCGGCAACGTCAGCGGCTGATCGGGCTGGCAAGCATTTTTGGGGTGCGCGACCCCCAACTTCACGCAAAATTCCTGGCGTGGGGCGACGACGATGTGATTGTCACCAGTATGAACTGGGCTTCGCAGTCTGGCTTGGCGGAGAACCCGTTGGACGAGATTGGTCTTCGAATAAACGGCGAAGGATTGGCCAAGGCGTTGCTGAAGAAGTTCGAGGCCTTGTTACCTGTCGATGCTCGAGGACAACAAAGGGCATGAGCAGCCAAAATAGATGCGTGTCCGGTCCCGAAACTGCCGGATTAAAGCGTGAGCAGAGTTTAAGTGCGGCCGATGTCTCTGAGAGACGGTGAGATTGCAGAAGCGGGGCGACGCCGATGGATAAGACATTGGAAGTAGATGAGACCGTTCAGAGGACGGAAAGTGAAATCTTTGCCGAGCTCGAAATCTTGTGCGCTTCTCCGGGGTTTATTCATGCGATCGCTTACTTTTGTTTTCGGGATAATCTCATCCGATACAGCGGCCAACTCGGTGTCAGAGACATGGATTCTCACTATGAGGGCTCCAGTCTCCTGCGAAGTGAAATCTCGACATTGATTGGCCTGATGGCGCGCAGTCCATGGATGACGGATATGCCGGCGCCGGAAGCCCTGCAGACCTATATCGATCGTACCGACGAACTCATGCGAGAGCTTCATCATGCTATGGCTGCCGAGGCCTTCTTCGGCGGGAGAGATCTAGCAGGTCTGTTGGCCGGCAGAGATCCGTTTCAGGATGGAGCCGCGATGCGAGAACCCATCTTCTACGGCGGTGAATCTGCTTACAATTTCCAGTACAAAGCCCTCACCGAGCTGAAATACGGCGCCGATGAGGAGTGGCTCGAGAGGACACGCGGCTTCAGCATCACGGAGGCACTCGTGGTAGCGAAGGCGATTGCTGACAATCACCTTCATCGCCTAGGCCTTCTTCGTAAGGAAATGCGAGCACAATCCCCGGACCGATGGACGTTTCTTCCGGCCTTTACCTTTACGATCGAAGATATTGCGGCTCGCGCTGAGATCGCAATTGGAAGGGTCGAAGCGATCCTAGCTGCATTCAAGTATGGCAGCCACGAGCGCAACAGCGCATTTATCGGCTTGAGTGAATTCAATGAGACGAACACCCGGCCGATCCTAGCTTGCGGAGATGGAGCCTATATCCTCCTGCAACACTACCAACTGCAGGAAGCACTCTACGAGTCGCCGTTTTTCTGGATGATGGCGGACGACGATTATCGTTCTACCGCTACCGCCAACCGGGGCATTTTCACAGAATCCTATTCGAGTGAGCGCCTTCGCTCGGTGTTTGGTCCCTCCCGTGTCCTAACGAATATTGACATCTACCGCGGGAAGAACCGGTATGCGGAGGCCGATGCGCTCGTCCTTTTCGGGAACCAGGCGATTGTTGTTCAAGCGAAATCAAAACGCCTCACTCTGAATGCGCGCAAAGGAAACGACCTGGCGCTCAAAGACGATTTTAAAAAGGCCGTTGCGAACGCCTATGATCAAGCGCTTCTCTGCGCAGGCGCATTGCAGCGTCCGAGCGACTTTGTCTTTCGGGACAAGCAGGGACAGGAACTTAAGATTGCCGACCCAGTTGAAGTCATCTATCCGATGTGTGTCCTCGCCGATCACTATCCCGCTTTGACTTTCCAGGCGCGGCAGTTCCTCAAGGTAGGGGCGGACAAGATCGTCCGAAGTCCGCTCGTCACGGACGTGTTCACACTAGACATCATCGCGGAATTTCTGGAGACGCCGCTCCACTTTCTGAACTACCTGGATTTGCGCGCACGCTCTTACACCAAACTGCTGATCACCAACGAATTGATCCCGCTTTCGTACCACCTCAGGAACAACCTCTGGCTCGATGACAAGTACGATATGGTCAATCTTGGTGACGACTTTACGGCTCATGTGGACGTAGCCATGGCGGTCCGGCGTCAAGGCGCTTCGGGAAGCCGAGAGATCAAAGGAGTTTTGACTCGATATAGGGGCACATCGCTCGGAGCGATCGTAGCACAGATCGAGGCCAGCGCGATCCCGGAACTGACAGAACCGGGAATGTGGCTGTTGCAGCTTTCGGACAGCTCAGCAAATGGTCTTTCACGTGCTTTAGACTTGCAAAATAAAGCGGCTGTCCGCGAAGCGAAGACTAAGGATATTTCCCTTCCTTTCGACGCACAGCACGCAGGTATGACGATCCATATAAATTCGCTTCCTGACGATGTCGCGAGAGAGAAAATCTTGCAACATGCGCGAATAAAGAAGTACGAATTGAGGGCTGAACGATGGTATGGGATGGTCCTACACTCCGGTGATCTCCAAATGAGGCAGGCCGTAGTGTTGTCCGATCCATGGCAGCCGAGTTCGGTGATGGATGCAACCCTAGCAAAATTGCCTCGACGGTCACCCGCGCCACTGGATCAGGTCAGTTCGCGGGTCGGCAAAATAGGTCGCAACGAGCAATGCTCATGCGGAAGCGGCCTCAAATTCAAAAAATGTTGTCTCAATCGATGAGCGGTTGAGGAGCGTCGAATGATTGCAATTCAAGCACTTAACTGAGGTTTATCACGGGTCGCCGGTTCAGATCTCATCAAGGCGAAGGGGATGGAAACCTTGCCGGGGCATGGGTGCACAGATCGTTGATGCTCAGATCGATCTTATCCTGACCCTGTTTTGGAGCGGCTGTCAAACTGTGGATATCGTCAAGGAGAGAATGAATGACGCACCCCAAAGAACCGCAAGAATGAACGGGCCTGTGACATCGACACTTCAAATTAGCAATCCAACATGCAATTCTATGACCGGTCTGTGTCCATTTCTTTCGAAGGCTGGGAGAGATTTATGAAAGAATCATTGACGAGGGGAGTCTCAGTGTTTCGTCCCCACAGAGTATGGGATTTTACACTTGGCATGTCGCAGAGAACAAACTTTACGGTGACCCCTACTTGGCTGAACTCTATGGCATTTCCATCGAGGAGCTGGCCAAAGGAATTTCAGTTGAACAGATTTTTGCGATCATGGTGGATGACGACCGCGCTGTGATAGCCAGTGACGTCCACAGCGCGATCCTGACCGCCGAACCATCAATTGGTCGCTTCCGTGTACGGCATTCCGACGGTACGACGCGGTCCTTGGTATCATTCGGACGTTGCCTTCATGATGAGGTGGGCGTCCCAACCTTCTATGCTGGAGCCGTAATCGATGCCTCTTCACCGCATATCGCGGAGGGCAACGATCCTTTGGAGGCCCATTGTCGCGCGGCGTTATCGCTTGCGAAAAGAAGAGGTAACGATCTTGCTGCCCGTTATCTTTCTTCAGCATTGAATACGGTCTCTTCCAGCCCTGAGAGACAATAGATTTCCAGGTGACGGTTCATCTTGGTTTGGTCGACGAGAAATTTCAATTACTGCAAGCAAACCACAGCCGCGCTGTGTCAACTGCCCTGTTACCATCCAGTTAAAATAGGTTTCGCACGGAGCTAAGCGTTACGTGACCGAGTGCGCCGGGCTTCATTTCTTTGCTCCACCGGAGATGTCGTTAGGTTTGACCAAGAGGGCGCACACTTTATATTCCGAGCTCGCTATCGTCGGCGCTGGATGGCCTCTAAAACGCGCGCTTTTTCGGCAGGTAAATGAGTTGGGCATCCTTCGACGGGTGCGCTGATTTTTCGAGATGCTGATTGTTGCCTAAAACTTATGTCACGCGAGATATCCTCACTTGTATGCCTCAGATAAATCCTAGTTGACCTGACGTCAGTCCGAAATTCCAAATCGCAATAGTTGCAACTCTGCCTAGTAATTGGGCACATTGAGTTTTTCGTGTGCAAAAATAACCAAATTTCAATCGTTTATTTTTATATGACTGAAGCAGTTCCCAGCAGACACGCTTTCATCATCAGAGGCCAAAAGTGAGCATATTCGGCAATCTAAAAATCAGGACGCGCATCATTATCGTTGCCGCCATCCCCACGATCGCCTTGGTTGGCGCAGCCTTGCAAGACAATGTCAAGCGATTGCAAACTGCATCTGAGGCACGGTCGGTGGCAGAAATTGCTTCGATGGCCCCTGTCTTGGGTGCCACAATCCATGAGGTTCAAAAGGAACGTGGAGCTTCCGCCGGTTTTGTAGGTGCTCGTGGACAAGGCGAGTTCGGCCCGCTTCTTGAAAAGCAAAGGGGTGCTGCAGACGCGGCAATCCAGCGTTTCATCGCGCTTGGTCTAACAGACGAAGATAACGATATGGCACCTGCTTTGAAAGAACTTGCTGCCACCGCTCAGGCCAAACTCGATAAGCTTAAAGCAATGCGGCAGGATGTAACGTCTCTCAAGGCTGGTGTGCCCGATCTCGCTGCATATTTTGCCGATACTATCGGTAGCCTCATCAAGATCATTGAATCGATGAGTTCCCTGACGACAGACAGCACTATATCCAACAGAATTGTCGCTTACTCGGCCCTTCTGCAAGGGAAGGAAAAGGCAGGCCAAGAGCGTACGATTGGAACTGCGGCTTTTACATCCGGCAGCTTCAACCCAGAAAGCTATCAGCTTTTCGTAAGATTCGGTGCAATGCAAAATGTCTATTTCTCTGATTTCAACAGCTATGCGGGCGCAGACCAGCGCGCAGCTTTGCAAGATGCATTGAGCAGTGATGCAGGCAAACTCGTCGAAAGCCAACGCAAGATTGCGATGGCTAGTCCGTTCGGAGGACAACTGAACAGCGTAAGCGGAGAAGAATGGTACAAAGCTTCGACCAATCGTATCAATGCACTGAAAACTGTCGAAGACAAAACAGGCCTCGACTTGCGCGATTACGCCGCAGCGTCTGCTGCGCAACAGCACAACAGCCTTCTCATCTCCTTGGCAATATCCGCAGGCGTTCTTGCACTCGTCGCGGTGCTTGCAACAATCGTGACACGTTCCATTACGAACCCGGTGACCCGCATTGTGAAAACGATGCGCGAACTGGCGGATGGCCATGCGGAAGCCGAATTGAGCGTCGTTGCCGACCGCAGTGAAATTGGCGACATGGTGAAATCCGTGGCCGTGTTCAAAACCAATGCGCAGGAACGGTCGAAATTGGAAGCCGAGGCGCAGGCCAACCGCACGCTGTCTGAACGAGAACGGCTGGAGCAGCAAGAAAGAGAAGCAGCCGAAAGTGCAGAAGTTCAATTCGCGGTCGATACACTCGCTGCAGGCCTCGGCGCGATGGCCAACGGCACGTTGAACTACCGCATCAACCAGTCCTTTGCGACCCGTCTCGATAAAATCCGGGTGGATTTCAACGGTGCAATCGAGCGTCTTGAGGATGCCATCGTCAATGTGAGCGGCAATGCGCAGGCCATTTCCGCTGGATCCAACCAAATCCGCGCCTCGGCTGACGATCTTGCCAAGCGCACAGAACAACAGGCAGCATCTGTCGAAGAGACGGCCGCTGCGCTGGAACAGATTACAACAACCGTTGCCGATACCAGCCGCCGTGCTGAAGAGGCCGGTCGTCTCGTAACCAAAACGCGCGAAAATGCAGAACATTCCGGCACGGTAGTGACGAAAGCCATCAATGCGATGAATGCGATTGAGACGTCGTCCAACGAAATCTCCAACATCATCGGCGTTATCGATGAGATTGCATTCCAAACAAACCTGCTTGCCCTGAATGCGGGCGTGGAGGCGGCCAGAGCGGGCGAGGCAGGCAAGGGCTTTGCCGTGGTTGCCCAGGAAGTTCGTGAACTCGCACAACGTTCGGCCAGTGCGGCAAAAGACATCAAGGCACTGATTGCGAAATCAGGAGATCACGTCAAAAGCGGCGTCAGCCTTGTTGCACAGACAGGAGAATCGCTCGGCAAAATCGTCGAGCAGGTGAAAGAAATCAGCGTCAACGTGCTGTCTATTGTAGAAGCGTCGCGCGAGCAGACGACCGGTATCAAGGAAATCAACCAGGCTGTGTCCCAAATGGATCAGGGCACCCAACAGAATGCCGCAATGGTGGAAGAATCCACCGCGGCAAGCCATGCCCTTGCACGAGAAGCGGAAGCTTTGTTCATTCTGGTCGGAAAATTCGAGACAGACGCCAAGGCGAAATCAGGCGCTTCGTCCGCAGTAGATCGGTACCCGGATCAAAAACGGTCGCCTGCCCGGCAATTACTGAACCGGGTGAGCTCGTCATTTTCCGGCAATGCAGCTCTTAAAACCAAAAGCTGGGAAGAGTTCTAAGAAAAACCGGCTTTGACGGACTTCGATCAGGTCACCTCCCTTCGAGGAATGGAGGTGACCTGTTACCTATTCCTTGCAATCGCAATGTGGCGATCAAAGCCAAGGGTTTCCGCGCAAGACGCCTTCCGGTTCGGCAATAACTATATAGGAAATTTCTGATGAAGCTTGGCCGTAGGCAGCCATCTTTCCCCCGGTGGGAAGCTCACATCAAGTGAAAAAAAGCGAAGCCATAATCTCAAATTAATGCAGGGCTATCTTGTTGAAAGTGTTGGGACTGGGATCTTACGATTAAATGCAGAACGACAGCGCGGTAGAGATCACATATGCGCCGCAAGCTGCGCAATCTTGACGGTCGCATCGTATCCGACGCCGTTGGACATAATGGTGATGCTGTCTTTGTTCTTGAACATGTACACCGAGTAGAAATTCGTAGGATTTTCGGCGATTTTCAAGCCCCAGGCACTTTCGCCTAACGCAGGGATTTCCACGAGCTCCCCGGGCTTGTTCTCGGCCTTTATGACTTCGATACCCTGATCGAAATAAGCCCGTTCCGCTCCAGCGGGGATACCAAGGCTTTCGCCCTTGAAATACATGACCTTTACATAGGCACCTGATATGCTGCCTTTCCAAGAACAAAAGCCGTTGTTGGTCTCCCGTATACGTGCAGGAGCACCAACGAATTGCTCCATATCGGCCGCAGGCACCTTCAGGCAAGCCGGCTCGTTGGGATTGACCGACACCTCTGGTGTTTTTGATCCGTCCGCCGCTATGGCCGCCGTGGCTATGCTAAAACCCAATAATGCTAGTCCGGCATATCTGCGCATAGCTTATCTTTCGGTTCAACTTGAACTTGAATGGTGACTTTTTACTCGCGAGGGCTAATTTTTAGGCAATTCTATCCAGTTATTTATAATTCATAAACAGATTGCCCCTAGATTTAACGGGTGCGCCCATGATTGTCCAATCCGCGGCGAGTTGAGGATGGGGATCCTCAGCGAAGCATCATCCTGCCAGACAGCCCCGAACAGTTGCCGAATTATCGAGAGACGTGCGTCTCTATTGCCTGGTTGAGGATGTAATGACTATCCGTGTGAAACTACTTGCCTGCATCTCGGTGCTCACCGCTACAATTGTGATGATTGCTGCTTTTTCCTTTTACGCAATGGAAAGGGAAGCGAAAATTGCTGATTCCATCGTGGTTGATCGCGTCGAACCGATGGAGCATTTGAAAATAATTGGTGATCGCTACGCGGTCAACATAGTCGATACCGTGCATAAGGTTCGTTCCGGTGCATTGTCCCCGGTTGAGGGGACAGCAAATGTCCAGTCTGCACTGACTGATGTGAACGATCATTGGAAGGCGTACATAGCCACCACCCTTACAAGTGAAGAAAAGCAACTTGCCGATCACTTCGAAGAAGCGCGCTTGAAGGCGGACGTCCGCGTCCAGAAGCTTCTCGGTATCCTCACGTCGAAAGATGCTTCTGCGCTCGCCAGCTTCGCAGACAGAGAACTCTATCCGGCAATCGATCCTCTGGGTGGAGATATCGCCAAGCTGGTCGATGTGCAAATCCGCGTCGCCAAGGAGAAGCTGGCAGAGGGCAATGACCTGAGGGCAATGCTGACAACATTGATGATTGCGCTAACAGCCATGGCAGCCGCCGTTTCCGCTTTTTCTATCTGGATAGTCATTGCGGGTGTCATCCGTCCCGTGAACGCCATCACCGGCGCGATGGACGCGCTTGCCAAGGGTAATCTCGACGTCAACATTTATGGTGAGGGACGCCCTGACGAAATTGGAACCATGGCGTCCACTGTGGCTGTGTTTCGCGATAATGCACGTGATCGGGTTCGGCTTGAACAGGAAGCCGCAGCAAACCGTTCGCTTTCCGAGCAGGAGCGTGCTGACCGTGAACGCCTGCAGGCACAGGAGGCGTCGGAAGTTCGCTTTGCAGTCGATAGCATCGGCAGTGCGCTAGGCCGCCTCTCTGATGGCAAGTTGAACTACAGGATTACCGAAACCTTTGCAGACCGGCTTGATCAGGTCCGTCTCGACTTCAATGATGCCGTCGCAAAGCTCGAGGACGCCATGCGGCGCGTCGGCCAGAATGCGCAGGCAATTGCAGCCGGGTCCAATCAGATCCGTGCGGCGGCCGACGATCTCTCGAAGCGGACGGAACAACAGGCAGCATCGGTCGAGCAAACAGCAGCGGCGCTGGAGCAGATAACGACGACGGTCACCGACTCAAGCAGGCGCGCCGAAGAGGCCGGCAACATGGTCCAGCAGACGCGCCAATCGGCGGAGCACTCAGGTGCGGTGGTCAGCAGAGCTGTCACCGCCATGCACGAGATAGAGACTTCGTCGAATGAGATTTCCAACATCATCGGTGTCATCGATGAGATCGCCTTCCAGACCAATCTGCTCGCCCTGAATGCCGGCGTTGAAGCCGCCAGAGCTGGCGAGGCGGGCAAAGGCTTTGCCGTCGTTGCCCAGGAAGTGCGCGAACTCGCGCAGCGTTCCGCTAAAGCTGCAAAAGAGATCAAGGCGCTGATTGGCAAATCGGGTATACAGGTCAAGAACGGCGTCGAATTGGTGACGGAAACCGGCAAAGCTCTGGAACAGATCGTCGCGCAAGTTCAGGGTGTCAGCACCAATGTCACGGCGATTGTCGAAGGCGCTAAGGAGCAGGCGACTGGACTGCGGGAAATCAACACTGCCGTCAACACCATGGACCAGGGCACTCAGCAGAATGCGGCCATGGTCGAGGAATCGACGGCGGCAAGCCATTCGCTGGCCAGGGAAGCGGAGGCACTATTCCAACTGATCGCCAGTTTCGAGATTGGTTCAACCCATGCAGCAACCGGTCCTCGCAGAGATCTGGAAACACCACCAGCGCCGTCTCCGGCAAGACGTCTGATGGCACGCGTTTCCAACGCCGTGCGTGGCAACACCGCGGCAAAGGCCGATAGCTGGGAAGAGTTTTAAAAAGTCTGATCTGATACCTGTCTACAGGCCTTGTTGAATCAGCTTCCACCCAATCTTCTCTACAAGATTGGGCGGAGGGCATCAACATCATGGTCGCGCGTGTTCGACATCAACGCCCCTGATACAAAATTTATTCATTTGAGAAGAGAGGGCTTTCGCCTCATCGTAGCTCACATCAAAGGAAGCGAGGATGAGACAAAATTTGAGCCGCCGAATTCTCCCGCCGAACAGGTTATCAAAGATATCCAAAGGGTCATGCTGCCACAACGACGAAGGCCTGCCTCATACTCCACCCAGTTTGTCACCTTGAACTTCATTTTACCGATGTGATGGCGGCGAGTGGCGTTTATGTTTGTGCGGCATGCTGGACCAATCAAACGAGTTTCGATCCCTGCCGCATAGATGAAAAATGTTGAAATTTGATCCGTGCACCAATTCCACACCAACATAGTGTTTCGGCCGATCGTCAGCCCGATGCTCTGCCGTCGGCTTGGCATCCTGACACGGGCTGGCGGCACTCGTTCGCCGCCCGTCCAGAAGTTTTACACAACGTTCCGTCCGATCTGGAGCGGCGCAGTCGCGTAATTATCCCGCTTACGCGACTGCGCCGCCGTCAGGCGTTCACCCAGTCACAGCCGCCCAGGCTTTGACACCCATTCGCTGACAAAGTCGAACACCTGTTTTTTCGTGTCACCATATTCCGGCTTGCAGGGCTGGAAGAGATGGGTGGCACCTTCGACGGAGGCATAGGTTTTGTCTTTTGCGCCGAGATGATCATAGATTACCTCGCCGGGAACAACGAGATAGTGGCAACTCATGGTCAGAACCAGCGACGGCACCGTCACGCCCTCGGCATTGGATGGCGTCGAGGTGTAGGAGGAGGCCCAGTCGATCCCCTCGATGTCGTCGGTAGTAAACGCGAAATCCGGTTTTACCCGTATTGCAGAGTTGGCCAGGAAGCCGCGAACCGTTGTCGAATAGTTCATGGCTCCGAGTTCGTTCAACATGCCGAGCACCTGCTTGCCGCCGGCCGATGGACGGACCGATTTGACGATCTCCTGCGTCCGGCTTCCATCGGCATGGATCAAAGTATGGGGCTGCCTGGTATGGGCGGCAAAGCTGAGATCGGGCTGGTAGAGCCGCGCGCCAAGCGCGCGGATGCCAACACCCTTGACCAGAAAGGGCTCGTCATTGGAAAATTCGCCCTTGCCCGCCGTTATCAACTTAAGACGTTCGACCGCCTGATCGACGATCTGGTTGTTGCGGGCTGCCTGCGCGGCATAGAAACGCTTGGCAAAGTCCGGCGTATAGGTCGCTTTTTTGCCGTCGATGTCATAACCGTTTTCCCTGGCAAACATGTCGAGCGCTGCGTCGCGGCCCTTTTCGCCCGCCGCCGGATCGACCGCACTCATCTGATGGGCGGCGCCCAGTGTCGGATCCAGCAGGATGAATCCATCCGGTTTTTCCAGACCGGAGATGTGCTTACCGTTGCAGGGAACGATCTTTTCAGGGCCTTGGCAGGCGGCCGGGCCATGTTCGGCGACGTTTTCATAGAGCGTGCCCATATGGGTGCCGCCGCTGTGGGCCAGCAGGACGACCTTTTCAATGCCGGGAAGTTTGCGCAGATAGGCGATGCCCCGCGAAATACTCGGCAGGAAATCCTCCGGCGGCGCATCGGCATTGTCGCGGTCGCCCCGATAATTCACCAGCATGACCCGGTAGCCGAGGGCAGCCATGGCGGGGCCCGGCAATTCCTTGAAGTTGTCGCGATTGGGATGGGAGAAGACGAAGGCGATGCGCGCATCCGGGGCGGCAATCAACGGCTCCAACAGCAAGCCTTCGGTGTCGTCGCTCAGGCGGATATATTGCGAACGGAATTTTTCCGATTTTGCCGCCGGATCTGCCGGAACCGCTGCAAGTGCAGTGGTTGCCTGCGCCAGGGCGGGTAGCGGCACCAGGCCGAGTATGATGGCAAGGCTCGCAGCTTTCATGTGGTTTCTCCCTTTGTATGGCGTTGCTGTGGCGCGTTTCCAAAGAAAGGCGCCTTGAGCCGGTCAAGGAATTACGTTGATATTCAAATGCGAGACCGCGGCGCGTGTATCGTCGCACCCGTTGTTCCATCGGCCGCCGATGCTGCATCCATAGATACATCGACCCTCATCGCGCAAAGACTTGGCAAATCTCTTGCCTCCGACGGAACCCCCTCACATCCACTCAACTCCTCCCAAACGCCTATTTGGGTCCATTAGGAGCAGCCTGTCTAATCAGGATTTTGACAGTTTTGACATAGGTTTTATCAATGATTAGCTGGCGATATCGCCGATCCACGATCATATCGACGGTCATAGGGGGCGTACCCGCCGGGAAATCCGGGCCGGCAGCAGCAGTAGGCCACGCGGTGGACGCGCCGAATTGTGATGCAAAGCGCTAGGCTGCATCTTCAAATATAATTTATTGGACGCAAACAACTTCCACGGCGAACTTGTAGCAGCGTGCAGCAGATAGATCTGCTTTCACCAGTGCGCAGCATTGGCGGATAACAACCTAACCGATGTTTGCCTTGGATGACTGAATTTAGGCCGAACGGCCAGTGCCAAAGGAGCATTTTATATGACCCGTCTCACCGCCAAGGATTTTCATCCCGAAATTCTCGAACTTTACGATTATTACGCGCATGGTAAGATTACAAAGCGTGAGTTTTTGGACCGCGCGGCCAAATTCGCGATTGGTGGCCTGACCGCCGCGGCGATCCTGGCGTCCATGAGCCCCGATTATGCGCTGGCGCAGCAGGTGGAGTTCACCGATCCGGATATCAACGCCGAATACATTACCTATCCGTCTCCTCAGGGGAACGGCAATGTCCGCGGCTATCTGGTGCGCCCGGCAAAAACCACCGGCAAGGTGCCAGCCGTGGTGGTGGCGCACGAAAACAGAGGTTTGAATCCCTATATCGAAGACGTGGCGCGCCGCGTCGCCAAAGCCGGATTCATCGCCTTGGCGCCGGATGGCCTGAGTTCGGTCGGCGGTTACCCCGGAAATGATGAGAAAGGCCGCGAACTGCAGCAGAACGTGGACCCCGAAAAGCTGATGAACGACTTTTTCGCAGCGATCGAATTTCTGATACACCATGACCTGACCACGGGCAAGGTCGGAATCACTGGCTTTTGCTACGGCGGCGGCGTGGCCAACGCCGCCGCCGTAGCCTTTCCGGAACTGGGCGCAGCAGTTCCCTTTTATGGACGTCAGCCTCGGGCGGAAGACGTCGAACGCATCAAGGCGCCGGTGCTGCTGCAGTATGCAGAACTAGACAAGGGAATAACCGACGGTTGGCCGGCTTACGAAAAGGCGCTGAAGGCGGCGGGAAAGACTTACGAGGCCTACGTCTATCCTGGCGTCAATCACGGATTCCATAACGATTCCACGCCGCGTTACGACGATGCGGCAGCCAATCTTGCCTGGGATCGCACGATCGCTTGGTTCAAGCGCTATCTCGTGTAAAGACGATTGGCTGGAATGATGCAACAATGAAGCAGGCCATGTCACGATGTAAGTGGCCTGCTTTCGGTTCACGGAACTCGGTTCCATCGTAGGCTCGTTATTTTAAACCGCGCTCCTGAGACCGGAAATAGCCGATCTTGTCGGTAGCTTTCTCTATGCTTTTCAACAGCGCGTTTGTTCGCGACTGGTCGGCGGTGGCGCGATCGGCCACGAATACGCGGCCATCGACCAGTTGCGGGATCGATGAAAGCATGGAAATAGCACCCGCCGCCGGATAGGCTTCGATCATCTTGGTCGGAAACACCCCAAAGCCCAGGCCGGATGCCACGAGTTGCATGGCGGCGTTCAGACTGGAGCAGAGGCAGATCCGGTCCGGCGTGACCTTGGCTTCGGCAAACCAGCCGATCGTCGCGCGGTACATTGCCGTCGGTGGTGGGGTGGTGATGATCGTCTGCTGTGCCAGTTCCGCCGGCGTGCCCTTGATCTTTCCGCGGAATTTTGCGGCGGCAGCCCAACTGTTTTTCTGGACCCCCAGGGCCGACAGCCTGATATCGCGCAGACCGATGGGGTCCACCAGGATGGCGACGTCGAGTTCACTGTCGGCCAGCGCCTGTTCCAGTCCGGAACTGGTCGCCACCGTCCATTCCGGCCTCAGCAGAGGAAAGTCGGACTCCAGCGACGACAGCACGCCGGCCATGCAGGCGACGGCAAAGCCCTCGGCCAGGCCGATCCGAAGGCTGCCGGCAATATCGGTTGCCTGGGATGATTTCTCCAGCTCGCCGCAGGCATCGAGCACGATTTTCACGTGGCTGAGAAAGGTGTGGCCATCGCGCGTCAGCTTCAGTCCTCTGCCGTGGCGTTCAAATAGCGGCGACGGCAGTTTCGTCTCAAGTTGCTTTAACCGCAGCGACAAGGTCGGCTGGGTGACATGCAGACGGTCGGCCGCCTTTTGCACGCTGCCCAGTTCGGCGGTCCAGAAAAACGCTTCGAGTTCCGGTATCGACCAACGGCTCATGTCTGTGTCCCTGTCATCGGCTCACGTCAGCTTGCATGCCCAAAGTGCCACGGCCGCCTGCCATTGGCCATCCACTCATTGAATTTTCCTATTCGTTATCGCCGAAAGAACTCATTGGACAAGTTGCGCCACTGAAACAACAGTGTCGAAGTGCGGAATTGGGAGATTCCGCCGCAGTTCAGGGGAGAGTACATGCACAACCGGCGCTACTGGATCGCGCTGCTGATTTTTACAGCAGTCATCATCAACTACATGGACCGGATTGCGCTGTCAGTTGCCTCCAAGGAGATAGCAGCCGAGTTCGGCTTCTCACCGATCCAGATGGGCTATCTGTTTTCCGGCTTTCTCTGGACCTATGTCGTCTGCCTGATTCCCATCGGGCTGCTGGTGGAAAAGGTCGGGGCCAAGCGCATGGTGGGCGGCGGCATCGCCGTCTGGTCTGCCGCTACCGCAGTCACGGCCATGACAACAGGGTTCATCTCGATTTTGGCAGCCCGTCTGGTGATGGGCGCCAGCGAGGCTTCGACCTTTCCGGCCTGCGGGCGCATCATCCGCGACTGGTTTCCGGAAAAGGAACGCGGTCTGGTCACCACCCTGTTCAATGGCGGCTCCTCGGCAGGTCCTGCGATCGGCGCGATCGTCACCGCAGCCCTGGTCAGCTCGGTTGGCTGGCGCACATCCTTTGTCCTGCTCGGCATTCTCGGTTTCATCTGGCTCGCCGCGTGGATCTACTGGTATGGCGCGCCCGAGGCGGTGCGCTGGCTGTCTGCAGCGGAACGCGAAAAGATAACCGCTGAGCGCAATGGCGACAGCGCCGTGGCATCTGCGGATTATCCCGCGCCGTCCTCGCTGCGCTATCTGCTGGCACAGACGAGCATCTGGGGCCTGGTACTCACGCAGGCTTGCCTAGTCTATACGGCTTATCTGTTCCTCACCTGGCTACCGACTTTTTTGCAGTCAACCCGCGAACTCTCGACTATGAACACCGGTTACCTGACGGCAGCGCCCTATCTGCTGACGATGGTATTTGGCCTAACAATTGCCTGGTCCAGTGACAGGATCCTGTCCTCGACATCGATCCAGGCCGGCAAGCGGCGCTATTTCGTGGCCGCCATGGCCCTGTTGTCGCTGCTGATCCTTCTTGCGCCCGTGGTCGACAACCTCTGGCAGCTGCTGGCCGTGCTGACCCTGGTGCTGACCGGATCGACGACAGGGGCCGGTTTGAATTTCACCCTGGCGAGCGATCTGCTGCGCAATCCGCGCGACGTTTCCCGCGTGATCGCCATCACCGCGCTGGGTGGGAACCTGTTCGGCCTGATCGCGCCAATCATCACCGGCTATGTCGTGTCGGCGACCGGTGGCTACACCTGGGCCTTCCGGATTGCAGCATTGCTGCTGGTCTGCGGCGCGATCGCAGCATTGTCCCTCAGCCGCAAGCCGATCGAACCGGAATTCCGCAACTCTGCATCCTGAGGGGGATGTGCCAAGCGACGTTGACAGGGACTGGAACCGAGATGACCTACCACTACGCCACCCCAAGACGACCGATTACCGACGCGATACGGAAAATGGTGATCAGTGATTTTCCGGAGATCGCGCTCATCCCGGACATCGACATGCAGGACAAGGTGGTGGAGGCCTGGAGCTATGCGCTCTGCTGTTCCGATTTTTCGCGCATCACCGACATTCCGCCAGAAGGCAATCCCGGCGCGCCTGTGCTCGTTCAGGGAACGCAGGCCGATCATATCCGCGGTGTGATGCGCTACACCCGCGCTATCGCATTGGAATTCGAGCAGGCCTATCCGCAGACGCAGATCGACTGGAGCATTCTCCTGGCCGGGGCGGCCTGTCACGATGTCGGCAAGCCCTACGAATTCGATCCCGCCAACCGAAAGCGCTGGGCGGAGTGTCCCGCGCAATCCGGTGCGCCGACATTCCGGCATTCGGTGTTCGGCATGCATGTCTGTCTGATGGTCGGCCTTCCGGAAGAAGTCGCGCATATCGCGGTCGGCCATTCACTTGAGGGGCTGCACATGGGCGTGAGTGCGGAATGCACCATTGTTCGCCAGGCCGATCATGGCTGGTGGCATGTCGCGGGGGCCCTGGGCCTGATCACGCCGGAGTCGCTTGGCGCGCTCTCCGGCAACCTGCGCGCCCGTCCGCAGCGATCGGAGGATCAGGTGGGACAGAGTTCCGGCATGGATCACGTTTCGCACGGGCGCGGCAGGGGTCGCACGGGATTCGGTAACGGATCGAAATGAGAATTGGGCGGTGCCCGATCATGCAGGTGCCTCGAGTTTTCGGAGCACGGTTTTCAACAGGGAGGAGATAAAATGCAACAGGATAGAAGAGACGGCGATCGCGGCAGAACACGACCCACTTTCGCAAAGAGACTGCGCACCGGCACCGCGATTCTGGCACTCGGCGTGCTGCCGATCTTTTTGGTCCCGGCAATGAGCGCGCAAGCCAAATCCGCTATCGCCGTCGAGACGGTAAAGATCGAAGGTGGCTCGGTGCGCGGTGTTGGCACCGACGTGCCCGGCGTGCAGGTGTTTAAGGGCCTGCCCTTTGCCGGGCCGACCGGCGGCGAGAACCGCTTCCGCCCACCGCAGCCGGTTACGCCCTGGGACGGCGTGCGCACCGCCGACAGCTGGGGCGACCAGGTGCTTCAGGACGTCAACGGCAATCCGACGGGCGCCTTCTGGGGCGACGAATTCTATTACGACCCGGCCTTTATGCCGAAGGCCAGCGAAAACGGGCTCAATCTCAACGTCTGGACCCCGGCCAGGACGACCGGTGAAAAACTGCCGGTCTATGTCTGGATCCATGGCGGGGGCAATCACCACGGCTATGCCTCCGAGATTGAGTTCTATGCCTCCAAGCTCGCGGCCAAGGGGATCATCGTCGTCTCCTTGCAATACCGCACCGGCGCGCTCGGCTATCTCTCGCTTCCGGAACTTTCGGCCGAAAGCCCGAACAAGGTTTCGGGCAATTATGCGGTGCTTGACGAAATCAAGGCCTTGCAGTGGGTGCGCGACAATATTGCCGGGTTTGGCGGCGATCCGCGCAATGTCACGGTCGGTGGTCAGTCCGCCGGCGCCCGCAACACCACGATGCTCCTGCGTTCACCACTTGCCAAGAAGCTTTTTCACCGCGCGGTGATCGAAAGCGGGTCGACGGGATTCTTCCCATCGCCGATGTCGAAACTCCCCGAGCGCGAGACCGCCAATGCCAAGGGGATAGCCGAGGTGTTCGGCAAGCCGATGAGCCTTGCCGACCTCAGGGCCATTCCAACGGAGGATTTCATTGCAAAGAAGGCGACCGACGGAAAGACGCAGCTGTACGAAGCCCTGCATCAGGCAACCAACGGCACCGCGCAGCATACGATCGATGGCTATGTCTTTACCGATGCGTCCGTCGATCTGCT
The DNA here is from genome assembly GCF_017313405.1 of Agrobacterium burrii. Classification (NCBI taxonomy): domain Bacteria; kingdom Pseudomonadati; phylum Pseudomonadota; class Alphaproteobacteria; order Hyphomicrobiales; family Rhizobiaceae; genus Agrobacterium; species Agrobacterium burrii. The sequence continues at coordinate 42,776 of NZ_JAFLNA010000007.1, forward strand.
GAAGCCCGGAGCGCTCGAAGGCTTTGACATCATGATGGGCGGCACGTCAGACGAATACACTTCGCTTCAAGGTGGCCCCGACAGGACGATGACGGCGGCCGAACTCGGCCAGGCGATGAGGAAGATCGGCTATGACGACGGCTGGAAAAACATCTACCGCCCATCCGATCCGCGCGACGCCTATCGAAAATCCTTGCGCGCCCGGACGGACTTCAATCTGCAAGGGTTCATTCTTTCGGCCGAGATCGCCAAGGCTCGCAACAAAGACCTGAACGTCTATACCTTCTACTTCAACCACGCACCGCCGGGACGGGATTCGGAGTTCTATGGATCATTCCATTCGTCGGATCTGTGGTATTTCTTTAATTCGCTGCGCAATCAGCCGGGGCAGCGCAGCTGGACGGATGCCGACTTCCGCATGGCCGACATAATGTCGTCCTATCTCGCCAACTTCGTCAAATCCGGCGATCCGAACGGCGCCAGCCTGCCTAAATGGCCGCAAACCACCGTCAAGGACGGCGGCAGTTTTATCCGCTTCCACGACGGCTACGCCTATCCGGTGAAGGGGACACCCTATCCGGAACGTGATCGTTTCAATCGGGAGGCGGTGATGAAGGTGCAGGGTCTGAAGCCGGCTGACCTTTCAAAATAGTCGCGACATCTCGTCTTGGCAGATCGCAGCGCTTGGTCGGTGTTGCGGTTATCCGACAGCTTTCGACGAACGGGTCATCTGGCCGTTGGCTCGTCTGAATGCATCGTCAACAGAAGGATTGAATCATGAACACAACCAAATTGCTGATCGCGGCACTAGTCGCGACCACGGGTTTGTCCGGCGAGGTCCTGGCCGAGACGGCTAGCGGCAAACTGCGGGTCGGAACGGCACGCGTCGATATCACCCCGCCGGTCAATCCGGCTTACCCGCCGATGAACGAGTATGAGCACGAAAAGCTTTATATTCGTGCGATCGTCATCGACAACGGAACCACCCGGGCCGCTCTGATCGGTGCCGATCTCGGCGGCATCGAAGAGCCGGTCTGGGCCGATGCCAGCAAGCGGGTCGCGGCCAAGCTTGGCACCCCGGTTGAAAACATCATCATTTCGCCCACCCATATCCACAGCGACAGGCCTGCTGGCCCGCCGCCGACAGGATCCACGCCGCGTTACGCCAACGATTTTGCAGCCAATGTCATAGCCGATGCCGTGAAGACGGCTTTGTTGAACCTGCAACCCGCGCTGGTTGGCTACGCGACCGGAGCCGCCGACCTCAATGTCAATCGCGATGCCATCGACCCGCAGACCAGCCGCTGGACGCAGGCGGCAAACCTGAAGGCATCGTCCGACAAGACGGTCGGTGTGTTGTCCTTTGTCAAGCCGGACGGCCAGCCGATTGCGGCCTATGTCAATTATGCCATGCATCCGGTGAACGGCTATCTCAGCGGTGTCGTGACCGGCGATTTTTCCGATGCGACAAGCCGTCACGTCGAACAGGCATTCGGCGACGAGATGGTCACCGTCTTCAGCCAGGGCGCCTCCGGCGACCAGAACCCGCGCTGGCTGCGCGCCGGTACCAATGCGCTTGCTTCCGTCACCGGCGTCAAGATCACTGGCTATGAACTGACACGCGAAGCGGTCGAGGCACCGCTCCGGGACAACAAGGTTCCCTATGGAAAGCTGGACCAGAAGGTTGCCCACGACATGGCCGACTACATGCAGGCGCTGGGTATAGTCCTCGGCGAAGAGGTCATTCGCGTGATGAGCCACACCGAGGGACGGTTGGCGGACGCCGACATCTGGGGCAAGCAGACCATCCTGTCCTGCCCTGGCCGCAAACGGCTGGACAATGCTCGCGAAGGCACCGAAGGCAAATATGAGGATGGCCCGAATGTCGATATCCGGCTCGGCGTTCTGGGCATCGGCGACACGGCGCTGACGACGGCCAATGCCGAGATCTACAGCCGGATCGGCCTGCGCGTAAAACAGGAGTCGCCGCTGACCAAGACGATGTTCGTCACGCTGGCCAACGGAAAAGCTGCTTCGGGATATATTCCCGACGACGAGTCTTTTGGCCACCAGAGCTTTCAGGTGTTGGGCTCGCGGCTGAAGCCGGGTTGCGCCGAAAGCGGAATTGCCGGGGGCATTTCCGGGCTGGTCACGGACTACCTGAAGCACTGACAGAAACTGTCAAAATCGGTGGTTGAGCATCTGTTAGCCTGCGCGGTCTGCAGATAAGGCCAATGTGCGTCGCCATGCCAGTGCGAACCAAAGCCTGTATTGCTTCCACGGCGGATGAAGCGCTTTTGGAACCGACAACGAAAAGTGGCCGCAGTGTCCTGCGGCCACCCGAAGCTATTGCGATCAGAATGCCTTTAACGGCAGACGCGTTCCTTCTTGATCACGACATGGCCGTGCACCATGTGCTTGACCGCCTTGACGACGCATTTCTGCTGATGGGTCTCATGGCGGGGCTTGTGCATGTTCGCGGCCTGACTGGCCGCCGATCAACGCCATCGACGCGAATGCGATGACTGCAGTGATTTTTAGGTTGTTCATGGTTAATCTCCTCAAGGGGCAGGGTGGCGATGCGCACTGGCGCATCCGGCGTGACCGGAATTCAAAGATTTGATGCTGGACAGCTGCATTCAGCATCACTTGTGCAGGTCCTGCCTGGCAACAGTAATGCGTGCGATCAGCTTGGGATCAATTTCAATACCAAGGCCTGGTCCAGTCGGCACGGTGACGCTTCCATCTCCGTTCAAGGCTGGACGTCCGGCCAGCTCCAGCAGCGGGTTGGGTCCGACGTCATATTCGAGATAGGGAAAGGCCTGGGCCGGGCCGGCACGGTGCGGGGAAAGCGTCGCCGTCAGATGCAGCGCTGCGTGGAAATTGATGGTGCTGCCCCAGACATGCGGGATCACCGGACGATCAAAGAGCTCGCCCAGCGCTGCCACCCGGCCGACGCCGGTCAGGCCGCCGCAGATGGCAATGTCGGGCTGCAGGACATCGAGAGACCCGCGCGTCAGGAACGGCAGGAATGCCGCGGCGGAGCGAAAAGTCTCACCGCCCGCAATCGCCGGCTTGATGTGCCCGGCAACAAGGTCATAGCCGTGCAGATCCTGCGGGCTTGCCGGCTCCTCGATCCAGAGTAGGTCTGCCTCCTCCATCCGGATTGCGGTGGCAATCGCATTGCGCGGGGTGACGGACTGGTTGAAATCGATCATCAGCGCTGCGGTCTTGCCGATCTGCTGTCGCGCGGAGATGGCGGCGGCGGCATCATCGACCGGATTGAAGCCGCTGCGCAGTTTGAACGCCTGAAATCCCTGGGTGACGTAGCCGTCAATCTCACGCTTGAAGTCGCGATACGGGTGGCCTTCCGGCTTGAAGAATGGTCCGCTGGCATAGGCAGCGACGGTGTCGCGCAGGGCGCCGCCCAGCAATGTCGACAGCGGTACGCCATAAAGGCGTGCCATCAGATCGTGCAGAGCCATATCCATGGCAGCCACTGCCGCCATGCCGGCGTCGCCGCCGGCGGCCTCGCGCATCTGTTGCCAGAGACGGCCGATATGCGATGGATTCTGGCCGAGAACGCAGCCGGCGAGGTTGCTCTCGATCAGCTTTGCTGCCGCTGCAGGCGAAGCCCAGGCCTCGCCCCAGCCAGACACGCTCTCTGCAACGATCTCCACCAGAAGCGTGTCGCGGCTGGCAAAGAACATCAGGGCATTGCCGATCGGTTCCGAAAGCGGGGCAGAGAGAAGGTGAAGTTTGACATGCGTGATATTCATGAAGCTGCTCGCGTTTGGCCAAGTTCGGGTTTGGGCCGCAGCAGCTCTTTCATGCTGCGACCGAGAACCAGGATGGCGACGGCGGTGATCGCCATGGAAATCGACAGAAACAGCAGCGACCCTTGAAAACTGCCGGTGGCATCGCGCACCCAACCGATGACCGACGGGCCGAAAAACCCGCCTGTGCTGCCGACCGAATTGATCAGCGCGATGCCGGCTGCCGCGGCTGTGCCGGTGAGCAGCGTCGATGGGAAGATCCAGATATTCGGAGATGCGCCGCCAATGCCCGCAGCACCGATCGTCAGGCCAATCAGTCCGAAGATCGGATTGCTGGAAAAGGCTGCGAGCGCAAAGCCGACAGCGCTGGCGAGGAACGGTCCGGCTGCGTGCCACACCCGCTCGCCCGTCTTGTCGGCATGGCGACCGACCAGGATCATCGCCAAAACGGTGAACAGCGCCGGAATGGCGGTCACGAAGCCGGTTTGCAGATTGCTCAGGCCGAACTGCTTGATGAACTGCGGCATCCAGATAGCGATCCCCGTGGTACCCATGACCAGTCCGACGGCGATGAAGCACATCAACAGCACGCGCGGATCGAACAGCGCCTTGGCAACCGAAAAGTGCTCGACCGTTTCTTGCGCCTGGCGCTCGCCATCAAGGCGCGACACCAGCCAATCTTGCTCTTTCGGGGTCAGGAATGTCGCGGTCGTTGGTGAATCGGGCAAGCAGAACAACACGACCAGCCCATGATGATAGCCGGAAGCGCTTCGATCAAAAACATCCACTGCCAGCCGAAAAGCCCGCCGACGCCGTTTAGGTGCTCGACGATCAGGCCGGATGCCGGGGCGCCGATCATCGAGGCAAGCGGAACGGCAATGTTGAAGGTTGCAAACATCTGGGCGCGATAGGCCTTGGGAAACCAGAGCGTCATATAGAAGATCATGCCGGGGAAGAACCCGGCTTCCGCGGCGCCGAGCAGAATTCGAACAATATAGAAGCTTGACGGGCTCCACACGAAGGCCGTGGCGGCCGAAAGGATGCCCCAGCTGACCAGAATGCGCGCGATCCAACGGCGCGCACCGACGCGTGCCAGGATCAGGTTACTCGGCAGTTCGCAGAGCACGTAACCGAGAAAGAAAATACCGGCCCCGAAACCAAAGGCCGAAGCTGAAAAGCCGAGGTCCTTGTTCATCGTCAGTGCGGCAAAGCCGATATTGACGCGATCGAGAAAGGCCGCGAAGTAACACAGCATCAAGATCGGCAGGATGCGCCGCGCCGCCTTGGAAATAATGTCTTTACGCTCGTCCATCTTGCTCTCCTCCATGCGCCGGCTCCCGACCGGTCACGCTCCACATAGCGTTATGCGTTATTGACTTTGACAAACCAAATGAGTTTTCTGAGCGGAATAATATAGGAATTTCCAATGTCGCGGATAACTCTAGCGCAGATCGAAGCATTCTTCTGGACGGTCGAGCTGGGCTCTGCGCAACGGGCGGCTAATCATCTGCATCTGGCCCAGCCGTCGATCTCGCTGCGATTGAAAGATTTGCGCGACGCCGTCGGCAGCGACTTGCTGCAAAGGTCGAGCAAGGGCATGGTGCTGACAGCAGAGGGTCGGGCCTTTCTGCCGCGTGCCACCGCGATCATGGCGCAGATCAGGGCCATCCATGAGCCTGCGGCAGGCGAGGGGATTGCCGGGACGATCCGGGTCGGTCTGGCGGAGGGATTTGCGGTCAACTGCCTGGCGCCACTGCTTGCCGGCCTGCTGCAGGACCACCCGGCGCTGGTGCCGGAATGGGTCGTCTCCACCAGCACGACGCTGGAGTCGGCCCTGGTCGACGATGGGCTCGACGTCGCCGTTCTCCTCAATCCGATCGGGCACGAAAGACTGGCGCTCAAGCCGCTTGGGTCACAACCGACCAGTTGGGTCGCGCCTTCCATCTGGAAGATCGACGGCGCCGTCGCGCCAAAAGACATTTGGGACAGGGCGATCATCTGCAATCCATCGCCGTCCGCGATGTACCGGCAGATGACCTACTGGTTCGCCAATGCCGGGATGCAGCCCGCCAATGTCAGCAGTTGCACCAGTGTTGCCGTGATTGCCGAACTGGTGGCTTCAGGGCTGGGCTGTGCGGTCCTGCCGGTCAGAATGGCGGCGCGTCACGTCGGTGAAGGAACGATGCAGCTGTTGGCCTCCAACCCGCGGATTGAAAACGGCCGGCTGTTCACGGCATCCCGCCGGGGCGTGGTCGACCCGAAAATATCGGCCTTTGAAACGGTGACCGCGAAAGTCCTTGAGCGGATGGATTATCTGGTCCTCGGCATGTGAGCGTCGCTTGCGCGGTTTTGAGCCGCTTATGTCACGAGAAATTCGACGTCCGGCCGAGCGTGAAGCTGGCGCCTTGTGGGGCGCCAGCCTTTACTGATCACGACTTGTTCGGATTTCCCATCAGCTCGAGCAAGGCCTTGTCGTGCTGGCGTCCGAGAATGCTGTAGTCGTCGAACAGCATCGTTGCGCCGTTTTCCGGCGTATAGGATGTCCAGTCCGGAATCCCGGGATTCGAGGGGTTCGACGTCCGCATGAAGTTGATCCAGGAGCGGGCCATATCGAACGACATCGACCGTGCGGCCTCGCCGCCGCCAAACGACTGCGGTGTGCGATCGGCATTGTAGAGGGCCATGGGAACATCGGAGACATGCCACGCGCCGGCAATGCCATCGAGGACTGGCGGGTTCCATTTGTAGAGATAGACGAAGACAGGTGCAGCGCCCGATTTGACCTTCACGTCTGCCGCGCCCAGAACCCCGGTTCGGGTGGCATTGGCGAAGACCAGGACCCGCGACAGCGGGTCGCGTGGATAGGCAGCCTGCCAGGCGTCGGCAATGCCCTGCGCCTTGGTTCCGAATTTCTCAGTCAGCTTCGACAGCACCTGATCCTTGCTCCATTTGGTCCAGTTGTCGGCATAGAGCGCGGAGTTGTTGTTGCCGATGACCGTGGTGGTCTCCTCCATGACGTTGCCGATCATCAGGGGTTTGTCGCTGGAATATTTCTGCCAGCCCTCGGTGACGGGATCGGCCGGAATGAAGGAGCCGTCGACACTCGGACGCCAACTGATGGCCTTGCCGAGCCCGTCGGCCTCGGTCTGTTTCAGCGCTTTCATACTGGCCGCAAGCAGCGCCGGATAGGGTGTGGTTTCGATCTGCGCCACGGTTTCCGCCGTCAGTCCCAGATTTTCGAGCGTGTGCTTGGCGATGGCGGTAGAAACATCTTTCGGGTTCGCTGCACTCGATCCGGTTCCGCTCATGACGATCGCCTTGGCAAACAGATCCTTGGCATCAGCAATCCCCATCAGCGTGCGGACTTTGCCGCCGCCGCCCGACTGACCCATGATCGTGACATTGGCCGGATCGCCCCCGAACATGTTGATGTTCTGGTGTACCCATTGCAGCGCGGCAACAATGTCGCGCATGCCTGGGTTGGAGGATGCTTTGTAACGGTCACCAAAGGCGCTCAGATCGAGCGCACCCAGAACGTTCAGACGGTGGTTGAGCGTCACGACGACCGCATCACCGAGATCGGCGAAATTCCGGCCATCATAACCCTCGCCTTCGATCGACGATCCGTTGGTAAAACCGCCGCCATGCAGAAAGACCAGCACAGGACGCTTCTTTTCGCCGCTTGCCTCCGGTGTCCAGATATTCAACGACTGGCAATTTTCGCTCGCCGGCAGATACCGGTGGGGATTGAACTGCTCGTCGGTTGAGACCGCTGTCATCTCCGGTACCGGGCAGACGGCACCATAGTTGGTAGCGAGCCTGATCCCACTCCATGCATCTGGCGCCGTCGGAGCCATGAAACGCGCCGCCTTGGCGTAAGGAACGCCGCGGAAGGTATAGACGCCGCGATCGCGAAAACCCTGAAGCTCGCCCTGAGCCGTCTTGACGACGGCTTCACCGGCCGTGGCGACGTAGCTATCATCGGAAGCATGACCCAAGGCGCTGCAGCCCGCTGATAGAGCGATGCCAAGCAGCAGGGTCGATGCGTAGTCTTTTAGTGATCTCATAGTATCCTCCCGTTCCAGTGATCAGTAGTTATTGGTCAACATCAGGCGCCGAAAATTTGCTGTCCTGAACGTGTAAGATGAGGTGAAACGACCAGCTTACTCGTGCCGTCTCGCAGTTATCTGGATTCAGGCCGACAAGGGGCAGGTGTCATCGACAACAGCGCTCCTATACAATCGCGGGCCGAATGAACGAATGTCGGCCTCGCAATGCAGACAGGCCACGATCCACCAGCTGTTTAATAGCAATCTAAAAAAGATGATGTGCGACCCTCCCAAGCCGAGCACGGAAAGCCTCCATTCTTTCCATCGCCATCTTGGACGACGCGCCAATCTTGTCCAATCGGAAATGCTTGGCAAAACCCATAGGAATTTTCAATGAGAACGGTTTCGTTCGCTGTGCTAGGCGGCCGGAGCATGAAGTAGCAAATCAAAGCACGCGCAGTCCTGCACTTGTTCGTTGAAATACATCTGCAGGAAAAAGTTCTCACGGTATTCTTCCGCCTGAAAAATACCTCAAGTCCCCGAGCTCTCGACCGCCACATTACGATCTTTTAACGTGTGTTTTTCCGACGGCTGCGCCACTCATAGGTAAATCGGGCAGTAGCATGCTCGATCGCCCGCCGTTTCTCTCATCCGGATCGTGTCCCAGCGCGTGGTGTAGCTTGGTTTCATAGCCATCGGTGATTTCCGATAGGGTCGGGTTGCTTATGACCAACCTGAAGGACACCACCGATGACCAACGATATGATGAACCTGCGCTCGCTTGTTGAGAAGAGCGCCGATGCCGATTTGCTGCGCGAGATGATCGGCTTTGCCGCCGAGAAGCTCATGGCCGTGGAAGTTGGCGCTACGACTGGTGCGGGCTATGGCGAGAAGATTGCGCTTCGTCTCGCCCAGCGCAACGGCTATCGCGACCGCGATTGGGAAACGCGGGCAGGCACCGTGGAGCTGCGGATTCCAAAGCTACGGACCGGCAGTTATTTCCCAAGCTTCCTTGAGCCGCGTCGCATGGCCGAAAAAGCTCTGACGGCCGTCATCCAGGAAGCCTACATCCAAGGCATCTCGACACGTTCTGTCGATGATCTGGTCAAGGCCATGGGCATGTCTGGCATCTCGAAGAGCCAGGTGTCGCGGCTTTGCGAGGAGATCGACATCAAGGTCAAAGCCTTCCTCGATCGCCCCATCGAGGGCGAATGGCCGTACATCTGGATCGATGCCACCTACCTCAAAGTAAGGCAATGATGGCCGCATCGTATCCGTGGCGGCCATCATTGCCGTCGGTGCTAAAACGGATGGACGCCGGGAAGTGCTGGGGCTGGAAATCGGCACGTCCGAGGCCGGGCCGATCTGGACGGAATTCCTGCGCAAGCTGACCCGTCAAGGGTTGAGAGGCGTAAAGCTCGTCGTCTCGGATGCCCACGAGAGCATCAAGACGGCCGTCAGCAAGGTGCTGAATGCGACCTGGCAGCGTTGCAGGGTTCACTTCATGCGCAATGCCTTGGCGCATGCGGGAAAGAGTGGGCGGCGCGTCGTCTCCGCTTTCATTGCCACGGCGTTCGCACAGGAAACGCCGGAAGCGGCCAGCACCCAGTGGCGCAGCGTCGCCGATCAGATCAGGCCCAAGGTCCCCAAACTCGCTCATCTGATGGACAATGCCGAGAACGATGTGCTGGCCTACATGACTTTTCCCAAGCAGCATTGGGCCAAGCTCCACTCGGCCAATCCCATTGAGCGTTTGAACGGCGAGATCAAACGACGCACCGAGGTCATCGGCATCTTTCCCAACGAGGATGCCATCATCCGTCTTGTCGGCGCTCTGCTGCTCGAACAGAATGACGAATGGGCGGTCCAGCGATCCCGTTATATGACGCTGGAAACAATCGTCCAAATAAGCGATGATCCCCTCATCAGCTTGCCTGCCGTGGCCCGCTGATATTCTCTCCGGCCGAGCCGGAATAAGCCGTGGCTGGCAGAGAGCTACACCATGCCACGGGACACGATCGGATATCGTGTAGTCAATATACCCCCAACGACTTCTAGACTTGAGCCTAAGTGCCGAATGTTTCCCCACGGCCGCATTTAATGGCTTAAGGAACTGAATTATACAAGACACTAAATCAATCACAGGTAGTTTATTGAATGCCATGGGTTCAGAGCACTGAACTCGCTTGCCGGAACTGATCGAGGGGATTGCGCTTAGGCCGCACGAATGAACAGCAATTTCATCTCCGTTGACATATGTGGTGCCGTTCCGGTGTGCCAACGCAAGTACTCGTCCAAATCGCCCAGGCCGACGCCTATTCCCCAAGCCTAAGGCTTGAGCGCCGTGACACGCTATGCGTTATTAGGCCTTGCTTGATGAACCTCTACCCCCTCTTTGCTGCAGCCGCCGAACGCGAGATGGCAACGATCGCCGAGCAGCAGGAGCCGGAGGTCGCGCTCAGGCAAATGATATCAGCTGCCAGGTGCAAACGTGGAAGGCGTCAGAGCCAAAAATGACAGGCCGCAATGTCTCTTCATCTACTCGTTGACGACATCAAACAATTTCACTGAAACATACATTCCGTCCCGCCACTTTTTAGGGCTCGGCTTTTTTCCCGACCTCAAAACAGCCGATGAGTCTGCAAAGAACGCTCGATTGGGCCGCGGAATCCTATTATATTGTCCTGCGGGGCTGATTTCATACCAGCTTTGGTCGAAGAAAGAGGTCGCTCAGTGGCTATGATGCGCGGTCTCGCCGATTATGCTGGGGGCCGCCGCTCCCACCTGGTAGGGCTGTTGAGCAATCGCTGCACCTCGGAATCAACGCGGCCGTGTGAAAGCCCCGCTATGCCGAACCTGTCAAAGAGGGACGCGAGCAAGGGCAGAAGAATTTCGGCTAACCTGCCTTCGACATCGTCTGACGAGAGAGAGGTTTCCAGTACTGCCTCGTCGCTTCGTGCCGCGTAGCCTTCAATGAGCATCTCACTTAAGGGGTTTGCCCATGAGCGAAGCACCCGACCGGTTAGACCTGTGTACATCGCGCGAAAATGGATCGTGACGACGCTGTCTAGCTCCCGTTTGAGCAACGATGCCAGTCGTTCCGCGTGCAACAGAACTTCGCCCATGCGCCATAGGGGAAGCGTCGTGTCGAGGATGCTCCCGGCTGGAAACGTCTCGTTACTGTCTTCCTGATAACCCCGGATCAAAAACATGTTGCCGGCCGGGGCGGCTCGCCAAAAATCGCAATGGGCAGGATCGCTGAAGCCGCGTTCAAAATCGTTGCTTTGCGGCGCAAGCCAGCACTCGATGACCCCGTCGATTTCACGGGCTCCAAACTCTTCGCGCGTTGGCAGGAAGAATGGCGGCCATCCTGTTTTTCGGACCACTGCCTTTTCAAGAATGCGTTCGAAGGCACCCAGATCGGGGATTTTCAGGTCACCTTCGAGCCAATAGTCAATCCGATAAAAGCCATTCGGGAACCGTGCAGGTGAGTCCGTTGGAAGGGGTGTGGTCAGATGCCGCCAACGCTCTGACGCCTGACGGACAAAGCGCGACTGAGCATCCCCCTCCGCAGGCTCGTCGACAAGACCGATGACCCGCAGGATGTCGAGAGCTTTTGCCAGCGTCAGTGTCGTGTCGCCACGTTCGAAGGCCGCCATCGTCGGATAGCTTACGCCCGCAAGCGCTAAGTGGTCCTTCTGGGTGAGACCCTCGGCCTTGCGTCGACGCAAAGCTTCCTCGACGATGCGCTGCCAGGAGAGCGGCGCTATGCTTCCAGTATTCTCAAACATGCGTTGTCCACAATCTCTTTGAACCTGTTCATGAAACCATCCGGCGGCTCGGCATCGGGCGGCTGGATGATTGGTGCGGCCTTCGCAACCTGACGCTTCAACTTTTTGAACGCCTGGTTAACGGCTGATTCAGGTAAGCCGATCGCCTTGCCAAAGTTACGAAAAAGCCCCTGGTCGGCATCTTCTAATTGAACCCTCTCACCGCCAAACGATAGCGCCAAGGTCTGGTCGAATCCGTCATAAAATGCGGTATTCACAACGTCATAGGCTGGGGAAAGACGCAGGCCACTCGCAGTCTCCAGGAGCGAGAAATTCTTCAGATGTCCGTCGCAGTTACCGATGAGCGCGAACAGGACCAGACGGTTAAAAAATCGATACAGATCGATCTGCGCGCGAGATGAGTGCTGGCGAATGATTTCGGCCACATCCTCGTAAGCGGCGTCATATTTGCCGCCATAGTCCTGCCCCTTGGGTTTGACGAGAATCTGCGCGCAATCTTCAAGTCGGAGCTTCTCGCCCTTTGCCGTTCTATCGAAACGCGTAACGATAAGCCCGGTCTCATCGATAGCTGCTATATAGGACATCTGAAATGCAGTCACTTCGCTTGGGCCGAGGACGGCCGCCGTCCATCGAAGGCTAAGCGCTTCATTGCGCACAAGACTGGTGATCTTCTCGGAATTGAACTTAGCGATATATTCAGCCGAGCCTGTAGCCTTTGCCGGAACAAACTGACCCTTGGCATCCTTAGTGACGAGCAGCTTCTTTTGCACGCCGGATACCGTGCGACCGGGACTGGCCGTCGCCTCCGTTATCTCAGGAAGATCTGCGGACCCTTCAGGTGGGCTAACGCCGACGGCTCCGATGCAGTCTGCGCCGTAGCGGAGGAGCAGTCCGAGATCGTCTTCTTCGACCACGTGCGCTGAGCGAGCTTGCTCTTCGCGCAACCAGCCTTCAGGACCAAGGTGCTGGAAATAGGGATGCAGCCCCACCGCCCAGTCGTGTTCGCGCTTTGTCGAGGGCAGACTGCAGGCGATATCACCCTTTTGCCAGTCGGCATTGTAAGAAAAGCGTGTCCCTCCTGCTGCGGTCTCCGTAAGGGTGCCGGCCACCTCTTCCTTAAATAAAATGTCGGCAGTGCGGAGTGGCATTAATCAGACCTCCATGAGAGCTTGGCTTGGCGCGAAAAGGCACCAATTATCAATCTATAAATGGAATATTGAAGATTATCTAGAGAAAATCAAGTCATAGATTGTTTTCTGGAAGCTTGCGCCTAGAATTTAGTTATTTGATCATTTCGGTTGGCCAACGTAGGATTTTCGTCAAGAGAAGAAGGTATAGCTGAATTCTAAGCAAGCTAAAGTGGCCCTGTTGAGGCAAACCTCTCTACCCAAGTCATTGAGCGCTGAATACACGTGTACTTCAATCTTTAGGGTGAACACAGGTTAGCGCCACGACTGCCATCTGATTAAGGCGTACCTGGTAGCATCGTTGCTACGTTATTGTTGGCGGCTATCTGCGCTCATTGCTACCATCATCTGGACCGCTTGCGGCCCTGTCAGCCAGATGAGACAAACGACGTCCGTTGGTGAGGAATTTCAGCTCGATAGATCTCCTCTAATTGCAGGGTCGCCTGTCCGAGGCTGTTCAAGGCGCTGGCAGCGTTGTCTTTCGCGATGGCGGCCGAGAACAATCGTTTGTTCCGCATTCACGTTGTATGCTCCTCATCGGAGACATCACTGCAAGCTTGAGTGGAACACAGAACGCCGTATTTCAATGCTCTGTGGGTCAGACACCCAGGCAGGTTCACGTGACATGCAGACAGCGGATTGTTTTCTGTTAGAACGCGATTCCTGATGAGAATCGAGAACTTGCAGAATGAAACATCTGTTGCACGTGATCCTGCCAGGGGCGATGCCGGTCAGCTATAAGGAGCAGCTTCGTTCCGCGACGGGTGCATTGATTGGCATTCTCCTGACCGGTTTTCTGGGACATCTGGCGATCAGCGACAACGCGGCTCTGCCTGCATTGATAGCCCCAATGGGGGCGTCCGCCGTCCTGCTGTTTGCGGTTCCCTCCAGCCCGCTCGCACAGCCATGGTCCATTCTCTGCGGCAATATCGTCTCCGCCGTTGTCGGTGTTACAATTGCAAAGCTAGTTATGGATCCCTTCGTGGCCGCGGGGCTCGCCATTAGCATCGCCATAGCGGCCATGATGGCTCTACGCTGCCTGCATCCACCAAGCGGTGCGGTAGCTTTGACGGCAATTCTTGGCGGATCGGCGATTCACGATCTTGGCTATGGCTTCGTGCTCTGGCCGGTGACGGGCAATTCCGTAGCGCTTCTCACCGTGGCGGTCATCTTCAACAATTTGTCTGGTCGTCGCTATCCGCACGCGATGCGCATTCAGCCAACCAACCACGGCACGAAAGACCCGGCGCCAGTCCAGCGCATCGGTTTCTCGGCGGCCGATCTGGATGATGTTCTGAATGATTTCGATCAGGTGTTGGACATCGATCGCGACGATCTTGAAACGATACTGCGCCGTACTGAACTGCGCTCCTACCGCCGTCGAGCCACGCATCTGGATTGCGCCAGCATCATGTCCCGCGACGTTGTCGGCGTCGCACCGGATCATCCGTTGAAAACGGCCCATGAATTGATGCGCAACCACCATTTTAAGGCTTTACCCGTGACAAATGATAACGCGGAGGTCGTCGGCATCGTGACGCAGACCGATTTGCTCGACAAAGCAAGCTGGGCAAGCGGTCGCCCGACCATCGGCCTTCTCCAACGAGTTCGGCTGATATTCTCAGGACGCAGCGCTCCCAACGGAACGGTTAAAGACATTATGACATCTCCGGTTAAAACTGTGTCATCCGAAACGCCAGTCGAAGATGCGATCATCATTCTGGCAGAACAGGGCTTGCACTATCTGCCCGTTGTTAGCGGCAAGAACAAACTTGTAGGGATTATTTCGCAATCGGATGTGATGGTGGGTATGCTAATGGATAGGGCAGGAGAATAAGCCGAAAGACAGAGCCAGCCCGTATAGCAACGGGATTCTTTGCTGCGGTTAGCGCAAAGATGTAGAGTTTCGCGATGATTGACCCGTTGGCAGGTTGAGTGCTGAACAAGCCAATTTCTTAAATGAAACGGAAAACTTCGCGGGAATATTGCGCGGTTTCTCCGTTGCAATGCAAAACAGCGTCAGAGCTTGATGGCATTCAACAATCAAGTCGATGGATGCGGCGCAAAAAGCCGCTAGAGTGTTAGTGTTTCAGGAGATGCGGAAATTTCCTCGACTGACCCGACTGTAGTGGCCGTGTCCCTTCACGGCGCTGGATTGCGCCTTCCTGCGTCTTCAAATTTGTTTCTTGTCAGATGCCCTGTGGCATCTCCATTTGATGAGCTGGCAGTCGTGAGAGACCTCAAACGCGATCTAAGACGAGGCCCAATCAGTTTCTATGTTTTACCTTTGTTCTCCCTTAGCGTGTCACTCGGAACAGTTCTTGTTCCGACCCCATGTTGGCAGCTTGAAGCCGTTGCACTCTCTCATCCACTAAGCGCGCGTCATCCTTTGGGAGCGATCTAGACATTTTTGCCGTGACTCTCTGTCGGCCACTGGTAATGCAAGGTCAACAAAATGAATGTTGACTCATAATTCATTTTGTTGAATAAATGACGTCATGAAATTGCTTTTGGGAGGAGGCGATGTTGGATGACGGGAGGACGATGGCTGGACGGATCGTCGCCATCACCGGCGGCGGCAGCGGCATAGGTGCAGCCTGTGCCGAAGCAATTGCCGCACGCGGTGCTCTCGTTGCCGTTCTCGACATCGATCTCGAACAGGCACGTCTGGTTGCCGGGCGCATCGGCGGCAAAGCCTTTCTCCTGGACGTGACCGACGAGCAGAACGTGATCTCGGCCATCGAAGCGGTCGAGCGCGACATGGGGCCGATCTTCGGCGGCATTACCTCCGCGGGCATCGTCCAGACACCGGTTCCGCCGCAGGACCTCGATATGGCCGTCTACGACCGGGTCTACGCCATCAACCAGCGGGGCACCTATCTGTCGCTGCGGGAAATGGCGCGGCATATGCTGCCGCGCCGCAAGGGCAGCCTGGTCGCCATCAGCTCCGTCACGGCACGCCGTTCCACGCCTCTGCATGCCTATGGGCCCGGCAAGGCCGCGGTCACCAATCTCGTCGCCGGACTGGCAAGTGAATGGGGCCGGGCGGGCATCCGCGTCAACGCGGTTGAGCCCGGATATACGCGCACCCCTGGCCTGCAGGCGCAGATTGATCTCGGACAGCGCGATGTCGCTCTCATGGAAGACAATTCGGCGCTCGGACGGTTGGTCGAGCCCAACGAGATCGGGGCCGCGGCAGCGTTCCTGCTTTCGGACGATGCTTCCGCCGTGACCGGACTTTCCATGGCGGTCGATGCGGGATTTTACGGCGCGGGCTCCTGGGCACCTTATGGGGGCGTGCGCAAACATTAATCCGGCCTCTTCGGGAGGAGGCTTTCTTGAACCTGTTGGAGGACAGAACAATGACTTCGAAACACCTGAGTTTGACCCGCCGCCATTTCATGGCGGCCACCGGCGCGGCGGGTTTGGCCACACTTGCCAGCCCGTCGATCCTGCGCGGCCAGGGCGCGGTCATCAAGGTCGGCATGCCGACCATCCTGTCCGGCCGCGTCGCCATCCTCGGGGAAACCGCTTCGGTCGGCGCCCGGATGGTGATCGACGCGGTCAATGCGGAAGGCGGGATCGAAGGACGCAAGATCGAGCTTGTCATCCGCGATACCAAAGGCAAGCCCGACGAGGCGGCCCGCATCACCCGCGACCTGATCAACACCGACAAGTGCGAACTGATCCTCGATGGCGAGGCCTCCGGCGGCAGCTTTGCCGTGCACGAGGTGATGCGCGACACCGGGCTCTACTGCATGCATTCCATCTCGGAGGCCTCGGCGCTCAGCGCCGATCCCAAGAACCACGCGCACTGGATCTTCCGCTCCGGACGCCAGGGCATCCATGACGCGATCGCCGGCGGCCTTTATGCGGCAGGTCTGGCAAAGAACGGCGTCAAGCGCTGGGCGGTCTGCTCGCCCGACTATTCCTACGGCCGGGATACCACGGCGGAATTTCGCGAATTCCTCTCGGTGTTTGCCCCGGACGTGCAGTTCATCGGCGAAACCTGGCCGAAGGCCTTCCAGCCCGATTATACCGAGAACATCACCAATCTGCTGAACATGGCGCCGGACGGCCTGTATACCTGCCTCTGGGGCGGCGATCTCGTCGCCTTCTTCGACCAGGCCAGCCTTTACGGCCTGTTCGACAAGTTCCAGACGGTCGCCGTCAACATGGGCGATGCGCCGGTTCTCGAAGCGATCAAGAACCTGCCGGCGGGCATCCATTCCGGCAACCGCTACCACAAGGACGTGCCGGACACGCAGGCCAACGAGGACTGGAACACAGCGTTCCGCAAATCTGGCAAGCTGCCGACCAACTGGGGATGGCAGGCCTGTACCGGGGCGCGCTTCGTGGTCGAAGCCTTGAAGGCGACCAAGGGCGACACCAACCGCGACAAGCTGGCGGAGGCCACCCGCGGCCGCAAGATCGACAGCCCGCACGGCGTCGATGGCACCGTGACGATGCGCGAAGGAGACAATACGCTGATCGGCTACGCGATCGGTTACGGCAAGACGCTGGCCAAGGCCCCTTACCTTTCGGACTTTCAGCCGACCTCCTGGGATCTCATCCTGGAAAACGAGACCGAGTGGAAAAAGCGCAAGAAATATCTCTGACGCCTTCTGCCGCCACCCGCCGATTTCGTCGCGGGCGGCCCTTTTCTCCTTGATTGGAAACCGGACGGAATGTTCAATTTCGATGCCTTATCCACCTGCCTCGGGGCGACATCCTGTCTGGTGACGCAGGTCACCACCGGGCTGATCATCGGCATGCTGCTGTTTCTGGTGGCGTCCGGCGTGACCCTGATCTTCGGCGTGCTGAAAGTGGTCAATTTCGCCCACGGCGCCTTCTACATGATCGGCGCCTATACGGCCTATTCCGCTTATGCCCTGCTCGGGAACTACTACCTCGCCGTGCTGGCCGGGGCGCTGAGTGCCGCGGTGATCGGCATCCTGTTCGAGAACCTGATGATCCGCCGGGTCTACAAGGAGAACCTGCTGATGCAGCTTCTCGTCTGCTACGCCTTCGTCCTCATCTGCGACGACGCGGTCAAGATGATCTGGGGCGCCGAATATCTGGCGATGGGGATTCCCGCGGAATTCCGCGTGCCGCCGATCCGGTTTGCAGGCGGCGTCGTGCCGCCCTTCTATATCTTCCTGGTCGCAACCTCGCTTCTGGTCGCAGTGATCTGCCTGCTTCTCATCACCTACAGCCGCTTCGGCAAGATCGTGCGGGCGGCGGCGGCCAATGCGACCATGGTTTCGGTGCTCGGCATCCGCGTGCCGCTCTATTTCGCCGGGCTTTTCGGACTGGGCTGCGCACTGGCCGGCATGGCGGGGGCACTGGCGGCACCGGTGCGGTCGCTGACGCCCGGCATGGGCCTTTCGATCCTGATCGACAGCTTCATCGTCACCGTCATCGGCGGCATGGGTTCAATTCCGGGCGCGCTGCTGGCCGCCCTCCTCCTCGGACTGACGCGCTCGTTCGGCAGCATCGGCTTTCCGCTGTTCGTCGACGGGGCGATGTTCATGATGATGGTGATCATCCTGATCTTCCGTCCGCAGGGCCTTCTCGGCGAAAGGGCGGTGCGATGAAAAGCCTGAGCCCGTTTGCGCGCGACTGCCTGATCGCGATCGTCTTCTTCACTGCTCTTCTGGCACTCGGCCTGATCTTTCCCAGCCTCTGGCTGATGGATACGCTGACGGCGCTGTTTGCCAGCGGCCTGCTGGCCATGTCGCTGCACCTGCTGGTCGGCTATACGGGGCTCGTCTCCTTCGGCCATGCGGCCTATTTTGCCGCCGGCGGCTATGTGTTCGGCATGGTTCTGCAGGCCGATGGTTTCGTCGCAAGCGCCGGTGCGTTTTCGGTCCCGCTCGCCATTCTTGCGGCCTTCGTGTCGACCGGGCTTTTCGCGCTGATCGTCGGGCTGATCTGCGGCCGGCTGTCGGAAGTCTACTTCGCCTTCTTGACGCTCGCCTTCCAGATGCTGTTCGTCAGCATGATCCAGGGACTGGTGCAATTCACCGGCGGCGACCAAGGGCTGGTCGGCGGCATTCCCCGCCCGGCTTTCCTCGGCATCGACCTGACCCAGAGCACCCACCGCTACGCCTTCTGCGCCTTCCTGTTCACGGCCGGCGTGCTCGCCATCCGGCTGGTGACGCAAAGCTCGTTCGGTTATGCACTCCGCATGGTGCGCGACAACGAGCGGCGAACCGCCTTCCTCGGCGTCAATACCTACCGGGTGAAGGTCGTGTCCTTCACCATCGCCGGCTCGATCGCGTCGCTCGGCGGCGTGATCCTGGCGATCTTCACCTCCGCGGCCTATCCCGAATGGGCATCGTGGTCGAATTCCGGCGAGGCAATCTTCATGATCATGCTCGGCGGTCTCAACAGCTTCCTCGGCCCGCTGGTCGGCGCCATCGCCATGCGTGCGATCAACGACGTGACGCTGCTCTATACGACGCATACCGACCTCGCCAAAGGTCTGGTCATCCTGTTCGTGGTGCTGATCCTCAAGCGCGGCATCCTGGATTTCGCCATGGACCTCGTCGGAAACCGCAAGGCACGCGCCGACAACGACCGCGCCAAGGCGCTGCATGTCAAAGGCGAGCCCAGCTACACCGGGGAGGACGCCGATGTTAAGGCTTGATCACCTGACGAAAAGTTTCGGCCGGCTTGTCGCGACCAACGACGTGTCGCTCGATTTTCCGAGCGGTTCGCTGAGCGCCATCATCGGCCCGAACGGCGCCGGCAAGACGACGCTGTTCAACCAGATCACCGGGCATCTGGTGCCGACCAGCGGCGCGATCCTTCTCGACGGCGAGGCCATCACCGGGCTGAAGCCGGCGGCCATCGTGCGCAAGGGGATCGGCCGGGCGTTCCAGATCGTCAGCATCTATCCGAGCCTGACCGTCCGGGACGCCTTAGCGGCGGCGGTCACCGCGCATCTGCGCGCCTGCTACAGCCTCGCCTCCGCCTTTCCCCGCAAGGATGTGGCACTGCGCACCGACGAACTGATCGAGCTGCTCGGCATGGAGCGGGTGGCACACAGGCTGTCGGGCGAGATCTCGCATGGCGACCAGAAGCTGCTCGACGTCGGTCTGGCGCTGGCACTCCAGCCGCGGGTGCTGATGCTGGACGAGCCGGCGGCCGGCATGGGGCCTGAGGAACGCTGGCAGATGATGGGCACCGTCAAGCGGCTGTGGAAAAGCCAGAACATGACCCTGATCTTCATCGAGCACGATATCGACCTGGTCTTCCAGACCGCCGAGATCATCCACGTGCTTCGCTACGGCGCGGTGCTGGCATCCGGTACGCCGCAGGAGATCAAGGGTCATCCGGAGGTCATCGAGGCCTATCTCGGCAAGGAAGACGATATCGAGGTGGCACGATGAGCGAGACGCACCCCATTCTCGACGTGCAGGGCATCAACGTCTTCTACGGTGCATCCCACATCCTGTTCGAGGTCTCATTGCAGATCGCCAAGGGCCGCACGCTGGCGCTTCTCGGTCGCAACGGCGCGGGCAAGAGCACGACGATGAAGGCGATCATGGGCGTGGCGCCGATCCGCACCGGCACGATCCGCTTTTCCGGCAACAGGATCGATGGTTCCGCGCCGCATGTGGTCGCCCGCAAGGGTCTCGGCTTCGTGCCGGAGGACCGGCAGGTCTTCATCGACCATACCGTAGAAGAGAACCTGCGCATCGCCGCCAAACGCGGCATGGACGGGCGCGAGGAATGGACGATCGACACCATCTACGACGCCTTTCCGCTTCTGGCGACGATGCGCCAGCGCAAGGCCGGCATGATGTCGGGCGGCGAGCAGCAGCTGCTGTCCATGGCGCGCTGCCTGATGGGCAATCCGGACCTCATTCTTCTGGACGAGCCATCCGAGGGGCTGGCACCGATTATCGTGCAGGAGATCGGACGGCTGATCCTGAGACTGCGCGGCACCGGCGTCACCATCGTTCTCGCCGAGCAGAACATGCATTTCTGCCTCGGCATCTCGGAAGACGCCGTGATCATCGACAAGGGGCAGATCGTCTATCGCGGCACGATCGAGGACCTGCGCAGCAACAGGGATGTCGCCAACCGGTATCTGGCCATCTGACCGGATCCCGAACACGACGATCCATGCAAGGAAAATGAATCATGAGCCACGAAACTAGAATTATCGCCATCGCGACGGAGTCGGGCCTATGACCCGGCGCAACGAGCCCGTCGATGCCTTGAAAGCCATCTACAGGCGTGCGCTGATGATCCGTCATGCGGAAAAGACGCTGCAAGTGCTGTTCGCCGACGGAAAGGTGCCGGGCTTCCTGCACCTGTCCATCGGCCAGGAGGCGGTCGCGTCTTCGATCTCGGAATGGCTGCGCGAGGGCGATACGGTCTCTTCCAACCACCGGGGCCACGGGCATACGCTGGCCAAGGGCGTCGATCTGGAAGGCTTTTTTGCCGAAATCCTCGGCCGCACGACGGGCATTTGCGGTGGACGGGGCGGCTCGATGCATGTGGCGGATCTCAGACTCGGCATGCTGGGCGCCAACGGCATCGTCGGCGCCGGCCTGCCGATCACCACCGGCAGCGCGCTGGCCCTGAAGATCAAGGGGCAAGGCGCTATCGCAGTGGTCTATTTCGGCGACGGGGCTTTGGCGGAAGGGCTCGTCCACGAGTGTCTCAACATCGCCAAGCTCTGGTCCCTGCCGATCCTGTTCGTCTGCGAAAACAACGGCTGGTCGGAGTTCAGCCCGACGCACAAGCAGATGGCGGTCAAGCTCGCCGATCTCGCCCAAGCGTTCGGCATCGGCTATCTGGCCGCGGACGGCAACGATATCGCCGCCGTCCATGAGACGGCCGGCGAGGCGATCGGCCGCGTCCGCCACGAGACGATCCCGTTCATCCTCGAATGCCGGACGACCCGCGTTCGCGGCCATTACGAAGGCGACAAGCAGGATTACCGCCCGGACGGCGAAGCAGAAGACATGGCCGGCCGCGATCCGCTGGCGATCGCGGTGCAGAGGCTGACCGAACTCGGCGTCGAGGCCGGCTGGATCTCCGACACGCAGGCGCAGGTGGAGGCGGAAAACGCCCGTGCGCTGGACGCCGCGTTGGGTGCGCCGATGCCCGATCCGTCCAGCCTGCTCGACGACGTCTACACACCGGAGGTCCTGTCCCATGGCTGAAAGCCGCTACGTCAAAGCCGTCACCCGCGCAATGCAGGACGCCATGGCCGCCGATCCGCGGGTCATCCTGATCGGCGAGGACATTGCCGCCGCGGGTGGTTCGTTCAAGGCCACGCGGGGCTTGCTGGAGGAATTCGGAGCGGCACGCGTCTATGACGCGCCGATCGCGGAGGCCGCGATCACCGGCATCGCCGTCGGCGCGGCGTTGTCGGGGCTGAAACCCGTCGCCGAGATCATGTTCATGGATTTCGTGACGCTGTCGATGGACATGATGGTCAACCAGGCAGCGAAGGCCCGCTACATGTTCGGCGCGCAGGGCTCGGTGTCGATGGTGCTGCGCACGCCGCATGGCGGCGGTCTTTCCGCAGGACCGCAGCATTCGCAATGCCTCGAAGCCTGGTTCGCCCATATTCCGGGGCTCAAGGTGGTGGTTCCCGCAACCGTCGAGGATGCCTACAGCTTGCTGCGCGCGGCGATCGACGATGCCGATCCGGTCGTCGTGGTCGAGAACAAGTCGCTCTATGCGCTGAAAGGCGAGCTTGCCGACTCCCCGGCGCCTGCCCGGATCGGCGAAGGCGCGATCCGCCGGCCGGGTACGGATGCGACGCTGGTCGCCTATGGCGCCATGGTGTGGACCGCACTTTCCTCTGCCGAGACGCTGGAAAAAGAAGGGATTTCGGTCGAGGTCATCGATCTTCGGTCCATCCAGCCCTGGGACGAGGCACTTGTCCTGTCGAGCTTGAAGCGCACGCACCGGCTGGCGATCGTGCACGAGGCTGTCGAGGCGTTCGGGGTCGGTGCCGAGATCGCGGCGCGCATGGCGCATATCGGTTTCGACGAACTGGACGCGCCAATTCTGCGCGTTGCCGCTCCCTTTTCCCCCGTGCCGTTCAGCCCGACGCTCGAAAACGCATGGCGGCCGACGGAAGAGAAAATCATCTCCGCCGTGCGGCAATTGCTGGCTTAAGGAAAAAAACAGATGTCCAAAGATCAGTTTTCCACCCCCTCCCTCGTCTGTGAGATCGACGGCCCTGTTGTGACGGTGACCTTCAACAAGCCGCAGACCCTCAACGCGCTCGACATGGGCGTGATGGCGGAACTCAATCAGGTTCTCGACCGGATCGAAAAGGATGCGGCCATCCGCGTGGTCATCTTCACCGCCGACGGGCGCGCCTTCGTCGCCGGCGGCGATATCGCCGATCTCAATTCGCGCAAGGCGCTGGCGCATTACAACGAATTCGCCGAGGAGATCCACAAGCTGCTGCGGCGGATCGAGACGCTGGACAAACCGACGATCGGTGCGATCAACGGCTTTGCGCTCGGCGGCGGCACCGAACTTCTGCTGACGCTCGACCTGCGTCTGCTTTCCGATCGCGCCAAGCTGGGCCTGCCGGAAATCAAGCTCGGCCTGTTTCCGGGCGCCGGCGGCACGCAGCGCATCCTGCGGCAGGTTCCCTCCTGCCGGGCACGCGAACTGATGTATCTCGGCGAAATGATCGGGCCGCAGGAGGCCGTCGAAATCGGGCTCGCCAACCGTGTCGTGCCGCACGAGACGCTGATGGATGAGGCGAGAGCCATGGCGAACAAGCTGGCGGCCCAGTCGCCGGCGGTCCTCAAGCTTTTGAAGCGCGTGCTGATCGACGGTGCCGACATGCCGCTCAGCGCAGCGCTGCGCCACGAGCAGGCGGTGATCGGCCTCGTCCTCGACAGCCACGACGCCCATGAAGGTTGCAGCGCCTTTCTGGAAAAGCGCCCCGCCGCGTTCCGGGGGGAATGACGTCATGACCGACATCGTGATGCCGAAACTGGGGCTGACGATGACGGAGGGTACGATTGCGGCCTGGCATCGCCAGCCGGGAGACACCTTCGTCAAGGGCGATATCCTCTTCGAGGTCGAAACCGAGAAGGTGACCAACGAGATCGAAGCCGCCGCGAACGGCCAACTGGAAACGATCCTGCATGCGCAAGGGGCTGTGGTTCCGGTCGGCGAACCGATCGCCCGGATGACCCTCGAGGGCGAAGCCCCGACGCAGGCCGCGACCGCATCTGTCGTGCCGACGCCGGCAGATGCCGGAGCGCGGGATGCCCCCTCGGCCCGAAAGCTGATGGCGGAACACGACATCGATCCGGGCAGCGTCGCTGGTAGTGGCCGCGACGGACGCATCATGAAGGGCGATATCCTGCGGGTCATCGCAACCCCTCTGGCGCGGCGGATCGCTCGCAATACCGGCAAGGACCTGCAAGCGATATCGGGAACCGGCCCGGCCGGCCGGATCAAGGCCGCCGATGTTCTGGCGGCACAGCCGGCAGCGGGGCCGACACCACAGGATGCCACACACGAAACGGCATCGCCCAAGATCACCGTTCCGGACGCGGTGCGGATGGCAACCGCGCGCCGGGTGCAGGCCGCCAAGCGCGACATTCCGCACTTCTATGTCAGCCGCGACGTCAACGCGGGGCCGCTTCTGCACTTGCGGGCATCGCTGAATCCCGGAACCGGCGCCCGGCAAAAGATGTCCGTGACGCATCTTCTCGTCAAGGCGCTGGGGCTGGCGCTTCACCGGCATCCTGCCTTGAACAGCATCTGGTTGCCGGAAGGGATCATGGCGCTGCCCGAGATCGGCGTCGGGATCGTCACGGAGACGCCGGGCGGACTGCGCATTCCGGTGCTGAACGGTGCCGACCATTTGCCGCTCGACGCGCTGGCCGCGACCTGCGGCGTCCTTCTCGACCGCGCCCGTAGCGGGCGCCTGCAAAGTGCCGATGTTTCCGGTGGTGCGATCTCGATCTCCAATGTCGGCATGTTCGGCGCCGGCAGCCTCACGCCGATCATCAGCCCGCCACAGGCGATGATCCTCGGTGTCGGAGCCGAGCAGCAGGCCTTCCGTCCAGATGCCGACGGCAAACCCGAACTTCGCCGGGAAATCAATCTCACGCTCGCCGCCGACCACCGCCTGATCGATGGCGCGGATGCCGCCCGTTTTCTTTCCACCCTGACCGAGTTGCTCGAGAATCCGCTGGATCTCCTTCGTGCACCGGCATCGCGCCAGACCCTTTAGGAGCAGCCATGAATTTCGACATCAACGACGAACAGCAGATGATGCTGGACACGGCGCGGCAGGTGGGAGAGCGCTTCGGGCTGGAATACTGGCGCGACAAGGACAAGAAGAAAGCCTACCCGCAGGAGGTCTGGCTTGCGATCTGCGATGCCGGCATCGCCGGGACCATGATCCCGGTGGAGCATGGCGGCGTCGGGCTCGGGCTTCTCGATCTGGCGCTGTGCATCGAGGAACTCTGCAAGGCCGGAGCCGGATCGACGCTGGCGCAGATGTTCATGCTGAATCCGGTCTTCGGCGGCGTCGCCGTCGATCGCTATGGCACAGAGGCCATGAAACGCGACTGGTTGCCTGCGATGTGCGAGGGGCGCATGACCTTCTGCATGGCGTTGACCGAGCCGGATGCCGGCACCAATTCGCTGGCGCTGAAGACCCGCGCCGACCGGGTCGAGGGCGGCTGGTCGATCAAGGGGCAGAAGATCTGGATCACCGGGGTCGCCAACTCCCAGAAGATGCTGGTCGTCGCGCGCAGCACGCCGGCCTCGGAGGCGGTCAAGAGAACCCATGGGATCAGCCTGTTCATGGTCGATACCGATCGCGAGGGCATCACCCATACCGAGATCGAGAAGGTCGGCACCAACACGCTGCCCTCCTCCGTCGTCTATCTCGACAACGTGTTTGCCGCCGACAGCGAGGTGATCGGCACCATCGACGAGGGCTGGGTCCAGCTTCTCGACATCCTCAATTCCGAACGCATCGTCACGACGGCAGGGCTGGTCGGGACCGGCCAGCTGGCGATCCAGCTCGGCGTCGATTATGCCCGCGACCGCAAGGTGTTCAACGGCAAGCCGATCGGCAGCTATCAGGGGCTGCAATTTCCGCTGGCGCAGAGCTGGGCGGAACTGGAATCGGCCAAGCTGCTCAATCTGAAGGCGGCCAGCAATTTCGATCGCGGCCTGCCTTTCGCATCGGAAAGCAATGCGGCAAAGCTGATCGCCGCACAGGCCGCCTGCAATGCGACCGAACAATCCATGCAGGTGATGGGTGGAATGGGCTATTCCAAGGAGTATCATGTGGAGCGTCTGTGGCGCGATGCGCGGTTGTTCCGTTTCGCACCAGTCTCGGAAGAGATGATCCTGAACTACATCTCGACAGTCAATCTGGGCCTTCCACGGTCCTATTAGGAAAAAGCAATGTTTAACTTGTCGCGATATCTTGCACGCAATGCGGAGGCGTCGCCCAATGCCGAGGCCGTGGTCTATAAGGACATTCGGCTGGACTGGCGAAGCCTCGATGCCCGTGTCCGCCATCTGGCCTTCGGCCTGAAGCAACGCGGCATCGGGGATGGCTCGATCGTCGCGCTGCTGATGAAGAACAGCCTTGCCTATATCGAGCTCATCTATGCGATCGGGCATATCGGCGGGGTTGTTCTGCCGCTGAACTTCCGTCTGTCGGCGGAGGAGGTCACCTATATCTCGACGCATGCGGGTGCGCAGCTGATCCTTGCCGACGACGTCTTTGCGCCTGTTGCTGTGGAATGCGGACTTCCGGTCATCAGCGTCGACGAGGCGGGACAACGGGATATCGGCGCAATGCTGGTGCCGGCCGATCGCGGCAGGAACACTACCGACATGATTCCACGCGGACGGGACGACGTGTTCCGGCTGATGTACACGTCCGGAACCACCGCGCGGCCGAAGGGCGTTGTCCACACTTACGATAATTATTACTGGAAATGCTACGATCACGTGCTGGCTCTCGGGCTTGGCACCGCAACCCGTCTGTTGATCGTCGGCCCCCTGTATCATGTCGGTGGTTGCGATCTGCCGGGCCTTGCGGTTCATCTCGCCGGCGGGATGATCGTCGTGCAGCGCGATTTCGATCCGTGCGCGGTTATGGATGCCATCGCCCGCGAGCGGATCGACGGGGTCTGGCTGGCGCCGGTCATGACGAATGATATTCTGGCACTGCCCGATCCCGCGCCGTGCGGTTCGCTGCGCTGGTGCATCGCGGGCGGCGAACGCACCCCGGAATCGCGGATCCGCAGCTTCATGGAGCGGTTTCCCTCTGCCCGCTATATCGATGCCTACGGTATGACGGAAACCTGTTCTGGCGACACGATGATGGACCCCGGCCGCGAGCTGGACAAGATCGGCTCGGTCGGCCGGCCGCTGCGCTTCATCGAACTTGACATCCGCGACGACAACGGCAATCGCCTTGCCGCCGGCGAAGACGGTGAAATCTGCATGCGCGGGCCGAAGGTGATGCGCGAATACTGGCGCGATCCAGAGGCCACCGCTGCCGCCTTTCATGCCGACGGGTTCCTGCGCTCCGGAGACGTGGGGCGCGTGGATGACGAAGGCTTCCTGTTTATCACCGACCGGCAGAAAGACATGATCATTTCGGGCGGGGAGAACATCGCCTCTTCTGAGGTCGAGCGGGTGATCTACCAGCATCCCGCCGTCAAGGAGGCCGCGATTTTCGCCCGGCCGCATCCGCGCTGGGGCGAAATCGCGGTTGCGGCCGTGGTGCTGGCGCCGGACGGCCGCCTGGATTTCGCGCAACTCTCTGAGCACTGCCAGAAATCCCTGGCAAAATTCAAATGCCCGAAAGATCTGGTGTTTTTGCCAGCACTGCCTCGCAATCCGTCCGGAAAAGTGCTCAAACGAGTTCTGAGGGACCTTGACGGCCAAGGCCAACTCGCGACGGCAACGGACAATACGGATCAGGTCTAGACATGGTGAGAGGGGTTTTGAACCGGCGGGGTGAGCGCCGCCTGTCAAGGGACGAGAAAGCCAAGCTGACGCGGGAAAGCCTGCTTGCCGCCGCCTGCAAGGTCGTCGCTGCAGAAGGATATTCCTCCGCATCAATTGCCAAGATCGCCGACACCGCCGGCGTAGCGCAGGGCACCTTCTACAACTACTTTGCCGATCGGCAGGCGCTGTTCGGCGAACTTCTGCCTTATGAAGGCCTGCGCATGCTGACGACCGTCGAGGCGGCGGCCCGCAAATCGGCGTCGGGGCTTTTGCGCGAACTGACCCGGTTCAATGAATTCCTGCGCTATGTCGCCGACAATGACGGCTTCTACCGGGTCCTTTACGAGGCCGAAGTGTTTGCGCCCGACGCCCATCGCATCCATATCGCCAATATTGTCTCGGGATACCGCCGCTCGCTGAAGCGCGGCATGGCGGCCGGGCTGGTTGCCGACCTGACCGACAACCAGATAGACTGCATCATTTACCAGCTTTTAGGGATGCGCGCATATTCCGCGATGCAGATCCATTACGAAACGGATGTCGGCCGAAAAGCACTGATCATCGAGGATGCGATGCATGTGTATGAGCGCATCATACGGGCGAGCCTGCTGGTGGAAGGTCGGAGATAATAGCTTCGTCCACTGAGTGATAGACGGCGGAGTGCCGGTTTCTTTGGTGGCAGGCCTTAACCCGTTGCAAAGCGGGGATTGTGGACAATGTCGCTGTGATGCTACGCACGTGGTAGGGGAGAAGGCCTTGCGGAAATAAAACGTGCTCCAAGCCCTGACGTGAGGCTGCGCCGTTCGCGGCCCGTCAAACACTAGGCTCCAACTCAAGCAACTCCATCGTGGCCGGGAGCAGCGTCGGACGATACTTCTGACCCAAACCCCAGGCGTCCAACATATTCGACCACTCCTGCATCATATGGCGGCGTTAACGGTGGCGGCGGCACGCAAGATGCTCTGTACGTCGCGCGGTTCTAGTCGTAAACGGCATCCTAAATTGGCCGCGCGGCCGGCCGAAGCGGGAAGCACGCCCACGCAAGGGCTTTGCCGCCCATCTCGAACGCATCGAAGAGATTATCGAGCCGGAAATCTCTGAAGAGTGCCGAGGCCTGGAGAAGGTTCTGATTGGCGAGGACCGATCCGAGCGGCTCGATGTCATTCCACCGAAGTTCAGGGTCATGGTTATTGCATTTGCGCGAGAGGCATGGCTCCGAGCATAGAGCCAGGCTTCCACCTCTGCCAAGTCACAAATGACGCAGCGCGAGGTGAGATGGAAGCGCTGCGGGAATTCTCCACGCTGCTCCATGTCGAAGATCGTGTTGTCGGCAAGCGGTACGAGCTCTCGTAACTGCTGCCAACGAATTGTTCTTCGGGCGACATGTGGGGCAGCGCTCATACCGGATCTCCACTTCTTTGCTCTTGCGGAGATAGAAGGCGATAGATCCTCCGCTTTGAAGCCCGCGCGTGAACGTGTGCGCTAATATCGGGCTATATGGCAGTCATGATAGGAGGGACCCTACTTGCCTGTGTCGGAGCAATTTTCCTGATCGAACCACTTCGTGCGCCTTTGAAGGGTGTGGCTTCGACTATGTCACGCTTGGCCGACGGCGACCTGAGTGTCGATATCGACGGCAGCGAGCGCCGAGACGAGGTGGGGGACATGGTCCGAGCCACGATTGTCTTCCGCGACGCCGCAAGGGAAAACTTGCGCCTGGAGGAAGAGGCCGCAGCGGCTCGCCGCCTTGCCGGTGAGGAGGCTTCGCGACGTTCTTCCGAGATGGACCGGAACGAACGCCAGCTGAAACAAGCCATTTCAGCACTGTCAGTTGTCTTGCAATTTCTTTCGAAAGGCGATCTCGAGAAGGGAATGGACTCCAACTTGGCATCCGACTTCATCGAAATGGCCACAACCTACAACGACGCCGTTGAGGCGCTTAGGTCAACAATTTCTGATGTGCGTGAAGCGACTGATGAAATGTAAACGCGATTTTCTCCGCACGTTGACACGATCGTCACCGGTATATCGGGGGTAGTGGTTCGGATTTGTTTGTTAAGCACGCAGTGGTTTGCTGGCGAAGTTGAACGGCAGGAGGTCGTCAATTCCGACGTCGGGAGCGCGTTGTGGCAACTCATGGAGCACGTGACGCAGCCAGGCGAGCGGGTCGACGCCACAAGCGCGGCAAGTCAGCATGAGACTGTAGATCACGGCGCTAGCCTTGGCACCCTCGACGCTGTCGCTGAACAGCCACGATTTTCTTCCGGTCGCAATTCCCCGTTCATTCTGCCCATGTCGGCGATGAAGTCGAAGTCTATTACCGCTGGCATCCGTATTTCGGCCATAAGGTTTCCATTCGCCGCGTTGAAGACCGAGCGGCAGGTCGCTTTTTAAAGGTATTGGGGCCGACAGGTTTTGTGATCGCTATTTCGGAGTGGATGATTGATCCTGTGGCCTGCGGCGGCATGACCATAGGAACACCACGCGTCGATCTTGCGGCGCTAATCGCACTGCGCAGGCTGGTCACCGGTGACGATAAGCCTGCAATCTTCCGAGGTGGACGTAGAATCACTCAGGAGGACCATGATGAGATCCCGCAATACGCTCAAGCCGGCGTCGGGCCGGCAACTCGACCTGATATTCAAAGCAAGGACGCTCGACGGACTGAGCGACAAGGATCGCAAGACGGCGATATCAACACTAGCCTGTCTGCTGATGCAGGCGGCCGGACTGGTCGTCGAGGAGTTCAACGATGACCAGCGCTGATATGCTTCCGACAGCGCTGCTCGCGCGCAAGGCCATCGTTTATGTGCGGCAATCTACGCAGTCGCAGGTTATGACCAATCTGGAGGGCCAGCGACGGCAGTATGATCTCGTTGATATCGCGCGACAACGCGGCTTCAGGGACGTCGAGGTCATCGACGACGACCTCGGACGCTCCGCCAGCGGCACTGTTGCGCGCCCCGGCTTCGATCGTCTCGTCGCGCTGCTGTGCGCCGGTAAGGTTGGTGCCGTTCTATGCTTCGATGCATCGCGGCTCGCACGCAACGGGCGCGATTGGCATCATCTGCTTGAACTTTGCGGACTTGTAGAGGCTCGTGTCATAGACCACGATGGTGTCTATAATCCATGTCGACCCAACGACCGTCTGCTGCTGGGGATGAAGGGGAGCATCAGCGAATTTGAACTGGGCGTCCTGAGAGCCCGCATGCTCGACGCCGCCAGATCAAAAGCGCAGCGCGGCGAATTGCGGCTTTCTGTACCTTTCGGCTACATTTGGCATCGAGAAGCAGGGCTTGGTCTTGATCCCGATTTGCGTCTGCAGGACGTTATCAGATCTATATTCGGCCGGTTCAGCGAGCTTGGAAGTGCGCGCCAGGTACTTCTGTCGATGACGAAAGACCAGATTTCCTTCCCACGGCCATCGGATGAAGGACGTATGACAAACTTCGTCTGGACGCCAGTCCGTTATCGCAACGTGATCGGTATCCTCAAGAACCCGTTCTACGCCGGCGTCTACGTTTATGGAAAGAGCGAGAAGCGCACTGCTATCGTTGATGGAAGAGCCCGCCGCAGTTACGGGCACAGCAAACCGCCGGGAACTTGGGAGGTGATGATCCGTGACCACCACGAAGGCTACATTAGCTGGGATGAGTACGAGCGCAACCAACAGATACTGGCGCTCAATAATTACGGTCGCTCAGGAGGGACCAAGTCGGGGCGCGGCGGAAAAGCGCTATTATCGGGTCTCCTAACCTGCGGACGGTGTGGGCAGCGACTGAGCGTTGCCTACACAGGAAATCCAAATAATCCTGTTTATCGCTGCTATAAACAGAACCAGATGAAGGGTTTGCCCCGTTGCATGACGTTCGGCGGCTCGAAGGTTGATGCAGCGATTGCGCGGGAGCTCTTGCGCGCGGTAGAACCATCAGCAATTGAAGCGACTTTTGAAGCAGAGCGGATGCACCGGGAGCGACAGGACGACCAGCGCCATATCCAAAATCTGGAACTGCAGCAGGCCCGCTACGAGGCAAGCCTTGCTGAGCGTCGCTATGCGGCTTGCGATCCAGACAACCGCCTGATTGCTGCACAGCTTGAGAAGAACTGGGAAACGGCGCTACGCCGCGTGCGCGATCTGGAAGTACGTAAGCCTACGGAAGGTCCTGCAACTATTGAAGTTGACCCAGGCACTTTTGCAAACCTCGCGGACAATATGAAAGCGGCCTGGGACTCACAGGATGTCACCATGCGCGTGCGCCAGCAACTGCTACGTACATTGATCGCCGATATCGTGGTCGATGTTGATGACGAAGTGCGTGACGTGGTTTTGACCATCCACTGGAAAGGCGGCCAGCATTCGGAGATCAAGGTTCGCAAGCCCCAGACGGGTGAACACGGGTGCGCCACAACGGACGATGCTCTGGCGGTGATGCGGAGCATGGCAGGACGCTGGTCAGATGAACATATCGCCGCCTCGCTTAATCGAATGGGTATGCCCACTGGTCAAGGAAAGACTTGGACCGCACACCGTGTCGCCTCCGTAAGAAGAGTCCGCGCCATTCACGCCTACAAATCAGCCGGCAAAGACGGCGAATGGCTGACCATGACAGAGGCTGCGGCCGCGTTGGGCGTGACGAACCACAGAATACGCCACCTTATCAAGACGAATGTGTTGTCTGCCGAGCAAGTGGTTCCCGGCGCGCCGTATCAAATCCGGGCCAGCGATCTTGCTTCTGCGACGGTCCAAGCCGCGATAGCCCGAAAGGGCCGCCCGTGTCGCACTTCTGACACCGACACACTTCCAATGTTTACAAACACTTAAAGAAGGAGTGCACAATGACCCAGGTCCGGCAAAAACTCTGATATCGCGTTCAAGAATATTGTTGTCGATCGGCATTGTGCCGTCACTGGTATAGCGCGTCAGATACTCCCACTGGTTTAGAGTGTAGGACACGGCGTCACCCAGCTTGCTGTCCGGCAAAACCTTTGGCGCAATGGTGTCGAGCCACATCTTCAGGGCGTTCAGGACGGGCAAGCTGTGCTGTTGGCGGAAACCGCGTATGCAGTCGGCCTTCGTCTCCCCGGCATCCGGGATATTGTCTCTTGCCTGCTTTTCGATCCGGTAGAGTTGCTCGAAGAACCGGAGCGCCTGTTCCGGCGGTCCGCCTCCATTCTTGCGGGTCTTGAGGGCCTCGACAAAGCGCCGCCTGGAATGAGCCATGCATCCGACATGGGTGGAGCCATTGATGGTGCGCCAGGCTGTGTAGCCATCGCTTACCAATATGCCGCGATAATCACCGAGGAAGGTCTGCGGGTGGATCTTACCCCGGCCGGGCTGGTAGTCGAGGA
This sequence comes from Agrobacterium burrii, assembly GCF_017313405.1. Lineage (NCBI taxonomy): Bacteria > Pseudomonadati > Pseudomonadota > Alphaproteobacteria > Hyphomicrobiales > Rhizobiaceae > Agrobacterium > Agrobacterium burrii. The sequence goes on from NZ_JAFLNA010000007.1 coordinate 75,925, forward strand.
GCACTATTGGCTCGTCACTGTCCTCACCGCTGCGGTATGCCCACATGTACGACGTGCTGGTGGCTTCCTTGTTCTTTTCCTTCAGGACCTGAACGGTCGTTTCGTCACCATGGATGAGAGGATGCGACCGAAGCCGCAACTTCAGGGCCTCATAGATGCGGTGCAGATGCTTCTCGCTTGAACCGATCACCCAGTGAGCAAGTGCTCCACGGCTGATCGGTACGCCAGCCCGCTCGAAGGTCTGGGCAACGCGGTAGAGCGGTGTGCCATCGACGTATTTGTGAACAAGCGCGAAGGCCAGCGTTGAAGCCGTAGCAACGCTGCCCGGCAGGGGCTGTGTCGGCATAGGCGCGATTACGACGGGCGTGTTGATCCCGGTGCGGTCGCAGTGCCGGCAGGCGTACTTGAACCGAACATTCTGCAGGACCTTTGCTTTGACCTCGATATGGAGCTGCTCGGTAACGGCCTCACCCATGCGATGCATTTGACCATGGCAGCATGGACAAGCCTTCTGATCCTCGGGAAGGTCATATTCGACCCGCTCGCGTGGCAGATCTTCCGGCAGAGGTCTGCGGCCCCGCTTCTTTCCCGCGGTCCTGTCGACGCTGGCAGGCCTGTATCAGGGAGATCGATGGCAGCATCGCCGTCGTCACTGCCATCTTCGTCCGCAGCAATTTCGGCTTCGTTGAACAGGCGATCAATGTGCTTTTCGCTGCGCGGTGCAAAACGATGCAGCTTTGCGAGTGCCAGTTCCTCTTCGAGCTTGACGACGCGGCGCGAGAGCGCTTCCTTCTCGGCTTTCAGCGCAGCAATTTCGGCGGCATTTGCCGCCAACTGCGCCATCAGCACTGCAACATCAGGTTCACCGGCTCTGTTCATCACAGTTTTGAATCTGAACCGCCCGGCCGCGTCAACTGCTCAGATCGTCCCTTCAGCCGACAATCTCATATTGCCGCAAGGGATGGCGGACCATCGCGTCGATATCGATGCCGTCGAGAACCCAATGAAGCTGTTCTGTCGTCAGCGTCACCACCGGCACCTCGCGGCGCGGCCATCGGAACTTGTCTTCGGTCAACCGTTTCAAAACCAGCACAAAACCGGATCGATCAAAAAACAGGAGCTTCATCCGGTCACGCCGGCGATTGCAAAATGCAAAGACAGCAGGAGAGAACGGATCGAGCGCCATTGTCTCCTGGACCAGGACCGCAAGGCTATTGATCCCCGCCCTGAAGTCGATCGGTTCACGATGCAGGTAAACCTGGATATCAGCGTTTAGCTTGAACATGAGCCAGCGCTCCGATGATCGTTGTCAAAGCGTCCACGTCATCGCATTCAAGCGACAGCATCACGCCATTTGGCAATGACGCACTCACCTTCGACGGGGAGCTGGTCCCGTGCGCTCTGCGTGCCGGCTCTTCGTTCCCTGCATTTGGCATCTCAATATCGAACTTGCCGCTCGCCGCCGTGATCTGAACCGGCACGAACGCCGATGTCGACGACACAGATACGTGCCGGGCATTCTTGATCCATTTTCTCACAAGGTTTGCGTTGACCCCGTGTTGAAGCGCCAGCCGTGATACCGAAACCCCCGGCTCTGAACACGCCTCGACCAGCCGCTGCTTCCATGCGGGATCATAGCGACGCCGGCGGTCGCGATCTTGTTTTGGAGAGGGGAATTTAAGAGTGTCTTTGTCCATAAAGGTGTCCACCTATGTTAAGTGGAAACCTCCATGCCTGACAGCATTTAAGAGAGGAAGGCGTATAGAAACTCGCGCTTAGTGCGGCTGCAAGCCGATGAAAGATAGCTGATGAAAGTTCAGTACGGAGAAGAGGTGGCGAATCACTCTGACCCCGAGTCATGCGGGGCACATCGCGAGGTGTGCGTCGAAGCGTTGACAGGGGAAACCGGCAGGCCGGCCTTTGAGCCGCAAAATTGTCAATTCGGGATGCCGACGTTGTTAAGCGAAGCGGAAGGCAACACGGTGCATGGCGTCAATCGCAAGCTATGCACCGATCCCGCGCGGTCGGAGACCCTGTGCATGCCGGGAAGTCTTTCATACGGAAGCAGCGAGATCTCATCAGCGTCCAGTGCAAATGGGCTGGACGGGACTGGGAAGGTCGTTGACCACAATCCAGTCATCTACGTTGATGAGAAGTCGGATACGCCCATAGTACCGCAGAAGTTGCCGAACAAAGGAGATGATCCTGCGGAGGCAATGGAGGGAAGGGGTGTAATCGGAGGGAACGCTTTCGAAACTCCAGCGCGCCGGACACAGAGCCGGATAAAACACGCTTCGATGGGGATCGACGGTGTACGGGAAGCCGCCAAACGGAACCCGAAGATGCGTTTCACGGCGCTGATGCACCACATTACTCCGACGCTATTGGTGAAGAGCTTCCATGCCCTTCGCAAGCAAGCGGCCAGCGGTGTGGATGGCGTGACGTGGTACGACTATGAGAAGACCCTCGAAATAAGTAATGCCTTTTGCGATCGATCAGCCACGCGGCAGAGAAAGCCGCTGCGAAGACAGTAAGAATTCCTGGGCCAATCAGAGACAACGTGACCCTAACGACAGATCCTTCCATCCATGCTCTCTTCCTGATCTACTCATTATGTTGAGTTCGAACGCATCTATCACGACTAATCTCACAGCAGGCCATGTTTTTATCATGCGCATGTTCAAGCAAGCAGTAATGGGCTGGCTGTCTTTCCTCACCTTCTCGGCGGACCGGCTCTGGTGCTTGCCAAACTTACCGTGGCTTTTGCTTTTGTCCGCAACGATCTGAGAGGATATGCTAGGTGGACAAACTGCCACGTCTTTACATGAACTTAAGGTATGCATTCGCGTGAAAATCGATCAACAAACGACGCGGGCGATGAATCGCCGTCTGATCCTTAACCTGATCAGGCGCGAGGAGCAGCTCAGTCGTGCGGATATAGCGGCGGCGACGGGTTTGAGCCCGGCGGCGGTTACCTTTGTGGTGAGTGATCTTGTCGCGGAAGGGTATCTCATCGAGGGCGAAACGATACCCGGTGGTGGTGGCCGAAGGCCTATACCACTGGAAATCAATTATGCCGGACATCTCGCCATTGGTATCAAGATGAATGTGGGCAGTCTGGAATGCGTGTTGACCGACCTTTCCACTGCGACGCTTTCTTCTTTGACGATAGAGTTCGACGATCCGTCGCCGCAGTCCGTTCTGGATGCGGCTGAGAAAGCGGTCACACGGTTGCAGCGGCTTGCTCCGGAAAACGCGGGTTTGTTGACAGGGGTTGGGTTTTCCATGCCGGGCACGATTGATGCCGAGAGAGGTATCTGCATCAAGAGTCATCGCTTTTTCTGGGAGGATGTGCCGTTTGCCAGCATGTTGCAGAAGCGGGTCAATGTTCCGGTTTGGATGGAGGATGACACGTTGGCCTTTGCGCTGGCGCAGCATTTGTTTGGTCTTGGGCGCCAGCACCGGGTATTTACCGCCGTGGCGATAGGGGTCGGCATTGGGTGCGCGACGGTGGTGGACGGTCAGGTGCAACGTGGGGCACACGGGCATGCGGGCAAGATTGGCCACTCGATGCATAACCTGGACGGTCCCTTGTGCGAGTGTGGCCGTCATGGTTGCCTTCAGGCGTTCTATTCCGAGCCAGCCATTCTTGAGCGTTGGCGTCAGGCCAGGGGCAAAGACGGCCCTGTGGATCGTTATGCGATGAAGGAAGCCGCGTTGCAGGGCGATCTGATTGCCATAGACATTCTTCAGGAGGCCGGGTCTGCTATTGGCCTGCATCTCGCGCGCGTGGTCGATATTGTCGACCCCGAAATCATCATCGTTGGTGGAGAAGCGGTGAGTTTTGGCGATCTGCTGTTTGACCCGATGCGCAAGGCGCTCGACCTTTATTGCTTCACACCGCCGCCTGCATTGGTGCCAGATGAGAGAGATAATTTCTGGAGTAGCGGGGCGGCAGCCTTGGCAACGCAGGCTTTGTTCAATTTCGAAATGACGACACCAGCCATGACCGCATAACGAAACGGCGAAGGTGAATGTAACACCTTCGCCGCTTGTTCGGGGGATTTTCACCCCCTCTGGGAGAGCGTTATCGGGCTTGGGTCAGCCGCGTTCGATGACGAGGCAACCATAACCTTCGAGTGTGTGTTCGCCGGAGATGTTGGTGCCAGTCAGCAAATCTTTGCCTGACGCGAGATTGGTGAGTTTCCGTTCGGTCTCAAGCGTATTCAGCACGAACAGCAGCTTGCGATCTTCAGCCGTACGCATCACCACTTCGACGCCTTCTGGCAAATCAACGATCAGCGGCTCGATACCGGCTTTTGCCAGTACGTCGTCATCCAGCGCATCCACTAGATCATCGGTGAGGTATGTTGCGAGGTAGATGACCTGACCCTTGCCGACCTTCCGCAACGTGGCTGCCGCACGGCCCTTTGCAAAGCGATTCGACCATGTGGCGATGGTTTCGACATCGCTGTCGAGTTCCAGTAGCTCGTAAAGATGCTCTGCCTCAATGGTACGTCCACTGATGTCGATCGTGTATTTGCGGAAGGCGGAAGAGGAGGGGAGAATGTGCGGCGGCACGTAATGACCGTCTTCCACGCCCTTCTTCTGAAATAAACCATCGCCATCCCTCGCCGTGATGCGACCGAATTCTTGCACGCGCACGCCGCAGAGTTTGGCGAGCGCGCCGCCCGGTGCGAGCTCGCGGATGATGTGGTTGTTGATGTTGCGTGTGCCGGTCATAGCGCCGACGATCAGCGTGCCGCCAGCCTGGACAAAGGCCTCGACATTCGCGGTCCATGCCTGGTCCCACATCACCCAGTGAGGAATGTAAAGCGCCTTCAAACGGGAAAGATCGTCTTCGGGGTGAATGAAGCCGCAGGAAATGCCGCGCTCATAGCAATGGCGGTGCAGAAGCGTGGCGTCGTCCTGCGGGGAGGGCAGGCCGATGGGGTAGGTTTTGTGCGCCTCCTCATTGTCGAAGTCGGCACCGGCAATGCCCAAATCCATATGCACGGATGTCCCGAGCAGTTTGTCCTTGATTTTGGCGATGTCTCGACCGAACTGCTTTGCCTCCTCAAAACGGCGACGACCGACATCGTCATGGTCGATCAGACCCATCCAGTAGATTTCTGCGCCGAAATGGGCCGGACGCCAGCGGAAGAACATCAGACCATCGGCACCACGTGACACCGAAGACAGCGCCATGCGCCGCATCTCGCCGGGTTCGGGCGTCATGGTTGTAAATGCCGGTTGGCTACCCATGCCGGATGCCTGTTCCGGCACGATGAAGTTGCCCGTGTAGCTGCGGCAGAGATCGAGCTTTAGCGCTTGCGTGGCTCCATGGCCACCATTGCGGCGGAACTCGTCGTACAGCATCGGGTAGATATCGAAGCCGATGAAATCGAGGTCCTGGCCGAAGGTGCCACGGAAATCGATATCGGTCAGATTGCCGAGATTGTGGAAGATGAACCAATCAGGGTTCGTTGCACGCAAAATCTCGACCTGATCGCGCTGGAATGCGGCTGTAGCTGATGCCAGAAAGCGGTGGTAATCCTGCACATGGCCTGGGCTGAGATAGGACGGGGCCATCGGGAACGGCAGCACGACCTGATCGAAATTGTCGTAGGCGGTCGCCCAGAAATGTCCGCCCCATGCGAAATTCAGCGCGTCTATGCTGTCATACTTGTGGCGCAGGAAGTTGCGGAAGGCGAGCGTTGCTGAATCCGAGAAGGATTCCGATTCCGTGGTGTTCAGCTCATTGTCCGTCTGCCAGCCGATGACGTAAGGGTTGTCCGCGTAATGCTCGGCCATCGCCTTGGTAATGCGGCGGCTGTGCTGGCGCAGCACCGGGCTGGTTGTGTCGCCATGCTGGCGCGAACCGTGGCTGGCCCGACGTCCCTTGCGATCCACGCGCAGGATTTCTGGATAGTTCATGCTCATCCAGCGGGGAGGCGTCGCAGTGGGTGTGCACAGAATGGTGTTGATGCCGGTTTTGCCGAGGCCTTCTATGGCCCTGTCGAAAAGATCAAAGTCGAACCTGCCCTCATAGGGTTCCCAGATGTGCCAAGCGAATTCGCCCATGCGCACGGCGTTGAAGCCTGCTTCCTTCATCCGGTCAGCATCGCGCTGCCAGTAGCTCTCGTCCACATGTTCGGGATAATGCGGCACACCGAGCAAAAAATCGTCAAGGTTAAGGGTGCGCCATGCCGATAGTGGCGCGGGGTTGGTCCGTTTCATCGTGGAAACTCCAGTTTATTTTTGGGTCACAGGCTTGGGAGGTGTGAGCGTTTTGCCGTCGGGGCCGAAGAGGTAGCAGTCGTCGAGAGAGAAGCAGACGCGAATGGATGAGCCGACAAAGAAGGGCATGACCTTTCCGAGCTGGATCGTGACATTGTGCGTTCCCGTATCGGAGCCGACAGCCATCAGGGGCGAAGCATCGGCATGGACTATGGTTTCCCGGCCCAGATGCTCGACAAGGCGCACTTTTGCGTCGAAAGTGATAAGGGAAGCGTCGGTGTCCTGTGTTCGCAGCCTTTCGGGCCTCACACCGAGCATTACCGTATCGCCCGTCGTAAACGACGCGTCACCGATCAGCGGAATGCGCAGTTCTTCAAGCCCGGCAAAGGAAACGACTGCAATCCCCTGCTCGTTGCTGATGACCTTGCCTTTGAAGAAGTTCATGCGTGGCGCGCCGAGGAAGCCTGCTACGAAATGGTTCTTGGGATTGGCGTAGAGCTCCAGCGGAGAGCCGACCTGCTCGATCTCGCCCTTGTTGAGAACGACGATGCGGCTCGCCATGGTCATGGCTTCAACCTGATCGTGGGTCACATAGATCATTGTTGAGCCGAGCTCGGCGTGAAGGGTCGATAGTTCGACGCGCATCTGGGTGCGCAGGGCCGCGTCCAGATTCGAGAGCGGTTCATCGAACAGGAACACCTCCGGCGAGCGGGTTATCGCCCGGCCGATGGCCACGCGCTGTCGCTGGCCGCCAGACAGTTGTTTCGGCAGCTTGTCCAGTTGTTCATCAATCCGCAGGATGGCGGCCGCGCGTTTGACCGCAGCATCGATCTCGGCTTTCGGGCGCTTAGCCATGCGCAGCCCAAAGCCCATGTTTTCGGCAACGGTCATGTGCGGGTAGAGGGCATAGGACTGGAACACCATGGCGATCCCACGGTCGCCCGGTTCTTCCTTCGTCACATCCCGGCCATTGATCATCAGTTTACCTGAGGAGATCGTCTCCAGACCGGCAATGGTCTTCAGCAGGGTAGATTTGCCACAGCCCGACGGGCCGACCATGACGATGAACTCGCCCTTTTCGATCGTCAGATTGATGTTCTTCAAGGCGTGGAAGCTGGTGTAATGCTTCTGGACGTTGAGGATTTCGACGCTGCTCATGTCAGTCGTATCCTTGCTGATCGGTGAGAGTTGGGTTGTGCGGCTGGCGGAAGCGGTCATCCTTTGACGGCTCCCATGGTCAGGCCGGAAACGAAGTGCTTCTGCATCAGGAAGAACATCACGACAGGAGGCACGGCGACGAAGATGGTTGCCGCCGACACGATGTTCCAGGCAGAGACCCATTCGCCCTTGAGGTTGGAGAGGCCAGCGGTCACGGGCTTGATCGCGTCGCTTTGCGTCAGCACCAGCGCCCAGAAATAATCGTTCCAGATGAAGGTGAAGGTCAGGATGGCGAGTGCCGCCAGTGCAGGCCGCACTAAGGGCACGACGATGTGGATCAGCGTTTGCCAGGGCGACGCACCTTCGGCGCGAGCCGCCTGAAACAGCTCATCGGGAAGGGCCGCGATGAAGTTGCGCATGAAGAGTGTCGCAAAGCCGGTCTGGAAGGCGATGTGGAATATCATCAGCGCCCAATAGGTGTCGTAAAGCCCGGCCCACACCATCAGATCCCGGATCGGGATCATCATCACCTGTTGCGGTAGAAAGTTGCCGCCGACGAACAGCGTGAACAGCACCATCGAGCCGCGGAAACGGTAGCGTGACAGCACGTATCCGGTCAGCGTCGAGAAGATCAGGACCATGATCACCGAGGGAATGGTGATAATCATGCTGTTGGCGAAGTAGCGCAGCATCTTGGTCTGCTGGAACACTGCCACATAATTGTCTGTCAGGCTGAACTTGGTTGGCCAGCCCCAGTAGTTGCCTGCCATGACGTCATCGAATGACCGGAAGGATGTCATGATGACTGCGAACAGTGGCAGGAGCCAGAGCGCGAGGATCACGCAGACCATGGTCATATAGGCAATGCGGGCAGCGGGTTTGTTTTCGGGAATAGGACGTGGATACATCAGATCACGCTCCCTTCTCGGCCTTGACGAGGCCGCGCAGATACCATGCGATGAAGACCGACATGATGAGGAAAAGGACCGTCGCAATCGCCGCGCCATAACCGAAGCGGTAGGAGAAGATCGATTGCTCGTACATCTGGTAGGCCAGCACCGTGGAGGAACCAAACGGCCCGCCTGCGGTCATGACGTAAATGGCATCGAAGGAACGCAACGCGCCGACGACCGTAATGGCGACGGCGATGAACGCGACCTGCGTCAGTTGTGGCAAAACGATATGCCGCAACATCGGCCAGCCACGGGCACCATCGACACGTCCAGCCCCGATCATTTCTTCATCGAGATTGTTGAGGCCAGCAAGGAACAGCACCATGCAAAACGCCACCTGCGGCCACAGTGCCGCGATGACAACGGCGAAGGTCACGAGGTTTTCGTCTGATAGAAGCGCTGGTGCCGTGGCTCCGAATGCTTGGTAAATGATGGCCAGCAGGCCGAATGTCGGATCGTAGAACCAGCCGAAAATGACACCCACGGTCACCGCTGCCAGCACCAGCGGCATGAAGAACAGCGACTTGACGATCCGCATGCCAGCGATCTTCTGGTTCACCAGAAGCGCAATCGTCAGACCCATCGGCGGTGCCAGCAGGAACATGACCAGCCAGATCGCATTGTTTTTCAACGAGACATAAAACTGCGGATCATCGATCAGCTCGGCATAGTTCGCCAGACCGACCCAGGTTTTCGCCCCCATGCCGTCCCATTGGTGAAAGGAAATCCAGAACGTCTCAATCGATGATGCGATGATGACGACCAGAAAAAGGATAAGACCCGGCGCAAGAAGAAGCGCAGGCGTCAGCCAGTTGCGATGGCGGCGCCACCAGATAGACATGAGACCATCCTGTCGATGAGGAGGAGAGGCGATGACGCCTCCCATTTGGTGTTCAGACAGAGCTTAACCGTGGATGCGCTGGCGCGTCCGTTCGATCTGAGTGAGGATCTGGTCACGCCGCTCCGGCTTGACCATGAATTCCTGGAAGCCCTTGAGGCCTGCCAAGGCAAGGTCTGGATCGCTGTCACGATCGTAATATTGGGACGTGCCCTTGACTTTCTTCATCTCGTCAACGGCCATTTTCAGGATAGGATCGTCACCGATCGCGCAGTCGCTGCGGGCAGGTACGTTGCCTTCCGGGGAGAGATAGGCGCTGAGGTTTTCCTGCTTGTAGAAGAAGGCGAGGAATTCGCGCGCCAGTTCCTTGTTCTTGGAGCCGGAGGGCAGATGGATCGAATCCACCGAAAAATCCTCGAACTGTTCGACGCCCGCCTTGATGGTCGGGAAGGGCGCAAAGCGCACATGCTGAAGGTCTTCCGGCGGGAAGGCATATTTGATGAAGTTGCCTAGATCCATCATGGCGGCCTTCTTCTGGACCAGCGAGGCCGCTGCGGGATCCCAGGCGAAGGAGGTGCCGTTCGGCGTGAAGAAATCGGCCTTGATCAGTTGTTCCCACTTTTCGAACACTTCGGTAAGCGATGGATCGGTGTATTTCACCTTGCCTGCCATCAGGTCCATGTGGTGCTGAAGACCGTTGATGCGCAGGTTCATGTGGTCGAACCATCCGCCGCAAGGCCACTGGTCCTTCGTGCCCATACTCATCGGAATGATGCCAGCCTTCTTGGACTGTTCGGCCAGCGTGAAGAAGTCATCGAATGTCTTGGGAACGCTCAGTCCAAACTGGTCGAACGTATCCTGACGATAGAAGAGACCCCAGAGAATGCCACCGGTCGGCAAGCCATATTGCTTGCCATCGACGGTGACGGAGCCAAGCGTCGCGCCGAGAACATCGGCATATTTTTCGCGCTGGACTAGGTCGGAGATATCTTCGAACAGACCTTTTTCCACGAAGCTGCGCATGCGGCTGCCGGAGAACCAGAAGCAGACATCCGGCGGGCTCGCCACGAGATAGTTACGAATGGCGGTCTTGTGCGCCTCATGATCCATGTTGTTGACGGTCACGGTAACGCCAGACGCACCACCGAATGCCTTGGCAATGGTTTCCAGCGCCTTGCGCTGATCCGCATTACCACGGTTTGAGATGATGGTGAGCTGTTTGCTCTGCGCAATGGCAGGCGCGGAAAGTGCGGCCGAAGCAAACGCAACACCCGTACCCTGAAGAAAGCGACGACGAGACGTCGGCAGAAACTGGAATGTAGAACTCATGTGTGATCTCCTCCTGCCAGGGTTCCAGCACCTGACGCGAAGTCACAACACACGAAAGGCACCATAATTGTCAATAGTTTATTTAATAAATAAACTATCAGAGTTGTGTCCTGGTATCGTGCTTTCAATGAGTCATAACGTCTGTTTGTATTGCTTCTGAAGTGTTTTCAGGGTTCCGGACATCATGGAGATGTCACGCGAGTTCGACCCTTCCAAGAGCTATAATACCAACGCTCAATGATTAGAACTCATGTGCCCATTTACGGTGACCGATGGACATGATGCGCCATGGCTGACTTTCGAGTTTCCGCCTGGCGTCGCAGCAATGGTCGACGATGTCTTCGTATGATTTGAAGACCCGGTTTTAGAGCCAGCTCTGGCGCATGAACTGCCAGAGGTTTTCAACCGGGTTCAATTCCGGAGACTTCGGAGGCAGCGGCAGGATGGTGATGTTTGCCGGGGACGATGAGATTGTTGGACATGTGCCAGCCCGCCTGATCCATGATAAGGATGGCGTGCGCGTCTTCTGCGACGTGACGGGAGACTTCGGCGAGATGCTGGGTCATCGCATGGGTGTCGCACCATGGCATGACAAGTGCCGCCGCTTTGCCGAGTTTCGGGCAGATTGCCCCGAAGATGTAGGCCGACCTTGTGCGCTGATCGTGCGGTGCTGAAGGCCGCGTTCCGCGCCTGGCCCAGCGGCGCGTGATCTTGTCATTCTGTCCGATGCGGGCCTCGTCCTGGAACCAAATCTCTACTCGCTTTCCTCGGGCTGCTCCGGCAGCAATTTTTGCCACAGCGGCGGGGAAGTTTTTTTAAGTTCTTCCATCGCCTGGCTATCCTGCGCGTGATGCTTCGGCCGGGCCGTGAGTTTGCGATAGCCCATCGCATGCAGTTCGCGCCCAAGCGTCTGACGGCTCACAGAGATACGGTGTTCCTGCCAAAGCCATTGCACAGGATCGACGAGCCTCCAGCGCACCACGCCATCAAGATAGGGAACGGGGCCTTTTTCTAACTCCTCGACGAGTGCCTTGCGCTGCTTGTCGTTCAGCAACGGCTCACGGCCCTTGGCCTTTCCACTCTTCAGGCCATCTGGACCGTGCCGGTTGAAGCGCTCGACCCAATCGCGGATGATCTGCAAACCGACCCCGCCAATTGAGGCGGCCTGGCTCCGAGAACCGCCTTCGTAAATCACTGATAAAGCAAGCAATCGGCGGGACCAGTTCGCGTCCCGGCTCTTTCTGGCAAGCTGACGCAGGTCATGAGCAGTGTAATCCTGACGGATATTGAGGGCCGTTCCCATGGCGAAATCTTCTTCCGCCATCTTGAATCATGATTTGCTCGAAAACGGAATCCCGTGAGTCAATTTCATCGGGCCTTGGTATAACTCGTCTAACTGGCCGGCGCTCGTTTCACATCCTATCGTTTGACGACAAACCATCAGGCTGTAAGTTTTCGTGTGAGTTTGATCCATTTTTCCGTTTCGCAGTTAGCTTTGCCACTTTCGGCGGAACCATCGAGCGCATGTCGCTCGACATAACCGATCACGGTCTGCGGTCTGAGCGCTGCAAACCCGTCTACGCCTAAAGGTGTGTTTCGGCGAGCCATTTGACCCCGCCGCAGGTGCCAAAAGATGAACCCGGCTGGACAGCAAAAATTGATACACATCAGGTTCATATTACGGAGCATAAGGGGGCATCCTTCCGCGCCGAAAGGGGTCAATCTTGGAAGCCGGATGACAAGCCTCGCCGTAAACCCGGATCGTTGAACCTCTCTAGGAGCAAATCAGCGAAGCGAAAAAAATCCTCGTTGGTCGCGTCGACGCTCAAGGCGCTGATTGTCAAAGCGCCAAGAAATGTCCTGTCGGCATCGAATAACGGGATCGATATTGAGGCGTAGTGCCGCAATCGCTCGCCGCGAGTAATGGAATATCCGTTCTCGCGAACATCTTGGAAGAGCGGATTGTCGGGCTCCGATTAGGCCTGCAGCACGCTGGCCACGGAACCGCCATGCGACAAGGATACCGACACGCCGACATCGACGAAATAGCTGTGGTTGCGATTGACGCGGCTGCGCACCACACAAAGATGATTGCCCTCGGTGCGAATGTAGAAGGCCGTGACCTGATGGATGATCGCTGGTCCGGTTGAGCGGCTCGGCAATCCGGTTGACCAGATTCGAGGTCGCCTTGGAGATTGCCGCCAGCCGCAGGGGAATAGCTGCCATCTGCATGCCGTTCCAGAAATCCACAATTCGACAGTGATTACAGCGCCCTGAGTGTCGTCGCCTTGTCGAGACCGGATATTTCCGAGATCTCGCGCAGGTGCATCTGGCTGCGCTTTATGTTGAACAGGCTGAGGATCAGAAGTCCCCGGTCGAGGACACCGGAGCTGCAGGAATGCTCGCCGAAACGGCTGGAGGACGGCCGCATATTTTGCATGGGCGTCTGATGACTGGTTTTGTGATGACAGCGCACCGTGCACCCACCAGACCACCGTCGTCAGGCCTGCCAAGCTTCGAAGGCAGTCGATTGTTGATCTTCCACAAGCTCTGATGCTTTGCAGTGACCAACAATCCGCCATTTTACCGGCCTCCGAGACTGGAGGAAATCGGAAGCCGGATTGTCAAAACTTGTAGCTCGCGCCTACCATGGCCTTATGTTGGGTTGCTCCGATTTCGCCAATCGCCGACCCAAAGTCTTTGTTGCCGAAGTCAGAGTACCGATATTCGCCGCGCACAAGAATATTATCCGTGAAGGCATGCTCGACACCGCCGCCGGCTGTCCATCCAATCAGAATATCGTCTTTCTTGTTCGAGCCAGGAACATCGACCTTAACACCCGCCGCAGCGATACCGCCTGTAGCGAAGAATAAAGTTCGGTCCCAAGCATAGCCAACACGACCGCGGCCGGAGGCGTCCCACTCGACGTTAGCGCCGCTGTTCTCTTCAAAATTGTAGTTGAAGTCGTTCTCGATACCAAAAACGATATTTCCATGTTGAAAATTGTACCCAGCATGCGCGCCTGCTGAGCCACTGTCGAGATCCACGTCAGAGCCAAATAATGCCGCCTGGTTCCAACTGTATCCGCCTTGCGCGCCGAGATAGAAGCCAGACCAATCATACGAGGAGGAAACCTGCTGCTCATTTGGAGCCGAAGGCTGCTCATAGACAATATCTGCTGCAACAACCGGTGCTGCAGAAGACACTGCGAGCGCTGCAAGCGCAAAAATTTTAAATTTCATGTGATCGTTCCTGTGTTGAATGGCGGAACAGGCAACCCGCGACGGTCTAGCCCTGTTCGAGAACGATTATGGCCTAAGCACTTGTTGCAGAGTGTCTTTTCACATTATGTTATGTTGCAATGTGGTCTTTACTTTCTTTCGTGCTAGACCAGTTTTGGTGGCGGATGCAGTCATGGACGATCCCTGGATGGTCGCGGTAGTTGGTGTTCCCGTGACGATCACGCGCTTCACCAAGCAAACTCAGCAATTGACAGGTGGATATTCCGTCTGCTTGCATAACTTGAAGGATCAGCGGGTCATTGAGAATGTCTTGAAGCGTCAACTCGGTTTGCGACATACTCCTCTCCTTTGTTTGGAGAGCTTATGCGCTCGCCACGTAACCTTGCGATGTCGAAAACAAGTCGACATAGAGGCAAGATGTTCAATAAGATTGCAATTTCGGACGGGATGCGGACTCGATTGACAGTGATTTTGTGTGAGGAGCGTCTGACAGACACCTAACAGCCGACGTCACCACTCCGACCTGCCGACAACGGTGCCACGTGAACTGTCGGCATTACCGAACCTTGTATCAGGCACCGGCATAGCGAGAAACTCATTCCTTTTAAGGAAGGCCTCGCTGTCCCACGCTTAGCATTGCCAAACCTTCCATCGCGAGAAATGTCGGCGGGAAAAGACTCTGAGTTCACGACGGGTAAGTTGCGAAGGTCCCGGAAGGGGAGCCTGGCGGCTAGATCTTATCCGCCAGGCTCAGTTTGGTCAGCTAAATCTAGCTAGCAAACGAGTTCTCAAAGCTGAAAGAACCAGACTTATTGCTAAAAGAAAACGTTCCGGCCTTCTGTACGACTTCGGCCGGCAATTTTGCCGAGAAGCTTCCCGAGCGGCTACCGAACGAGTAGTTCCCGGTGACAGCGCCATCAGCACCAATGGTAACCGTGGAAGCGACGGTCGTGGCACCGCCGCTCACGAGATCGAGCATATCGCTGTTGATTTCAATCATCTTGCTCATGTTAGTCTCCTTTGGGTTGGTTAGTCGTAGGTCAGACCAGGAAGGTCGTTCCCTTTGCTGGATTCACCGACTGGCTATGGCTTTTAGCGGATCCGTGATCCAGTCGGTGAGGTGTCGGCGATCTGTAATGATATCGCCGATGAGTGTCATACCGGGCGTCAGTTGGCGCTCCTCGCCGTAGGCGGAAACGCTGGTACGATCGAGGCTGACGGTGACCCGGTAGACGGGATCTTTGAATGAGATTGGAGCCAATAATTCGCCTTCGCGATAGGTCGAGCGCGAAACTTGGGCGACGTGGCCGACAATCACTCCAAAGCGTTGGTAGGGAAAGGCGTCAATCCTGAGCCTGACGTCCTGGCCGATCTGGACCAAACCGCCGGCTCGTGACGGCAAAAGCAGGTTTGCCTCAAGAGAACTTCCCGCCGGAACAAGTGCTGCCAAGGGGGACTGAGCCACAGCCGTCTGACCAGGCTGCGCCTGCAGAGCAGCAACCCTACCGCCAACGGGTGCAACGACGACGTAAGCTCGATCAATCTGAAGCTGAGCCAGCGACTGCTGAAGTTCGCTGCGAAGCCCCTGCAACTGGGCGAGCTTATCGTTCTGCTCAGCGGGTAGACTTGTCAGTTGCGACTGCACATCATCCAGATCGCCCTGGCGCTGTGCATGTTGGCGCTCCAGTTCGTAAATTACACTTTTCTGCGATAGAATCTGCTGCTGCAGGCGCGACAATTCAAACTTTGTGCCGCTGCCCCCCACTTGGAGGCCGGCGTAGCGTTCAACATCTCGCGTTTGAAGATCCTTGAGTTCGCGTTCCGACAAGAGCCGGCGGGTTTGCGAGGCAAGCTCTTCGGCAAGACCGTGAAGTTTTGCAGCCAGTCGACGACGCTCTTCATCAAAGCGTGCTTCGGCCGCTTCAATTTGTATATCAAGGGACTGGATGCGGGACACAATCTGCAAGCGCAGTTCCTCGCCAACCTTCCCTTGAGAACCGGTTGTCTCCAGCGAAAGCTCTACCATCGGCTGGCCTTGCGTGACCAGGTCGCCTTCACGGACCAGGACCTTGGAAATGACGCCTCCTTTTGTGGCATATAATTGAGCCAGGCCACCGGTTGGCGCGACATATCCCTGAACCGTTTCCTTTCTTGCGTAGGTACCGGTCATCAGATACGAAGCCCCGACGACGACCACGACACCCAGCAACACCGTCATCACGCCGTAACTCACGGGCTGTGCAATCATCACCTCACCACGCAACCTGCGACGATGTTCAATTGCTTCGGGTCTAAACAGCGTGTCGCTCATGGCACCACCTGCAATGGCTGCGCCGGGATTTCGCGGTGCAATTCGCGAACCTCGCCTGCCTCGATGGCGAAGATACGTGACGCCCCTTCAATAGCACCAGGACGATGGGCGACCATAATCTGGGTTATACCGAGGCCCTTAAGAGACTGCATAACGCGACGTTCGGACAAAAGATCGAGATTGGCTGTTCCTTCGTCAAGGAACAGGATTTTGGGTCTTTTGTAGAGAGCTCTCGCCAGAAGCGCGCGCTGCTGCTGCCCGCCCGACAATGTTGTGCCCAGGTCTCCAACCAGTGTCATATAGCCCATCGGCATACGTTCGATTTCTTGGTGGAGATCGACCTTGCGCGCTACATATTCGACCTGCGCCATATCCATCTCTGGATCGAAGAAGGCGATATTATCCGCAATCGTGCCCGCAAAAAGCTGGTCATCTTGCATCACGACGCCAATTTGCGCCCGATAAGTTCTCATACCCACAGCATTGAAGGTCAGACTATCAACCAATATCTCGCCTTCACACGGCGGATAAAGCCCCATCAACACCTTCAGTAGTGTCGATTTTCCACCACCGGAAGGTCCGACAAACACCACTGATTGACCCGCCGTGATGTCCAGCGAAACATTCTTCAGCACCCAGGCTTCGCGCTCGGCGTATCGGAATGAGAGATTCCTTATGCTAAGCCCGCCCACTACAGGGCGAAGTGCGTGCGAACCGGCCTCGATACCAGGCTCCGCATCTTGGTGCACCGCGTCAGACAATCGCTCGAGATGCAGTCCCGTCATGCGAAACTGGAAGCACTGTTCTACGAATGACAGCGCAGCGCTGCTGAATTGGCCACGATAGGACAGGAAGGCCAGCAACATGCCGAGCGTCATCTCACCTCGGATGATCGCGCTCGCACCGAGATAGAACACCAAAAGCAGTTCTCCGCCTGTGACAATCGACAGCCCGGCCGTGCCTTTTAGGCCGATTTTTTGAAGGCGCACATTATTGTTGAGACTGGCAACATAGGCATTCTGCCATGCCCCGTGTCGTTCCAGTTCTCGGCCAAAGAGCTTGAAAGCCCGTGCGCCGCGGATGGTTTCCAGGAAAACACTGTCCACTCTCGCTTGATATTGAATCCCTTCGTTGGTGAGATTGCGCAACCAAGGAAATGTGATCAACCTTGTGCAAATGACGACTGCTAGTGAGGCCAACACCACAAGTGCAAGATAGGGCGCATAGACGAGCATGACCGCGAGGGTGAGGATTGCCATCAGCCCGTCCAGAATACCTGAAACCAAGCCACCCGTTAAAAGATCCTCAACAGGTTGGAGGGAATTAAATCGAGATAAAATGTCGCCGAGGCGACGCTTCTCGAACCAAGGCACTGGCAAACGCAAAGCGTGACGAAGCAAATTACCACGCATCTGGAACGTCAAAAGGGTGCTGAAGTGCATCTGAACATAACCACGCAGCAATGTGGTTGCGCCTTGGATCAACAATAAGAGGCCGGCACCTATGACGATAATGTTCAGGAGGCTGAAATCGCCTTTCGCGATCGCTTCATCGACGATCAATTGATTGATCAGAGGTGACACAAGAGCAAAAAACTGAAGCGAAGCAGTAAGAAGGAGGATTTGAACAAGGCTTGGAATAAACCCAGCGCTCCTTGACCACAAATCCGTCAGGTGCACCCGTTCGACTTTTTGGCGTTTTTGAAATGAAGCTGCCGGTGTGAGTTCCAGCGCAACTCCAGTGAAATGTGCAGACGCTTCAGTTAGGGTAAGATGTCTGTATCCACTCGCTGGATCGTGTATTTTGATCCATTTCCTGTTGGCACGACTGAGAACGACGTAGTGCGACATATCCCAGTGAAGGATGCAAGGGGTCTTCAACTGGCCCAAGCCGTCCATTTCTACCTTCAATGCCCGACCGGTAAAGGCAAGGTCGTCAGCAATGGAAATCAGACTCTTGAGGGTGGTTCCTTTGGCCGATACCGCATGGCGTCTTCTCAGTTCGGACATTGTCACGAGATGGCCGTGATGCGAAGCCACCATAGCTAGGCATGCAAGCCCGCATTCCGCGGCTTCCGACTGTAAAACTGGTACAATCCGAGAACGATTGTTCATGACATCGAGAAGCAACGGACAATCCTCCTGCGTGTTTGATTGCAACAAGCGTATTAGAAGTTCAGCGCGTTTCACCGACTTACTGAGCAGAGGCTTTAGTCAACGAGCTTATGAAAACGGTTTTAAACGTTGGCTTGTCCCAGGGTGCATTCAGCGCGACACACTATCCCCAAGCCTTCCCAGCGATATCTTGTCCCGGTTTGCGAATTCACGCGGCCTTGTCGGCAGTCTCCACGCACTCGGCGTTATTGCCTTGGCTCCGTATCGTCCTCAGTCTCTTTTTTGGGAATGACGTCTGTCATTGAAATTTCCCCGCAACCGCCCTCGGGACGCGACGCTGACGTGGGAGGCGGAGGCACTAGTTCGACCCAAAGTTCAAACATCTTTCATCAAAACCACCCTTGGCTTAGGTTTTTAGCTTGTGATGAAACCTACTTTGGGCGCGCGTTGCTGTGTGTTTCAATTTGTTGCGAAATGTTGAGGCTTCAACAGCCTGGTAATCGACTGGGTGAATACGACATGGAATACCGTTTAAAATTCACCGTATTTTCGGATGATGCTGGCGGCCAGGACACGTTCGCGGCTAACCTCCACGGGAAGCGAACCTATGAGGCCGCAATCAGCCTTTATTTTCAGCTTTTAGAGGCTCTGGCGGAGGGTTTGCCTGCGGAGGACATTGGAGCCGCTCAGCGCGTCCTGTCCGCACTAAGTATAAAGCCTGAAACATTTGCCGCTGACGACTAGTGTCGCGCGATGTGGGATTATCCAATCAGCCTTTTGGAAATCGGCTTTAGGCGTGCGAGAAAACGCATGCAGACCGATTTGCAAAAACCTTGATTTCTGCACTGGCAGTAACCGATCCAAGCAACACGGCGGACATTTACGCCCGGGAAATTCGATTAAGGACCTCGATGATCTCAAGTAGAGACCCGGTCTCAGCCAGCATGGGGTAGATGTTGGTCTCACAAGCTGCTTTGGCAGCCGGATTGAAATACGAGATCGCATCAAGCACGATAGTCACATTTAGAGCCAGATCATAGGCCTGACGGGCCGTCGACTCGACGCCTACGCTCGCTGCCGTGCCGCACTGGGTGACGCCGCGAGAGAGCAACAAAGTTTGTAGGTCCGACCCGCTCAACGCCCCCAAGGTCCGCGCCGGACGACAATGTCGGACTCCGCCTGCTCCAACGGGCTGTTGGGCCTCAGTGGAAAAAACATGAAACCGCCGCCATCAGGGGACGTGTCTGTTCTACTCATCTTGCCTCCTTCGGAAATGATCAGCAAGACTTGCAGGTCACGTGCGCGCCAGCAAGGCTGCCACAGCATAAACTTGTGGCCCAGCTTGGCCGACAAAGCATCTGGTGCCTTCCTGGCGATCGATCACGATGAGGGCGGTTGCATCGTCGATTTTGCGTATGTGCATATTATTCACTGGAGTTAACAACAACGTCTAGTAACGACTGCATTCAGATCTATCTATATGGTCGCAAGGGTGGGCACTTTTGGTGACACGGCTGCGACCAGCTTTGCGGACAGGATTATGACCGATCGAGGGGCTAGGTTTAGGCACTCCCGTGCGGCAGTTGTGGTCAAACGCGATTGTTTCTCGTCTCAGTAGGCCCCATTAACGGGCTCAGAGCTAGTCAATCCAAGTCTGCCGTTTTGATCAGGGCATCCCGACCGAATTTCACCGCCGTAAAAGGCAAGGTTGCGGTCTGAAAAAGTACCATTCCCGCGCTATTCATTGCGGCTGCACCGATATCGCGAGTTTTGTCCGTACGCTCACTTACGATGGTTTCGGCGTCGCCCGTGGACGTTGGCACGTAAGCTACAGGCCGTATTGTGCCGACAATGAGCGGGTCTTGAGTTTCGCACTTGGGTTGGCAGCGGTCATAGCGAACGACCTTCGCCGAGTTAGCTGTAGAAAATTTACCAGTCGCCTGGGACCCACCGGACTTGATCGTTGCAGAGGTCGGGCGCTTGGTTGGAATGACACTATAGGGAAGAGTGTCAATCTGAGGTTCGGCCTTGCTTGCCGAGACGGGCACCGACGCTACATCGCGAACTTCTCTCAGGTTTGTCGAAACGACTTTACTAACCTGCCGAACAGGTCTGGAAGCCATAGCTTCCTCAAAAACGGTGGTATGGGCAGGTCCGAGATTGCCAAACCATAACATACCGATTGAGCCGAGAAGAAGACCGCCAACCCCAAGTGCGAGCATTGCTAAACGAACGCGCCGCGGCTTTCCCGCTCCGAGCTCGAGATCATGGCGATGCCGCCATACGCGCTCGAGATGTATTGCACTATCCGTGTGTACTGGGGATGGCGGAATGATATCGCCGTTGAGATAAATGGCCATGGGTTGCCTTTCGGTTGACGGTGTTGGAATGATGCGCCTATGCCTCAGTACTGGTCGTGAACAACCCCCATGATATCGCCAGAACGCGATACACTGACGAGCAGGTTGTCGCCTCCGCGGGTCGCCTTGACGAGCAATCGTTCACCAACATCCTGAACGTTTCTTACTCGGTAACCCCTGTCCTCAAGCAAGGTGATGACGTCGTCCGGTCCAAAACGCCTGCCTCGCTGGGACCATCTGTTCTGATCGTCATGGTTGCGGTTCCAGGCATGAAGGAAGTTCGATTCTGTGTTGTCATCCACAGAATAGGGCTCCGATGATTGACCATCATAAATCACGACCTGCGATATGGCAGGT
Organism: Agrobacterium burrii; assembly: GCF_017313405.1. Classification (NCBI taxonomy): domain Bacteria; kingdom Pseudomonadati; phylum Pseudomonadota; class Alphaproteobacteria; order Hyphomicrobiales; family Rhizobiaceae; genus Agrobacterium; species Agrobacterium burrii. The sequence goes on from NZ_JAFLNA010000007.1 coordinate 96,827, forward strand.
AGCGCAGCGATCGCGCTGAAGACAGCGGTCGCGCTGATTAGTATAACGTGGCGTCTCATGATCTTCTCCTTTAGTGTGCATTGAACAGCATGCTCCAGTGCCCCGAGGGACGGATATTGGCATCTCAAAAGGAAGCATGGCGGCATCATGCACGTGGCTACTGTTGCTGTGTGTCGTTTGTTGTTCTGAGATGTTGCGGCTGGCCTCAGGGACGCAACCGGGACAGCAGCGCCTCGGCACCCTTGTCGATCGCCACTTCCGACGCCTTTAGCGAGCCGAAGCTGGCACCAACATTCATCGCGTTGGGATACTGTTTGGTAACGTAGGCCGACAAGAGCGTGCTCGTCGTCGTGTCGAATATCTCAACAGCGTAGGACACCGAGCCGGTCATTGTGCCTTCCTTATCACGAAAGGCCTGCACCGCGTTATACATACCTCCCCCGACATCAAGATGCGAGAAAGGACCTAGAACGGGCGTCGTCGTCTTTGCGCCGGTGAGTGTCAGATGAACGCGCAGCGTTCCGGGCGCGGGTGCGGAAACAACAGAAAAACGCGTCCGTAGTTTCTGCGTGAACCGAGATTGCATGTAGCTGGCAAGAGCGCCCTTGTCCTGCTCGCTGACTTTGACGAACTGGCTGTCCTGTCCACGGTAAACCGTGACAGGATCAACGATGACCTTGTCGTAGTGGCTCCAGTTTGCCCCGCTATTGTAACTGTATGGAACACGGCCATTGCGATCACTGGTGTCGGCTTTGAGGTGCTGCGCCGACGCCAGACCGCTGTAGGCAGTCGGATCTGCAGTGGTGCAGCTGACAAGCAGGCCACTGGCGATGACAAGGCAAATGCTTGCTTTGTAGGTAATCTTCAATGGTCTGACTCCAGCCGGTTGGCGCCGTGTGGCAAGTGTGGTTGGATGACCGATAGCTGACCGCAACGGTATTGCGTTTTCAAAAATGTTAGGAAATGTTCGCGCGGGTCGGAGACATTAAATTATGAGAGTATCGGAGGGCGAGTTCCGAGACTGGAGAATCTCTCCTTTCGGCAGGTTGATCTCAACGATGAGGCCGTTTGGCTGTCGGTCCCGCAATGTGAACACGCCCTTGTGGCCTATCACCACGATCCCCTGCGCGATTGATAGACCAAGTCCGAAACCACCGGTTTTTGCTCCGGATTGACGGGATGCATCTGCCTTGAAAAACGGCTCTATAACCTTCTCCTTCAAATCATCTGGTAGACCCGGCCCATCGTCTGAAACCTTGATGGTGACTGTGTTATGCCGGTCTTCAAGCGCGATCTCGATATGGTCGGCGTACCGGGAGGCATTATCGACAAGATTTGAAATGGCGCGTGTCAGACCTTGCTGCATGCATATATATTTGAGGCGCCTGGGCCCGATAAAGCGAGTGCTGACACCAGTATCTGCAAAGTCGTCAGAAATCGTTTGCAGCAAGCTCGACAGGTCCACCTTGCGGGCCGGCTCGAACTTATTGTCGAGAAAGCTGAGACTGGTGTCGATCAGCGAGGACAGCATTGTCACATCAGCCAGCATCATCTCTTTCAGACCGGGTTCATTCGATCTTTCGATACGCATTCGCAACCTTGTGAGTGGTGTCCTGAGGTCGTGACTGATCGCTCGAAGTACCCTCGTCCTCTCACGTAGCATTGTCTGTATTCGGCCCTGCATGACATTAAGCGATGCCGCCAGGCTCCTGATTTCTAACGCACCCTCGGCTTTGAACGGCTCCTCAGAATGATCGTCCATGCTGACGCGTTGCGCAGCTGCCGCAAACCGGATCACGGGCTCTGTGATCAACCAACTGCCGAGGTACGCCAACAGGATCAGCGGGATGACAATCTTCAAAATGCCGCTTGCCATGGCTGGTACCAGCCAGACGCTGGTGGGAAACTGCGGCATTGTAAAAGAAAGAGCTCTCGTATCATCGACTTTGATGATGAGCACGGGTGCACCATGATCACCGGAGACCGCATTTTGTATCGCTGTCACGATCCCATCATTTATGAGCTCTTTAACACGCTGCAGGATCTCAGTGTTCGGCGTGCCAACCTCGTACAACATGGAAGCTCGGGAAACAGACGCGCGCTTCGTCCAAATGCCGAGCCGATCGGCAAAGCGCAGTGCGGCCTCTTCCTCCAGCTCGGTTCGGCCACGGGAAAATTGTTCGAGCACTGTTTCGATACGACCGGCAAACAACCCAATCTCTATGCCCTTATCGTGCCTCCCATATATAAAGGGCTCCGTTGTCGCTGCAACACTTGATACGAGAACGACAAGCAGGATCGCAAGAAACAAGAGTTGTTTGCGGATAGAGGCGCTTCGAAGCCCCTTCATGGAAGACGCTCAACCTGCGAGGCGAACAGGTATCCACCCAGCCGCACGGTCTTGATGAATGTCGGGTCCTTGAGATTAGGCTCAATCTTTTGCCGAACACGGCTGATATGGGCATCAATGCTTCGTTCGATCGGGCCTGCCGAGCCCGCGTGCGTCATCGCAAGAAGTTGTTCACGTGTGAGAACTTTGTTGGGGTGGCAGCAAAAGGCCCAAAGAAGGTCGAACTCTGCTGTTGTCATGGAAACCTGCGCGCCATCCGCATCGAAGAGCTGACGACTCCGTGGATCTATTCGCCATCCCGAAAACGTCATTGGTTCAAGCTCAGCTTCAGGCTCATCATGATCAGATGCCCTGCGCAGGATGTTTCTAATGCGCGCCAGTAGCTCTCGAGAATTGAACGGCTTGGTAACATAGTCGTCCGCGCCCAGTTCCAACCCGAGTATGCGGTCTATATCCTCGCGAAGGGCTGTCAACATCAGGATCGGAGTCTTTCCTGAAGACCGCAATCGCCTGCAGATGCTGAAGCCATCCTCCCCGGGTAGCATTCCATCCAAGAGGATCAGATCAAAACTATGACGGCCAAGGATTCTGTCCATCTCGATTCCGTTTCCGACCGAGGCAGCGTCGTAGCCGTGGCCTTTGATCAGATCGACGAGCATATCCGCGATATCTCTGTCGTCTTCGACTATCAGGATTTTATGCGACAGTGCGCCCGCTCTAATCGGCGTCAAATTTCCTGGCTGTTGCGGGGATATTGCCATATGCAACCTTTTGTCCGGTGATATCGGAAATCTGTTTGGCGAATTTAGCGGGACCGCCCGCCTGCAATCCAACCTTTATCCGATCTCATGCAAAACTCTATTAGGAAATGTTGCAAGATGTTGCGGCTCCGAAATATTCTGCAGACCGCAGAAATTTATAACAAAATACGCGTGCGGTCCGAACGGGTGCGTTGAACTTCCTGCTCATCGGAATCGTTAAAAATACAGACAATCCAACGACGTACTTACTCTCCTTTGCTGTATTCGATTGGGTTTGACCGAAACTCGGCGTCAACAATGGCTGCTGCGATGTAGCAGGCTCTGACCGTCAGGAGCGAAAAAAATGCGGCGGATACCCAGGTTACCACGTGATGCCTCGATCGTGACCGGCGAGGCAATCTGCCTGCCAATACAAGGCAGCTATGTTTGGCAACCCGCCCAAGCGCCACGAGCACAAACATTGCCAGGATGACGTAACCTGTCAAGGATGCAGCACTAATCAGCCAAGACATTACAAGGCATACTCCCAAAAACCATTGTTCCTTTATTGGTGCGGCCGTTTGCCAAATCTCACTGACGCGCAAAAACCGGCTTGATCGCTGTCGTCTCGCGACCCAGTTCTTCACCCGCCCGGCAGGCGGTTCTGACAAGAGCGCTGAGACCTGCGATACATTTGACGGACGGCCTGTGGAATGCCTGGGTAGATCAGAAGGGAACATCCATCGTATCCTTGCGACTGTGAGAGCGTAGCGCATTTGCGGCGATGGTCCACCATCGGAAAGTGCGCTTCGCCCCTGTCGTCAACGGTGTCACGTGACCTGTCGCCATGACCGACCTTGTAGCCGGCACTGGCATGGCAAGAAACTGTACCCTTTCAAGAAAGGCTTTGTTGTCAAACCGCTTTGCATTCACTCGCCTACCATCGCTTGAGATGTCGGCATGGAAAAAGACTTCGAGGTTGATGACGGGTAAGACGCGAATATTACGCAGCAAGTCAATGTCCGGCCGACTCGTTATGGCAAAAACAAACTCGTCCGATCGTAAGGCATCAAAAGCCTCGGGCACCGTGGACAGGCAGACAGACTGAAATCCATGGTCTGCCAGCCTGGCAACGATGGTCGCGCCGGCTGCCTCAGGCAGAAAGACCAGTATTTTCGAAACTTTCGGGGGGTGGAGCATGTGGCGCTTTCCTCATCGGTGATGACGAAGATTAGCCCGGGCCATTGCAGCACTGTATTCGGTTTTGTGTATTTTTATGTGCGCAAAGCGTGGTTGCAACAAAACATAATCATCCGAAACGCATAGACACTCTTGCGAAACGCGGCCGATAGAAACGTCACCGGGCTTGGAACCGCATCGGGAAACTGATTGATCTGGTCGATCCAAAGGAGGCTCAAAACTACTTCAAAACGTGCGGATATGAGTTACTTTGAATGGGAAACGCTGCAATGTACGAAAGTTCGGATTTTTGGGCGCATAGGTGGATGGTCACACGACCGAAAGCCGCAATTCTGGAATCGCTTTACCGAAACGGTCGGCCAGTCTGAGATCGCTCGTAACTAGAAGGTAGTCACGCTCGACCGCTTGCGCGACGATCCAAAGATCATTTTCGTCGACCTGAAGCGTCTTGCTCGGTACCCGACCCTGCCAATCTTCTATCCATCGCGGAACACGACGTGATAGATCCAAATAATGTGCGGCGAGCCTTGCTTTGACTTCACCGTACGCCTCTGCGGGGTGCCGACCAACTTCCGCCAAGGGATAGGTGGCAGCTTGAGTGAGTGTGGTGCGGCTATGGGTAATATCCTGTCCAGCGAGGACTACGACAAACGAACCGAGCGTTAAACGAAGGTCCGATCCGCATTATCTGGCCATCGCACTTTGCTGACAGCTGCCGCGCGGCGCGGCAAGGCGCATATCCCTGCAACATTTCTGAACATAATAGCATCCTAAGACACAATTGGATCTGGCATGATCGTACGGCACGTATGCCGCATACTGATCATGAACCAAGGGGACGCTCACTCCAAATGCCTCTTCGTGCGCATCGCAGAATTGTGAGACCGAGCCGCAATGGACATCAACAATGCTGCGCAACAGAAACGCAACGGAACCGTTTCGTTTCTGTTGCGTTTGACTCCTATCGGAAGCGCAGCGTTGCGAGCCGCGCCAATTAATTTCAGGATAAACATGCACCTTATGACGAACTCCATCCGCTTGGCCATTTTGGCCTGTGCTGCCGTTTCGCTCGCGGCTTGTGGAAAAGGGGAGGGGGAACAGAAACAAGGGGCTGAACGACCGCCAACACAAGTTTCTATCGTTGAAGTCAAACCCGAGACCATCCCGGTTGTCAGCGAATTACCGGGCCGCGTTTCGCCGATGATTACCGCGGATATCCGTCCCCGGATAACCGGTCTCGTGCAAAAGCGGGTGTTCCAGCAAGGAGCAGCCGTCAGAGAGGGTGATCTTCTCTACGTCATTGACGCGGCACCATTTCAGGCAAAGGTCGACTCCGCCCAGGCCACTCTCGACGCCGCGCTCGCAGCACAGAGGCTTGCAGGGCAGAAGGCAGACAGGCAGACCCAGCTACGTCAGAGCGGTGTCGCGAGTGCCGACGCCAGCGAGACAGCAATCGGCGAGCTTGCGCAGAGCAATGCAGATGTCGCACGCGCTCAGGCAGACCTCCGATCTGCCCAACTCGAGCTACAGTACACTCAAATCAAGGCGCCAATCAGCGGCAATATCGGCCGTGCACTGATCACAGAAGGCACGCTGGTTAGCCCGACATCCGACGTGATGGCAACTATCCAACAGATCGATCCGATTTACGCGGATTTCACCCAGCCGGCCGACACGTTGATCCTGTTGCGCAACGCCATCAAGAATGGCGATCTCAAGGAAGATGCTGCAGGTGGCGTCGGCATGAAGCTGGTGACGGAGCAGGGTCGTCCCTATCCTCATGACGGCAAGCTTTTGTTTTCTGAGGCAAGCGTCAATGCCCAGACAGGCCAACTCATCTTACGTGGCGAATTCCCCAATCCGGAGCGCAATCTTTTACCGGGCATGTATGTTCGCTCGAAGCTCCAGCAGGGAGCGCTCGAAGGAACCTTTGCTGTGCCCGAACAGTCGGTCCAGCGCGATACCGCTGGAAAGCCGCAGCTCTATATCGTCAATGCCGAGGGCAAGGTCGAAGTCAGGGAGGTCACGCTCGGATGGATACTCGATGGCCGATGGGTGGTCATCAAAGGGCTTAATGCCAACGACAAGGTAATCGTCGAAGGTTTTCAGAAGGTAGGGCCCGGGCAAGCCGTAAAGGCTGAGGCATGGATCAATCCAGTCGCCGCTGACGCCTCCCCGAAAAAGGAGGGTTGATCCTTGATCCCTGCATTCTTTATCGATCGTCCCGTCTTTGCCTGGGTGCTCTCCATTGCCATCATGCTGGCAGGCGCAATTTCGCTGACCGTGTTGCCCATCTCCCAATATCCGGATGTGGCACCTCCGCAGATCACCATCTCCGCTACCTACCCCGGTGCATCGCCTGAAGACACCTATGAGGGTGTGACGCGTCTGATGGAGGAAGAGCTTAACGGAATTCCGGGGCTGCTCTACTACGAATCAACCTCGAATGCCCAAGGTGCTATCACCATTACCGTGACGTTCGAACCAGGTACGGCTCCCGAAACGGCGGCTGTCGAAGTTCAGAACCGTGTTCGCCGCGTTGAGGCCAGACTGCCATCCTCCATCGTCCAGCAGGGTATCAGTGTCGATACTGCAGGCGGTGGCACGTTGCTGCTGGTGGCTCTGACATCAAAGAGCGGCTCGATGGACGGTATCGCGCTGGGCGACTACATGAGCCGTAATGTTGCCAACGAGTTGCGGCGCGTTCCGGGTGTCGGTAATGCCCAGCTGTTCGGCAGCGAGCGTGCCATGCGCGTCTGGATTGATCCCGATAAACTGCTTGGTCTCAATCTGACGCCAGCTGACGTTACAAGTGCTATCCAGGCACAGAATGCTCAGGTTGCTGCCGGCCGTCTCGGAACGGCACCATCGGTGCCAGACAGGCGCACCACGGGATCGCTGTTGATCAAGGGGCAGCTAACCTCGCCGGACGAATTCGGCCAGATCGTACTCCGTGCCGAAACAGACGGTTCGACAGTTAGACTGCGAGACGTAGCCCGGATCGAAGTCGGTGCCGACAGCTATGCCACCTCGGTCAGGATAAATGGCAAACCTGCTGCCGGTGCGTCGATCGAGCTTGCACCGGGCGGGAATGCGCTGATCACTGCTTCGGCAATTAAGGCGCGGCTGGCAGAGCTGGCACCGTCGTTTCCCGAAGACATCGAATATTCGGTCCCCTACGACACCACGCCATTCGTCTATATCTCCATCGAACAGGTTTTGATGACGCTGGCCGAGGCGATGGTCCTCGTCTTTCTCGTCATGTTCCTCTTCCTGCAGAATATCCGCTACACCATCATTCCGACAATCGTCGTGCCGATCGCGTTGCTAGGCGCTTGCGGTGTGATGTTCGTGCTCGGTTTCTCGATCAACGTGCTGACGATGTTCGGCATGGTTCTGGCAATCGGTATTCTGGTGGATGATGCGATCGTCGTGGTTGAGAATGTCGAGCGCATTATGACGGAGGAGGGGCTTTCGCCGAAAGAGGCGACCAAGAAGGCAATGACGCAGATAACCGGCGCGGTGGTCGGCATTACTTTGGTGCTGACTGCGGTTTTCGTTCCGATGGCATTCTTCCCGGGTGCAGTCGGCGTTATCTACAAGCAATTTTCACTGACAATGGTGGCGTCGATCCTGTTTTCTGCTTTCCTCGCCTTGACGCTAACCCCTGCTCTCTGTGCGACGTTTCTCAAACCTGTCGAAAAGGGGCACACTCACACTAAGAAGGGTTTCTTCGGTTGGTTCAACCGTGGCTTTGACCGTGGTTCCCATACATACAGTGGTTGGGTAGGGCGCCTGATCAAGCGCTCAGGACGCGTCATGCTGATCTACCTCGTCGTAGCAGCAGCGACGGCCTGGATGTTCCTGCAATTGCCATCTTCCTTCCTTCCTGATGAAGATCAGGGCACGTTGCTCGCCCAGGTCCAGGGTCCGGCCGATGCTACGGCGGAACGGACGCTCGATTCTATCAAGCTAATGGAGAAGGTCGTCACGTCCGAACCGTCGGTTGATCGCATTGTGGCGATCAGTGGCTTTAGCTTCTCCGGGTCAGGCGAGAACGCCGGACTTTCGTTCATCACCCTAAAGGATTGGAGCGAACGGACCGCTGAGCAGTCGGCACAGGCTTTGTCGAACAAGTTCAATGCCGGCTTCCAGGCCATCAAGGACTCGACGGCTTACGCCCTGTCGCCGCCCGCGATTTCTGGCCTCGGCACCTCCAATGGATTTGCGTTCCGGCTTCAGGATCGCGGCAACCAAGGTACAGACGCTTTAAATTCGGCGCGTGATCAGTTCATGGCAGAGGCCGGCAAGAGCCCAATTCTTGCGCGGGTCATGGTCGAGGGTCTTGCCGATGCACCGCAAACCGTGCTGACCATCGATCGCGAGAAGGCCAACACCTATGGCGTCACCTTCGCCGACATCAACCAGACCATCAGCACCAGCCTCGGCTCTGCATACGTCAATGACTTCCCCAATGCTGGGCGCATGCAGCGGGTCACGGTGCAGGCCGATGCGGACAAGCGCGGTACGATCTTCGACGTCATGAAACTGACGGTGAGAAATTCCGAAGGCGGCATGGTGCCGATCTCGGCCTTCGCCAGATATGAGTTCACCAAGGGTTCGGCGCAGATCGTCGGTTACAATGGCTTCCCGGCTGTCCGTTTCAGCGGTCAGGCGGCCCCCGGTTACTCCTCTGGCGATGCCATCACCGAGGTCGAACGGATTGCTGGCGCGCTGCCATCCGGTTTTGGATACGAATGGAGCGGGCAGTCGCTACAGGAAATCCAGTCCGGCTCGCAGGTGCCGATGCTTTTGGGCCTGTCCGTCATACTGGTGTTTCTCTGCCTTGCAGCTCTCTATGAAAGCTGGGCGATACCGCTTTCGGTGTTGTTGGTCATTCCACTTGGCGTGATTGGTGCGGTCGGTGCAGTAATGCTGCGTGACATGCCGAACGATGTGTATTTCAAGGTTGGCTTGATCACCATCATGGGACTCTCAGCGAAGAATGCCATTCTGATCATTGAATTTGCCAAGGACCTCAGGGCTGAGGGTAAGTCTACGTTCGACGCAGCTGTGGAGGCTGCGCACCTTCGTTTCCGACCAATCCTGATGACGTCACTCGCCTTCGCTCTGGGTGTGGTTCCTCTGGCGATCGCTACGGGCGCAGGATCCGGCAGCCAGACGGCGATCGGGACAGGTGTCCTCGGAGGTATGATTTCTGCAACGATCCTGGCGATCTTCTTCGTGCCCGTGTTCTTTGCCTTCGTGATGAAGTTCAGTAAGAATCCGGCCGAGCAAAGACCGGATCCTGAAAAGCGAACCGCGCCGGCCAAGTGATCAAAGGACACGATGAAGGGCATTGCCGGCTTATGGCCGGATGCCGTTCATGAAAAAGCGGATTCGGTCTTCGATGATACCACCCTCTAACTCTCGCCTGACTTGGTCGGGCGTCGAAAACAGCGCCGTTCGTAGAAGTGGCAGGACCATTAGAACGAGGAAGTTGTTCGCATCTCGATCAGCTTGCTGGCGTTCGCCCGAATAATAGCCCGGCGAAGAGATCAGCATTCGCGCGACATATTCCATATAGCGAGGTGCGGCATGCTCTCTATAGAGGCGTGCTAGATTGGGGAACCGAACGGCCTCCGCCGTGATCGCCCGGTCCAGCTCGAGCGCCTCTGGCTGGAGGACGTGCTCGAGCAAAAGATGGGCAAGCTTCATCAGCTTATCCTCAAGCGTAAACCCCTGCAGCTCAAGGCTATCTATCTCCAAGAGATTCTGGTCGATCCGCCGTTTGATGACCGCGTCGAAGATCGCCTCCTTATCCGCGAAACGAGCATATAGTGTGCGCTTCGCCACGTGGGCAGTGTTTGCTATCCGATCAATCGAGGTACGCTCGAACCCTTGCGCGAGAAACAGGGATTGGGCAACGTCGAGAATCTTGCCGGAGAGTTGTGCCGCTTCCTCTTGCCTGGGTCGTCCGCCTGATTTGGTAGATATTTTCATGATCACTTGATAAGTTATCGGCCTGTTCGTACGAACCTGCTTGTTTGGGATGTATGTGCCGCGCCGTTGCCATGTTAATCCGGTTCCCCTCAGAAGGCGAGTCGCGCAGCATCCTTCACCAGTGTGGCCAATGTCGTCCCCCAATAATCGATGCAAGCCAGGCTGTGAAAAAGAGATCCGCTGCCCTTAAATAATAACGGACTCTGCGGTTCGTGTTTTTCCCTTATTTTATGGTGCTCGGCAATGAGCCCGAACTTTTTAATCAGTTAAATCAAAAATTAGTGTTCACTATCGATGTGTCGACGGTTCGTGGCGGCTCAAGGCGAATAAGATGGCCGTCCTCAAGGGCAATAAATTTCTGAAGAAATACACCTTTTCGAAACTTCATCTGTACAGATTTCGCAATAAAATATCAGCGCGTTGGCCTAGATCATCTGGACCGGGATTCTCCAGTAAAGCGCCAATCTCATCGTGCCATTCCATGGCAGACAAAGCCATTCTATTCGGTAACCCAAGCTCACTCAGAGTGGCGGCAACCTCACGCATTTCTGCTGCTCTACGCTTACCGTGAACCATCATCCGTTCTAGATTGTAGGATGAGCGGGTTTGCCACTCGATCCCTGGCTGAGATTGTTGCAACGAGGCGAGAACCCGTTCTTCAACACCAGCTTTTCTTGCCGCAAGTAGGCATTCGGCGGTTAGCGCCTCCAGACCTTTCACCATGACCGAGCGCAGCATCTTGATGGTCGACGCTTGCCCAACCTCCTCACCGGCAATATTTGCTTGCATGCCTAAGTGTTCTAGAATCGGGATCGCCGCTTGGGCGTGGCACCCGGAAATGAGCAACGGTGTCATATGCTTTGCAGGATAGACGGGAGCCATAACGGCCACGTCAACGTAGCGAACTCCGCGTTTTCCCAAAACTTTAGAGACGGCGACCTTGGTCGCGGGCGAACATGAATTACAATCAAAAAATAGTGCATTCTCCTCCAGATCGTCAGCGACTGAGATCGCAGCTTCCTGCGCCTGATCCGCCGTCACGACACTGAAGATCACGTCGCTATTGGCGAAGGCATGGTTTCGGTCAGTTGCACATTCAACACGAAGCTTATCACACGCCTCCATCAGGACTGTTTTTGAAGCGGGGTCTTCGATTTTGATGTCGAATGTCGAGATCCTTTCAACGTCCTCGAACGGAGGCGTCTCCCGCCATCCTGACACGAAAGCATACGCCGCTTCACCAAAGCCAAGAGTAGAGATTTTCATCGTCAGCTTCCTTTCGATAGGCCCAGAGCATTCAGCTCCAGTAGATCCGCATCGGATTTTCGACGAGGAGTTTCTGCTGCAGCAAGTCCGTCGGCGCGATACGCGGGATGATGTCGACCAGATGGCCGTCGTCGGGCATATGGTTCGTCATGTTGGGGTGCGGCCAGTCCGTGCCCCAGAGAACGCGATCTGGAAAGCGTTCCACCAAACTGCGAGCAAACGGTACGACATCGTCGTAATGCGGCGCTCCGACTTTTGACAGACGCTCCGGGCAACTGACTTTGCTTACAACATTATCATGTTCGGCCATCAACTTGATGAAACGTCCGAATTCCGGGCCGTCAACAGCCTTGGAAACGTCCGGCCGGCCCATGTGATCCACCACAACAGTCGTTGGCAGCGATGTGAAAAAGTTCCACCGCTCCTCCAGATCCGCTGCTTCGAAATAGATGACAATGTGCCATCCAAGCGGCGCGATCTTGTCAATGATCGCGTGGTAGTAGGTGTCAGGTTTCGGATCAACGAGACGACGGACGAAATTGAAGCGGACACCGCGCACGCCAGCCTCGTCCAACTCGTTTAGCTCGTCGTTGGACACCGTGTCGCGAACGGTCGCCACACCGCGCGCTTTGCTGTTGGAAGACCGCAGTGCATCGACCAAAGCACGGTTATCGGCACCGTGACACGTTGCCTGAACGATAACGTTGCGTTCGAAACCAAGATAATCCCGCAGGGCGAACAACTTGTCCTTACCAGCATCGCAAGGGGTGTATTTCCGCTCGGGCGCGTAAGGAAATTCGTCGCCGGGTCCGAACACATGGCAATGTGCATCGACTGCACCGGCTGGTGGGCGATAGGCCGGCTTGCTGGGGCTGGGGTCGAAGCTCAACCAGTTTGGATCCATTGTAAACGCGGCCATTACAACCCCCTTGTTTTGAGTTGGGCGTCGAGGCGCGGATAGACGCGGCGGGCGTTCAGTTCGAATACTTTTCGCTTGTCCACGTCCGGAATATCGAGAGCATCGACATAACGCTTGGTATCATCGAAATAATGCCCGGTCTGCGGATCGATACCACGCACAGCTCCGACCATCTCGGAGCCGAACAGGATATTGTCGATGTCGATGACCTCGAACAGCAGATCAATTCCGGGCTGGTGATAAACGCAGGTGTCAAAGAACACGTTCTTCATGACATGTTGATCCAGCGGCGGTCGCTTCAGCATATCTGCAAGTCCGCGAAACCGGCCCCAGTGATAGGGAACCGCGCCGCCTCCATGCGGGATGATGAAACGCAGGTCGGGAAAATCCTTGAAAAGATCGCCTTCGAGGAACTGCATGAAAGCGATCGTGTCGGCGGCGAGATAATAGGCCCCCGTGGCATGCATGGCGCAGTTGCAGCTTCCCGACACATGGATCATGGCTGGCACGTCGAGTTCGACCATCTTCTCGAAGAAGGGATACCAGGCTTTATCCGTCAAAGGCGGCGAGTCGAAACGACCGCCGGACGGGTCAGGGTTCAGGTTGCAGCCAATAAAGCCGAGTTCGGAAACGCACCGCTCAAGCTCGTCGATTGACGTGGATATCGAAATCCCCGGTGTTTGAGGTAACTGGCAAACGCCCACGAATGTCTCAGGATAGAGATCCACCACCCGTTTGATGAGGTCGTTGGAGCGTCGCGCCCAAACCTTGGCCGCCGATTGATCTCCGACATGCGGTGCCATGGCTGAAGCCCGGGGTGAAAAGATTGTCATGTCCGCACCGCGTTCGCGCAACAGCCGCAACTGGTTGGCTTCGATCGTTTCGCGGATCTCGTCATCCGAGATCTCGGGATAAGCGGGATCGATATCGCCGCCATTCGCGATGGCGTCTTCCTGCTGGCCTCGCCACGTGGTGTGGGGGGCAGGCGCGGTGGTGTAATGGCCGTGGCAATCAATAATCATGGCGTTGTGGTCCTCCAACATTTCCAATCAGCCGCAAGCGTCGGCTTCGGCAGCGTCAATGATCAACGGAGGGCGCCAGGCGCGGTCAGGCTTGGCGAGCTGTTCTCCTCCCTCGTCGTAAAAGCTTTATACGCGTTCGGTCGTCGCTAAGCATATCGGAACGAGTTTCGCGCCATTAGTTTTTCTGAAGTCCAGTCGCTGCATGCCCGTCGGAATTCTGCCACGAACGCGGCCTGGAGGCGTGTCGGCCGCCAATCGTCACGTACCGTCAGCCCGATTTTTCGCTGCGACGAAAAAGCACTCGGCACTTCGACCAACAGTCCGGCTCGACGCTCAAGGATGAACTGATCGCGCGACATCAGGGTCAGCCAGTCATCGCTGAGCATTAAACCTCTGCTGATCGCGACCGAATTGCTCTCGATGCGCATCGCCGGTGGATCTATGTCGCGCTCGGAAAACATTTCATCCCAACGCACCCGCATGGGGGCCCTGCTCGCCGCGATGATCCATGGGAAATCCCTCAAGCGGCCATAGTCGAAATCGTGCTCCATGGTCAGCGGGTGGTCAGCCCGTGCGACAATCACGAGATCATCATCAAACAATTCCTCCTGAACGACATCCTTGGAGGGCGCTGGCTCGCGGATCGCACCAATCAGGACATCCATCTGACCAGTGCGCAGATTTGTCAGCAGGTCAGGGTAGGGTCCCTCAAGCACGGTAATTTTCGCGGCCGGATAGGCGCTAGAGAACCTGGCAAGCGCCCGTGGCAGAAGGATTGCCTGCGCCATGGGCAACGTTCCGATGGTGATACGCCCGGCACCCTCCAGCCGCAATGCCGCCAGTTCGTCGAAGCCAGCCTCGAATTCAGCAAAGGCCAATTGCGCGAAACGCAGAAGATGTGCCGCAGCAGGGGTCGGCTGAACCGTTCGTCCATGGCGCGTCAGAAGCAATATCCCCAAAAGTTGCTCAAGCTCTCGGGCCGAGCGATGGAGGGCTGGTTCTGATAAACCCGTTACCTTCGACGCCAGTGCGAAACTTCCGGCCTGATCGACGGCCGTCAGCGCTCTCAGTTGGCTGAGCGTGATGCGGCGCTCGATATTTGGTAGCGCCGGCAAACGGGCAGAACGCCGAACGCCCTGCCCACCTTTGACGATATAGGCAAGCGCTCTTTCGATCCGTTCCGTCATCAACGCGCCCGCCGGGGTCATGACCACTCCGCCGGGCTGACGCTCGAGAAGATTGCAACCAACCTGCGCTTCGACCTTTGCCACAGCCTGCGTGACGGCCGGCTGCGACAGGTTCATCGCAAGGGCAGCATTACTGATGCTTCCGGTCCGACCGGCAATGGCGACCGCCTCGAAGTGGCGGAGATTGATTTCACGATGCGTGTACATTGCCATACTTAACCAGAACTTATGGCAGGTGCGCAATTCCATTTTGCTTTTTCCGGCGGCTCGTCGCTTAATTTCACAAGGAGGACGAGGAGGAAGTGTTCCGAAAATCTGACCGACTGCGCCTTCGTCGTGGCATGTCCGCGGTTTCGGATCGTGTGGATCAAATCGATTCCTCTTCACGTGCTGCTGTTCGGACAGGGGTGGGATTTCACAGTCTGGCTTCCGAACGACAGCACCGTCCGCATACGTGATTCAGGGAGGAGACCAACACGTGGCTTATTCAAGTGCAACCAATCCCTCGCCAACCAAGGCGAGTGACCGCAGCAGATTTGGGATTTTCGGGCAGCTCTGGTTCCAAGTGCTCGCAGGAACCATATTCGGCATTCTTCTCGGACATTTCGCACCGGACATCGCCGTTGCAATGAAGCCGTTTGGCGATGCCTTCATCAAGATGATCCGCATGATGATCGGACCCATCATCTTCGTTACAGTTGTCCATGGCATCGCCGGCATGAACGACATGAAAAGTGTGGGGCGCGTTGCGCTGAAGTCGATTATCTATTTCGAGGTCGTCACGACGATCGCGTTGGTTTTCGGACTTGTCGCTGTCAATCTCTGGAAGCCCGGAGCGGGCATGAACATCGATCCGGCGACACTGGATGCCTCGTCGATCAAATCCTACGTAGCGACGGCTCACGACCAGTCGATGACGGCATATTTCATGGGCATCATTCCCGATAGCTTCGTCAGTGCCTTTACGCAGGGACACGTCCTCCAGGTTCTGTTCATCTCGGTTCTTTTTGGTATCGCACTGGCGTCGATCGGGGAGCGCGGCAAGCCGGTCTTTCATGTGATCGAGAGCGCCTCGCAGGGCTTTTTCAAGATCATCGGTTACATCATGTATTTCGCCCCGCTTGGCGCGTTCGGGGCCATCGCGTTCACCATCGGCCAGTTCGGCACGTCGTCGCTATGGTCTCTGGGTTCGCTGATTATCGAGTTCTTCGTCATCTGTGCCCTGTTCACGGCGATCGTTTTCGGCGGGATTGCCCACTGGTGTGGCGTCAGCCTGTTGCGACTGTTCAGCTATCTATGGGACGAGATCATTATTGTCGCCGCCACAACGTCGACCGAGACCGTCCTGCCACGGCTCATTGAGAAGATGGGCAAGGTGGGCTGCGAGGAATCTGTCGTAGGATTCGTGGTCCCTGCGGGCTACTCGTTCAATCTTGATGGCACATGCCTTTATCTGACGACGGTCGCTGTTTTTCTTGCCCAGGCCACAAACACGCCTTTGACGATCTGGCATGAGCTTAGCCTAATCGGCGTGCTTCTTCTGACATCCAAGGGTGCGGCAGGTGTAGCTGGTGCGGCTTTTGTCGTTCTAGCGGCCACTTTGAGCACAACGGGTGCTATCCCTGTTGCCAGCATTGCGCTGATCCTTGGGATCCATCGTATTCTGGCCGAAGGCTTGACCTTCGTGAATCTCATCGGCAACGCGCTCGCTTCGATTGTTATTGCCAAATGGGAAGGCAAACTCGACGAGCGGATACTGGCGGAAACCGTCGGAAATGCGCGTCTGCGACGTGCGCACGGCGTAGCCTAAGACTGGATCCGAAAGCTTTTATACAAAGGGAACCAAAGACATGGGTATAGTTGTTCAGAATATCGAACGGGTTGCGGTCGACATCCTTGACCGGCTCGCCACTGCCGGTGTGGCGACCGTTCACGAGGCGCAGGGGCGCAAGGGGATGCTCGCCAGCTACATGCGTCCGATCTACGCGGGCGCGCAGATCGCTGGTTCGGCAGTGACAATCTCGTCCCCGCCTGGCGACAACTGGATGCTTCACGTGGCCATCGAACAGCTCAAGGACGGCGACATCCTCGTCCTGGCGCCGACATCACCCTGTGACAACGGCTATTTTGGAGACCTCCTGGCAACGTCGGCAATGGCACGCGGCTGCAAAGGGTTGGTGATCGATGCGGGTGTGCGTGACATCCGCGACCTGACCGCCATGGGCTTTCCGGTTTGGTCGAAGGCAATCTCTGCGCAGGGTACGGTCAAGGAGACCGTCGGTTCGGTCAACGTGCCGATTGTTTGTGCCGGTGCCCATATCGAGGCGGGCGATATTATCATTGCCGACGATGACGGCGTCTGCGTCGTCAAACGCACGGAAGCCACGGAAGTTCTTGCCGCGGCCGAAAAGCGCCTTGCCAATGAAGAGGCCAAGCGTAGCCGTCTTGCCGCAGGCGAGTTGGGTCTGGATATCTATGACATGCGCCCGACCCTGGAGAAGAAAGGTCTGCGTTATGTATGAGAACGGCATACCCTGCCTCTGGATGCGCGGCGGCACGTCTAAAGGGGCGTATTTTCTGGCCGAGCACCTGCCCGTCGATCCGCCTGAACGCGATGCGCTTTTGCTGCGCATCATGGGCTCGCCGGATCCGCGCCAGATCGACGGTATCGGCGGGGCCGACCCCTTGACGTCCAAGGTCGCCATCCTCTCACCCTCCAGCCGCGAGGATGCCGATGTCAATTATCTGTTTCTGCAGGTCTTCGTGGATCAGGGACTGGTCAGTGACGCCCAGGGATGCGGCAACATTCTGGCCGGGGTCGGACCGGCAGCGATCGAGCGTAGTCTGGTGGCGGCGAAAGACGGTGTCACGGAGGTCAGGATCCATATGGTCAACACCGGTGAAGTGGCAGTTGCCAAGGTCGTGACGCCAGACGGACGCGTCACCTATGCCGGCGATACCGAGATCGCTGGTGTGCCCGGGCGACACGCGGCTGTCCCGCTTCTGTTCGAAAACATAGCCGGATCGATGTGCGGCGCTCTTTTGCCGACCGGAAACGAGGTCGATGTGATCGACGAGATTCCGGCGACATTGATCGATAATGGCATGCCCTGCGTCGTGATGCGGGCTGCTGATTTTGGCCTGAGCGGTTCAGAAACGCGCGAGGAAATCGAGGCGAATGAAGCGGTTAAGTCGCGTATCGAAGCCATCCGTTTGAAGGCCGGCCCGATGATGAACCTGGGTGACGTGACGACAGCCTCTGTTCCCAAGATGACACTGGTTTCTGCGGCGCAAAATGGCGGTGCGATTTCTACCCGCAGTTTCATCCCCCATCGTGTCCACGCATCCGTTGGCGTGCTGGCTGCAGTGACGGTCGCCACGGCGACGCGGCTTGCGAATAGCCCGGCGGCGGATCTCGCGACGCAGCCGTCAGACGGACGATATCTGATCGAGCATCCAACCGGTGCCATGGAGGTGTTCCTCGATGCCGGACAGGATGGGGAAATCAAAGCGGCTGGCACTGTGCGGACCGCACGTAAGCTGTTCGAAGGATTGGTGTTTCCCGCACCTGCCAGCTGAGGCGGAATGGTGTTATGGCGTCCTCTCGAGGAGGAGCTTTGGGTGATGCTGCAACTAAGATGATAACGATCTTTGAGACGCCCGCCATGCGGGACAAGATAAATGGGAGGAGTAGACATGAACAGTTTGACAAGATGGGTTTGCCGGTGCGTTCTAATCATGACGATGGTCGGTTCGGCCCTCGCATCATCCCTGATGCCGACAGCGGCGGCAGAGAACTACCCCAGCCGTGATATCACTTTGGTCCTGCCATTCGGGCCGGGCGGCATCGCTGACATCACCGCTCGTATCGTCGCAAATGCGCTGGGTAAAAAGCTCGGCCAACAGATCATTATTCTAAACCAACCCGGTGCAGCAGGCGCGACGGCTGCCCGAGCCGTTCTCAATGCCGAGGCGGATGGCTACACTCTGGCACTGTTTTCGAATGGCACGGCAATAAGCGTTCCGCTGTTCAAGAAACTGCCGTTTGATCCGGTTGCAGAGTTTGTTCCGGTTTCGAGCCTTGCCTATTTCGATTTTGTCTTTGTCACCAAGGCCGACAGCAAGTTCAAAACGCTTAAAGATGTGCTTGATGCCGCCAAGGCCCAGCCAGGTGCACTGAACATCGGAACGATCAATACGGGAAGCAGCCAGAATCTGGCAGCTGAACTGTTCAAGTCAGTGACAGGTGTTGATTTCACCATTGTCCCCTACAAGGCGACGCCAGATCTGCAGGTCGCACTTCTCGGCGGTGAACTCGATATGATCATCGACAGCCAGACCGCACTCAAGTCTGCCTTGCAGCAGAATCAGGCCATTGCGATCGCATCGTCTGGGCCGCAGCGGTCCATTCTAACCGCAGATGTGCCGACCGCAACAGAGTTGGGTGTGAGCGGCTTCGACGTCACATCGTGGAACGCAATTTTTGCCCCGCAAGGAACCCCGCCCGACATTGTATCGGCGCTGAACGCCGCGCTGATCGAAGTGCTGTCAGATGAGGCGGTGCGCAAGCGTTTTGCGGATCTCGGCGTTGAGGCGCGGTCGAGCACCCCACAAGAGATCGGCAAACGTCTGGCTGATGACATCGCCAAGTGGGGAGCCGTGATCCAGACGGCCAACATCCCCAAGCAGTAAGAACATGCGTGGTTGGACGCAAGTCGATTGCAGACGCGTTGCCAGCGTGAACATGTTTGGCGTTCGCGCGCCTGCAAGCGCGATGTGTGGGCCGCTCTTACGCGGCCTGATGGGTTAGAGCGAAAGCCCGCCCCATGTTCCCGGTCCCGTGACCGGGAACGGTGTGTAAGGACAAGTGATTGGATGGAAAGAAACATGGAACCATGCTTTGACATAGCGCATCTGGCGCATGTCGAGATGTATTCGGACAGGTTCGAAGACAGTCTCGATTTTTTTATCAACGTCTATGGTTTAACCCTCACCGACAGGGACGAAAACTCAGCCTATTTGCGGGCGTGGGATGACTATGAATTCCACACGTTGAAACTCACCCGGCATACCACAACCGGTGTTGGTCATATCGCCTACCGGACCTCATCTCCGGAGGCGCTGGCCCGGAGGGTCGAAGTGATCGAAGCAAGCGGGTACCCGGTGATCGGTTGGGTCGATGGTGATCGCGGCCACGGCAAAGCCTTCCGCTTCGCGGACCCGTTCGGGCATGTCTTCGAAATCTACTTTGATACGGTACGCTACCAACCCCCGGTGACGGAAAAACCCAGACTGAAAAATTTGGCGCAACGGTTCCACGGTCGCGGATGCCATCCACGCCGGCTCGATCACCTCAACCTGTTGGCAAGTGACGTTTCGGAATTCCGCCGTTTCATGGAAACATGCCTGGGCTCGCGTGTGACAGAAATGATCCAGCTCGACAACGGTCGGCTTGGCGGCTGCTGGTTCACCATCAACAACAAGACCTACGATCTTGCCTGCACCGAGGAGCACGGACGCGGCGATGGTCGGCTGCATCATGTTACCTACGCGACGGATACGCGCGAGGATATTCTAAGGGCAGCGGATATCTTTCTGGAAAACGGGGTCCATATCGAAACCGGGCCACACAAGCATGCCATTCAGGGTACATTCTTCCTGTATGTCTGGGAGCCGGCTGGAAACCGCGTCGAACTCGCCAATTCCGGTGCCCGCCTGATCCTCGCCCCCGACTGGGAACCGGTTGTCTGGACAGAAACGGAGCGCAAGAAAGGCCAGGCATGGGGCCTGAAAACAATCGAGACATTCCATACGCACGGCACGCCACCAGCCATTTAGTAAGACGCATGATTTCGGTTGGCGGCAACATGATATTGGGACGCACGTGACGCAAAAGGTGCTGTAGCGCGAAGGCACGTCTGCGATGTATGAAACGTCGTCGGCAAAGCCCCTCTGGCACGCCTTATTGATAGATGCACCGCGCCATCGGGCATAGCCGCCAGGAGCGATCGATCTCGATGGGTTAACTCGCAATCGTGAACCGTCCCACGAAGCCGCATATCCGAAGATATCGGAAAGCCCAAGGTGGGCAGGAATAGCCCTCAAACGCGCTGCATACATGTTGTGATCAACGAGATGCCGGGCGTCTTGTTTCGGTGAGAGGATCCGGGCGCGCACAGCCGTCGCGTGATCTGAATGTCTGGGTCCCGCAATTGCGGCAACATCACGAAGATATGCCAAAACGGCATTTCTGAAAGGCGCATTACGAAACTGGTGATATCGCAGAGTGCTGATATGGTTGCTGGGCGATCGAAGGAGAGCGGTCGCAAGGGAGTTTCCAGGTTTACGCAATCAAGAATGCAGCGATGCACGGGTCGCACAATGGTGGCGAGGCGGCAGCACGTGCAGGAGGTTATTATGGTATCATCTCGGAATTGGAAAGTTAGTCTGGCCGGCGAAGTCATGGTGAGCAGGCCGTTCAGCATGCATGACGAACCGGAGTTTCAAAAGGTCTGGGAATTGCTGAAAGACGCCGACGTGACTTATGGTCACCTCGAAATGAATTTTGCCGAATATGAAGAATTGAAATGGCCTGCACGCGGACAGGGCATTGGCAGTTTCATGATGTCGGACCCTGAAATCGCCAAGGACCTGAAGTGGGCTGGCTTCGACATCATGTCGACGGCGCACAATCACAGTTTCGATTTCGGTGCAGAAGGTCTGTTCGCCACGAAAAAGCACATGAAAGCGGCCGGCATCGTCACAGCAGGCACTGGTGCCGATCTCGAACTTGCCAGCGAACCTGGATATGTCGAGAAGAAAAACGGACGTGTCGCGCTTGTCTCGACCAGTTCCGGCAACCAGCATTTCATGTGGGCGGGTCATTCCAAAGGCGCACTTCGTGGCCGGCCTGGCGTCAATCCGCAGCGTCTCACGTTCGAGTTCATGCTCGACCAGGAGACGGCCGATCAACTCAAGGCCTTTGCCGATAAGCTCAATATTGCCAAAAAGCCAAAGCACGGCCGGGAGGGCTCCTTCGGGATACAGATCCCGGGTGCACAGCAATGGGGCGATCCGGAATCGTTCTTTGTCGGCGACCACTGCGAAATCATCAGCCGTTGTCACAAGCGCGATCTCGAGCGCAATCTGCGCTCTGTCCATGAAGCGAGGGAAATGGCCGATCTGGTCATCGTCGCGCATCATTTCAGCGTTTCCGACGGTCCGCGTGGCGATACTCCGCCAGGTTTTGTGAAAGAGTTCGCTCGGGCTGTCATCGATGGTGGTGCCGACATTTACGTCGGCCATGGCTGGCACCGGACGCTCGGCATTGAAATCTACAATGGCAAGCCGATTTTCTACGGTGTCGGAAATTTCTTCGCACAGTCGGAATTCATCCAGCGCGTGCCCTATGACAGCTACGATGCATGGGGACACGATGTCGACCGCCTGCAGACACTGACGCCAGCCGCTTATCCACTGCATCCGGGCCTCGATACTCCGGTCGATACATGGTGGAGCTCGGCGATCATCCAACTCGAAATGCAGGACGAAAAGCTGAAACGCATCCTGTTGCATCCGGTCGAAATGGGCCGCGATACGACACCTGACGTTAAGCAGACCCGCCGCACCGGAAACGGCGAACATCACAACACGGAAGGTCGTCCGATCCTGGCAAAGGGAGATGACGCTGTCCGAATTCTTGATCGCTATCGCCGTCTGTCCGAGCCGTTTGGAACGACGATTGTCATCCGGGACGGTGTCGGTGTGATCGAGCTGTAAACAGAAAGACCGAATTGCGGCGGAGGAGGATGCCGCCGCAATTCGACAAGAACGACCAGATTGGCCGGATGAACAACGGCCATGGACACGTAGGGAGGTAAAGAATGCAACAAGCGATCCAATCGGATTTTGATGCGAGCATTTCGCAGGCGACGGTCGGCTCGCGCGCGTTGCTCGACGTTCGCGATCTTACCGTCAGCTTCCCGAATGGTGCCGGTACCACCCAGATCGTCAGGGGCCTCGACTATTCCATCGCCAGGGGCGAGACACTTGGGATCGTCGGCGAAAGCGGTTGCGGCAAGACGATGACATCGCTGGCATTGCTTGGGCTCATTGCTGGAAATGGCAAGGTCGGTGGTACGATCGGTTTTGATGGCCAAAACCTCGCGGCCTTCAGCCAGAAGCAATGGCAGAGACTGCGCGGCCGGCGCATTGCGATGATCTTCCAGGAGCCGATGACGGCGATGAACCCGGTGATGTCGGTAGGCCGCCAGATTAGCGAAGTCCTGGTCAAGCATGAGAATATTTCCAGGAAGGAAGCTGCCAGCCGCGCCGTAGACCTTCTGGATCAGGTGGGTATTCCGTCGCCGGCGCGCAGGGCAGAGGATTATCCGCATCAATTGTCCGGCGGGATGCGCCAACGCGCCATGATCGCCATGGCGCTGGCGTGTAAACCCGACCTTCTTATTGCTGATGAACCGACGACCGCGTTGGACGTCACCATCCAGGCGCAGATCCTCGACCTGATGCTGACGCTTCAGGACGAGGCAAGGATGTCGATCCAGTTCATCAGCCACAATCTCGCGGTGGTCTCGGAGGTCGCCCACGCGATCATGGTGATGTATGCGGGAAAGGCCGTGGAATACGCACCCTCCCAGGCACTGTTTGAAAATCCACTTCATCCCTATACCCAGGGACTGATCGCGACCCTTCCCGATCCGGACAGACCGGTCAAGCGCCTTTATGTCATTCCCGGGCGGGTCACCTCGGAAGCCATCCCGGGATGTCGCTTTGCCAGGCGCTGTCCACTTGCCGACGATCACTGTCGCGCGGTTGAGCCAGCGCTTCTTGACGTCATTCCCGGCCATCGCGTTGCATGTCACAAGGCAAATCCATGACCGACCTTCTCACGCTCAATCACATCAATGTCGACATTCCACTAGGCGGCGGCTTTATGAAGCCCAAACTGTGGCTGCAGGCGGTTAACGACGTCTCTCTGACCGTTGCCAAGGGCGAAACCTTGGCACTGGTCGGCGAAAGCGGCAGCGGCAAGAGCACGCTTGGGTTCGTCGTGGCGGGACTGCGAAAGCAGACCGGCGGGTCGGTGACCTTCAACAGCAGCAGGCCAACGCCAGACGGCAGGCCGCCGGTTCAGGTCATCTTTCAAGACCCGTTCTCGGCACTTGATCCACGGATGATGGTCGAAGATATCGTCGCGGAGCCATTGAGGCTGGCGGGCGTCCCTGCGGCAACGCGTAGCGCCCGCGCCATTGAGGTTCTCGGGCAGGTAGGCTTGCCGCCGGAAGCGGCCCGTCGGTATCCGCATCAGTTCTCCGGCGGCCAGCGCCAGCGCATCGCCATTGCGCGTGCCCTGATCGCGGAACCCGAGATGATCGTCGCCGACGAACCGCTCTCGGCGCTGGACGTTTCCATCCAGAGCCAGGTCCTCAACCTGCTCGACGACATAAAGCAGCAGCACGGCATCAGCTATCTTTTCATCAGCCACGATCTTGGCGTCGTTCGCCATCTTGCCGACCGGGTGGCGGTTCTCTATCTGGGCCGTGTGATGGAAATCGCAAGTCGAGATGATCTCTTCGAGACCCCCAGTCATCCTTACACACAAGCGTTGCTTGCTGCCGTGCCGCGGATCGGCAGGGGCAGGCGAAAGCGCGAGCAGCTTCTCAAGGGTGAAATGCCGTCTCCGCTAGCGCCGCCATCGGGCTGCGTCTTCCATACACGCTGTCCCAAGGCTCAGGGTATCTGCCGAACGGAAAAACCGCTGCTTTCGCCGGCACCCGGTCGACCCAAGCAACTCTCCGCCTGCCACTTCAAGGATTGAACCGATGTTGAGATATACGATATCGCGTCTTCTCCAAGCGGTCCTCGTCATTTTGGTGATGTCGCTGCTTCTCTTCATGCTGATCGGCCTGATGCCGGGCGATCCGGTCGAAAACATGCTGGAGGGCAACCCCTCGCTGACACCGGAATCCATGGCCCAGATGCGCGCGCTTTACGGCGTCGATCAGCCGATCTGGACGCGTTACGGCCACTGGCTGGTTTCGGCCCTTCACGGTGATCTGGGCTATTCGAGCGTTTATTTCCGTCCTGTGATGGATGTCCTGGGCCCAGCCGTCATCCAGACGGCAAAGCTGTTGATCCTGACGGAACTGATCAGCATTCCTCTGGCGATGCTGCTGGGTGCGATCGCTGCGCGCAAGCCCGGTGGCTGGACCGACAGCCTCGTCAGCCTGTTTGCCTTTGCTAGCATTTCGCTGCCGGGCTTCTGGACATCTTTGATCCTGATCATCGTGTTTTCCGTCAAGCTCGGCTGGTTGCCGGCCAGCGGCACGCCGCTGTTGGGTGATGCTTCGCTTGCCGAGCAGCTCTATCACCTGATCCTCCCGGTCACGGTGCTGACCTTCTTCCACGTGGGACCGCTCGTTCGATATGTGCGCGCGTCGATGATCGAGACGCTGAACTCGGACTTTGTCCGCACGGCACGGGCAAAGGGACTATCGGAATCCACGGTCGTCATGCGCCATGCTCTGCGCAATGCACTCATTCCTATGGTGACAGTGCTGGCCCTTGGCTTTGGATCCCTTTTTTCAGGAGCGCTCGTGGTCGAGACCATCTTCGGCATGCTCGGAATGGGCAAGGTCATTTACGACTCGATTAGCAACATCGATTTCAACCTGGCTCTCGTCGGCCTTCTTCTGGCAACCATCGTCACGCTAGTGTCGAGCTTGCTTGCCGACCTTGCCTATGCCTGGCTCGATCCGAGGATTTCGCTGACATGAGTACTGTTACCATTGAAAGCCGGCCGCTGAAGGCCGAGAAGAACTCCGTCTGGAGCAAGCGGTGGGATCGTTTTCGGCACAACAAGCTGGCGATGATTTCACTTGTTTTCCTGCTCGTACTGACAATTGCCTGCGCAATGGCGGGCCCGATCGAATATTTCAGTGGCATCGATGCGAACGCGACCAATCTGCTGAGGCGTTTCAAACCACCGTCAGTCCAGCACTGGCTTGGAACTGACGAAATTGGACGCGATGTGCTGCTCCGTCTGCTGTATGGTGGGCAGGTGTCGATCGCGGTCGGGCTGCTGGCTACGCTCATCACCGCAGCCATCGGCATCGCTATCGGCGTCACTGCCGGCTATATCGGTGGTCAGTTCGACAATATTCTGATGCGGATGACAGACTGCATCATAGCGCTTCCGCTGATCCCCGTTCTGATCGTGCTTGGCGCGGTTGATCTCACCAAGCTCGGCCTCAGCCCGGATGCCGCGACCTCGCCAACCGCGGTCTTCCTCCGGATTGTCATCATTATCGCTCTGGTAGACTGGACCACCATCGCCAGGATAGGCCGGGCTGGAGCAATCGGCCTGCGGGATGTCGACTACGTCAGGGCGGCAAGCGTCAGCGGTGCCAAGGGTCGCTACAACGTCTTCGTCCATGTGCTGCCCAACATCGCCACGCCGTTGATCGTTGCGATGACGCTTTCGGTCGGACGTATCATCCTGTTTGAATCGACGCTCAGCTTCCTTGGTTTCGGAATCATTCCGCCGACGCCGACCTGGGGCAACATGCTGACCAATGCACAACAGTTGATAATTTCCGCACCAATGCTCGCCGTCTATCCCGGTCTGTTGATCTTCGCCACCGTGATGGCGGTCAATTTTGTCGGAGATGGCGTTCGGTCAGCATTCGATCCACGGGCTGATTCCGGTTCGTCTGGGCATTGAACGTTTAAAACAGAAATCTAGGGAGGAGAACACGATGACGTCTGTGAGATCAACCATTAAGAGATTTACAAAGGCTGCGCTGACCGGGGTGGCGATAGCGGTTGCTGGCACTTCGAGCGCATCGGCGCAGGCAAACAAGAGCCAGCTTGTCGTTGGGCAGCTCCAGTTTCTCACTAATTTCCACCCGTTGATCCAGGTCAACAACACCAAAAGGCTGGTGGTCAACTATTCGCTTCGGCCGATGACCGCGTTCGATCAGGATGTCGTCAATCAATGCATTCTTTGCGAGACGTTGCCAACCATCGAAAATGGGCTCGCAAAGATCGTTGATTTGCCCGACGGCAAGAAGGGCATGAAGGTGACCCTCAAACTGAAGAAGGGTCTGGCCTGGGGAGATGGCCAACCGGTGACGTCAAAGGATATCGCATTCACCTGGAAAATGGCTCGCGACCCGAAGATCGGCTTTTCGAACTATAATTCCTGGGACCGCGCCTCGGCAGTGGATGTGGTCGACGAAAGCACCGTGATCCTGACGCTGCCGCAAATCCTGTCAAGCTACAACTCCTGGGACCAGGTCATTCCCGAGCATCTCGAAGGGCCAGTCTACGCCGCCAATCCAACACTCGAAAGCTACGTGAAGCAGTCTCTTTACAACACTCAGCCGACCAATCCGGGCCTGTGGAATGGCTCCTACCTGTTGAGCGACTATCAGATAGGCACTCGCATCGTCTTCACTCCAAATCCGCATTGGGTCGGTTCAAAGCCGCATCTGCAGCGCATCGTTTTGAGTTACCGCGACAACTCTTCCTCACTCTTGCAGAACCTGTTGGCTGGTTCCGTCGATGCGGTTCCTGTCAGCCCCGGCGGTATTAGCTTTTCCCAAATGCTCGATTTGAGGGCACAGCAGCCGACCAAGTTCAATTACCATTTGGACTACGGGACAAACGTCGAGCGCATCGCCATCAACTTCGAAAATCCAATCCTCAAGAACAAGGCCGTTCGCCAGGCTCTGCTATATGCGATTGACCGCCAGGCCATCAGCGACGAACTTTTCGGCGGCCTGCAACCCGTGGCCAATGGCATTTTGAGTGATCAGAACGTTTACTACAACAAGGACATGACTGTTTATAAATACGACGCGGAGAAGGCGAAAGCCCTCCTAGCGGAGGCGGGATGGAAGCCCGGGGCCGGTGGCATCTGCGTCAACGACAAGGGCGAGCGGCTATCCTTGGAACTGGTTTCGACGGCAGGAAAC
The DNA here is from genome assembly GCF_017313405.1 of Agrobacterium burrii. Classification (NCBI taxonomy): domain Bacteria; kingdom Pseudomonadati; phylum Pseudomonadota; class Alphaproteobacteria; order Hyphomicrobiales; family Rhizobiaceae; genus Agrobacterium; species Agrobacterium burrii. The sequence continues at coordinate 124,512 of NZ_JAFLNA010000007.1, forward strand.
CAGACGCGTGAACAGATTGCCCAGGTCCTGCAGAGCCAGATGAAGGAAGTTTGCATCGAGATAAAGCCCAACTTCGTTCCACTGCAGGAATTCAATGGCGATATGGCGAGAAAGCGCAAGTTCAAGGCGCTGATCATGTCTTCGATCGACTTTTCTCCCTCTGTGTCCCCGCGTATCGCGCTTGGCTCCGACACCGTTCCCAAGCCTGAAAACAACTTCGTCGGCAACAACTTCTCTGCCTATGCCAGCCCGGAGATGGACAAGGCCATTTCTCAACTTGAAGTCGCGCTCGATCCCCAGGCGACGAAGGATGGATGGGCCGAGGTCCAGAAGATCTTCGCCGAAGATCTGCCGATGCTACCGCTCTACTTCTACCCACGTGCCTATGTTGCCGTTCCGGATCTCGTCAATTTCCGGCAGGGCACGCTCGACCCGCTGCAGATCTGGGCTGAAGAATGGGAGCGGAAATAACGCTGGGCGTCTGAGAGCTTGTCTGTCGAGCAACACATAAAGCAGGGAATTTCTATGCGGATGAATATAGCCATCCTTGACGATTATATCGGTGTTTCGCAGCAGGTCGCCGATTGGACATCGTTGACCTCCCGCGCCAATGTTGTGGTGTTCGACAGACCGCTTGCCGTTCCGGACGAGGCCGCACGAGCGCTTGCGGACTTCGATGTGATCTGCACTCTGAGAGAGAGAATGCCGATCCCGTCGGAACTAATCACTCGCTTGCCGCGCCTCAAATACATCGTGGTGACCGGCAAGAGATATGACACGGCGGATGTTGCAGCGGCTGCTGCGCACGGCATTCCCGTTTCCAATACCCCCGTCGCAGGTACCGGTGCCGGGGGTGTTGCAGAACTCACCTGGGGTCTTATTCTGGCGGCCACTCGGCATATCGCTTCCGAAGATCGGATGATGCGAGATGGCGGATGGCAGCATCAGGCAGGCACGACGATCGGCGGGAAGACACTCGGTATCCTCGGGCTCGGCGGGCTTGGCCGCCGCGTTGCGGAAATCGGCAAGGTGTTTGGCATGGATCTCGTGGCCTGGAGCCAGAACATGACTGACGAGCAGGCGACAGCGTGCGGCGCGCGGCGCGTGACCAAGGAAGAGTTGTTTGCAACCTCCGACATTATCACGGTACATCTGGCATTGAGCGAGCGTACCCACCGTATCGTTGGCCCGAACGAATTGCGGATGATGAAGAAATCCGCCTATCTCATCAACACGGCGCGCGGTGCAATCATCGACGAGCAAGCGCTCATCGATGTCCTGGCGTCCGGTGCAATCGCCGGTGCTGGACTCGATGTCTTCGAAAACGAGCCGTTACCGATCGACCATCCGTTCCGAAATCTTCCCAATGTGGTGATCACGCCGCATCTTGGCTATTTCACCCGCGAAATGCTGGGAACCTATTACGGCGATGCGATCCGGCTGATCGGATGTTTTCTCGACGGCAAGCCCGATCGCGTGGTCAACATGGTCAAGCCGGAGACCGCGGCGTCAACAATCCTGACATGTCGATAAAAGTTCGCACATGTCGCTGATACGGCTACTGTCGCGGGGGCAGTTTGCGGTCTATACAGCCGGCAACTGCATTTCGCTTGTCGGAACCTGGATGCAACGGATTGCCTGCAGCCTGGTTGTCTGGGATATGACGCAATCGGCGGCATGGCTGGGAGTGCTAGCTGCAGCTGATCTTCTGCCGACGATCGTTGTTGGACCGCTGGGCGGAGCTGCAGCCGACAGGTGGAATGTTCTCAAACTGAACCAACTTTGCCAGTTCATCCTCGCGGTGATCGCGACACTTGTGGCTGCGCTCATCTATTTCGATCTTTTGTCTCTGTGGACCCTGATCGGAGCGATCCTGTTTCAGGGCTGCATCATTGCCCTTGGACAACCGGCACGCATGACGATCGTCCAGGAGCTGGTCAGTCGGGACGACGTCCCGAGAGCTGTCGCCATCAATTCGATGAACGTCAATCTCGCCCGACTAATCGGCCCGGCCTTGGCCGGCCTTCTTATTGTACAGTTTGATGTCGTCTGGGTGTTTGTTCTGAATGCCATCGCCACCATCGTCTTTGTTCTGGTCCTGCACCGAGTGAAAGCGCCTATGGCGGGCCTGAAGGACCAGCCAGTTGGAAATTTTTTGATCGAGATCGTTGAGGGCTTCCGATATGTTGCCTCCAATCGCGGCATGCGCCGGATGTTGCTCCTGCTTCTCGCAGGTGGAATATTCGTTCGTGCGATTGCGGAAATGCTTCCGGCATTTGCCGCCGGATTTTCCGGTCCGGCGGCAACAGGCCTCGCCGCGCTGACCTCGTCCATGGCATTCGGGTCGGTCACTGCCGGTCTGACCATGAATTTATATATTGTCCCTTCGAAACTGCCGATCCAGGTCACGATGGCATGGCTGCTCGCTGCCCTTACAGCGATCGCCTTTGCTCTCAGCCATTCTTTATGGCTCATGGCGCTCTTTGCCGCGGCAATGGGTTATCTAAGCTCGGTCAGCCTTGTGGCGACGCAGACCTACATACAACTAGCAGCACCAGCCGGGTTGCGAGGCCGAGCGCTGAGCATTCACGGCCTGATTTTCCGGGCAAGTCCTTCATTGGGTGCAATGATCCTTGGCTTTACTTCGGATGTCTTTGGCTTGACCATGCCGGTCCTCGCCAGTGCAACAGTCATGATCGTCATCGTGGGGCTGATAGGGCTTTGCTCGTGCAGTTCAAAGTGACGATGCCTTAACGCTCATGATTCTTGCAGCAGACGAAGGCTCAAATCTCGCAATATCCGAAATGCCGCCTCGTGCAATTTGTTGGAAAGCCGGCGCGACGGCAGTACAAGCTGGACGGAAAGAATAAGCTCGGGGCCGATGATCTTGCGCAGGGCCAGACCGTGTCCCGCATCAGGGCCCTTCGATGCGAGAGTGCGTTTAGATGCGACAGTGAAGCCATATCCGTCCCTGGCGAGGTCGAACATCGTGTCGAGAGGATCGAGTTCAAAGACGATATTGAGCTTCTGTCCCATCCGCGCTAGCTCAGAATCGAGTAGCACCCTGGTGCTGTTCGGCCGGCAGGCGATCACCATCGGGAGTGAAGCAAGCGATTCCAGCATGACGGGATCGGTGTCATTGAAAGCACCCTCGCGGCCAATTAGAAAAAGATTTTCGTCCACCAGATCATGGATCTCCAGCATGGCAGACGAGGGGGCGTCATACATGATCGCCATGTCTAGTCGGCCCGATAGGATCCATTCCTGCAACTGGTTAGATCGGCCGTGGACAAGCATCACCTGTGCGTCGGACAACTCGTCCCGAAGCTTGCGAATCAAGGCCGTCGCGATCGCAGTCGAAATCGTGGCGGGCAACCCAATCGCCACCTTGCCGGACTTTCCGGTCCGGGAGTTTTCGATATCTTCATAGGTACGCTCGATCTGTCGCAGAATGCCGCGAGCATTGTCCAGAAGACGCTCGCCGGCTTCGGTAAGTTCAACACCGCGTCCATTGCGGATCAGCAGCCTTTCCTTGAGCTCCGTTTCCAGGTTCTGGACCTGTCTGCTCAGCGCGGGTTGGGCGACGTGTAAAAACGCAGAGGCCCGGCTGAAGCTGCCAAGTTCCGCGACACGTACGAAATAACTGAGCTGCCGAATATCCACGCCGCTACCTCCTCCAGATATGCCGAAATGATATGTCTGATAGTTATCCAGAACGTCTAGCGATATCAAGCATCCCGTAATAGCTTCTATCATCACGTCAATTCTGGAGGAGATGCGATGTCGGTTACAGATGACCTTTCGCAACGGAGCGATTTTAAAATTTGGCAGTGTATTTTGTGTGCCTATGTCTACGACGAGGCACTTGGCGATCCCGACGGCGGCGTAGCTCCCGGGACCAAATGGGAGGACGTCCCGGACGACTGGGTCTGTCCTGAATGCGGTGCTCGCAAGAGCGAGTTCGACATGATCGTCGTTGGTTGACGACACAGGGATACGGTGGTTCTCGTTATGGCAGGCATATTGATCCTAGGCGCATCCCATTCAGGCGTCGCTACTGCGGCAGCGCTGCGTGTCGCTGGCTGCGAAGACGCCGTCACATTAGTGACCCAGGAAAGGGCGTTGCCCTATCATCGACCACCTCTTTCCAAGGATGGGCTGACAAAACAGGACTTCGCGCCGCCTCTTCTGCGCCCGCAGAGCTTCTACGCCGCCAATCGCATCGAACTGAAGCAGGGCGTGATGGTCGAGAGCATTCACCCTGCGGAAAAATACGTCCTCTCTACCAACGGAACACGTTACCCTTATCAAAGGCTGATCCTTGCCTGTGGCGCAGAGTCCCGCCGTCTGCCGCGGACGATCGATCCAGATGGGATCGCACACTATTTGCGCACTCATGATGACCTTCAAGCATTGAAAGCCCGTCTATCCCAGGCCGGATCTGTCGCGATCATCGGCGGGGGACTGATCGGGGTGGAAATAGCCGCGATCGCGGTTGAGAATGGCCTTCGCACTACCATCATCGAGGCAGGCAACCGGCTAATGGAGCGAACTGTGAGCAAGTCGATTGCCAATTACGTGCTGGACCGGCACGAAGCCAGAGGGCTCAGCGTCAGGTTCGGCGTGACGCTGACAGCTCTCCATCATGACAGCGGGCGTGGTGCCGATATAGTGACGCTCGACGGCGGTGAAACGATCGCGGCCGACCTTGTCGTGGCGGCAATCGGAGCGGTACCGCACGACAGTCTTGCTGGTCGCGCCGGACTGAAGGTGAATGGTGGGGTTCTATGCTCAGAGACGGGGCTGACATCGGATCCTTCGATCTATGCGGTCGGGGATTGTTCGGCCTGGTACGATCCAATTCTCCAGCGTCACATTCGCAATGAGGCGGTCAATCCCGGTCAGGATCAGGCCAAGATAGTCGCCGCCTCCATCGCGGGCTCGCCCTTGCCGGTCAAGCGGCTTGCACGATATTGGTCGCATCAGGCAGGGATCCAGATCCAGATGGCCGGGGACGTACATGGCTCCGATATGGAGGCGGTTCTCAATGCACCCGTCAGTGGCGCATTCTCTGTGCTTGGATTTAAAGGCGATCGCCTGATTGCCGTGCAGACGATCAACGGCGCACAGCAGTTCGGCAAATTGCATGACATGATCGGCATGGACCGCGATGCGCTGGCGGTTGCCCTAGGCGTCGAATTTCCACCACCGCACCATCACTGAACACAGACCGTAAACCCATCGTCAGAGGAGGACTTCCCGCATGCAGGCTGCATCTTACACGGAAAAGGAACCGGGCAGGTTCCGCCGCGGCCAATCCTGGAAGATCAACATGTTCGGAAAAAACTCCGACATCGCGGCACCAGACCCCCAGGCATTCCGGCTTGACCTCAATGCCCACCAGAAACTCGACTCGCATTTCCATATCGTCGACCAATTCCAGGTATTTATCGCCGGCAGCGGCACGATCGGACGCGACGACGTGCATCTGGTAACGGTTCACTATGCCGACCACCACACAGGCTACGGTCCGCTGATCGCCAGCGCTCAGGGGCTGTCCTACCTGACGCTGCGCAGCAAGACGGATGCCGGACTGGTCTATCTCAGCACCCCGAATGTCCGCGACAAGCTGCGACCCACCAAACGGCGCCATCGCACGTCGGGCGCAGTTGCACTGTCAATCGAGCCAGTGCTTCGAAACCGGACGGAATTGACAATCGATACGGTGATCGAAGAGCAAGAAGGCGATGAGGGCATGAACGTCAAGGTCCTGCGCCTTGGCCCAGGCATGATGGCGCAGACGCCTGACCCGGCCGAAGGCGGTGGTCAGTATCTCATCATTTTGAACGGCAGCCTGATCTACGAACACCAGACGTATAAGCCTTACTCTCTGATTTTCGTGCACTCTGACGATATGGCAGCGGAGGTCCGGGCAGGCGAAGATGGACTGGAACTGATGATTACGCAGTTCCCGCGTGAAGACGAATGGATGAAATCCATCTGAACGGCTTGAGACGGACACGGGAGATTGCTTTGCAAGAATTCAACATGGATGCCGTTCGGGCCGAACTCACGGCATCAGGGACTCTCAATTGCGCTTTGAACCACGGTAACGTGGTGCTCGTCCGTCGCGGCCAAACGAATGAGACACCAACCGGTGTATCGGTCGATCTCGCCCGAGCGCTTGCGGCAACACTGGGCGCACCGATTGCATTTCGCCATTACGACAAGGCCGGATCCGTTTCGAAAAGCGTCGATTCGGGCGAATGGGACGTCTGCTTCCTGGCAATCGACCCACAGCGGGCCGAGCATATTGCCTATAGCGAAGCCTATGTGCAGATCGAGGGTGCCTTTCTCGTGCAGCACGCTAAATCGGTGAGGGTCGTCCAGGACGTCGATCGACTGCAGCTACGGATCGGTGCGGTTGTGGGGAGCGCCTACGAGCTCTTCCTGTCGCGCATCGGCGGGGCAGGGCAACTCATCCGCTTCGACAGCTTCGCCGACGCGGTCGCCGCGCTCAAAGAGGGGGTAGTGGACGGCCTTGCGGGTGTTCGTCAGGCTATGAATCAGGTTGCTGCATATAACCCCGATTATGAGGTGATGACTGAACCCTTCATGTCCATTCCACAAGCCGTAGGAGTAAGCGTGAAAAATACTCTGGCCGCAGAGTTTGTCATGGCCTTTGTGCGTGAGAAAAAGGCGTCGGGATTTGTGCGGCGCGCGCTGGATGAAAGCGGGCATCCGGATGTTATTGTCCCTGAATAGGCAGTCCGGGTCCTCATCTTATCATTTTCGCAAAAGCCGCGCGGGCTTAACGCCAGCGAACACTGTCGAGATGCGGGCCTCATCAAGGCTGACATTCTCATCGATTGACGCGATCCGGTGCGCGTCAATCGATATGCCGTGGCTACATGTCCGTTGTCCGCTTGTACATTCTGACGTGCACGGCGGCGGCGCCCAGCTGATGGCGCGTCGATGCGAACGCATGTCGGACTGCTCTGTCGAAGGAGAGGATACGCGACATGCTTGGGTTGTCTCATGCCAAAACGGCACGACTGATATACCCGATAGCCAACTGGAAACGACAGCTGTTATCCCACACTGTCCTCAAGCGGAGAGGCCAGAGGAGGAACCGGCCAATCCGCTGCCAGAGTGTCATCCACATCTAGTCGTCCATCGAGCATTGCCGATGCGCGCCGTCGTGCTGTGCCTGATGCTGGTCGCTTGCAATGCCGCTGAACACTAACACGAGGGAGGAAATCATGAGACTTTCACGTCGATCATTCATCGCTGCCGCCGGGATTGCGACAGCGGTCGCGCCGCTATCATTCCGGAAAACATTCGCAGAAGGTGTCGAACTTCCGCACACCGTTGCGGCTGAGTTGCGCTGGTTCTGCAACCAGGTTGCCCTGACAAGCTCCGGTGAAATGTTTTTCGGTCTACCCCGCTATCCCGGCTATGACGACACCCCCTGCCTTGCAAAGCGTGGATCTGACGGGAAGGTAGTGGCTTTCCCGGGCAATGCCTGGAACGCGTGGACGCCCGGCGACGATGGACGCGACAGTTTCGTCTATGTGAACTCGATCCACATTTTCAAGGACGATACCGTCTGGGCGGTGGATCAGGGTGCGTTGCGTGCAGATTCCTACCCACCCGAGCTTTCCGAACCCAAACCTGGCGCGCAAAAACTGGTTCATCTCGACCCGAAGTCCGGCAAGGTCCTGCATGTCCTGCGTTTCAACGACAGCGTGCTTCCCAAGGGTGCCAAGATGAACGATTTACGGGTCTTCGGTGACCATGTCTACGTCACCGATTCCGGGATTGGTGCCTTGATCTATCATAACCTTTCAACTGGCCAGACATTGCGGCGGATGTCGGGCTTTCCGCAGATGCAGGCAAAGGTCGAGCCCAATCTCCAACAGGGCAATCACCAAACGCCGAAGATCGACATGATAGAGATCAGTAACGACGGCGAATGGATCTATGTAGCGGCTCCCACCGGACCGTTCATCAAGATCAAGGCAGCAGCCGTGCGCAATGCAGCCCTCTCGGACGCCGATCTTGCGAAACAGGTTGAGGAGTATTTCCCGATTGCCCGCAGTGGCGGCTGCGCACTCGACACTAAGGGAAATCTCTACCTTTCCGAACTCGACAACAAACGGGTGACGATCCTCTCGCCGAGCGGGCAGATGGCAGTGCTGACCTCCGACGCGGAGTTTGTCAGCCCGGACGGGTCATTCATCAGCGTCGACCGCAAGCTTTACATTCCGATCACCCAGTCGCGGCGAACCAAGCTGTTCGGTAACAAGGAGGACATGGTCAAGCGCCCATGGAAGATCTATGTCGTTCAATTACCCGAACAGTTTGGCGGCATTAAACTTGGGAATTCGTTGAATGGTTCTTGAAGTACTCAAGAGAAAAGAAGCCGCACTCTTCCAGGCGGCATCCCTTGGTGATCCGATGCCGTGCCGGCATAACTGATTTGCCTGACGCAAACTTGCCGGCGCGCGACGATGCTCCTTATGATCGGTTCTTTGCAGGACTGCTCCCTGTCACAGCAAAGAGCAGAGACGGTCAGATCAGGTTGTCAGAGATCCCGATGCCCATGAAGCTATCCTTGGAGGATATCGTGAAGAAAACAACGAATTTCAAACAGTCGGCCCAACATGTCCGTCGAGCGGTGAAGGGCCTTGCGCTTGGTGCACTCATGACCCTCGGACAAGGTTTCGGCGAGATCGCGCACGCCGCACCGATTATCGAAGCATCCGTCGCCGGTGGAAAGGTACAGGGTGTGCCGAGCGACACGCCCGGCGTCGCGCAATTTCTCGGAATTCCGTTTGCAGGCAGTGTAGGTGGTGAAAACCGCTGGAAACCCGCGCCGCCTGTGAAGGCGTGGGATGGCGTCCTGATCGCCGACAAGTGGGGCGACCAGATACTTCAGGATGTCAATAGGCAGGGCGAGAGCCCGATCAGCGACAACGGATTGAACCTTTCGATCTGGACGCTCGCCGAGCATACGAATGATCGTCTGCCCGTCTACATGCTGATTCACGGCGGTGCGAACCGCTTGGGCTCGGCCGCGATGAAAGACCTGTATGCCGCGCAATTGGCCGCAAAGGGCGTCGTCGTCGTTTCGGTCCAGTATCGGCTGGGAGCGTTGGGCTGGCTGTCTCTGCCAGAGATGGCCAAAGATAACCCGAACGGGCCGAAGGGCAATTTCGGTGTCCTCGATCTCGTCGATGCGCTGAAATGGATCCAGACCAACATCGAAGCATTCGGCGGCGACCCTGCCACCGTGACGATCGGCGGACAATCAGCGGGCGGCGAAAACACGGTGGCGTTGCTGCGAACGCCTCTAGCCAAGGGCCTGTTCAAACGAGCATTCATTCAGTCGAGCTTCACCGGCTTCCTGCCTGGAAAGATCGTCGATTTTTCGAAAAAGTCGCAGGATAACCGGCAGGCGGTCAACAAGCTGTTCGGCAAAGAGACAACCCTTGCCGAGTTGCGGAGCATTGGCAATGATGCTTGGCTGGAAAAATGGAAGGGCGGAAAGGAAACACTGTTTGGCGTCATGGCGGGTGCCGTAGCGACCAACCAGTTCTACACGATCGACGACTACGTCTACACGCCGGATTCCGTGAACCTGCTCCAGCCGGGCGACTTCGACGGGCTTGATATCATCATTGGCCAGACAGCGGACGAGTATACCGGGTTGCGCCCGAATGATCTGAAGATGACGCAGGAGGAACAGCAAAAAGCCATGCTTTCCGCAATCCGTCCGCATCAGGCAGGGAATGTCGACGAAAAGGTCTTTCCTCTTTACGCAACGGATGATCCGACCGAGGCCTATCGCCTGTCGCTGCGCATGCTGAACGACTACATGTTCGAATATGTGCGTGTCGGAGCCGAATATGCGAAAGCGCATAGCAAGTCCAACGTCTATCTTTATTACTGGGATCACTGGCCGCCTGGCAAGGACCAGGGTTTCCGGCGCGCTTGGCACGCTGCCGATAACTGGTATTTCAATGGTTCCATCCGCGCTGACAAACCCGGCCAACTGCCCTGGACCGATCCAGATTTCGCGATGCGTGATATCGCCGTGAGCTATCTCGCGAACTTCGTCAAAACCGGCGATCCAAACGGGAACGATGTCTCACACTGGGGACAGGTCACGCCACAGTCCGGCGGACAATTCCTTCGCTTTCACGAAGGCGAGGTGGCCATGCGAACCTCGACGATCTATCCGACCCGAGATGCGTACTTGCGCAAGAAGGTCCTCGAAGGGATCGGTATGACCGAAGCAGAGATAAGAGGCCAAGCGCAGCGTCCATGACCTAAACTTCTCGATTAGGAGGAGACAAAATGAAAAAATCTCTTGTATTAATGGCATAGATTGTCTGCATGTCGGTGCTAGTTCCAGCCCCTACGGCCTTTGCTCGAACGACAGCAACCGACGCGAAGAACACGCCGGTCGATATCGTTAAGATTGACGGAGGCCAGGTTAGAGGTGTTCCAAGCGACGTCGTGGGTGTTCAGGTCTTCAAGGGCCTTCCCTGTGCGGCATCGACCACGGGAACCACCGCTTCGGTGTCGCGCAACCCGTCCAGCCTTGGAGCGGAGTCAAGCTTGCCGACAAGTGGGGCGACCAGGCTATGCAAGACGTCAACCTCAATCCAGTCGGCATGTTCTGGGGAGATGAATTCTATTTCGACAAGGAGCTCATGCCGCCAGCAAGTGAAAACGGCCTGAACCCCAACGTCTTTACACCCGCGCAGTCCCCTGAAGACAAGCTCCCTGTTTATGTGTGGGACCACGGCTACGCATCGGAGATTGAATTCTACGCGTCCAAACTGGCTGCCAATGGGATCATAGTCGTCCCCGTCCAATATCGTGTCGGTCCTTTCTGATTTCTCTCGCTTGAGGAACTCAGTAGGGAAAGCCCGGACGGGACCTCTGGCAATTACGCGGTCAAAGATCTGGTGACAGCCCTCGAATGGGTCAAGAAAAATATCGGTGGGTTTGGCGGCGATAGTGCAAACGTCACGATCGGAGGGTAATCGGCCGGTTCGAGGAACGTCAATATGCTGTTGAGGACGCCGGCGGCCCGGGGTCTTTTTCATCGTGCAGTCCTTCAAAGCGCGTCAGGTGGTCTTCTCGCAACGGATTTTCCGACACTACGCCTCAAAAGCCGCCGGACCGCACTCAAAACCGGATAAGACCTGGGGGCAAGGTCAGGTAACCCGCTACAGTTCTGTTTCCCGGATGGTCGTAAGATTCTCTTCATTCGACCAGCGACGGCGACGCACAGGCGAGGCGAGACCACGACTAATCATGCGAAGCTTATCCCACTCGAGGATTATAATCCGCTCAAACACATGTACTTCCAAGTTAGATAATCATCCAGCCCGTGGGTTGATCCTTCTCTTCCGATACCGCTTTCATTCACCCCGCCAAAAGGGGCCACTTCGGTGGAGATAAGTCCTGCATTTACCCCTATCATGCCGAACTTGAGGCTCTGAGAAATGGCAAATGTGCGCTTGAGACTCTGAGTATAGAAATATGCAGCTAGTCCGGAATCCGTCGCATTCGCTGCTGTTATAACCTCTTCATCCGTACGAAATCGAGAGACGGCAGCCAAGGGCCCAAATGTCTCTTCTCGGCAGACAGCCATATGATCCTTCACGTCAGCCAACACAGTGGGCTGAAAGAACGTTTTGCCAAGCTTATGTCGTTGGCCTCCAACAACGATCCGGCCACCATCCGCAACGGCATTGGAAATGTGGTGTTCGACTTTCTCGAGTGCGGCCGTGTTTATGAGAGGACCTTGTTCGACACCTTCATCGAAACCATTTCCGATTTTCAATGTCTCCACCGCATAAGAGAGCTTTTCGAGGAAGGCATCGTACACGCTGTCATGAATATAGAAGCGGTTTGTACAGACGCATGTTTGCCCCGAATTGCGAAACTTTGAGGCCATCGCGCCTTCGACTGCTTTGTTGATGTCCGCATCGTCGAAAACAATAAAGGGCGCGTTGCCCCCCAGCTCCATGGAGACGCGCTTCATAGTGCGCGCCGATTGACCATACAGAAGTTTTCCCACCGCCGTCGAACCCGTAAAAGTGATTTTCGAAACCATTCGACTGGACGTCAACTCGGCCCCGATTGCGATGGGATCTCCGGTAACGACGTTGACTACACCCGCAGGAACACCCGCCTCAGCAGTGAGCTTACCCCAAGCGAGGCCACAATAAGGCGTCAGTTCTGAAGGTTTAACGACGATAGTACAACCGGCAGCCAGCGCCGCCGCCAGCTTTCTGGCAATCATGGAGAATGGGAAATTCCATGGCGTGATCGCGCCGACAACACCCACTGGCTCGCGTGCCACAATGATTCTGCGGTCAGCCCAGGGCGACGGAATGGTTTCGCCGTTGATACGCCTTGCCTGTTCCGCAAACCAGGTGACGTAGGCGGCTGCGCTGTCGATCTCGCCTCGGGCCTCGAGAAGCGGCTTCCCCTGCTCCAAGGTTAGCAATCCGGCAAGTTCATCGCGATGCAGATGGATAAGATCAGCCATGCGGTGAAGAACGCGTGCACGCTCGCCTGCGGTAAATTTGCTCCATGTTAGAAAGGCGTTGTTTGCAGCGAGGATGGCACGGGCCGTTTCATTTGCACCGCAATAGGGAACAGTTCCTATGATGCAGTCGGTTGCAGGGTCGGTGACGCCAAGTGTTTTGCGGTCGTCCGCTTCGATCCAGGCACCGTCAATGAAATTACGTTCATTCAGCCAGTCGGTGCCCACGTGATTATGCGACATCATGATTTCCAGAATAGAAGGTGTAAGGTGGAGCCTTTGTTTCAAGGCAAGTTTTCAAAGGAACAATGTACTAGGAGGCAGCATAGTGCCTTGCCTCCTAGGGAACAGATCAGCGGATCCATTCATTCCAACGCTGTACCAGCATGCTCATATTTGCGTTGATCCATTGCGCATCAGGTACGATAATGCGTTGCTCGACATCTGAAGGTGATGGGAGACTGTCGCGGGCTTTCTGAGACATCATAGAAATTGCTTGTTGGCTTGGAGGAGTGCACGAAAGCGTCTCGCAGGCCTTCGACTGAACCGATGGGTTTTTCAGCCAGTACGTGATCAGCTTCAAAGCATTTTCGCGGTTTTGCGCACCTCGAATGAGCGCGATACGATCGCCGACGAGGAAAGCTCCGTCGTAACTCCAGCCAATGTCAAACCCTTCAGCCTGCAGCGCTTTAGCGCGTGTCAACCAGATCTGTCCGAGGCGATACTCGTCGTTGCGAAAGCCCTGGACGCTTTGGTCACCGGTCTTCCACCACAGTTGCACAGCAGGTCGAATTTCATCCAGCTTGCGGAATGCGCGATCAACGTCGATTGGGAAAACCTCTTCCTTTGCAACGCCATCAGCAAGCAATGCCGCGGCGAGCACCCGCCAGGGGTCATCGAAGTTTGGGAATGCTCTCCCACCTGGAAATTTTTCAACGTTCCACATATCACCCCATGTTTTCGGGTCACTGCCATTTCCACCAGGCTTGTAGGCCAACAGGGTTGCGGTGGACTGCAGTCGCGCTCCGCCACGTGTACACGCATCGGCTACGAGATGAGTATCATCGTCGAACTGCCGGCAATATTCTGAGAGATCCTCGGTGATCGTGTAATGAGCGTCGGATCCTGCCTGAATTTCCCCGTCCAGATAAAGGTCCCATGTCACGTTGTTGGTTTGTACCATGGCCGTGACCTTGGCTCGTTTTTCCGCGTCTGTGGCAGATACCGTAACAACTTCTATCCCAGTTTCCTTGGTGAAAGGGATGAACCAGGCATCCCGCAGGGCCTTTTCATAGGTGCCACCCGTTGTGGCGATGACGACGCGCTCGTTTGCATGTGCGTTGGCGAGGTCGAGAGATGTTGTGAAAGCGAGTGCCAACATCATTCCAAGACCTGATTTCAGGCAAGCCTTCGGCGTCCGATCCAGTTTGATCATTTCAAATCCCCTTATTTGTAAAGTTGAGTTAGCGTCTGCGTTGTGATGTCAAAAGTTGTGCTCCGGTCATCAGTGCAAGCGAAATAGCAACGAGCACTGTCGACGCTGCAGCGATGACAGGTGTCAGATTGAAATCGATATCCTCGAACATCTTGCGTCCGATCGACTTGCCCCCGATGTCAGATATGAAGAACGAGACTGTCGCGTCGTCGAAAGAGGCTAGAAAGGCAAATACGGAAGCGGACGCTATGCTCGGCCCGATGCTAGGCAGCATGACCAGAAAGAACGCTTGAACTCTATTGGCACCGCAGTTCAGTGCGGCCAATTCCAATGACGAGTCAAACTTCTGAACTGCCGCTCCGACCACAATCATGACATAGGGTATGGCCAGAACCGTATGAGCGATCACAAAGCCGCTGAGCGTCCCAGTCATTCTCCAGGGTGAAAAGACGAGGTAAAGTGCGACGCCGAGAACCACGTGTGGCACGATCATAGGGCCCAGAGCCAAGCCTTGCAGAAAACCCTTGAAGGGAAGTTTACTCTTTGCGAGAGCCAGCGCGGCCATTGTCCCCGTGACGGTTGCAACAAGGGATGTTGCCAGCGCGATCTGGAGGCTGAACGCCGTTGCAGCCATCCAATCTGGGTCCGAGAAATACGCGGCATACCACTTCCAAGTCAGCCCTTGTGGTGGGAACGCAAGATAGCTGCTTTCATTCAAGCTCATTGGAATGACCAGAAATGTCGGCAAAATGAGAAAGATCATGATTGCGCACACCAAAAGGCCTGCAACATACAGGGCAGCAATGCTGCGACGAGACTCTCGTGACGACCTTAGAGAGTTGGTCTGGAACTGCGTTTTAAATGTCGGGTTGTCAGATGCCATTGGTCAGCCCCTTGCTCAACGATAGTGTCTTGCGGAACGCGACTATCACCGCGAGTGTGACGATGAGAAGCGTTGTGGAGAGGGCTGCTGCGAAAGGCCAATCCAGCAAGACAATCGTCTGTTGGCCAATCAGTGTAGCCATCATGAGTGAACCTGCACCTCCGACGAGCGCCGGTGTTACATAAAATCCAAGTGCAAGAACAAAACTCATGACACAGCCTGCGAATATGCCGGGCAGGCTCAATGGAACCGTAACCTTGCAGAATGCGTGTACAGGGCCCGAGCCGAGGTTTCTCGCTGCCTTGACATACTCGTTAGGAATTGCCCGCAACGCGGCGAAGATTGGCAATATCATGAAGGGAAGAAGAACATGCGTCATAGCTAAAATGACTGCACCTTGCGTGTAGATCATTCGCAAGGGTCCATCCACGAGGCCTGCGGAAACCAGAGCCTGGTTGATGATGCCGTTACGCTGAAGCAGAATAATCCACGCGTATGATCGGATCAGGACGGAAGTCCAAAGCGGGATCAACACGCATGCTGTTACAATTGTAGCCCCCGGTTTTTTCAGTCGCGTCATGGCGTAGGCCACAGGAAAGCCAAGGATAAGGCTAGCGCACATAACGACGATTGCGACAAATACAGTCGAGAGCAGAACGTCCAGATAAAGGGGTTCTCGAAAGATTCGCAGATAGTATTCCAGGCTCATCGCTGGCATGCTTATCGCCACGAGCTTCGCAAGCGGATAAGCGAACCCCGCCAATAGGAAGGCAGCTGCGGGCGACAGCAATAGAAGTGCTGCTGCGTGAGAGTAAGTCTTTGCAGAGGCCGATAAAAACAAGATGTGAGCCATTTTGCGAGGCGCGTGATGTGCAGTCGAAGAAGCAGTCATACCGCACGCCTCTCATCTTCTAGAAAACAGCTGGCCGCCTCTGGGTCGGGTAGAAGGTCAACGCTTTGACCTACCGAGAATTCCGCTTCCCTGCCTGTTACCACCTGAACTTCGACCACTGGTGATCGAGGTAATTCCAGCCGGACAAGGAAAACGTGGAACGAGCCGGTGAAAACGCAGCTCTCGATGACACCTGGTATAGCTCCAAGGGTCTGAGATCCGCGGCTCTTGAGTGCTAGTCGCTCAGGCCGCATCGCAAAGCATATTCTATCGCCTTCTCGCGTTGCCGTTAGCGCGACCTGGGAGCTAGCTGTGGTGCGGACGACCACATCCCCGGATAGCCGTATGAGCACCTTCTCATGCTCCACAGACAGGATTTTTCCGTCAAGGAAGTTCATTTTTCCAATGAAATCAGCCACAAATCGGTTGGATGGCGCGTGGTAGAGCGCAGCAGGGGTTCCTATCTGAACGACACGTCCGGCATGCATGATTGCGACCCGATCTGACATAGTCAGCGCCTCTTCCTGGTCGTGGGTGACATAAAGGACGGTGGCTCCGACCTGTTTCTGGATTCGCTTGATCTCGAACTGCATTGCTTCCCGCAGTTTTTTATCGAGCGCCCCCAGAGGCTCGTCCATAAGCATCACCGGCGGCTCGAACGCGAGCGCACGGGCCACGGCCACACGTTGTTGCTGGCCGCCGGAAAGCTCCGAAGGCAGTCTGTCCGCGAGATGGCCCATTTGCACCAATTCCAACATCTCGTCGGCCCGTTGTTTCCATCCGGACTTCCACTTCGATCTGAGCTTGAGAGGAAACGCGATATTTTGGCGTACCGTGAGATGGGGAAAGAGCGCATATTTCTGAAAAACCATCCCAATGTTGCGCTTGTTCGGCGCAAGGTTGGTAATGTCCCGGCCGCTGATGGTTATCCTCCCTGCCGATGGGCGGTCGAAACCTGCAATCATTGTCAGTACGCTTGTTTTTCCGGACCCCGAGGGCCCAAGAACAGAAACGAATTCACCAGGCAATGCACGGATATCGACTCCGTCCACCGCGATCGTATCTCCGTAACTTTTCACCAGACCATCGAGATTTAGTGCTTCGCCAATCAATTGAATCCCCTTTTATTTTAGGTGCGTTCTAAGCAGATGCAGCGTTATTCTGATGTCCCAAGAGACAACATTTGAAATCAATGATATTCAGTCTTTGATGTCACATAGCCTTCGCAAAAGCTTAGTATTTGATTTTTGTGACATCAAAAATATGACGAGTCAATGTGCTTCGGAGGCAAAATGATTGAAAATTCACGTCAAGAGGGTGATGCAAACCTACCACACCAGAGAATGGGGAGTGCGGTCTATGATATCCTTCGTGAAAGGATGATCCGCGGCACCTACCCTCCAGGGTATAAGTTCACAGTGCGCGGCGTAGCTGGGGAACTCGACGTGAGTACAACACCTGCACGCGACGCCCTGAACCGACTGATCACTGAGTCTGCGCTCACCTTCTCCGGGCCAAAGACACTGGTGGTGCCTACGCTGACCAAAGCCCAACTGCGCGACATCACGGTAACGCGCATAGCGCTTGAAGGGGTAGCGGCGGAGTACGGTGCCAGGACCTTTGACGAGAAAACTGTGTCAAACCTTCAGGAAATTCAATGTCTTATAAACGCTAGCCTTGAGACTGGCCGCTATCATGACGCGCTCTGGCATAACAAGGAGTTTCATTTTGCAATCTACGAGTTGTCGGGCATGCCTGGTCTTTTGAGCATGATTGAATCGCTCTGGGTGAGGGTCGGTCCGACGCTTCTCAATCTTTATCCAGAGTATGCACAACACCGTCAGGGCGTTCAAAATCACATGGTAGCAATTGAAGCGTTGGCAGACCGGGACCCGACAGGCGTAAGGGCTGCTATTGAGAATGACATCCGGGAGGGTTACCGAAAACTGCGCTCCGCAGCACCCGACAGCCCGGAATAACAACTAAACCCCAAATTGACGTCACATATTGACTCTTCATATTTTTGTTGCAACAAAACTGTGAAGGACGGGTAAATTTCGTCCGTTTTTCTCCATGAAAGGATGAGGGTCAATGCAATCACACAGAAATGCTGTTCGTAACCCCGCAATCAAGCGGCAAAGGTCGATCGAGTTATTTGGCCGGGCCCAATCGGTTTTTCCGGGAGGAGTAACACGTTCAACTGTCGAGCTAGATCCTCACCCGATCTTTTTGTCGTACGGACAAGGCGCGTACGTGACCGATATCGATGGTCATCGGATGCTCGATCTTAACAATAATTTCACGACACTGATCCACGGACACGCTTTCCCTCCAATAACCGAGGCTGTTGCTGAGTTGTTGCGGCTGGGAAGCTGTTTCGCAAATCCTATGACCCACGAAATCGATCTAGCAGAACTGCTGATCGGCCGTATTCCCGCAGTCGAACATCTGCGTTTTGTCGTCAGCGGGACAGAGGCTGTAATGTTCGCTATCAAGGCTGCGAGGGCGGCGACTGGTCGCGTCGCTATTGCGAGGGTTGAAGGCGCATATCACGGAGCTTATGACTGGGCTGAGGCTGGCCAGTCCGCATCGCAGACCACGCCTCGCGGCGCATATCTTGGAACGCCAGAAAGTGTTCTTGATGATGTGGTCGTCATTCAGTTCAACAACGTCCAGAATTTGGAACAGCAGGTATCAAAACACTCGGAGCGCTTGGCGGCCATCCTTATCGATCCGATGCCAAGTCGCGCGGGCCTAATACCACCGACGCCGGAGTTCATGAAAGCAATCAACGCCGTTGGCAAGCGCTACGGAATTGTCATCATAGCCGATGAAGTCCTCAACCTTCGACAAGGGCATGCGGGTGCCTCCGCGCGGTACGGCCTTGAGCCAGACCTTGTCACAATGGGTAAGATCATCGGTGGCGGTTTTCCTGTGGGCGCAATAGGAGGCCGAATGGAAATCATGTCGGTGTTTGGCAAAACTGGAGGCAAACCAGTTGTGCCCCAAGGCGGTACTTTCTCGGCCAATCCGGTTTCAATGCTTGCGGGACGCCTTGCCATGGAAGCGCTGAACGAAGAGGCTTTCGAACATCTTGAACGCCTTGGCAATTTCGTGCGTGACGGGTTGAGTTCAAGGATCGCGCATCATGGTGCCGATTTGTGCGTCACGGGGGCAGCATCGCTTTTTCGCATTCACGCAAGGGCATCCGAACCCTCTTCGTTTCGCGAAAGCCTGCCGACGCCAGCGGGGGGAAATGCCCTGAAGATGCTGAGCCGCCACTTCTTGAGCAATGGCATCTTGATGCCACACGGAGCAGCGGCGTCGATTTCGACACCAATGACGGAAGAGGACATGCGCAACATCATCTCCGTCTTCGACGATTTCCTCTTAAACTTCAAAACGCATGCCGGGGAGGCAGCCTGATGGATACTACAGTTCTTAATAATACTGTCGCTGAACGAATCGCACATGCGTTGAAGCGCCATGGCGTCGAGGTCATATTTGGCCAAAGCCTTCCGTCCGCTGTCATACTTGCAGCTGAAAATATTGGCATTAGACAAGTATCTTACAGGCAGGAGAACATGGGCGGCGCTATGGCAGACGGCTATGCCCGGCGCTCCGGCAAAGTCGGGATTGTGGCCGCACAGAATGGGCCGGCTGCTGCACTGCTCGTCGCTCCGTTGGCAGAGGCACTCAAGGCAAGCGTTCCGGTCATTGCCCTTGTGCAGGATGTCGAGCGCGACCAGACCGATCGCAACGCTTTCCAAGATCTTGATCACATCAGTTTGTTCCAGTCGTGCACGAAGTGGGTTCGACGTTTGTCGGTTGAAGAGCGCGTAGAAGACTACGTCGATGCCGCTTTCACCGCAGCAACATCAGGTCGCGCGGGCCCTGCCGTCCTACTGTTGCCCGCAGATTTGCTTCGATCCGCAGACATTGCTTCATCAAAGGCTCGCCGGAAAAATCTTGGTCATTGGCCGCTGGATAGACCCCGACCTGCCGACAACGATCTCGACATTGCAGCGCAGGCGATCGCTGCCGCAAGAGCACCGGTCGTGATTGCGGGCGGCGGCGTGCACGCCTCCGGCGCTGCATCGCAATTGCGAATGCTCCAGGACGAGGGCTCTTTACCCGTCTTCACGACCAATATGGGCAAGGGTGCGGTGGACGAGTGGCATCCATTGTCCGCAGGCGTTTTGGCATCACTCGTAGGACCAAAATCACTAGGCCGACATACCGTCGAAATGGTTCGGGAGGCAGACCTTGTCGTTCTGGTCGGCACAAGGACCAACCAGAATGGTACTGACAGCTGGCGTCACTATCATCCAGATGCTGATATCATTCACATAGATGCCGATCCTCAGGAGGTCGGCCGGAACTACGAAGCAATCCGACTCGTCGGCGACGCTCGCGAGACCCTTGCAGGTCTACGTGAAAGGATCCAGCTTTGCGATCTGCATCTCAGATCGGAATCTCGCGAGGCATTAAGTAAGCGCATCCGCGCATGCTGGGAGAACTTCAACGCCGATCGTCAGGTTTTTTATGGCTCTGATGCAAGCCCGCTGCGCCCTGAAAGGGTAATGGCTGAACTTCAAAACATCCTCGACGAAAACACAACGGTTGTTGCGGACGCCAGTTATTCCTCAATGTGGGTTCTCGGTCAGTTGAGGGTGGCGTCGGAAAAAACGCGGATTATCACACCCCGAGGGCTTGCTGGCCTTGGGTGGGGCGTGCCGCTTGCAATCGGGGCAAAAGTCGCAGCACCACATTCCGATGTTGTTGCATTGGTGGGTGATGGCGGATTTGCACACAGCTGGGCCGAGCTCGAAACGCTGGTACGCATGCAAATTCCAATCACCATTATCGTGCTCAACAACGGTATTCTCGGTTTTCAACGTGACGCGGAAACCGTGAAATTCGGCAAGTACACGACGGCGTGCCATTTCGCGGAGGTGGATCATGTCAAAATCGCACAGGCATGTGGATGTGAGGCAGTGCGGATCAGCCACACGGGGGAACTTGAAATTCAGATCAAAAAAGTCAGGGGTCGCAACGTTCCGTTGCTCATTGAGGTGGTCACAGATCCAGAGGCTCACCCAGCCATTTCTCTATTCGCGCAGATGGACAGCGCCGCATGATACAAAACAATGGAAACAGGGTGGCGGTCGTTGCCGGTGGAACCTCAGGTATTGGGTTGTCGGTTGCGCAGCACCTCCTCGGCCTTGGCCATAGGGTTGCATTGTTCGGACACACGGAGGGCGCGGCAGAAGCCGCGCGCTCCACTTTTCGAAGAGACATCGAGTCCAACAGTGCCATGATCAAATGCTGCGACGTGAGAAACCAGAGTGAGGTGAGGGGTTTCTTCAAGGATCTTGAGTACCAGTGGTCTGCTCCCGACATCCTTGTCTATTGCGCGGGCATCTCACCCAAAGGGCCGGATGGCTCGGCCCGGCCTTTTATGTCGATTGATCTGGACGAATGGAAGAATGTGCTCGACGTGAACCTGACTGGGGCCGTGCTGTGCTCCCAGTTGGCACTTCCCGGTATGGTGGCCAACGGTTTCGGGCGTATTGTGCTAATAGGATCGCTTGCAGGGCGTACTCGACCGATGATTGCTGGAGCGGCCTACGCCGCCTCAAAAGCCGGACTTGGTGGTCTCGCCCGCGCGCTTGTTAGTGAATTCTCGTCAAACGGCATTACCGTCAATGTCGTCGCACCCGGACGCATTATCACGCCTATGGCGGGAAGCCGAACAAGCCAGGTTAATCTCGACGCAACAAAACGAATTCCGGCTGGACGAGCAGGAGAAAGCGACGAGGTTGCGGCGCTGGTGGGTTTTATCATCTCCGATGAAGCGGCTTTCATCAACGGAGCTATCGTTGACATCAATGGTGGCGAATACACACCCGCATAACGACCGAGCGATCAGCAGAACACAATTTTATGGGAGATGTACGTGCGTCACTCGCTCCTTATCCACACGACTGACCCCGAATTCTATCTCATTTTACGGTACATACTTGAAGAGGCGGGCCATATCGTGGATCTGGTACCCAATCTCGATGTTTTGCTGCACGCGACACCGCCTTCAGATGCGAAGGGTAACACGATCCTTCTCTGCCTTGCTGCAGATGATCTGCTTCGCACCTCTTCGCTGATAAAAAAAGAACGGCCAGACTTGCGTATTGTCGGTTTTCCTCTTGGAGACAAGCCAATCGACGAAGCGAACCTCGGCTTGTTCGACCATCTGGTGAAACGCCCTTTTAATCCGTTGGACCTGCTCAACTCTCTACAATTCGGCGAAGTTTCAAAACCCACGTCAAAAAACCATAAAAGAGTGACGTTCGCGGATGTAGAAATCGACCTGGCGGCCATGCGTGTCCGCCGCGGGGATGCTGACATCACTCTCTCAGCATTACATTTCAGGCTGCTTGTGCATCTTGCGAAACACGCTGACAGGGTCGTCAGTCGTGACGAACTTATTGCGTGTTGTTGGCCCACCGGAGCGATCGTAGAACCTCGTACGGTCGACATCCATGTCGGCCGGATCAGGCAGGCGTTGAACCAGTCCGGCGCCAACGTGATCCGAACGGTTCGATCAATCGGATACGCCGCCGGAAACGGTCGATAAGCCTTATCGCGTCAATCGCGTGTCAGTGTGTGGAATACGGACGTCCAGAATCGAAAATCACTGTCTCTGCCGTCAAGGCGTGCATCAAGGGCACTGAATGCGACCGCAAGTGCTGCGTCTGCACCAAAGAGTTTGCATGCTGCGGATGCCATATCGAATGCATCATGATGCGTCGAGATCGCATCTCCGAGGCAGTTGGCGACGTTAGTACTGGTTCTAAATTGCATGTAACCTCCTACGAGCCTGGCGCAGGATCTTGAATAGCCGGGCGTTTGGCCTCGTTTCAGAGATGCAGGACTGTCAAACAGCTGCACGTTCGCCCCTGGCAAACCATCGCGGTTACAGAATTTTCCACCCCCATATCATGACGGTGGAAAATCGCGCTATTGATGTCACAAAAATATATTCAAGATCAAGTCAATAAGACGAATTATGGTGATTTCTTCTACTTTCCCTCAGACATATAGCATTGTAACCATATTTTGTATGATTTTTGTGACATCATAAATGCCTCTCAATGCCAGATATCGCGGAGCTGGAATGCAACAAAATTTCGATACGGCCACAGCAGTCGCCATCATCACGCGAAGTGCTGATTACTTCGCTATCCTCAAGCATATTCTATCGACGGAGGGCATCAGAGCAGTGTTGTGCAACGAAACGGACGTAGACATTAGATGTGCAGATCCGGATATCGTTGGACTTATCATCGATGTAGATGCCGATGGCGAGGACGCCAGCATGATTTGTCACCGCATAAAATCCAGCGTGTCAGGGAAAAGCCTGCAAGTTCTCGCGGTCATACCCAACGGGCAGACAGAGACATATTTGGCCCTCATGCGCGCAGGGGCGGACCAGTGCTTGATACGTCCTTTCTGGCCGCCGCATCTTCTTACGTTTCTCAAGGGCATCGATCCTGCTCAAACGGATCGATCAATGCCGCTGTTAGACGCTCGCTTGAAGCTCGGAGACATCGAGCTTTGGCCAGAGCGTAAGCGCGCGACGGTCAACGGAGCAGAACTCCTCCTTGGTCCGATTGAATTCAAGCTCCTCGAGCATCTACTCACCGACCCAGGGAGGATATTCAGTCGCGACGACTTGATTGCGGCGGCGTGGCCACAGGAAGTCTACGTGCAACCAAGGACTGTCGACGTTCACATTGGCCGCATCAGACGGCACCTCAAAAAGGCGACGGGATCAAATGTGATCCGGACCGCTCGCTCCAGCGGTTACGCAATCGAGTTGGTAAAAGGGGACGAACCTGCTGCTCATATGATTTGATGACAACAGCCTTCACAAAGATTTCTCATAATATTATGCAACCGTTTGTTGATCAATTTGTCCATTTGCCGATCCTGCCGTCATCCGTTTCGATCAAGGATCACAGAAATGTCCACCGATGAAGAGCTTCTTACTGCGCACCGAAACACAGCTGGCCTTATAAGTCACGCGGAAGGGTATTTCACCGCCGCGCATCATCAGGGACTAATGGCACTCTATGCTCAGCCGCGGCCGGGCAGGGAGGTCGATATCGTTTTCGATGGCTTTGACGCTAAACGGGTAACCGATTTCGTTCGGTGTTCTTATCTTGGACTCGACAATCATCCAATGGTGGTTGATGGAGCGATTGAAGCGCTGCGGGAATACAGGGCCCTGCATTGGTCTTGCGCGAGAACCCGGCTCAATTTCGCGATACTTCGTGATCTGGAGTTGACGCTTGCGGACCTTTTCCAGGCAAGGATCATAACCTATACCACGGTCTTGGCGGCAAACATGGGTGCACTACCCATTGTCGCTTCGGGCCATCTCACGGGTGGGGTCAGGCCGCTCATGGCCTTCGATCGGCACGCACATGCGACACTCGCGTTCCACAAGGGTACCATCGCGCTGGAGACGCAGGTCCGCACGATAGGACATAATGACCTAAATATGCTGGAAGATCTTTGCAAGACGAACAAATCTGTCGCCTACATTTGCGATGGCGTCTATTCCATGGGCGGAAATGCACCGATGCACGATTTGCTCTCCTTGCAGGATCGATATGGCCTTTTCCTCTATATTGACGACGCTCACGGGATCTCGATATGGGGGAAACAAGGCGAGGGTTTTGCCCGGTCACATTTCGGCAGCGATCTCGGCCCGCGTACAATCATTGCAGCATCTCTGGGAAAGGGGTTTGGCGCCTCCGGCGGGATGCTGATGCTGGGCACGGCGCGGCAAGAAGAACTCTTCAGACGTTTTGCCGTAGCGCACGCATTTTCTGCATCACTCAACGTCGCATCAATCGGCGCGGCGCTTGGCTCGACCGCAATCCATCGCAGTGGTGAGCTCGCCGAGCGGCAAAGCGCCCTCAGGTCGAACATCGAGTTGCTGGACTCGCTTTTGCGCTCAAAACAGGCGGGCGCACCATTGCCTATCCGCACAGTCGATCTTGGTTCGGAGGAACGTGCCGTGGCTGTCACGAGAGGACTACTGGATCGGGGCATCTACGGTTCCGCTATCTTTTTCCCTACCGTTGCAAAGGGAAGGGCAGGAATTCGTGTTTGTGTTACCGCGGACCATACGACCGAACAGGTCCACGATCTGTGCGCGGCCCTATCTGATGCTTTGGATTTTCAATCGGAGGGGTAGCTGAGAGAGGGCACCTTGCGTCGGATCAGCGAGGCTGCTCTCATGCAGCCTACCGACAACACCCTCATACCAGTGGCGGCTATGGACGTTACAAATTTGCTGAGAGAGGTGATGGGTATGCATTTGTTGTTTGTAACGTGTGATGTAAACTACTGATCTGATGTTTGAAACCAGTTCTTGCCATCGCAGAAAAAGATCTATTACCGGCCATGAAAACCACGATTGACCACATTCCTCCGCAAAAACAACGGCAGCTTTCCAAAACTCTGGAAATCCTTCACGAAGAGTTCGAAGACGCATTGAAGGACGCGACAGCAGACTTCAAAAAGCGTGGACGGATCCTGAAAATCATCCTGTTCGGCTCCTATGCCAGAGGAACTTTCGTCGATGAACCCTTCACATCGAAGGGGTACAGGTCCGACTTCGACATTCTCGTCATCGTCAACAATCGCAAGCTTACCGACTTTGCCGAGTACTGGCACAAGGCGGAAGACAGGCTGATACGCAACAAGGAAATTGAATTACCGGTTCAGTTCATCGTGCATTCGCTGCGCGAGGTGAATACGTCGCTTAAGGAAGGTCATCACTTCTTCTCGGACATTCGCAAGGAGGGCATTGTCCTTTACGAACTGCATGACGAACCTCTGGCCGAACCAACGCAACTCGAACCGAGCGAAAGGCTGAGATTAGCAAGCGAGCACTTCAAGGATCGGTTCGCAGCCGCTGAGGGCTTTCTTGACACGTCGAAATATGTCCTTGGCCGCGGTCGCACCAAAGAAGCCGCGTTTCTCCTGCATCAATCGCTTGAACAGGCTTATGCCAGCATTCTTCTCACATTAACGAATTACGCGCCGGCATCTCACAACCTTAAAATTCTGCGATCTTTTGCCGAGGAACAGGACCGCCGCCTGGCAGAGGCGTTTCCTCGCGAACACCACCGGGAACGTGCAGCGTTCAACACGATTAACGAAGCCTACGTGAAAGCACGATATTCTAGCCAATACAGAATTACCGAGGAAGCGCTAGAATGGCTATTCCAACGCACCGCAGTTTTGCTTGCTCTGGTGAACGTCGTTTGTACCGGTCATATATCAGCACTTCAGCAAGCCGCAGATAAAACGAACTGACCAAAAGTTCCATAAGATATATTATGCAATTTTAGATTTATTCTAAAGTGAGTGTTATAACGAGCTTTGAGTGGCTCGCGTGGCCTGTTTCACCTAATCACCGAAACGGAGTGAAAAATGCAGCACTGGCTGGACAAGCTGACCGATCTTGCGGCTATACACGGCAACGAAAGCATCCTAACGCAGGGCCTTTCTGACCTCACCCAACATTACGGCTTCACGGCTTACGCCTATCTCCACATCCAGCATAAGCACAGCATCGCAGTTACCAATTATCATCACGAGTGGCGGTCGACCTATTTCGAGAAGAATTTCGACAGGCTCGATCCCGTCGTCAAACGCGCGCGGTCAAGCAAGCAGGTTTTTACTTGGTCTGGCGAACGGGACCGTGCAAGGCAATCGAAGGAAGAGCGCACCTTCTACGCGCGTGCCGCCGATTTCGGCATCCGGTCCGGGGTCACCGTTCCGATCAAGACTGCCAACGGCTCGATGTCGATGTTCACTTTGGCGTCGGAAAGGCCGGAGATCGATCTCAACCGTGAGATCGACGCGGTCGCAGCGGCTGCGGCCGTCGGACAACTCCATGCCCGCATTTCGTTTCTCCAAACCACTCCGACCGTGGAAGATGCCGCCTGGCTCGATCCGAAAGAGGCGACCTATCTCAGATGGATTGCTGTCGGCATGACGATGGAGGAGATTGCTGACGTGGAGGGCATTAAATACAACAGTGTCCGTGTCAAGCTCCGCGAGGCTATGAAGCGCTTCAATGTTCGAAGCAAAGCCCATCTTACCGCGCTCGCAATTCGTAGAAAGCTGATCTGAAAGACCGGTGGCCGACCCCGCTCGATCTTTTTCGCATCAGGCTTGACCCAAAAATCAGGATCATTTCGCGGCCATCTTGGGAATGTACCCGAGAACGCCCAGGAGCGTGTTGACCGCACTCATCTGTGCATGCATCTCGATCATTGCTTCAATGTATTCGAGATGCTGAACCCCGCCATTGGCTTTTCCTGTCCTGTAGTCCTCCGGCAAAGCCTGGAACAGCTGATCCGCCTTCTCCAAGAGCTGCCTGTGCAGCCGAATGGCATTGATGGTCAGCCTCTCGACGTCTGCCGTTGCGAGGCCACCCGTCAGACCGATCACCGGGCGCAGATTACATGTGTCCACTTCTAAGTCTTCCGATTCCATTTGTGATCCAACCCTTGATATTGTCTGCGGTTCGCCCCCGCACACGTTAATCTTCGAGAGGTTTCCAAACCCTTGGGACAGCGCGTACTACCTTGTCCGCCCTCATAGAATGTGGATATCTTTTCCGATAGGGCGATGGACGAACAATCGCCGTGCAGATCTGCAGATACGGAAGTGTCAGCGCTTTGCGTCAATACCTGACAGGTCGATCCTGATGCCTGCTGTGTTGGGATCGGATGCCAAAGCCTCGGCTGGCACGTCGGGCTTGACGTCATTTTCTGGAAGGCCAGATTGTGTGCCTTTGCCTTCGCGCCTGACCGGCCCTGGCTGGGCGAGCTCTATATTACCCGGATCTTCTGCGCGAAACACTGCCATTCCCTCGAAATATCCCGTCTGCCAGGCGATGATCGCATCGTTGAACACTTGCGGTAGAACATCGCTGGCCGTCGGATACCCATACCATTTGGTGACAATACGGTAGACCTTGGCGAACAATGCAGTGCCCATGCGAATGTTCTCGCAAGCATCGACCAAGTCCGGCTTCATCTGGCCCGCCTCCACGACGCCGAGCCCAGCGGGATATTGTGTGATCCCGACGCGAACGGTATTGCGACCGAGGTTGTCTCGGATAAGCGCCAACGACTCCTCCGCTGTCCTCGGCGCGGGTACGAGCACCACTCGGTAGCCTGAGCGAACCGTTACCGCCAACGGATCCTGCGACCCTGCCCGCTCGATGAACTGTTCAACGATCGCCGGTTTCAGGCCGCGATCACTGCATTCCTTGATGAGGGCGGCATCGACCATCGCGATTATCTCCTTATGTATTGAACGCCGTGACGACGGGCAACCCGAACAGTTTTGCCCAAGCCATCACGCTGGCGTTCTGAATGGCGACGATCGACGTTCCCGCGGTCCACCATCCGTTGCCCGGGGCAACGATTGCGGTGGGGGAATGCAGCACCGAGTGCAGGACCGGCCAAAGGAGGAGCTGTTCGTAGCAGATCAGCACGGCAAGCTTCTGGCCGTCGCTTTGCACAACTGGATTGCCGAAGAGGTTGGCGCGGGCTCCATCGCCCTGCCCGGTCCATACCCGCCATGGCTGCCACATGGAGACCGGGACCGGCATGCGTTGACGATAGAGAATGCGTGCTTCATCAGCCGAAATCGCCACCATGACATTGTCATAGCCGCCCGGATCGATGACATCAGCGCCGGCGATCACAGTGAGTGCCGAGCCTCGCAAGCCTTGGCTCCAGAGCTTTGCCAAGGTCGGCGTCCAGAAGCCCAGTGCACTTTCGGGAAGAACGATGAACCGGGTTTTCTCTCCCACATCCGTTAGCACCGTTGCGATCAGGTCACGGTGATAGTCTAGCGAGCCGTCTCGTCCGAGGCGCTCGCCCTGTTCGAGGTCGACGCCCTTCCATCCCTCGGGTATATCAGGTGATGTCCATGTAGCGGCGGACCAGAGCCACAATCCTCCCAGGACGATGGCGGTTGCTGGCCAATATCGCGATGTCATCATCGCGAGGCTGGCTGTCATCGCGACCAGCCCCCACCATCCCCATCCCGGAAAGAGCACACCAGTAGCGGTGAGCGGATGTGCCCAGCCGGTGATGCCGAAGGGCGGCAGTCCCATGAGCATCACCGCCGCCAGATAGCGCGCCGCCATTGCCATTCCCGTTCGACCTTCTCCCGGAGACTTGCCTTCCGGTCGCCCCTTCCAGAGCACCGCATGCACGCCGGCGAAGGAGAGTGAAGCAGCTGTCCAGAGCAGAAGTCCAGGCCAGAGATCGGCGCCATAGAAGTTGGCGACGCCCTGCGGCAGCCCACGCGAGGCAGCCAGAAAATATCCGGCCGACACGAGCACCGCCATCAGCCGCGACGGCGACATCGCCCAGAGCGTCGGGAACAACACAGCGACAGGAAGGGCCAGCACATGACCGCTCCAGGCAGTCCAGCCGCAAGCGACGGATACCGCAATGAGCAGGCAGGAACGCCACCAGTTATGGTTCGAACGTGAGGACCGGCCGCGCCAGGCCGAGAAGGCCCGTGTCGGGAACCGGCCCAAAGTACCGACTATCATAGGAGCTCGCAAATGATGAGTGAAGAAACAGATTTCTCAGTGGCACGATGCCGGTTTTGAACGGTGTGATCGGCCTGCCTTCTCCATCGCTCGCGCGAACGATCGATGAGGCAAGAGGCGTGCGATCGACAGTGATATTCCCGCCGATTTCGACATGCTGTCCGGGAAGTGCCACCACTGTCTTGATCAGCGGCGCATAGCCACCAGGGCAGAGGCCACGCCTGACATAGCCGCGGTGCCGTGCCTCCTCGAATGAGGTGGTCGCCGGTGGGCAGATGAACACGAGATCGCCGGCCTCGACCCGACGCTGCAGGGTCACGATACGCCAGAGCCCAAGCGGCTCGCTCGGCGTCAGGTTCAACCGAAAGCCGCCGAAGTATGCGATTGCCGCCAGAGCGGCGATTATCCCACCCAGGCCGGCCAGGAACAGGAGAACGCGCCGCCTCATTGTTTCATCACCGGCGTCTGGCGCTGGGCGAGACGAAGATCTTCGGCCTGCCGCAGGGTCTGGACGGTGCGTTCGTGAGCGGCGAGCTGCTGGGACGTGCGCATGATCGGCCAGGCTTCCTTCAGACGCTCCTTCTGCTCGGGCTGCATCCCGTCAGAGAGTTTGTCAAAGAGCTTTCCGGAGGGTTCGCGCGCGGCATTGGTGAGCAAGGTACGCTCGCCGAAGCGTTCGGTGACGGCTTGGTTGAACCCGTCAATTTCAAGCTTGGTTTCCCGATTGCTCAGTGCAAATCCAAGAGCCGCCGGCAGATCGTTGCGGTCGATCGCATCACGCACGCGCTCCAGCACCACATGTGCTGCCGGCGACAATGCCGGGATGTCGATCGACACGCGCTGACGCAATACCTGCTCGTCAGCCTGCAGCCGCTGCACGGCGGTCTCACGCATCCTCAGATACTGCTCAAGATCGCGCTTCAGGGCCGGAACATTGAGCTCTGCAACGCGACGGTCCTCGCGCTCAGTCTTGCTGGCAAGAATGCCGGTCTTGCCCCTTAGCGGTCCGATCGACGCCGGGGCGGTCGTCAGCGTCTGAAGCGCCAGTTTGGCCGTTTCCTTATCCTCTAGCACCGCATCGAAGTTCATCGCCCGGAAGGCGGCCTCGGGATCGGCAAAGACGTAGGCAAAACGGGTCGAAACCTCTTCCCATTGTCGTCTGAGGGCTGGATCGGTGTCGAGCTTGTTCTCTACAGTGTCTTCAACGGAACCGGAAAATGTCTTGATGCCTGCGACCATGGGCACGGCCTCCATCGTTTGGGTTTTTAAGGGGTGGTGCAGACCGAGACGCTCTGCAAAGTCTGCAAGGCGCTGGCCGAGATCGACCAATTTCGTCTTTTGGCGCAGCGTCCAGTCAAGCCGGTCGCGCACGAGCGTACGGGCCACCTGGACGATGTTGAGGCCGCGACTTTCCGCAAACCGCAGCACCTCGCGGTAAAGCCTTCCGCGCTCGTAGTCGAGCGTCGTCTCCTTGGCATTTTTCCGGGAGAGGACTTTGGCAAGACCACCATTGAAGGCGAAGGATCGCGTCCCATAATAAAGCTGCAGATCCTCGCGATGGCGGGTCATCGCCACATAGGTCAGATGCCGGTCCAGCGAGAGGCTTGCCAACACCTTCACGCGGTCGACGGTCGCGCCCTGGCTTTTATGGATCGTGGTGGCGTAACCATGATCGAGATTGCTGTAGAAGCGTTGCTCGACCATGACCTGCCGGCGCTGATCACCCTCTCCGATGACAGCGACAATCCTGCTCGGTGCGGCCTCAGTGACATGAGCGATCATGCCGTTCTTGACGCCGAGCGATCCTTCATTCTTCAGGAAGACGATCTGGTCGCCCACGTCGAACTGCCTGACACCGTCAGCCGTTTTGAAGACGTGGCCCTCACCGACAACGCCGCGTTCGACGAGCTTTTCTCGGGCCATAATGTTCAGCATCCGAACGTCGCGGCGCAGATGAGCGAGGATCAGCGTTGTCTTCGTCTGATCGTAATCGTGGTTCCAGTCACCGATCAGTCGCTCGACCGCCTCGGCCTTGAGGCGCGTTCCCGTGATCCTGAGATTGACATCATAGGCGGTCAGCGCCTTTTCCACATTGCCTCGGGCCAGATCGAGTGACGCCTTGCGCATCCAGTCCTCGCGCTGGCGATAGATCGTCTCGAGTTCGGCATAACCGACGCGGTCAACGATGGCGCGGAAGGCAGCACCCGCCTCGATCGGCTGGAGCTGTTCGGGATCGCCGACCAGAACGATCTTGGCGCCTGCCCTGACGACGGCATCAACGAAGCCGGCCATCTGTTTAGAGGCGACCATGCCGGCCTCGTCCATGACGAAGACGGTTTTATCATCGGGAACGTCACGACCACGGTTCCAGCGCAGTTCCCACGACGCGAGCGTGCGGCTCTGGATCCCGGCTTCCTTCTCCAGACCCTCCGCCGCCTTGCCGGCAAGCGCGCCGCCGACAACCCGGTATCCGGCCAGTTCCCATACCTCGCGGGCGGCTTTCATCATCGTGGTTTTGCCAGCGCCGGCGCGTCCAACCACAGCTGCGATCCGGGCGGGACCGGCGATCCGCTCGATCGCAGTTTTCTGCTCGTCCGACAACCGCTCATGCCGCCGGACCGTTGCGTCCAGAGCAGCGTCAGACACAGCATGACCGTCCCGGCTCGACAGCCATAACGCCTGTCGCACCATCGTCGCTTCCAGCCGGATCATCGCCCGGGTCGAATAACGGGCGGGCACCTTTTCTCCGGTCGCGAACTCGATCGTGTCGCGCTGCAAACGCAAGACTTCCGGGTTCAGGATGATGCGTAACATCAGCTGCTGAAAAACAGCCGGGTCATCGACATAGCGATGCAGAACCTTGGCGACATCGCGTTCATCGAAAACGCTCTTCTCTCGCATGATCAGATCGAGCACGATGGCTGGATTGTTCAGAATGCGGCGGGTGTTTTCCGACCGCCGCTCTTCGTTCAAATCCATGCGCTCAAGCTCTGGTCGGACGCCCTGTTCCCGCGCCTTGCGCTCGATCGCCTTGGCACCAACGCCGAGATGGATCGTCGGCTCGAGGTCGATCCCCTGCTTATCGTAGGAACGGCCGTCGATCTTGAGATCGATCCCGCCAAGCGCCAGATGATGGTTCAGCCGCTCGAACCATCCATCGCGCAGCACGTTGAAGTCATCCGTCGACCCGGCCCAGAGCTCATAGAGGATTTTGCCGGACTGCGTGCGGACCGGCTGGCCATCCTCGCCATTGACCGCAACCTTCTTTGATCCGAACCCTTCCTCGGTCAGCGGGCGCAATGTGGTCATCAGATGGATGTGCGGATTGCCTGGATTGTCGTGGTAAACCCAGTCGGCCACCATGCCCTTGGCGAGGATATGTTTTTCCACAAAATCCCTGACCAGGGCGATGTTTTGCTCGTGCGTGAGCTCCAGCGGAAGAGCGATTGTCAGGTCCCGGGCAAGCTGCGCATCGGAGCGCTTTTCGAACGCCTCGACCTTGTTCCAGAAGGCTTCCGAAGCTCCGGCGACAGAGCGGTCGCCGATCATCGCGCGGACCCATTTAGGGGCATCGGCCGGGAGCAGAAATTCCTCATGCACAAGCCCCTGTTTGCGGGTGTAGTCTATAGTACGGGCCTCGCGCTCGTATTCCATCTTCGCGCAGTGCCGGTAGGCCGCAGACAGCACCACGCTGCGGCCGCCGCCGCGGCTGACGATGCTGGCTGAGAAATGGGCGATGGCCACGGCGCAAGAAACTCCCTGTTCGAACTGCGTTCGTCAGGAGTGGTGGTCACCACGCGGCCCCCGAACCGGGGTCTTGAGCAAGCACGTCGCATCGCGACGTATAATTGCGCCCTTGGATCCGCTCCTTCGGAACGGCGGGATCATCCTCCAAAGTGTCGGCTTTGCCGACGTGCAGATCTGCACATTCCTTCGGAAGTGCTTTTGAGGAAATCTTGCCACGGAACAGACGCCCAAGATTTCCAGGGAGATGCGACCGGAATGAAGAAACCATCATCGAAGATCAGGGAAGAAATCGCCAGATTGCAGGATCAGCTGAGACAAGCAGAAACACGCGAGGCCGAACGCATCGGCCGGATCGCGCTGAAGGCCGGCCTCGGTGAGATTGAGATCGAGGAAACCGAGCTTCAGGCTGCGTTCGAGGAGATTGCAGGACGGTTTCGCGGAGGCAAAGGAAGTGCGACCGGGAAGAGAAATGTCGGCGACGGCAGGACCGCAGGCGAGACGGTCACGACGATCGAAACTGGCGCGCCTGCGGGCAGGCCTGGTGAGGCTTGAACGCATGGCCCGCACAATGACGGCTGACGCGCGAAAGAAAGACACGCGCGAAAAAATCGAACTGGGTGGCCTGATCGTCAAGGCAGGACTGCGCTATGAGAAGCGGGCACTGCTGCTCGGCCTGCTGATCGATGCCAGTCGCCGCCTTAAGGGCGACGACGCAGAGCAATCGCGCCTCACGGCGATAGGCGCGGAGGCGTTTGGTTGTGACGGTGAGTAAAGTATTCCTCGCCGTTATCCCGGCCGCGACGATGATCGTCGTCGTGGTGTTCATGCCGGGGATCGAACACTGGCTGGCCGCGCTCGGCAAGACGGCGCAGGCCAAGCTGATCCTCGGGCGGATCGGCCTTGCGCTGCCCTATGCGACCGCGGCTGTGATCGGCACGATCTTCCTGTTCGCAGCGAATGGCGCAGTGGGTATCAAGGCTGCAGGATGGGGGGTCGTTAGCGGAAATGGAGTGGCAATCCTCATCGCCCTCCTGCGCGAGGGGGTTCGCCTGGCCGGGATCGCTGGCGACGTTCCGAAAGGACAGTCCGTGCTCGGATATGCGGACCCCGCAACGATGCTTGGCGCATCGACAGCGATCCTCGCCGGCGTCTTCGCACTCAGTGTCGCGATGATGGGGAACGCGGCTTTCGCCAAAGGCTCGCCGCGGCGGATCGGCGGAAAGCGAGCGGTGCATGGGGACGCCGACTGGATGAAGGTGCAGGAGGCTGCAAAACTTTTCCCCGATCCCGGCGGCATCGTCGTCGGTGAGCGGTACCGTGTTGATCGCGACAGCGTTGCGGCTGTGTCATTCCGCTCCGACGATCCGTCGACCTGGGGCGCGGGGGGCAAGAGCTCGCTCCTATGCTTCGACGGCTCCTTCGGTTCTTCGCATGGCATCGTCTTCGCCGGCTCCGGTGGCTTCAAGACGACGTCGGTAACCGTCCCGACCGCGCTCAAGTGGGGTGGCGGCCTCGTCGTCCTCGATCCATCGAGCGAGGTCGCACCAATGGTAGCGGAGCATCGCCGCAAGGCTGGCCGGAAGGTGATCATTCTCGATCCCTTGGCATCAGGCGTGGGCTTCAACGCGCTCGACTGGATCGGTCGACATGGCAGCACGAAAGAAGAGGACATCGTCGCCGTCGCGACCTGGATCATGACCGACAATCCGCGATCGGCGTCTGCCCGTGACGACTTCTTTCGGGCATCGGCAATGCAGCTCCTGACGGCTCTCATCGCAGACGTCTGCCTGTCCGGTCACACGGACGAGGAAGACCAGACGCTGCGCCGTGTACGTAAGAATCTTTCGGAGCCTGAACCACAGCTGCGGGCGCGCCTGACAAAAATCTACGAGCAGTCGGAATCGGACTTCGTGAAGGAGAACGTTTCGGTCTTCGTCAACATGACACCCGAGACCTTTTCCGGCGTGTACGCCAACGCGGTGAAAGAAACCCACTGGCTGTCCTATCCGAACTACGCCGCCCTCGTCTCAGGTGACAGTTTCTCGACCGACGATCTCGCAGATGGCGAGACAGACATCTTCATCGCGCTCGATCTGAAGATCCTCGAAGCCCATCCGGGACTGGCGCGTGTGGTTATCGGATCCCTGCTCAATGCCATCTACAATCGGAATGGCGATGTGAAAGGTCGCGCGCTTTTCCTGCTCGACGAGGTGGCCCGGCTCGGCTATCTGCGCATCCTCGAAACAGCCCGCGACGCCGGGCGCAAATATGGCATCACGCTGACGATGATCTTCCAGTCCATCGGCCAGATGCGAGAGGCATATGGCGGGCGGGACGCGACGAGCAAGTGGTTCGAATCCGCGTCGTGGATTTCGTTTGCCGCGATCAACGATCCCGATACGGCCGATTATATCTCGAAACGCTGCGGCGATACGACGGTCGAAGTCGACCAGACAAACCGCTCGTCAGGGATAAAGGGATCGTCGCGCTCACGCTCCCGGCAGCTCAGCCGCCGGCCGCTGATCCTGCCGCATGAAGTGCTGCGCATGCGTGCCGACGAGCAGATCGTGTTCACATCAGGCAATCCGCCCCTCAGATGCGGTCGCGCCATCTGGTTCAGACGCAAGGACATGAGCGTGTCCGTCGGTGAGAACCGGTTTCACAAACAAGCCACAGACGGTGTGAAGAGCTATAAGTCCGCTCCGAATACAGACAATGAAGAGACATGACATTGAGACTTTTTACGGCAATTGCCAGCCTATCCCCACTAGCCATTGGCATCCTCGCATCTGTTGCCTCAGCCCAACCTTCAAGCAGTGCAAACGGCGCGCGCGAAGCCTTCTCTATCTGCGGAAGCGGGCAACGTATCACCTGCGTTGTGGACGGCGATACGTTCTGGTTTCGAGGTGAGAAGATCAGGATCGCCGACATCGACACGCCGGAGCTCAGCCCGCCGAGATGCGAGCGCGAACGCGAGCGCGGACTTGCGGCGAAACAGCGTCTGCTCGAGATCCTCAATTCGGGTCCGCTCTCGTTCAAGACGTCAGCCAGAGATGAAGATCGCTTCGGCCGCAAGCTCAGGATCGTCTACCGCGAGCGACGATCGGTCGGCGATATTCTCGTCGCCGAAGGCTTGGCTCGGAAGTGGGAAGGATCACGACAGAGTTGGTGCGAATGAAACGGATGCACGGATCAGCGTTGTGAATCGATAATGCCCATCCGATTCAAAACTCTCATTGGACGGCAGACTCCGAACGCGCGAATCTGCAGTCATGATCACGCAGCCTTACCACCTCTATGTCGAGCGTATCGCGCCGGAAAAGAACATGGCGCGGTTCTACGCACTTGCCGTTCAGCCGACACTGTTCGGCGAGGTGTCGCTGGTGCGCGCCTGGGGCCGGATCGGAACGCGCGGACAACAGATGGAACACCTGTTTGACAACGAGAGCCAAGCCATCAACCTGTTTCTCGACGTGCTTCGTGAAAAGCGAAAACGGGGCTATCGGCCAAAACCACCTGTGGACATCCAGCGGATCTGAACTTTGTCCCAATCCTCGCCGATGACAATCCGCTCATAAGCTGACACGGATTTTATATTTGTTAGAAAATGCGAGGAATCCCATGACCACCACCAATGAAATCGCCGACAAGATCGCCACCGACAACGGCCTGACGAAGGGTCAGGCCAAGGGCATTGTCGAGGCCGTGTTCCAGGCCATCGCCGATGCCGCAGCCTCCGACGCTGAAACCTCGATCCCAGGCTTCGGAAAATTTAAGGTGAAGGCATCGCCCGAGCGCGAGGGTCGCAATCCTGCGACCGGAGAAAAGATGACGGTTGCGGCTTCGAAGAAGCTGACCTTTGCGCCTGCCAAGGCGCTCAAGGATGCACTGAACAAGTGATCCCTGACGTGGAGAGCCCCGCCTTGTCGGGCGGGGCATCCAGTCTCAGTCCCGGTTCGACCGGGACCAGATGAGGGAGAGGCCTTCTTCGCCTTCGACCTCGATCAGCGTTGCGTAGATCGGAGCCGGGAAGCTCGGATCGTCGAGCTTTACCGAGAGGTAGTCGCGGCCTTCGTTCGAGGTCTTCTTCCAGGCTGCGCCGAATTCGACCGTAGCTCCGGCGAGAATGCGGTAGTCCGGGCCCTTTTCGGAAGTGCGCTCGACGGCGCGGATGGTTGCCTTGACGTTGAGGTTGAGGGTCTTGATGGTACCGGAGAAGCCGTTGCCGGAAGCGGTGAAAGAGCCGATGGTTGCCATTGTCGTATTCCTTTTCGGTTGTTCGGGCCGCGTCCATCGCGGCCTCGATGGCAGTCGATAGGACCAGGGACGATCGGCCCGCACCTGAAAGGCCGAAACGGAGTGGAGGACGGCCAAAGGAGAGGCTTTCTTGTCTCGCGAGGAATGGGCGCTCCAGCGCACAGGGGAAGAAAACGAGCCGGCCGTTGCGGATGCCGGTCGAGCCGAATGCAGTGAGGCGGTCTTTGGTCAGACATGCCCCATCGAGACCGCAGTGGACGTCCCAGATGGCAGATAAAGGGGTACGGAAAGGGCATCATCGGGTGGCGACAATGGGAATTGATGCATAACGCTCACAAGCCCGAACGATTGGTCGAAGCCAATGACTGCATGTGGGAGATTGTTTCCTGACACAGCGACGAAGGCGTTTGGATGCACAGGTCCGACCCGGCCGATGCGGGCAAGCGTAGCGAGTAGGGTACATCAGTCGACGCGTACGCCGGCAACTTCGTTCCCACCACGATAGCTCTGTTGCTCTATTGGTCGAACATCGACTTCAGGCTCTCAGGGAAACGCGCACCTTGGATTTGGATATGCGCCGCTGCTTGGTCGATTTTGTGCAGGTCCTGAGAAGTCAACTCAAGATCGACAGCGTTTAGATTTTCTTCCAACCTATGTGGCTTGGTGGTGCCGGGGATCGGCACAAACCACGGCTTCTGCGCCAGCACCCAAGCAAGCGCGATTTGGGCCAAGGTCGCTTGCTTGGCGGTAGCAATCTGCTGGAGCAAGTCGACCAGCGCTTGGTTGGCTTGCATGGCTTCGGGCGTAAAGCGGGGCAGCAAGCGGCGCAGATCGTTGTCGGCCAACGGTGTGCTGGCATCCATTTTGCCCGTAAGAAAACCCTTGCCGAGCGGGCTGAAGGGTACGAACCCGATACCGAGCTCCTCGAGCGTTGGTATGACTTCCGCTTCGTGATCTCTCATCCAAAGAGAGTATTCGCTTTGCACGGCGGTCACACGTTGCACGGAGTGGGCGCGGCGAATGGTCGTCGCACTGGCCTCTGACAAACCGAAATGCGTGACTTTGCCCTCTGAAATCAGATCTTTGACTGTCCCAGCAACATCCTCGATAGGGACATTTGGATCGACGCGGTGCTGATAAAGCAGGTCAATGCGATCGGTTTTGAGGCGCTTGAGCGACGCTTCCGTCACTTGACGGATATGTTCGGGTCTGCTGTCCAAGCCCGAGAGAGGGGTTGGACCATTCTCGCCATGCCTGATGCCAAACTTCGTTGCGATCACCACTTGATTTCGTACAGGCGCCAGCGCCGAGCCCAGTAATTCCTCATTGGTGAATGGGCCATAGGTTTCGGCAGTGTCAAAGAACGTCACGCCGCGATCGACTGCTGCGCGCAGTAAGTGTGTCATTTCAGTTGGGGCGGGCGGCGTTCCATAAAAGAAGCTCATGCCCATGCAGCCCAAGCCCATGGCAGAGACTTCGAGTTCTCCAAGTTTGCGAAATTTCATTTGCGATTTCCTTCGTGTGTGGTTGTGGGCCGACTGTTTCCACCTTTGCTGAAAGCTGGCGGTCTCAGGCCCCACGCGGTTCCTGCTTGAGTTGGTCACCACGGACCTTGCTCTGGAACTCGAATACCCAGCCGGGATATTCCGCGGGCAGCTTGCTGACCTCGTCGAGTGTTTTCAGTTCGGCGTCGGTCAGCGCCACCTTGGTCGCGGCGATGTTATCATCGAGTTGCTCTGGCTTCTTGGCACCGATGATTACGCTGGTGACAGCCTTCTGGTGGAGCAGCCAGGCGAGTGCTATCTGGGCGATCGAGACGTCCTTGGCTTCCGCGATCGGCTTCATTGCGTCGATGACGTTGTAACCGCGTTCCTCATTCACTGGCGGGAAATCGAAGGTGGCGCGGCGGTTGTCGCCTTCCTTGACGCCATCGCGGGTATATTTTCCTGACAGAAAACCGCCAGCCAGCGGGCTCCACACCATCAGACCAAGGCCTTCGGATTCCATCATCGGCACAAGTTCACGCTCTAGGTCGCGTCCGGCGATCGTGTAATGTGCCTGAAGCGACGCGAAGCGGGCCAGGTTGAACTGGTTGGAGATACCGATCGCTTTTGAGATCTGCCAGGCGGCCCAGTTGGAGACGCCGATATAACGGACCTTGCCCTGTTGGACGACAGTTTCGAGCGCACGCAGAGTCTCCTCCATCGGCGTGATCTGGTCGAAGCCGTGGATCTGGTACAAATCGATATGGTCGACCTGAAGGCGCTTGAGGCTCGCCTCCAGGGCGTAGAGCATATGCGAGCGAGACGTGCCGCGCGCATTCGGGCCGTCGCCCGTAGGCCCAAAGAATTTGGTGGCGACGATCACATCTTCCCGTGAGATGCCGACGTTCCGCAACGCTTGGCCCGTGATCTGTTCGGAATGACCTTTTGAGTAGACGTCGGACGTGTCGATGAAATTGATGCCAGCATCAATCGCCGTCTTAACTAGACCGTCAGCCTCTTTCTGCTGTAGGCCGCCCATGCTGCTGTAAATGCCGCTCCCGCCACCGAAGGTCATGGTGCCGAGGCAGAGTTCGGAAACGAACAGGCCGGTGCGGCCGAGGATGTTATAGCGCATGAAGCTCTCCTGAGTGAAACGAAACGGGTAGGCGTATGTCCCATTTATGGCACCCGCCCCCGGCTTCTTCGCGCCCGATTGTCGCAGATTTTTGCCTGATCCGATCATTGGCCGTTTTACTCCGGCGGAATCTTGCGCGGACGCTCCGTGAAATCTATATAGATTTAATGCACGAAACTCTCGCCGATCTAGCATATCGTCACGCCACCCAATTGGGAGGAGCGTCGATCCCGCGCGTTAGCGTCCATGCCGCGCAGAAGGAGAGCTGGCCGGTTGGGGTTCTATATCAGCCGATGCTTGGCGTCGTCTTGCGAGGCACCAAACGAGTGGTCATCGGAGACCGCACGCTGCGCTACGATAGCAATCATTTTTTCATCGCTTCGATCGACGTGCCGGCATCGCGCGTCACCATCGAGGATTCGCCCGAGTCGCCCTACGTGGCAGTACGGCTTGCGATCGACCAAGATATCCTTTCGAATCTGGTCGTTGACACACCGCGCAAAGCCGATGGGGATACTATTGCTTTTGCCGTAGGCGCGATGACACCCGAATTGCTCGATGCCTGGTCACGGATGCTGCGATTGCTCGATGCGCCAGATGAAATCGATACGCTGGCACCAATGATCGAGCGCGAGATCCTGTTTCGCCTTTTACAGGGCCCGCAGGGAGCGCTGCTACACCAGGCAGCCCGAGCCGGGAGCAGGATTTCACAGGTTCGGGACGCTATCGCCCGTTTGCGCATGAACTTGGATCGCGCTGTCAAAATTGAAGAACTGGCGGAAATCGCGGGGATGAGCGTGGCGACATTTCATCGCCATTTCCGAGCTGCGACGGCCATGAGCCCGCTGCAATATCAGAAGACTCTCCGCCTGCAGGAAGCGAGGCGGCTACTGCTCGCCGACACCGACGCGACAAGCGCAGCATTTGCGGTCGGATATGAAAGTGCGTCCCAATTCAGTCGGGAGTACTCGCGGATGTTCGGCACACCGCCAGCGCGCGATGCTGGAAGGCTTCGGGCTGGTAGAGACTGATGTCACCGTTCATTTGGCGTGAATGCGGTCGATCCTGTCATTGACGATGTAACCGAGTCGCCCAAAACAACATCGTTTGCGGGGAAGCTGCGATATCACTAACAAAGGAGCCTTTTTCGCCGCCTGTGCGGTCTTGCTAGCGCTGAGTGTGGATCTAAGTCCGGTTTTCGACCTTCATGCTGGATCAACTCACCACAATCGGTGGCTGCGCAAGTCTCCGTTGATCACCTGGTAGTGTTCGCCCGAAAAGCGCGCCGAAAAGATGCCGGAACACTGGGTTACGTTCCTTCAAGCCACGAACGCATAGCTGCACTGCACAAAAATTAGGTGCATGGCGATGAAAATTCATGCATACAGACGTCAGCTGATGCACATGGCGGCTTCCTCCCAGTTCCGCCGCAGCAGCTGTTCCCCTCTGGAGGTCCATGACCTTCACACTTTATGGGCCGCGGTTTTCCGTCGGCCCTTTTTTCTTTTTGTGAATCAGGTCGCAACGGCGTTGCGGACGCTAGAGAAAAGCGGGGCCGAAGCCCCGCGGTTCGGCTATTCGAAGGCTGACATCTGTGCCGTCGCGGCTTGTTTGTCGACCGAGTTGGCGGGCTGTTCGACCGTGCGCTCGTATGGCTTCCAGGTTTCTCCTGTGATGTCCTCGTATGCAGCCACGGCGCCTTCGGCTGCCATGCGGAGCACGTGTGCCTGCAGGCCCATGTCGACTGCAAACTCGCGCTTGCGCTGGGCGCGGCTGTCGAAGCCGACCGGGCCGTCCAGGTCCTCGTCTCTGGTATCGTTGGAAAGTTTCGTGGTGAGATCGCGGGCTTCGGTGACCGCGCGGCTGTAGAATTGCCCGGCGCCGTAGGCGGAGCCGACAAACGATCCGACGATGCGCTGCATGTGGATCTGCATGGCCTTTTCGCCGAGACCGTCCTTCAGGGCATCGGCGCTTTCGATCAACTGGCCGCGGTGAAGATCGCGGATACCGTCGCTGTCGATGAGGGCAAGGCCGAAGCTTTCGGAGATGCGTAGTGCCTGGGTCGCGTCGGGGCAGGCGTGCCTGACCATTTCGAGTGTGGTGGCGCGCTGGGATTTTGCAGGACGGTTCTTCTGGGTAGAGCGGTTGAGCGGTGCCATGATCGGATCCTTTTGAGCGATGTTTCAGCGAAGCCCGGGGTGCCGGTTGTCATCCGGCTCAGCCCCTCGGGTGCGGGCAAAAGGACATGGGCACCAGCGGCCCGGCCCAAGGTCAGGGCATCGCCAGGAGGAGCGAGGATGGTTTGCGGATGGTGCTGCCCGCACTTGCGGGCTGCGACAGACGCGGGCCTGCCTTGCAACGAGGCGATGATCCTGCCGCAACGCGGCGCGCCAGCGGCCTTTGACCGGGACGCGCCCATGTCAGACCGCAACAAAACCGAGATGCTGTGCCGGCCAGACGATCTGGTCCACGACAGCATGATGCAACGCCATAGCAATCCGACCATGGGAACGCCGCGTCACCCACTGGGGGCACTGACAAATCTCGGGGCCAAGCACACGCCATTGCAAGCCGGTTGCCCCGTGCCATGTCTTCCGCGCTTCGATCAACGCTTTATCGCACCCTCACCTTGGCCGGGCTTTGCACTCTTACCCGGCTCCGTTGATCTGCATGCAGTGGTCGATGGGGGACCATGCCGTGCCTTGCGTTTCCACCGCGCCTTCGTTTGTCGTGTCAGCTCAGCCCGCCGGGAGCGATAATCTCGCTGCCGTGCCCAGATCCTGCGATAGAGCTCGGTGAAATCGATCACCTGACTTCGAGGTGAGTCGCTGTCTGTGAGCGCAGCAGTCATTGCCTTGCCGCCCAGGTCAAGAAGCTGGACGGACCGTCATATGGCTGGTGCTTCAGTGGATCGATGACGAAGCCATGTCGGCCGATCACGTAGTCGGAGCGTGGAACCAGAAACCGTCGTTCATCGATCCCCCCACGGATCCCGCCCAGCGTCGCGATGCACTCGACGAGACCCGGTTGGTGATCGGAATTGAGGGCCGCGATGACGACCCAATCATTGCGATGGAAACTCTCGAATTCCTGTCGGTCCCGCATATGAGACTGGCTGCCGGTCAGTTTGACGCCCATGACGCGCTCTTAGGCATCAGGGAAATAGTCGCGAAGCGTGCGATCGGCCAACCGACGTTCATAGGCGGTGAATAGATGCGGGAAAGCATGGGCAACCTTTGCCCATTCACAATCCTCTTCGTAAAATTCGGTGTCATTACGATAGAGAGCATGGACGGTGGCATTGGCATTTTCGGCGAGATGGAAACCACCATGACTGGCGGTCGAATGCAGAACGATATCGTCGGCATATTGCCGCGAGACCTGTGCCATGCCCCAAGGCGTCGATGCTCCTGCTTGTATCGTTGGCCGTTCCAATGACCCTAGTTCGGCCTCATGCACCGCTTTTTCTGTGGCCATGTCATCATGGATCTCTGCCATGACAAACTCCTTCTGATTGCTGGAAACAGAAACGCCGCCGGCAAGAGCCAGCGGCGTTGGTTCAGATCCTGATGCCTGATGCTATTCGGCAGCCTCGCGGAAACCTTCGTCCGCCTCTTCCTCGGCGGCAGAATGGTCCACAATCTCACCACCGGAAAGCTGATCTTCGAGCGTATCGGGAACGTCGTGGGCATCCTCCAAACCGCTGTCGACGCTGGCGTAGCGTCCGACCCACGACCGCACGTCATCAGTGGATGGGGCCAGCAGCGCTGCCGGATGCACCAGCTTTCCGTCGGCAAAATGCTCGACCAAAGCCACCCGGGTGTCCTTCACCTTTACCCGACCGGGCACGCCCGCCGTTTCCGCGGTCGCCTCCAGCGCAGTGCGTGACAGGCATGAGAGGAAGTCTTCCGTCGCCATATTGGGCAAGAACTCATCAGCGCCGACAGCGTCGCCGGCAATACGGGCGATCAGGCCGCTATCGGAGCGATTGCGCCGCAGAGACAGGACTTCGATCAGGACCGAGCGCGCAGCCTGCACCAGTGTGTCTCGATCGAAGGACAGCTTGCCGTCCTCGCCGATCAGCCTAGCAGCATGCGGCCCGCATTTCGCATGACCATAGGGATTGTCCGATGCACCGCTGGCGACCGTGACATTCATGCCGGTGAAGGCCAGAATGAGCAGAGCCATAAGCGTGTCTTCCTCGATCGGCGCACGGGCAAGCGCCTCGTGGAGAGCGTCGGTGCGCAAGTCGGCGATCATGTCGAGACCCTTCTGGGTCACATCGGGTCGTACTTTCGGAGCTTCGACCTCCTCGACGACC
Source organism: Agrobacterium burrii (assembly GCF_017313405.1). Taxonomy (NCBI): domain Bacteria; kingdom Pseudomonadati; phylum Pseudomonadota; class Alphaproteobacteria; order Hyphomicrobiales; family Rhizobiaceae; genus Agrobacterium; species Agrobacterium burrii. The sequence continues at coordinate 168,900 of NZ_JAFLNA010000007.1, forward strand.
GTTTCGACACCATCTGAATCCTTGACCAGCTTGGGCTTCTTCACGTCGGGCATGCGGTAGGCAACCGACTGCACCGAGCCGTCGCGCGCGTTGATGTACCAGCCGGTCAGGTCGCCCTTGCCCGGTTTGCCGTAGACCTGTTGTGCCTTGGACGGGAGCTTGGCCTGGCCATATTCGTTGGCCTCGATGACCGAACCGCGCTTGGGCAGATTGTTGGCAAGCCACTCCTGTTGCGCACCAAGAAACGCCTCGACATCAGTGGTGTAGCGGCTGTCCTCGTCAGCGGGTGCAAACAGGTCCTCGACCCAGGTGATGCCGTAAGCCTGTGCCAGATCGTTACCGAAGCTTGCATGTTTGGCGAGCATCCGGGTCGTGGTCAGTGCGCGGGCAACCTCCCACCACGAGACCTGCGGGTCCTGCTTCTTCGGCTTGTACTTCTTCCAGACCTCGGCTTGCTCGTCCTGACCGGCGGCCGCGATCGTGCGCAGTTGCTGCTCGTTCGGCATGTCGCCTCGCGCCATCTGGTCGAGCATCGCGGGCAGGATATTGGCAAGCAGCCGCAGCTTGCGGATCTGTCGGCTCGGGAGTGCCAGCGCCATGGCGATTGACTCCTCGGTCCATCCGAGAGCGACCAGTCGTTCTATGGCACGCCACTGGTCGACCGGGTTCAACGGTTCACGGGCGATGTTTTCCGCAAAGGACTGCATGGCGCCGAGATCGTCGGATGGATCGGCTAGCAGCAGCGGGATTTCCATGAGATCCGCGGCAATCGCCTGGGCGGCGCGGCGGTGACCGAAGACGATGATGTAGCTGTTGCCGCCTTCCGGATCGAGTTTGACGATCGGCGGCTGGACGACACCGATGGCCCGGATAGATGCGCACAACAGGGCGTCAGACTGTGGTGAGGATTTCGACTGACGGGACCGGTCGGGATTGTCTTTCAGGCTGCGGGGATCGGCTGTAATCAACTGCATGGGAATGACCTCTTGAGCTTCGGGCGGACGGACTGTCCTTGCCTCCTCATCTTCTTTTCGAAGACATCTCCCGAACCGCAGGACGGGCCGGCGGCTGCAATTGCGCCGGAGCAGACCTGGCTTGCGGAGGAGCGAGGCACACCTGCCTTGCGAGGCAAGCTGGCCCGGTCTCGGCGACCGGCGCGATTGAGGGAACCGTCAGCCGTTGGACCATCCTTGCGAACCGGTTTCCTTCTTCTCGTTCTCGTCCTGATCCTCCCTTTTCGTCCTCCCTCGAATTCCAGTGCTGTCACACGATTTTAAGCAATTGCTGCTGAACTCCGGCCATGACAAAGCCGCCGCGCAAAAAATCCCAGCCGCTTTTGCGGGAGACGGATCTCCCGATCCGCTCGCGACCGCTTAAAATCCGCGATCCCGCGCAACCGCAGCTCCCCTTCGACCCGATGCCAGATCGCATCGAACCGTGCCTGGCGCTGTTGAAGGCAAAGCCGCCGTCCGGACCAGACTGGATCTATGAAATCAAATGGGACGGCTATCGTATTGCGGTTCATATCGAGCCAAACGCAGTGCGGATCATCACCCGTGGCGGTCACGACTGGACCGACAGGTTTCCGGCAATCGCCGCCGCTGCGCGCAAGCTCGGCGTCGGGACCGCCATTTTGGATGGGGAAGCCGTTGTCCTCGATGCACAGGGCCGGTCCGACTTCGGGGCGCTGCAGCGTTCACTTGGTGGGCGCGGGGGGAAGCAGGCGTCAGACGATGCCATCCTCTACGCATTCGACATGTTGTATTTCGACGGTTATGACCTGACGAAGATGGAGTTGTCCGGACGTCGTCACCTGCTGGAAGACCTGATCGGCGAGAGCGAAGGAACGATCCGCGTCTCGCAAGAGGTCGAAGCGGATGGCGCGGCACTTCTGGCGGCCGCGCGCGAGCACGGCCTGGAAGGCATCATCGCCAAGCACCGCGACAGTGCTTATCGTTCGGGCCGGCTCGGCGACTGGCTGAAGATCAAATGTATCCAGAGCGAAAGCTTTGTGATTGTCGGATACGAGCCATCCTCTGCAGCACGCGGCGGGATTGGCAGCCTGCTGCTCGCGGCCTACCAGGGCAAAGCGTTCGTCTATGTCGGTTCGGTCGGGACTGGCTTCAAAGAGAAAGAGGCTGTCGAACTGCGCCGGATGCTGGACACGCTGAAGACCAGGCGTGCTCCGGTTGCGGTCGATAAAAAGGGGGTCGTCTTCGTTCACCCGACACTGATTGCGGAGATCGAATACCGCGCCTGGACCGACGACGGCAAATTGCGGCACGCGTCTTATAAGGGCCTGCGGGAGCTGCAGGACAACGCGGCGATCTACAAACTCAGCGAGTAGCGCCCGAAGGTCCCAAAACGAAAGGGCGCTCGACCATTTCGGGGAGCGCCCTTTCCGACCCGGACAGTTTCAAACGCGCGGCAATCGCCACTGCAGGAAACTATCGAAACGGGTGATAACCGATAGATGTGTATCGCCCGACCCCGTTTCAAGTGACGCAGATATGCCGCTGTTCACGCGGCTTCCTAGCGATCCTCCTCTGGTTCATCGGCGGTTGCGGCCAGATCCTTTTCGATCTCATCCAGTTGGCTCAGCTTGAGTTCGAGCTCAGCTTCGAATGAGAAGCTTTCACCCAGACGCGGTGTGTAGGAGGCGAGGCGCCGTTTCGCATCGGCGAGGCGAATGCGACGGCTTTCTAGTTCCTGTTCAAACCCGCCAAGCGCGTGCTCGAGCCGGGAGATGGCACCGATGGGCGTCGTTGTGACGGACAGGTCGATCTCGTAGTCACCACCGGTGCGTTGAAGCAGCGTGTCGTAGCGATAGCCGTCCTTGCCGAACCGTTCGCCATGATAGGCGAGATCGAAACCGCCGATCGTCGCGATGATCACCTCTTTCTCCTGCTGCATTTGTACCAGCGTCAGGATCTCCTTCATCAGCGCGCGTCCAGCTAGCTTGCGCTCGTCGAATTCCGCGTTTCCGACCCACATAGAGAATGCATCGCCCGTAGTCGGGACCAGACGTTCGATGTCCTTGCCCACATCCTCGATCCGGCGGCTGGAGAATTCGATGTCACGCTCGGCGTCACGGATCTGCCGGCGGATCGCATGCTGATCGTCGATATGCGCGGCCCGCAGGCGATCGAGGCGGGCGATCTCGGCCTCCAGCCCTGCCTTCTGCATTAGCCGCTCGTCGCCGGACGCGATGGCCTTGGCCATGGCGAACTGGTTTGCCTGCCCCTCGCTCAGGTCCTCCAGCCGTCTGACGCTGGTATCGCCGGAAAGAGCTGCTGCGATAAACCGGGCCTTTCGCTCGTTGTTTTGCCACATGGTGGCATCAAGGCTCCCGAGAGTTGCATAGGCAAACACATCGACTTCGTCATGCTGATTGCCCTGGCGAATAATACGGCCCTCGCGCTGCTCGATCTGCGATGGCAACCACGGAACATCGAGATGATGCAGGGCTTTCAAACGGGCCTGGACATTGACGCCGGTCCCCATGGTTTCCGACGAGCCGATCAGCACGCGGACCTTGCCGGCATTGAAGTCGTTGAACAGCCGCTGCTTGGCATCCGACTTCTTGTAATCCTGCATGAAAGCGATTTCGAATGCCGGCACGCCAAGGCGGACGAGCTCATCGCGGATCCATCTGTATGCGGAAAAACCGCGGGATGCCTCGACATTGATCGTGCCGAGATCGGAAAAGATCAGTTGACCAGAGCCCGGCCGGTCGAACGGCTTGCCGTCCTTGCGGCGGTATTCCGCCTCTCCGGTTTCCTGCCAGATCCTGTGGGCGTTGGTGACAAGCGCGTTCAGCTTGTTGGCGGTCTCATTGCCCATGGCCTGATCGACCAGGCGCAGATCGATCGCCGCATGGCGGCCGTCGGTGATGACCGAGAGCAGGATATCGTCGCCGGGCTTGGCCGGACCATCCCGCATCTCGATGGCCTTAATCCGCGCGTCCAGCTGTTTCTGGTAGGACTTGAAAGCGGCGGTCGGCTCGGCGGTGACGATCTGGCGCTTGCCGCCGGAGACCTCCGGCACTTTCACATAGGTTTTCAGATCGACCGGCAGCACGACGTCGGCAAACGACCGGAACATGGCGATGAGTTCCGGCACATTGACGAACTGACTGAAGCGCGTGACCGGCTTGTATTTGCCTGATGGCTGCAATTCAAGTTCGGTTGAGGTATCGCCGAAGGTCGAGGCCCATGCGTCGAACTCGTGCAGACCACGTTCCGACAATGCTGCCGGATCCATCATCCTCTGCACGGAGAACATTTCGCCGAGCGTGTTGGTGATTGGCGTGCCCGAGGCCAGCACCAGCGCCCTGCCCGGGTTTTTGGTTTCGATAAAGCGGGATTTGACGAACAGGTCCCAGGCGCGCTGCGAGCCGTTCGGATCGACACCGCGCAGCGTCGACATGTTGGTGGCAAAGGACAGCTTGCGGAACTCCTGCGCTTCGTCGACGATGATCTGGTCGATCCCAAGCTCAGAAATGGTCAGCAGATCGTCTTTACGGGTGGCGAGTGCTTCGAGCCGTTCCTTGTGACCTTCCTTCATGCGTTCGATGCGCTTGCGCGACAGCCGGTCTTGGGCGTCGACCTTAACCAGCAGCTCCTCGTAAAGCTCCAGTTCATCCTGGATCATCTGTGCTTCAAAGGCCGATGGCACGGATATGAACCGAAACGCCGAATGAGTGATGATGATGGCGTCCCAATTGGCGGTCGCCGCCCGCGACAGGAATCGATGGCGCTTTTCCCTGACGAAGTTGGTCTCGTCGGCGACCAGGATGCGGGCGTTTGGATAGAGCGCCAAGAACTCACGCGCGGCCTGAGCCAGGCAATGGCCGGGCACGACCAGCATCGCCTTGTTGATCAGGCCGAGCCGGCGCTGTTCCATGATGGCGGCAGCCATGGTCAGCGTCTTGCCGGCACCAACGGCATGAGCGAGATAGGTGCTACCTGCCGAAATAACCCGCCAGATCCCGCGTTTCTGATGCCCATAAAGAGAAAAAGCGCCTGAGGCGCCCGGTAGTTGGAGATGATCGCCGTTGAAGGCTCGCGGCGCGATGTTATTGAACGTGTCGTTATAGACCCGCGCTAAGCGGTCGGTGCGATCCGGATCGGACCAGATCCACGACTGGAAGGCAGACTTGATCTTGGCAAGCTTTTCCTTGGCAGCCTCCGTTTCCACCGTGTTCAGCACCCGGCGCTCGGTCTCGCCGTCGCGGACGGTGTCGAAGATCTGCGGCACGGATGAGTTCAAGGCGTCGGAGAGAAGCTGGCCGGCATGGCGGCGGTGCGTGCCCCATTCCGTCGTGCCTGCCGCAGACCATTCGAGCTGACGGGCATTGACCGTCCATGTCGCCAGTTCGGGCAGATGATGGATGGAGATCTCAGCATCCATGGTCTGCCGGACGAAGGCGACGACATCGTCGGCGGGGATCCATGGCGCACCGAGGCGTGCGGTGATATCCGAGGGCCTTAGATCGGCCGGCTGGACACGCTCCAGCGCCGCAACATTGCGCGCAAATGCGGGATCCAGGTCCGCGGCCACGCGTGCGGTTACCAGCTTCGACCGGACTGGACCGGATAGATAGGCATCAGCCATCTGCCAAGAGCCATTGGACGGATCGCGGAAGATGGCTTCGGCCAGCTCGCCGATAACACCCTCCACGTCACGGTGCAGCAGCTCGGCGATATGATCGGGATCGACATGGCCGCGTTCGTTCAGAACAACCGCCAGCGCATCTGATGCCGAGGTGATCACGGGCGCCGGCGGCGGCGCGATCACCCGTTCGGTAAAGATCGGCCCGGGCTTGGCGGTGTTGGTTTCCAGATCATAGTCCTCGATCGAGGCCACCAGCCAGCAATCGGGATCGTCGAGGAAAGGCGCGATATTGGGCCGGCGATGGACCTCCCTGACCTCCCCCGTCTCCTGATCCTCCGATGTCGAGACGGAGGTGAAGTTGATCGGACCGAATTCGCGCACGAAGCTCGACCAGGCAATGCGAAGCGACACCTGCGCCTTTTGCCACGGCTGATCGCGCTCCTGCAGCTTGAGGATGAGCCGGACCGCGTCGCGGATCGGGATCAGCTTGCGGATGATCAGTGCATGCTTGGCGAAGATGCCGTCGGTGCTGCGGCCCTTCCTGACCTCGACCGGGACAGCAACCCTGTCGACCACCTGCATCAGGGCCGTGGCCTTGCCGATGAAATAGCTGCCCTCGCGGACCTTGGGATCATCAGGCCGCTCTGCCATCGCATCCGCCACCTCATCCTCAAGTTCGAAATCGATTGTGGATCGCTCGCCGTCGTAGATGTCCGCAGGAAGCCGTTCGATGGCAGTTTTCAAGATCGTTTCAAGATCGTCATCTGTCGGCTGGCAGGTATAGGTTTCGCCGAATGGACCTGACGTGATTGCATGCCGTCCCAGCACCATGTCGGAATGATCGGCGAACCACCTGTTGATACGGACGCTGTCGCCCTCACCTTCCACCTTTACATCCGCGAGATCGACCCATCTGTCGTCTCCAGCCTGCTCGTCGGCGCGGCGCTTCCGGAAGAAGAGGAGATCGACGACGACATCCGTGCCTGCGTCAGCGCGAAAGCTGCCTTCGGGAAGGCGGATCGCGCCAACGAGATCGGCCATGCCGGCGATGTGTTCACGGGCGCAGGCGTCAGCCTTGTCCATCGTGCCGGACGAGGTCACAAAGGCGGCAAGCCCGCCAGGCTTCAGCCGGTGGACGGACTTGGCGATGAAATAGTCATGCAGCCGCAAGCCAAGAGTGCGAAAAGCCGGATCGCTGCGCACTGTCCGATCGGAAAAGGGCGGATTGCCGATCGCCAGATCGAAATGGGCTGGCAGATCCGTCCGGGCGAAATCACTTGTGATGATCCTGGCCCGCGGTTGTAGCAGCCGGACGATACGGGCGGTTACGGGATCAAGCTCGATGCCGGTGACATGGCTCACCTTGGAGAAAGCATCCGGCATCAGCGCCGGAAACATGCCCGTGCCGATCCCCGGCTCCAGGATCCGTCCACCATCGAACCCCATGTGGATCAAGCCTGACCACATGGCACGCACGATAAACTCTGGGGTGAAGTGGGCATATTGGGTGCAGCGCGCGAGAGATGCGTAGTCCCCGGCCGCGACGGCGCTTTCAAGATTGCCGCCGAGTTCTTCCCAGCCTTTGCGAAACGCTTCTTCGCCCGGACGGCGGAATATGCCGTTGGCCAAGTCCGACGCGCCGAAACCGGTGAAACGGATCAGCTTGGCCTGCTGGTCAGGTCGGGCCGCCAGACCATGACGCTCGATTTCGTTTGCCAGCAGGATGGCGGCGATATTGTCTCGCGCCCGGTCGCGCCAGGATTTGGCAAGACCGCGCGAACCCTTCAACCGGAAATCCACCTTTACCCGCATCGGCCGTTTTGGCTTCGGTTCTTTGCGGACGGGGACGGCCGGCGCCGGTGTCGAGGGCTGCGGGTCGATATTTATATCGGTCCCGAAGTCTGCTGCGAAACTCGCCACCCCGAGATCGAAACCGGATGTGAGCGCTGTATTGCCGAACAGGTCGATGGTGAAAGGATCATCATGCGCCATGGGAAAACTCCTGTGAGTGTTCGCGCCAAGGCACACTCGCCGTTGGGTGCGGGTGTTGCCAGGACGCGGAATGGTGCGATTAGGAAGTGAATGATGCCGTCAGGCAGCGATGGTTTCAGGCAGAAGACGGAATTGCACCGGCAGCTTGGCGGCGATCTCCTCGTCGGTCAGATCATCAAGAAGCTTCCAGATCTTGCCTTGAGCTGAGGGATAGACGAGCACGATCTGGCGATTGCGTAGATCGGCTGGAAAGCGACCGTCGGCATAGCCACGAAAATCCGGGCCGGTCGCACTCCAGATATGATCGAGTTTTTCCTGTCGGTTCATGACGCGCACCGGGCGGGATTCACGTCCGATGATCTCGGCGCGCATCCGGTCGGGCGACTGACGATCGCCCAGGTCGCAATATCCGTGGAACCAGCGTGACCGATCATCGATCGTCAGCGCGAAGAAAACGCTGGTGACGCTGGCGGCCAGAAACTCGCGCATGGCGAACATGTCCCCGCGATAGAAAAGCGGCGGCAGGATCTCGAACATATGATCGTGGTCCGCTTCTGTGATTTCGAACCATTCGCCGACATAGCGCCTGCCGGAAATACGGTCATCGTCGAATGGCGCCTGGGCGTGGCGGTTGAACAGGGCGTACATCTCATGGCGGCTGGCGACGCCTTCGAACACTTTACGGATAGTGGGGGAAACGAACATCGGCTGCTCCTTTGGGGTTGGGGACCGAAGCGGAAGCCTGATCGACCTCTTCTTTCAGTCCTTTGATCACCCCTCCTCAGCCGGCGCCTCGCGGGCAGCGGGTCAAGGGCCGCCGTCAGGCGGGCGGCAGCTTCACCCTTGATGCGCTGTCCGCGTATGCGGCAGCTCTCCTTTCTCCCTCCTACCCTTCAATTCCTCATTCCAATCCTCAGCTTCCGGCCTCAACCGCGAGAAATCGCAACCGGCGCATTCCGCCATCTGGCGCAGGCGATCGGCGAAGACTTCTCCCTGGACATTGTTGTCGGTCGCGGCCACCAGCCACATGCCTTCCCCGGAAGCCAGGGTCGCCAACGCCTGAGCGGTCAGCGGCGACCAGCCGCCACCGGTGCTGACATAGAGCGTGTCCGGTATTGTCTGCTCGATCGCGGCCAGACTGAGCGCATCGATTGCCGCCTCTGTGACGCAGATCCGACGGGCATCCACCTTTCCAAACCGGAAGAGGGCCTTGGCGCCGCCTGTGGAAAACCCGCGCCAGTCCGGGCCGCGCTCTTCCCAGCCAATGACGGCACCAGCCTCATCGATATGCTTTGCCCACATCGAGCCGTAGGGTCCTTCGCGCAGAACGTCTGCCTCGATCGCTGCGGAGATGACTTGCCATGGCAGGGCGCGGCATTGATGCAGATACCTCCAGGTCGCCGAAGCGCGCCATGGCCGTTTTCTATGGTTCCAGCGGTCAGCGACCGAAGCCTCGGTTTGCGTTTGACGAAGAGGCTTCTCCCAGGTCGCTGCGCTTGGCTGAAACGCGACCAGATCGCCGACCACCGCCAAGGCCTCGGCAAAGCCGATCCCATGGAGATAGCTTGCGAGCGCAAAGACATCGCCCTTGGCATCCGAACGAGCGTCGAACCAGCCCCTGCCGTCGTGTATTACGATGATGATGTCGTCTTCGCGCCGGAATTTGATTGCCCGGCGCGTGCTCTCTTTCCGGTCTATCGCGAAGCCCTCATGCTCAAGCACGGCTGCGCAGCCCACCCGGGTACGCAGCTCTTCGATGTCATTCTTTTCCATATCGCTTCCTAGCTTTCCTGACTTTTCGGACTGGCAGCGCCCAGACCGCGAAGATGGAAGCGCGCAAGGGCGCGGTTCGCAACGTGCAGATCTGCCGGACAAGCTCGCGGCGAAGCCTCCCTTGCGCGCGCAACAGCGCAAGCGGCACGCCTTCCCCCGAAGGGGTGATCGGCTCAATGAGCCGATCCATAGGCAAAGGGATCATAGATATTGATGATGGCGTCTTCGTCGCCGTCATACTCGGCGGAAATCATGACACCGATCTCGCCATCCACCTCGAAGAGCGTGACCGGGACCATCAGGGTCCGGGCAAGATCGAATGCGTGGTTTTGTGCGAGGCTGAGATCCGACATGTGAGGCTCCATCCGTTGGCGGGGCCGATCCCCGCTCGATGGCGCCCGTTCGATCCGGACCCGGCCGCGGTCACCTCGGCGGCGTAGCCAGAGAGGTCGCAGGAACTGCGAACCCCCTGCGGGTTGACCGTCCAAGGTCGGGACTGGATTAGGGATGCGAGACAAGAGAGCTGGGTTGGCAACGCCAATGGTTGGAGCATTATTGCGCTTGGCCTGAATTGCCTTGCCGCTTGCTGATCAGGCGACCTGCAGGTTCCGATACAAAAAAGGTGTTGGGTAGTTGCTGCTTGTGGTTTTCCGAAAGGGCAACTGTGCGGCAGCGCTTGATGGTGCCAGACCAACGTAGTCATTGAACGCGTCAGGGATGAAAGCCCGAAGGGAGAAGACTCGCGTCCCGAGGCTTCTGCATAGCCAATAGCTCGGCCCGACAGGGCGACGTTATGCCCAACTGTGAAGGCCTCGTTCCCTCCGAATTGCAACGATTGGGAACAACGCATGCGTCGATTTCTGCATGCATTTGACTGACCAATATAGATATAAAAATTGGTCAGTAGTGCAGCGTTGGTTGCCACTGACCAAAGTTTGTATATAATCTTCGGTCAGAAGGTAGGACAGACATGCCTAATCCGACATCGGACACTCTTGAGCGCATTCACGATCGCATAGCTGCGGCGTCCCCCGGAGGCGTATGGTCGCGTGACGACTTCCTCGATATCGGAACACCCCATGCCGTCGAAAAGGCGCTGCAGAGGCTCACCACCCGCGGAGATATCCGGCGCCCATATCGAGGCTTCTACGATAAGCCGGGCATCAGCCAGTTGACTGGAAAAATGGTGTTCCCGCCGCGCGCCGCGTTCGTCGACGCGATTGCACGGCGTGACAAGTTGCGGGTTCTGGTTGACGGCATGACAGCCGCTAACGACCTTGGCTTGACTACAGCTGTCCCCGCTCGTTCAACGATCTATGCGGATACCTACCCCCGCACGATAGAGATCGAAGCCAACTCCGGCGATCCGAACGCAACGAAGCCGGTCATCTACCGGCTTGATTTTAAGAGAATAGCGGCAAAGACGGCCTTTTGGGCTGGTCGACCCGCCATGCGGATCGTCCAGGCCCTGAGCTGGTTTCGGGATGAACGGTCGAATTTCGAAACCATCGTCGACGGCGTGGTCCGTCATCTCGCGCAAAGCTCGGAAAAGCGATCAATCGTTGAGGATCTGCGCGAGAACATTCGCGCACTTCCTGCATGGATGTATCCCGTGGTGGAGACAATAACGCGCGACACTCGCGTCACTGAGGAAGAAAATGCGCCAGGGCTTCACTAATGTGCTTCGCAGTAGCGCTGATGAGCGCCGGGCCTTGTTCGAGACGGTGGCTTCCGACCTACAAACGCGCGCCGAGAATATCGAAAAGGATCTCTACGTCTGCTGGGTTCTCGACTTCCTGTTCAATGGGCGCACCGACGATCCGATCGGCCTCTACTTCAAGGGTGGTACCAGCCTCAGCAAGGCCTATGGCCTGATCAATCGCTTTTCCGAGGATATCGATATCGGCATTTACAAGGCCGATCTCAAAGTGCCGACTGAGCATGAGATTGCGGCTCTCTCCTCGGTGACCAAGCAGCAAAAGGCGCTGGCGGAAGAGGTCGACGAGGCCGCACGCCAATATATGTCCGGCCCCCTCAAGGAAAGCCTTAGCCAAGAAATTGATGCGGTCGAGGCCGAGATCGGCCAAGCCGGGCATTTCTCTCTCAATTTCGGTTACGATGCCTACAGGAAGAGAGATGCCCTCGACGTTCTCGTAGTCGGATACAAAAGCGTTTTCAACACAAGCGCGGGATATGTTGAGGCAGCAGTGCGTATTGAAGGCGGAGCGCGTCCAGACCCACTTCCGGCGGAGGTGCGGACGATTTTGGCCTATGTCGCCAAGGAAATGGGTGAAACCGATTTCACTGTTCCCAACGTCACGACCGTCAAGCCGGAGAGGACATTTTGGGAAAAGGTTCTCATTCTGCACGCGATGACGGAAACGACCGAAAAACGCAGCGCTGAGGAAGACCCGGAAAGAAGGATCCCGGACCTCAATCGATATTCACGTCACTATTACGACGTCCACCAGATTTGGACACATCAGGACTACGGTCCGGCAACGGCTTCAATGCGTGAACTCGCAGAGGCATGCCGACAGCATAAAGAACTCATGTTCCGATCTCCGGACCACCGATATGATCGTGCCGTGCCCGGCACATATCGCCTCGTGCCGACACCAACCATGCGCAAAAAACTCGCCGCTGACTACGACAGAATGTCGGCAATGATCTTTGCAACGCCGCCTGGCTTCGAAGCGGTGATGAAAAGTATTGAGGAGCTCCAGGCAGCGGTCAATACGACCAAATAGCCCATCCCCTCTAGAAATAGGCCTCGATGCCGCTATCGCCCTGTTGGCGGTTGTTGAGCAAGCAATCGCGTTATAAAAAGCCTGTCGCAGAGTCAAATGGTTGCGGGATTTGAAGAGGAACTGTGCATCGCTGGTCTATGTTTCGGCGTTTGCGCCAGACAAGGGCGAAACGATCTCTGCACTGGCAGCGAGTGGCCCCGCCACTCCGGGCGTCAAGGCGATCCGGCCCGACGCCAAGGGCTATCTCACCATCGACCCTGCCGTCTTCCCAAGCGCCGTGGCAGGCGACCTGCCCAAGGAGATCGGCGAGCACCTCGCGGCACACCAGATGCCGATCAACCACACAGCCTTCGATGTTCCAGCCGAAGTCGCTGCTTGGCACGACAAGCGGAGCTGGTACGTGCTGAGCTCCAAGGATCTGATTCTCGACCCGCATGCCCAGGCCTTCTTCGCCGAGCGGATCAAGGCCAAGGTAACGACGGTTGAAGGTAGCCACGCGTCGCTTGCCTCGCATGCCGCTGAAGTCGCCTCAGTGATCGAAGCTGCAGCAGATTGGGGCCATCTGGACTTTCCGCAACCATGGAACCGCTGCCTTGGCCGCCATACCGGCACGAGATCGTTCTGCGGCTCCGGACGATCCGCTATCATACACGCCTGCAGTCCACACTTGTTCGCCCCGTCTGGAGCAACAAACTGCGCGCGCGCTTGAACCGTGCCCAAAACCCACCGGATCAAAGCCGCGATTGCGCGAGATCCGGGTCGGGCAATGAAGAGCATCGGAGCTTTCAGCATAGCGGCGGCCGAAGGGCGCGAAAGCGGCAATTCTCGTCACGCCGGGGCCCGAACAAGGGAAGCCACAGGAGCCTGAGCATAGCGACCCAACGGGTCAGGCGGGACCGACTTCACCGGGCGATGGCGTTCCGCATGAAGGCCAGCAGTGAACATCAATACGAACCTTTCAACCCACCCTGCCCTCACCTGCCAGGCCGCCCCAATTTATTACCAACATCGAGGATGTCTCACGTGCCGCCGTCGGATCATCTCTGCTCCAGGCAACGCCGAGTCCGATCTTCAGATCGATATCGTGCTCTTGATGGGAATCGAACCATCCACCGCTTTTTTGTTTGTGATCCGGTGTCCAAGATTAACCCCTTTCCGCACGGAAAGATAACCCCAGATGCTAGGAAATAAGTTGTTGATGCGTAATAATTTTTTCCTTCCAGCTGGGGTAACCCTTCGGCACCGATAGCCGGGTCAGATCCCTCGCCGAAACACACCTTCACTGCCGCATACCAATCCGGTTTGGTCAAAATCCGCTATATCTGCGTATTTCGGAAAAACGGAACAGTCGTTTCAGTAAATCGCGGACAGTGGTTTCACTAATTCTGGGACAGGCTGGTGTGGTCGATTTTCGCTTGCCTGGTTTAAGTCATGAGAGATTGATTTCGCCATTTTCAGCTCCGGTCAAGTGGGAATGCTTTTTTTGCCGTTGCATGCTGTCGCCTTCAAGGGCGATGCGGTGAGCATTATGGATGATCCGATCGAGGATCGCGTCTGCGATGGTTGGTTCTCCGATCATGTCGTGCCACTGGGCCACGGGAAGCTGCGCGGTCATGAGCGTCGATTTCCGTCGATAGCGCTCCTCGAAGATTTCCAGCAGGTCGAGGCGTTGTTGATCTGTGAGCGTGTGCGTTCCCCAGTCATCGAGGATCAGCAACTGCACGCGAGCTAGTTTATCGACCAGCCGTGGAAAGCGGCCGTCGAGCCTGGCAAGGCCGAGGTCTTCGAACAGACGCGGCATGCGCAGATATAAGATGGAATGATCGAGCCGGGCAGCTTGGCGACCGAAGGCGCAGGCAAGCCAGGTTTTTCCCGTGCCGGTCTGGCCTGTGATGATCATATTTTCATGGGCCTTCAGCCATGCCCCTTGCGCAAGCGACAAAGTGTCGCGGCGGTCGAGACCACGATGAGCGGCAAAGTCGATGTTCTCGATGCAGGCATCGAGAAAGCGGAGCTTTGAAGCTGCAAGCCGGTTGGTCAGGCGCTTGTCGGATCGCAGAGCCGTTTCCCGATCAAGCATCAGGCCAAGCCACTCGTCACGGCTGAGATCGCTGCTGTTGTTCTGAGCTGCAAGTTCGCGATAGGCCGTTGCCATTCCGGCGAGGCCAAGGGCCTGCATCTGTTCGAGAGTTGGATGTGTCAGCATGGGTTTTTCCTTTCCTTCACTGGTAATAGGAGCCGCCGCGGATGTTGGTGTGCGGCGGCGTGGGTTTTGCCGGGTCAGTCTGCGGCTTGGTCCGATCAAGACCGGATTTGAGAATGGCGGCGACAGAGGAATAGGTGATGGAGTTGATCACTAGCGCCCGCTCGCACGCCGCTTCCAGGCGATCCGTCTCGTAACGGCGGGCAAGGGACAGAATGCCGAAAGCCGAGCGATATCCCTGTTCGGGATGAGGATGATCGCGCATCACCCGCTCGACCAGAATGGCGGTGTTCACACCGATCCTTGCGGCCTGGTTCAAAAGTGATGCCGGCGTCGTGTTGGCATAACGCTGGTGGGAGTTGGGCATGTGCTCGTTGACCGTGACATGCACGGATCGCTGAGAACGCCTGATATGGCAGGCAATCCGCTTGTGATCGAGGAATATCTAGACCACCCGGTGGGTCAGACGCACATCAACTTGTCGGCCGATCAAGCGATGCGGCACAGAGTAGAATGTCTTGTCGACTTCGACGTGGTAATCGGGATGGACCTTTGCCGATTTCCATTCCGCATAGTCGAATGGCAGCGCTGGCAGCGGCGCAAGCGCCTTTCTCTCCACCTCCTCGAACAGATCTCGGCGCGACTTGCCGATGTGGCGCATCGGGCGGTTGTTCAAGTCGTCAAGCAGAACCGAGATCGCGGCGTTCAGATCAGACAGGCTGAAGAAGCGCCGGTTTCTGAGGCGAGCCAGATCCAACGCTCGACGATCAGCACGGCGCCTTCGACCCTGGCTTTGTCACGCGGCTTGCGGCTTCTGGTCGGCAGGATGGTCGTATCATAGTGTTCGGCCATGGCCGCGAAGGTGGCGTTGAGCGTGGGCTCGAACCACAGAGCCTTTGGCGACGCCTGCCTTCAGATTGTCGCACACGATCGCCTTCGGGACGCCGCCGAAGAAGCTCAGCGCGCGTTCCTGACCCTCGATCCAGTCCGGCAGTTTCTGGCTGACGCTGGCATAAGCGAATGTCAGTGACGAGGCGGGAAGCATCGCCACGAAGATTTGCGCAGAGTGGATGACGCCGGTCGAAGGGTCGGTGATGGGGATGGTGTGGCCGGCGTAGTCCGTCTGCATCACCGCGCCCGCCTCATGGCGGTTGCGGAAGGTTGCGTGAGCGCGGCGTTCGAAGGCGGCAAAACGGTCGCAGAACCATGTGTAGCCGTAGCCGTCGGGATGGCTCGCCCTGTAGTCCTGCCACAGCAGCGTCAGCGTCACACCCTTGCGCTTCAACTCGGCAGAAACGGACCGCCAATCCGGCTCGACCAGATCTTGTGGCGGTCGACCAACCCGCCGGAAGAGATGTCGCTCCAGCGCGGCATCGTCATCGAGACCCGCAGGTAACGGCCAGACCGAAAGGCCCTGTTCATGCGTCAGCCGCAGTATCGATCGAAGGTCTTTCACTGTCGTTCGTCTCGCTTGCTTCCGTCTTGGCATGGCCCCTCTCAACCGATGATGAGGAGGCAATCTGCCAGAACGGCGCTTGCGAAAATCGACCTAAATCTGCGTCCGAGACTGTCTCGAAATTAGTGAAACACGCCCTATATCATCAGAACTGAAAGTACCAACATTTACCCGTGATAAAACATGATTATTTTAATCATGAATATCTAGACGGGACAGTTCCGTTTGATTATAGGTTTGAACATAATCTTTTTGACATCTGCCAGCATCACAATGAACGGCACCCTGAACTTATATACCGACCCTCCGTTAACTCTCAGCGCGCTGAGGGTTGCTTCAAACGTGGCGCCAAATTGCTGGCGCAGCCCAAATTCATTTCACGGGCTTCAGAAAGGCTACTTATGCCAATGAAAGATACGCGTGCCTTGTTTAACAACCCTAAAGATCAGACAGTGCAGAGAGCAGCCCGAAATGTCGTCGATCTACTGGGCGTTGGTTTCGGACCCACAAACTTAGGCTTGGCGATTGCGACTGAAGAATACAACGAGAACGTGCCGAGCGAGCGAAAGCTGTTAACTCAATTTATCGACGCAAAAAAAGAGTTTAGTTGGCATGGCGGGATGCTTCTGCCGAACTCTACAATGCAGATCAGCTTTCTCAAGGACTTGGTGACTCTGCGGACGCCCACCAGTCCATATACATTCGTCAACTATCTCCAGGAACGTGACCGGCTGTCTGACTTCATCAACCTAAAGACATTTTTCCCTTCTCGAAGGGAATTTCACGATTATCTTTGTTGGGCAGCGGAGCGAGTATCTGTGCCAGTTTCTTATGGCGTTACGGCCCAGAAAATAGAATGGCAAAACGGCTGCTTCACAGTCCAGACCGAACGCAATACAACGACGGGCGCACAAGCCGAGAAAATATTGGCACGAAACATTGTGCTCGGCCTGGGATATCGTACGGTACTACCTGATCAGGTCGTTCCAAGCACAAGGGTGTTCCACAACCACAATCTTATTTCGAACCTGGAAAAAGTGCCCTATCGAACAGGTATGCGGTTTCTTGTCGTTGGCGCAGGGCAGAGTGCAGCAGAAATTGTAGGTTATCTACATGCGATATACGGTGATGCGGAAGTTCATGCATCTCTGCGACGCTTCGGTTATTCGCCTTCGGACGACACACCTTTTGTCAATCGCATCTTCGATCCTTCATCAGTGGATGAATTCTATACAGCGCCTCAAGAACTTAAAAACCGGCTGATGAACTACCATTGGCCCACGAATTACTCGGCAGTCGATGCAGATCTAATCAATGATCTGTATCGAAGAGAATATGAAGAGACGATTACGGGTAAGCAACGCCTTTATATTCATCGTACGACGAATGTTGAGAACCTCGACGACGGTATCGGTGGCGTTTCTGCAACGATTAGCGACATCGGCGGTCGCTATCGCAAGCAGCATACATTCGATGCCATAATATTTGCGACTGGCTTTCAACCATTTGATTTGCGTCAACTCTTAGGCGACAGCATCGATGTCAGCAGCTCTTTCAGCGAACACTTGCCGATCGTCAACCGGGATTACTCCCTAAATCTTCCGAGCGTATCGGGACGCATCTATTTAAACGGCGGTGTGCAGCATAGCCATGGATTAACGTCAACATTGCTATCCAACGTAGCAGTACGATCCGCCGAAATCCTTGAGGCGATTACCGCCAGCACCCACTACGACACGTCTGAACAACGACCTACACGTCTTGCATTATAGGAGCAGTTTCATGACCGTAAATCCATTTGATGATGAAAACGGCCTTTTCTACGCTCTGGTCAACGACGAGGAACAATACTCACTTTGGCCGACATTTAAAACCGTTCCTGACGGTTGGGAAATCGCTTATAGCGCCCCCGATGGCGCGCCGCGTCATCAAGTCCTCGACTGGATCGAAAAGACTTGGACGGACATGCGACCAAAGTCGTTGCGTGGTCGGCATGCATCCTCGACACAGCACTTCGACGTCATCTAGAGGGAAGTGCCATGAACGTCTTCACCTCTTGCAGAGCGCAAGACAGCATTGCCGATGTCGTGCCGTTGACCGTCGATATCATCACCGCGGCAGGTGCGCTCGCCTCGGCGACCGAGGCAGAGCAGATGCCCTACATTCTCTACGAGAATGCCGGGGAAATTGCTTTCGCTGCGGGTTGTGCAGCGGAAATTCGGCTTGATCGGAACGGCTTGCATCTGACAGTCCCTAGCGGCTCGCGGACTGAACCCCTTGGCGAGCGCCCCTTGCATCAGCTTCAGGCCATGCTCGCAAGCATCCTTGCGCATGAAGAAGGTCCCAAGCCACGCGTGTTCGGATGGGCCACGTTCGAGCTTTCCTATCTTATGCAAGGGCTACCGGTCGGCGGTACCGCGGGGACACTGCTCTATCTCTTTGTGCCTCTGCACCAAGCGCGAATTCAGCCTGAGAAGGCTGAGCTTTGGACCAAGAACGCGCCGGTCGCCAGCCTCTGGCAGTCTGCGCTTCTCAATGCCGAACGGAGTGAGCCAACCGCCCGCGTAGAGGTCGATGAGGTCAGCGATACGTCGGGCTACGTCGACGCAGCTCGAAAAGCTATCGCGTCGATCGATGGCACCAAGCTTCGCAAGATCATCCTTTCGCGCTCCGTCGCGCTTTCACAAGAGATAGATCTTGTGGCCAGCTATTTGACGTTGCGGCGCAACAATACACCGGCACGTTCATTCTTGTTGCGGGTGGGAGGAATGGCGGCTGCTGGCGTCAGCCCAGGAGCGATCATCGAAGTTACTTCAACGGGAGGCATCATAGCCCAACCACTCGCGGGGACGCGTGCCCAAACCGGCGAACCTGAACCCGATGCTTTGCTGCGCGACGAGCTTTTAAGTGATCCCAAGGAAATTTACGAGCACGCATTGTCGGTAAAGCTGGCCCAGGATGAGATTGCCGCGGTGAGCGAGCCAGGAACCGTTTTCGTTGAGAATTTTATGGATGTAGTTGCCAGAGGCAGCGTACAGCATCTGGCTTCTCGTGTTCGCGGTCAATTGCACTCAAATGCAAGCTGCTGGGACGCGTTTGCAAGCGTTTTTCCCGCGGTAACAGCGTCCGGGATCCCAAAGCGCGCGGCGTGCAGTGAAATTTCCCTTCGCGAGCATTCGCCTCGCGGTCTTTATAGCGGCGCGGTTCTCGCTCTCGACAGCGATGGCGGGCTTGATGCCGCGCTTGTTCTTAGATCATTCTATCAGGTCGACGGCACCACATGGCTCCGTGCTGGAGCCGGCCTGATCACCCAATCAAACGCTGAGCGCGAGTTGGAAGAGACATGTGAAAAGATGCGCAGCGTTAGCCGCTTCCTCGTCCCCAAAACGGGGGGCGAGGCGTGATTACGGCTGAGATCAACGGTATTCGCATAGCGTATGAGGACACAGGTGGAACGGGTGACACAGTCCTGATGATCATGGGAACGGGAAGCCCTGCGCGCGTGTGGGACGTCCATCAGATTCCTGCGCTGAAAGCGGCGGGCTTCAGGGTGGTCTCCATGAACAACCGCGGCATTCCACCAACTGACGAATGCCCAGAGGGATTTACCATCGATGATATGATCAACGATGTCTTCGGACTGATCGAACGTCTCGACTGCCGCGACGTTTCTTTGATCGGTACCTCTCTCGGAGCCAGGATCGTGGTGGAAGCAGCGCTCGCGCGACCCGACCTCGTCTCACGTGTTATCGCCCTTGCTGCTCACGCCCGCTTGGAGCCAGTACAGCAAGCCATGACGCGCGGCGAAATCGAGCTTGCCGGGCAGGCTCACCCACCACCCGCGGACTATCGTGCTGCCGTGATGGCATTACAATACCTGTCACCTGCAACGCTACGCGACGAGGCACAGGCACAAGACTGGCTGGACATGTTCGCATTCGATGACGGACGGATCAGCGCGGGCCACAAAGCTCAGTTGCAGATATCGCAAGTTCTGGGTGATCGCCGCTCTGCCTATCGAGATATTTCCGTTCCTCTGCTGGTCATTGGTTTTTCCGACGATGCAGCTATTCCACCGCGCTTGAGCCGAGAAGTGGTGGAGGTCGTATCGGGGGCGGAATATGTGGAAATCGCTGACGCGGGCCATTTCGGTTATCTTGAACAACCCGCAGAAACGAACCGTATTATCATCGACTACCTCCGACGACCGTTCGCAACCGCGAGCGCACTACGGATCTCTGAAGATACTGGGGTGTGATATGTCTCAAACGATTTTACGAACATGGCCACGCGAATTTTCCGAACGGTACGAAGAACTTGGATATTGGCAGCATCGGGAACTGACCGCCCCGGTCCGCGATCAGGCTCGGATCAACCCCGAAAAGATCGCGCTCATCGACTCGTCCGGCCAAAACCTTTCCTATGCGCAGCTCGACCGAATGGCGGACGGACTGGCAGCGTCGTTGCAAATATGGGGCCTGCAGCGCGGTGATCGCATGATCCTGCAACTGCCGAACATCATTGAACTCGTTGCGCTTTTCCTGGGAGCGATCAGAGCGGGCGTTATCCCCGTCATGGTACTGCCGACACACAGAGAACAAGAAGTCAGTCATCTTGCGAAAGGATCAGGTGCGGTCGCTTACGCGGTCACAGACATCGAAGCGAGCTATGATTTCCGTTCTCTTGCCAAACGTGTGCGGGAAGCCGTGCCATCTCTGCAAAAGATACTTGTGGTCGGCGATGCGGGCGAAGACGCAACATTGACAAGTTATCGCGAGTTCATCGGTGCCGCTGACACGCCTAGTGTGGTTGTCGATCCGGATCCCTCATCCGTGGCACTGTTCCTACATTCAGGCGGAACGGGCGGGCTACCCAAACTCATCCCACGGACACACAATGATTATGAATACAATGCGCGCGCCAGCGCCGACGTTTGCGGCTTCGATGGATCTACCGTTTACCTCGCAAGTCTCTCTGCCGCTCATAACTTCCCCCTCGCCTGCCCGGGCATATTGGGCACATTTATCGCTGGCGGCACCGTCGTGCTTGCCCGCGTACCCAGCCCGGATTCGGTATTCGGTCTAATTGCAGAACACAAAGTGACCGCAACAGCTGTTGTGCCGACCCTCGCAGCTCTTTGGCTTGAAGCCCTCGAGTTCGACGACACTGATCTCTCCAGCCTGCGTACTCTTCAGGTCGGCGGCGCAAAACTGTCACCGTCCGTGGCCGCGAGGATCCACAGCATTATGGATGTGCGGGTCCAGCAAGTCTTCGGCATGGCCGAAGGCCTTTTGAACTTTACCCGGCCCGATGACCCAACCGACGTGGTCGAGACAACTCAGGGGTACCCACTATCGCCGCATGACGAAATCCGGCTAGTCGATGAAATGGGTGCCGAAGTCACCGATGGCGAGGTGGGCGAGCTATGGACACGCGGCCCCTACACCATCCGCAGCTATGTGGCAGCGCCGGAAGCCAATCAGCGCTCTTTTACCGATGATGGCTTTTATCGCACCGGAGACTTAGTGCGGCGTCTCCCTACTGGTCATCTGATCGTTGAAGGTCGGGCGGGTGATCAGATCAATCGCGGAGCGGAGAAATTCTCGTCCGTGGAAATCGAGGAGTACCTGCTGGATCATCCAGCGGTAAGGGAAATTGCTGTTGTCGGTGTGCCCGATGCCAACCTTGGTCAGGCGTCATGCGCAGTCGTACGGCCGGTTGACGCACCGCCCAACCTGCGCGATCTCAAGGATTTCCTGCGATCTCGTGGTGTGGCAACTTATAAATTGCCTGATCGAATTCGCATTGTGGATGAAATCCCTCTGACCCGGTTCGGCAAGATTGATCGCAAGCGTCTCCTTGCGGAGTCTAGTCAAGGGCCTTTGGTTCCAATGGACGCACCCACCTAGCGGATCGAGCACACAAACGGCCAACACAAAATAGCATTTTCAAGGACGCGCGGTGTCAGCATCACCACGCATTCAAGAAACTTGCGCGCCAATGGCCGTCATCATCCAAGGGCCAGTGAATGTATGTGATCGAACATTAGGCCCGCTCGAACGAGAATGACATGTCTTCCTGATAAATGAGACGGAGATGGTTGTATGAATGCCCGGTTTGATTTGACAACGCCTGCATATCATCTGCGAACGCACGGCGTGGCTCAGCGGATTTATCCCCAACGCTTGGATGGCGCGTCTGTCGCGCAGGCGATCGACGAGGCGATGGCTGATGTCAAAGCCAAGAGACTGGATGGTCGTGCCGGTCCGATTGTCGTCGGCTTGGTGCCGTTTGATGCAGAAGCCGATCCGATCTTCTACATCCCCGAGCAAGTGGAGTTCAACAAGGATTGCCCGAATAAGGCGCTGACGAAAGATGAAAAGCGAAACACCTTTTCAGTCAACGGCATTGACTCCCCTGCCTATCGGCAAAAAGTAACGGAGGCGCTGACGCGGATCGAATCCGGTGATCTCGACAAAGTTGTGCTTGCCCGTAGTGTGACGGTCGAATTCGACGCCCCCATCGATATCGGCGAGGTTTATGCTCGTCTATGCGCGCGAAACGGTAGCGCCTATGTGTATCGAGTCGACTTGCCTGATAACGTTGAGGGAGCACCCTCGGTTTTGCTGGGTGCGAGCCCTGAGCTAGTGCTAAGCAGCGAGAAAGGAAAGATTAGAAGCACACCTCTGGCAGGCTCGATACCACGTGCGGCAGACCCACTTATCGACCAGAAAGTGGCGCGCGATCTTTTGAAGTCAAAAAAAGATCTGGCGGAACATTCGCTGGTTGTACAAGCCGTCGGCGAGACATTCCGGCAATTCGCCGACAAGGTCGAAGTCCCAAGCCAACCGCAACTCGTCCAAACGCCCGTGATCTGGCATCTCGGAACATATATTACTGGCGTACTACGAGAAAATGTATCCCCTATTGCTCTTGCATACGCACTTCATCCCACACCGGCCGTTGGCGGGTGGCCACGAGAAGCCGCACAGAAAACCATCACTGAACTCGAGGGTTTTGATCGCGGCTTCTATGCGGGGCTCATAGGCTGGATGGATGACGAGGGAAACGGCGAGTGGGTGCTGACACTTCGATGCGGCATCATCAGTGGAAAAACTGCAACCGTATTTGCCGGCGCGGGGATTGTGGCGGGGTCTGATCCCGAAAAAGAGCACACAGAAACAGGCACAAAGCTGCAGACATTCATCAACGCTCTCGGGTGAGTTTTCATGACCGGAAGCGCTCCATAAGCGTCGCGACAATGTAGTCAACGGGTAGAGGAAATCGACGGATGCAGTCATGAAGATAAAGATGATAATTTTACTCAAGCATTACTGGACGAGACCGTCCCGTTTGATTACTGTGTCGTCGAGATTCAGGCGGTCCGCGTGCAGCTATTCAGTGGGATCATCGCAGATGATGCGGCAGATCCAACCGACCTTAAACCCAAGTTTAAGGATGCGATTCCCAACAGCAATTGGGAGCCGGTCAACATCCCGTAGCAAGGCCGCGGACTGGAAATAAGGCTTTTGAAGGCGTTAGAAAGGCTATGCATGCCGAATATACAGCAATGCACCCAATTCAGATCATCCCGTAAAGCCACACAGCGAAGTGTCGGTACCGAGATAAACGCGGCCGTATATCCCAGGAGATTGGTATGAACACTCTCCCGGAGCGTTTTACATATTACGCCACCCTATCTCCCGAAGCACTTGCGGTTACATCTCGCGATCAATCTTTGAGCTACGCAGCACTTGAAAGTAAAGCCAACCAACTGGCCCGCCGTCTAATAGACGCTGGTGCAGGACCGGATCGCATCGTTGGTGTTTCGCTGCCCCGCTCCGCCGATCTGATCGTCGCCTTACTAGCGGTACTTAAGACCGGTGCCGCCTACCTGCCTTTAGATCCAGCCTATCCCGCTGCCCGTCTGGAGTATCTTATTGCGGACGCACGCCCTGTAACGATTATAACCGTCGAAGGCGTCCAAATCCCCGAATGCAGCGTGCCGCAAATCGATTTGAGGTCTGACGAATCCGGTACGGTTTGGGCTGCCGATGCTATCGAAGATTCAGAGCGCCTGTCCAATCTTCACGCGGATCAGCCAGCCTATGTCATTTACACGTCTGGCTCGACGGGACGACCCAAGGGCGTCGTTGTTTCCCATCGCAACGTCTTGACGCTGCTCGACGCCACCATCCCGATGTTCGACCTTGGTAGCGCTGATGTCTGGACCGCGTTTCATTCCTACGCCTTTGATTTTTCGGTCTGGGAGATTTGGGCACCGCTTCTGACAGGAGGACGAACCGTCATCGTTCCGCCGGAAGCAACATGGTCCGGCGAAGAGCTTCTTCATCTGCTGGAAGCCGAGCGCGTCACCGTTCTCAACCAGACCCCTTCTTCCTTTGCCTCGCTTGAACGGGCCGATGCCAACGGCTCCAAGGCTCTGGCCGATCTGAGACTCGTAATCTTCGGCGGCGAAGCGCTTGACCCCGCCCGACTGTCCGCATGGTTTGGCCGCCGTCCGACTCGCCCCCGAATGGTAAACATGTACGGGATTACTGAAACGACCGTACACGTCACAGCAATCGATATCCTGCCGGAAATGAGCCTAGCCTCCAGCGAAAGCCCGATCGGCCGGCCCGTGCCGGGTTTTCACGACTATGTTTTCGACGATCGACTGGAGCAGGTCGGCGAAAGCCAGCTTGGAGAACTTTACCTCGGAGGTCCGCAGGTTTCCCGCGGTTATCTTGGTCGCCCGGGCTTGACCGCCACACGTTTCGTGGCGGATCCCGGCAAGCGAGGGGCCCGGCTTTACCGAACCGGCGACCTTGTACGGCGCATCAGCGACGGTCTGAACTTCATTGGCCGTGCCGATACCCAGCTTTCTCTGAGAGGGTTCCGCATCGAACCCAACGAGGTCGAAGCGGCACTCGATGCTTATGACGGCGTGACCGCGAGCGCGGTTGCCGTCAAACCCGATCCCGATGGAAACGACGGCGACGATTGCCTCGTTGCCTATGTCGTGATGGCACGCGGAACGCTTGATGAGCGCGATTTACGCAGCCATTTGGCCCACGTCCTGCCGGCCCATCTCGTTCCAAGCCACATTGTCCTGTTGTCGGCGCTTCCGCTGACACCCAACCGAAAACTAGATCGAGGCGCGCTGACACCGCCCTCCCCCCGAAAGACGGCTAAGGCCAGCCTGCGTGAAGAGCTGCTGCGCCGCCGTCTCGGCAATCGCCCTCAATAGCGACCATAGGAAACGACAGATGAACATGAACAACGAGCGGTGGCTACGCGATGCCGTTGTCGAAATCCTCAGCGAGGAACCGGCAGCTGTTACCGATGAAGAGAACCTCTTTGAAGCCGGGCTAGACTCCGTCGCCCTTCTGCGTCTCGTCAACAGGCTGCGCCGTGGTGGTTTTCAGGTGAGTTTCGCGGATCTGGCAAGAGAACCCACGCTTGCCGCCTGGGAAAGGCTGGTCAGTGAAAATAGCACCGAACCGCAGCCTGCCTCCAGCGCGGTCGTGGTCACCGATGACACAAAACAGTTCGATAACGAAGCTGGCCAGCTCGGCGTAATGCAACATGCCTATTGGGTAGGGCGCAGCAGTGGCCAGAGGCTCGGCGGTGTTGCGGCTCACCTCTATGCGGAATTCGACCACCCCGCGACCGGCGCGGATCCTGCTGTCGATCCCGACAAGCTGAAATTCGCACTGGACCGAATGCTGGAGCGTCATGAGACGCTACGCACGCGCATTTCCTCGGACGGCAAGCAGGAAGTTTTGTCGAAGATTCCCGCACACTTCGCTCTGCACGACTTGCGCGAACACTCGCCAGCGACGGTGCAGGCACACCTGGATGATATGCGTGCAACCTTCTCGCATCAGGCGCTCGACATTGAGAACGGCGAAGTCATGTCGATGGCGCTTACGTTGCTACCCGACGGCGCAACGCGGCTTCATCTCGATGTCGATATGATCGCGGCAGACGCCGTCAGCTATCGCATCCTGCTTGACGACTTCGCAGCAATATACGCATCGCCCTCGGCAAAACTTCCGTCCCTGAGACTGACCTATCGCGATTACCTCAAAGACAGCAAATCCGGCACGGAAGAGCAGAACCGCCTTGCCGCTGAAGCCTGGCAAAAGAGGATGAACTCGCTGCCGGGTGCACCAATCCTGCCGGAAGTCGTTGACGCATCGCCCGAGAATACCGCCCCGAAGGTTGCGCGGCGGCATCTGTGGTTGTCGCCAGAGCGTAAGCAGAGACTTACAGAGACTGCTCGCCAAAACGGCGTCACCGTTGCCATGACGGTTGCAACCGTGCTTTCCGAAGTCGTTGGAAAATGGAGCGCGACGGATCACTTCCTGCTTAATGTTCCGATGTTCAATCGTTCGGCCAATCACCCTGATATCGATCGGATCGTCGGCGATTTCTCCAGTTCGGTGATGCTCGAAATCGATCTGCGAAAGCCGCTCGCCTTCGTTGACAGAGTTCGATCACTACAAAGCCGCATGCATGCCGACGCCGCCCATGCTTCCTATACAGGCCTCGATGTGCTGCGCGATCTCAGCCGCCAGCGCGGTGAAACGGTTTTGGCCCCGGTCGTATTTACAAGCGCCATAGGCCTTGGGGAGCTTTTTTCGCCAGCGGTGACTACGGTGGTGGGCCGACCCGTATGGGTCATTTCGCAAGGGCCGCAGGTTCTTCTCGACGCGCAGATCACCGAATTCGAAGACGGCCTTCTCGTGAACTGGGATACCAGAGAGGACGCTCTCGTCCCTGGCGTCGTCGACGATATGTTCAACTTGTTTGAACACATGTTGCATAATGTCGTCGATAATCCGGAAGTCTGGGCACGACCCATCAATACCTCCCCCGCAAACCCACCTGCCCGCAGCTTTGATGATCGCGAAGTGCGCGTTGTTGACTCCTTGGGGAGAGACCGCCCCGATCATGTTCCTGGCCTGCTGCTATTTGCGGAGGAACAACCGCAGCATCCTAAACTTTGGGGCCGCGCCGACGAAAAGGGCAAGGTTAAGCTGCTTGGCCGCGATGGCGAACAAATAGACGTCCATGGGATAGCAGTCTGGCCAATCGAGGTGGAAGATGTGGTCATATCCGATAGACGCGTAAGCGAGACCGCCGTTGTGCGTCATGGCGACAGCTTCGTCGCCGCAATCGTGCTTAAGCCCACCAAGGATGCGGACGGGGCGTTCAACGGCAAGGCGTTTCGTGCACAGCTTGCGCGGCAAATTCCATCACATCTTTTGCCGAGCCAAGTCATCATCGTAGACCACCTGCCCCAAGACGCAAACGGCAAAACAAAACCGGAAGCGATAGACCAGTTGATCCTCGCTCAGTCCGGACGGTCCGAGCATGTGGCCCCAAGCACCGATCTCGAGCGTGTCATCGCCGGTGTCTGGGAAGAAATTCTGGGATTGGAGGATGTCGGCGTCAATGAGGAATTCATCGCGCTCGGTGGCGATTCCCTTCTCGCGGCAAGAGTGGTTTCCCGTTTGCAGGAAGAGCTAGACACAAGAGCGGTGACGCTGCGCTCTCTCTTCCGTTCTCCCACCATCGCGGAGCTGACAACGCAGCTTCGCAAGGATGACGATCCGGCCAGGTTAGACGAAGTGGCGGCCATCGTTCTCGAAATCCGCGCCATGTCCGATGATGAAGTCGCAAGCCATCTCGGCGAGACACCAGCGGCTGAGCACATTCAATCGGGAACGGTAGCATGATTGCGGATCGTCAAACGCTGCTTCGGCAGCGGCTTGCATCGGCAGGGCTGGCGGGAGCGGCGAAAACCGGGGGTATTCCGGTTCGCGGCAATCCCGAAACGGCGCGCCTCTCGTTTCCGCAACGGCACGCGTGGCGGTATCAGCAGGCCTTTCCCGATAGTGTAAGCAATAATCTTGGCATCCTGATCACATTCACTGGAAGGGTGGATGAGCACGCTATAGCCGAAGCCGTCGATCGCATTGTCGAGCGACACGAAATTCTTCGGACGACCTACCATCTTGGGGCCGATGGAGTTCCCTTCCAGCGGATACGGAAATCCATACACGTACCGCGATCCTTCGAGCAGGCATCAGACGCACGAGCGGTGGAATTGGCGAGGGCCGCATTGCAAATCCCATTCGACCTCGAGGCGGATGCGCCTCTGAAATTACTATTCTTTCGCACCCGCCCAGATGAGGTAAAGTTTGCGCTTATCGTTAATCACATCATCTGGGATGGAACCACCTTCACTCTGCTTTCGAAAGAGCTCGAAGAGGCTTATGAAGCCGGTGCGACCGTCCCTTCAAAACTGGCAATTCAATATGCCGATATCGCCGAGTGGCAGCATGACGACCAAGTGCAGATCCGCTCTGGTGACATGGACTACTGGGCACAGCGTCTCGCTGCTTCGCAACCGCTAAAAACATTGCTCTTCAATGCCAGTGATCAGACAGCCGATCCGGAAGCAGCTGGCCGTGTCGACTATCGACTGACATCGTCGCCTGAACTGACGCGTCTAGCATCCAAACACAGAGTAACGCCATTCGTTGCTTTTATCGCCTGCTGGGCCAAAGTATTGGGAAGGCATG
The DNA here is from genome assembly GCF_017313405.1 of Agrobacterium burrii. Taxonomy (NCBI): domain Bacteria; kingdom Pseudomonadati; phylum Pseudomonadota; class Alphaproteobacteria; order Hyphomicrobiales; family Rhizobiaceae; genus Agrobacterium; species Agrobacterium burrii. Next base: position 197,286 of record NZ_JAFLNA010000007.1, read on the forward strand.
GTGCGGAGGAGGTGACGGTTGGCACAACGGTGCTCACGCGCGATCAGCCAGAGACTGAGCAACTCATTGGCAATTTCGCCAACCATATCGTTCTCCGGCTGCCTGTCGGCAAAGTTTCCAAGCCCGCCACCCTGATTTCAGCGGCAGCGACAGAATTCGAGGCGGGATTTGCCCATCGCAACCTTCCCTATGAAAGCCTGATCGAGGCATTTGGAAACCAAAACGTCGCCGAACCTCCAGCGCTTTTTGATTCACTGGTCGTCTTCATCCCCAGCGGAACCGAAGGCCCTCGCCTGCCAGGTGCGACCACTCGATGGGAACGCCTCCACAACGAGGCAATTCAGTTTCCTCTCGTTCCCTTGGGACTGGAGATATTCGTTCGCGGAAGAGGCACGGAAACCGTCATCGACGTCGAAGCCACCTATGCCAGGAATGCGTTCGATCGCGCCGCCATCACCGAACTTCTTCTCCTCCTAGACGATACGATCCATAATGCATTCCACGAGGCTTGGTAACATCCATGAATTCGAGAATTGAACTGTTGCGGCGACGGCTTGATCAGACTGGTGTGGCGCGGGCAGGTGTTCAAAGTCGCCCGAATAAAGATTTCGCGCCTCTGTCGGATGCTCAGCACCGCATGTGGCTGCACCAGAAGCTGCATCCTGCGAGCGCGGCCTATAACGTCTGTATACGCGTTAACCTCGCCGGATATCTCGACGAACGACGGTTGCTTGATGCGCTTGAGGCCGTTGTTGATCGCCATGAAGTTTTGCGCACGACCTATCCGACTGGAAAAGACGGCGAGCCCTATCAGCATATCCATGCGCAACTACCGCCCACCGTGCAGGTCGTTGAACACGTTGATCCTGTGGAGGTTGCCCGACAGGCAGCGAGTGAGCCGTTCGACATAGCCTCTTCCGGTCCGCTGCGCGCGCACCTGGTCAAGGTCAGCGCTAACCAATGGGCCCTGATAATCACCGTTCATCACATTGTTTGGGATGGGGGCTGCTTTGGCGTCTTCAGTCACGACCTCAGCCTCGCCTATCGCGGCTCGACGATCGAGCCGTTATCGGTCCAGTATGCGGATATAGCAGCGCATCAGAGATCCCCCGACAGGACGTCCACTAAAAATCTCGAGGCGCAGATGGGCCACTGGCGCGAGGTTTTGACACCGCTGCCGCCCGCCCTGCCATTGCCCACTGTGCATGCACGAGGCCCACGCGTCTGCGAAAAGGCGACGCGAATGGATCGGATCATGCCGCCGGGCTGCGCCACAGGCCTGCGCACCGCAGCCACCACTTTGCGGACAACGCCATTTGCAGTGTTCATCGCCGCCTATGCTCTTCTTCTGCACCGCTGGGCCGGCGCATCCGATATCACTATCGGCACAATGGTTGCCAACAGACACCAGCCGGGAAGTAGAGAGCTTATCGGCAATTTCGGAAACACGGTCCTGTTGCGTATAGATGTCTCGGCGGAATCAAGCTTCCGTCAGCTCGTGGCCCAGACGGCCCAGGTCGTTGCCGACGCAGTCAGCAATGCGGATGTTCCATTCGAGCGGATCGTCGCTGAGCTTTCCCCTCCACGCGAGGCGGGTCACGGCTTTTTCACCGATACGCTCGGGCTGTTTCTTGATCGGGATATCGGCGGCCCTGACCTGCCCGATATCGGCGTCGAATGGACCAATATTTTCAATGGCTCTTCACCATTCGCATTGACGTTCCAAGGGTTTCTCACCGGTGATGTTTTGCAAGTGGAAGCAACATTCCGCACCGAGCTTTTCGCTACCACAACGGTGCACGACATGCTGGATCAGCTGGAATCGATCCTGCTTCAGGCAACGACCAGCCCCGACTTGCCATGTGCGGTTGTCAGCGAATTGCCGGCGCGCCAGCGCGACCACCTCATCCAATTTTCCCAAGGTCCCGAGACGAAACAGGGCACGGACTCCGTTCTCGACCATTGGCAGAATCAGGTGAAAAACAAACCTTCAGCCATCGCGCTTGTGCATGGCGCTGACAGCTATCGCTTCGTTGAAATCGATCAGCATGCCAATCGGTTGGCTGCCCATCTTATGAGGCGAGGCATTCGACCGCAAGATGTCGTTGCGGTGGCATCCGGCCGCGGATTGATCACCATTGTTGCTCCACTGGCGATCTGGAAATGCGGCGCGACCTATCTTCCACTTGATCCTCGCAATCCACAAGCTCGCTTGCAGAAGCTGGTTCATGCCGCCAGCGCAAAGCTTGTTATTTGTGATTTCGAACTGGCGATCGGCGACCTGCCTGTCGTCTCCGTTGAAGCACTCCTACAGGTGCCAGACGATCAGGCAATAGATCCCGGCTATAGCCCACATCTGTTGGAAGCAGCGCATATCGGTTTCACATCTGGATCGACGGGTCAGCCGAAGGGAGTCGTCACCACCCACGGCTCTCTCGCAGCCCGCACGACCTGGGTTGCCGATCATTGGCCGGGTGGTTCGGGCGGAGCGCGGCTCGCCAAAAGCGCGCCAACGGCGATCGACGCGACTGCTGAGCTATGCGAAGCTTTCGTCACCGGTGAGTACATCGTGCTTGCGACGGATGACGAGGCGCGGGACGCAGTAGCGTTAGGCCGCCTTTTGAAAACGCACGGCATTGGTCATCTCATGGCAGTGCCGGGATTGATCGAGGCAGTCACGATTGCAGCGCCCGGCATCGTCGCGAGCAGAGATCGCGTGCTGTCGACCGGCGAGCCACTGCTTTCCGGTGTCGCCGCCTCGATCTATAGCGCCTCGCAAGATGTCCCATTGCACAACTCCTATGGATGCACCGAGACAACGGGCGACGTAACGGCCGGGAAGGTGAGCCGCAAAGATGCCGAAACCGGGATAATATCGATAGGTCATCCGCTACCGGGATCACACTGCTACGTGCTATCCGCAGATTTGACATTAACGCCGCCCGGCGCACTCGGCGAACTCTACGTCGAGGGGCCGCAACTCGCCCGTGGCTATCTTCAACAACCGGCACTGACGAGCACCCGTTTCGTCGCCAATCCCTTTAGCCGCAATAGCCGATTGTATCGCACGGGCGACCTCGTTCGCTGGCTTGAAGATGGACGGCTTGAACTTGCTGGCCGCGTTGATGATCAGGTGAATATTCGCGGCCACAGGGTCGAGCCGAACGAGACCATCGCGGAACTCTATGCATCACCGGATGTGACGGAGGCAATCGTGCTTCCACGCTTGGCGGGCTCGACGACGGAACTTGTTGCCTATGTCTCCGGGAACGGCCTGCAATCGAAAGACGGTGCACGGCTTCGGGCACGATTGGCGGAGCGCTTGCCGGGGCCGCTCGTCCCATCAGACGTAATTGTGCTTTCGTCATTACCAAGGCTCGCCGGCGGCAAGATCGATCGCCAGTCATTGCCGAAGAGCGTCACCGTCTTACCGGAAATGCCATCGCGCTCGCCACGCAACGAGCGCGAGGAGCGTCTTGCGGCACTGCTAGGAGATCTTCTCGGCGGCAAATCCATTGGTATCGACGACAACTTCTTTGCTCTGGGTGGAGATTCACTGACAGCGGTCTCGTTCGCGGCTCGCGCCAACGCGGCTGGGTTCAGTTTTCCGGCAGCTACGGTCTTCCAATATCCAACGGTCGCACAACTGATGGAACAGCTTTCGCCACCCGTCGAAGAACAACCCAAGTCCGTTTCGCTTCTGCCCCAACTGCATCGGTTCCGGCTTTCCGGTGCGCCTGTGCCAGAGTTCCTGACATGGGAGCCGCTCTACGTGCGTGCGAAGTCAGACCAATTGAGGAGCGCCCTTGTCGACACAATTTCAAGCCATCAGTCGCTACGACAGACGATCACTTCCCGAGGACGTCTATGGCGCGTCACGCATTTGCCTGAATCTGCCCGCCCCGTCGAAATCATTGAGTTGGAGCATTCCGACGTAGCCAAAATCCTGGAGGCAGCGCAATCCGCAATCGATATCACCGCAGGTAAGGTCATCGCCGCCATCGTGACGCCGGACGGCGCTCTGCTGATCGCGCATGCGGCGATAGTCGATGGATTGTCTCTGGCGCGCATCGCCGAGGAGATCAACGATCGTCTCCAGGCGGACGATTCCGTATCGCCGATCTCAGACGTTGCACGAAGCCATCGCCAAGGCGCACTCCATCCGCTCAAGGATGCGGCAACGGCGAAAGCACAGGATTGGCAAAGGATTTTCGATTCAGGCCCGAAAAGCCCATGGTGGATCGGGCCGGATGCCACCGTGGATAAGGGACCTGAAAGCAGGGCCGGAGCGAACATCGCGGCCGCCTCGGAAACTCTTCTCACGCATGCGCTATTGAGGGCAGCCCGTGATGTATCGAGGTGTGATTTTGTCGTTGCCGATGTCGAGGTCGAACCCCTTGAGATCGGTCCGCTTATCGCGGTGCCGGTTTTTGCTCAGGCAGGCAGCAAAAATGCCATCGGTGATATCACCTCCTATATCGATTATCTCAATCATCGTCGCCCCATAGCCGGTGGTCCGGGTCTGCTCATTCGACGAACTGTGACGCCGCAGATATTGCAGGGCGTGGGCGCTGTTCGCGGTACTGATCGGCTCTACCGCATTGTCGCGTCCTGGCAGACATTCGCGGATCGAACTGAACTGGAGGTCGTGGCAAGCGAAGCCGGCGCGGCGCGCGGACTGCTGGACGCCTGGATGGCTGCCATTTCGCATCAGGATCCAGCCCATGCATAGCCGGAGTGTCGATGCACCGCTTGCAACGCATCTTGCCCAATTCACCCGCCACGGGCGGTGCCACAATTTCCATGCCGTGCCATGGCCCGCTGTACTTGATGCCACATCTCCGGAGTTTGCGGCGTACTACAGGACGCTTCTTGGAAGTGATCTCTCGCGGATCGACGCGAGCTGGTCGGGCAATGCGGTGGACTCGTTTTTTACGCCGCACGGCCCTCTTGCCGACGCGCAGCAAAAAACCGCCAGTGCATTCGGTGCCGATGCCACATTCTTCGGGACCAGTGGAACAACAACGAGCAACCAAATCGCTCTGGAATCGCTGCGCTTTCCCGGTGCTGAGGTGTTGATGGACTGCACGGCTCATCAGTCACTGCTGTTTGCCGCCGAGGCGATGACAGTTGTGCCAACGCCGCGGGCCGGCTCGGTCGCAAATCCTCGCGTTGACATCGAAGAAACCGCAGAATTGCTTGCTCGGCGCGCAGCCGAAGGCCGTCCCTTCGACATACTGGTCCTTGCGGCGACAGGCTATGACGGACACAAACTGCGCCTTGATCGTGCTTTGCCACTTCTGGTCGCGTCGTCCCCCACAACCGCGCTTGTCATCGATGAAGCGTGGTCGGCATTACATGCTTTCATACCAATGCTCACAGGTTCCACAGCGCTTGCCGTTGCCTCCCGCCTGCCGGTGCGCGCGCCCGTTTTGGTGACGCACTCGGCGCACAAGACGATGGCGGCGCTACGACAAGGGGCCTATCTTCATGTTCTCGGCTCCGCCTCGGATATCGAGCGGGTGCGTCTGGCGCGCTACCGTATTCATACCACATCACCATCATGGCCTATTCTGACGTCGCTTGATCTCGCACGTGCCCACGCAGAGCAGTTTGGGGCTGCGGAATATTCACGTGCCATTGGCCTCAAGGCAAAACTCGAATCAATGCTTCATAGCGATCCGATAACGGCAGCCATGCTCGTCTCCACGACGCCCGACGCTTACTATGATCTTGATCCTCTGGTTTTGCGTCTGCATGTCGGCGCGCGCTCGCGTGCCATCAGGGACTGGCTTCTTGGCGAACACCACGTGCTCGTCACCATCGCTGGCGACGATCTTGTCGTGCGCCTGCATTTCGGTGTGAGCGATCATGATCTTCAAGCCTTGGTGAACGGCCTCTCTTTGCTCGGATACGGTTTCGGTCCAAAGGACTATGTCTCGCGACAAAGCGGCCCTCAAGATTTTGAGCCTACCATCGGCTCGCTTAGCCGCGAATATATCATCCCCTATCCTCCAGGCGTGCCGTTGGCACAGCCGGGAGAGATCTGGACGGAGCGTCATGCAAAGGCGCTTGCACATGAAAGAAATAGGGGGGCCGAAATCTATCGCCTCACGGCGGGCGGCGGCACACGACGCGCGATAGCCTCGGACGTCGCCACGGCCAGCCCCATTGTCAGTCCCGCCGCCGAGGATAGACCCCACTATGCTCAGCCGCAAAAGCAGCAAGATAGCCCGCGTTTAGAGCGCCCTTCGACGGTGCTTACCGCCATCAAATAGGAGAAGATAGATGACGTTTTCGGATCGTAAGCAACAGCTCCTGCTAAAGCGGCTCGCGGGTGCAGGCCTCCTTCAATCAGAGCAATCCGTTGCGACCGACCGCCCCCGGCGTGAAGAACGCGAGGGGCCTTCCGTCCTTTCTTCGGCACAGCGCCGTATGTGGTATCATTCGCAACTTGCGGAGGGGTCTGCGGCATACAATTTCTGCATTATCCTTCGGCCCGATAATGCCTCTTCGTTTTCAGTCCCGGCCCTGAGCGATGCGCTTGAGCAGGTCGTACGCAGACACGAAATATTGCGGACGCGATACAGGGCCGGACCAGCCGGAGTTCCCGAGCAGATCATCGAACCATATCTTGCTCCACACGTGACCGAAATCGATTTGACGCTGGCTTTGAACGATCGTTCAAAGCCGGTGGATGAGAAAGTCGATGAGCTTGCGCTTCAGGCCCGCGATGAGCCTTTCGATTTGGAAACCGATACCCCCCTGCGCGCTTTGGTCATTCAAAATGGTGCAACTGTCGTCGCCGTCGTCATCGTTGTGCCGCATATCGCTGGAGATGGCGGGTCTTTCGGCATTGTTCTTGCCGACTTGGAACGAGCCTATGGGCATGGAACAAAGTCAGATGCACTGCCGCCAGCATCCAGTATCCGCTACTCCGACTACGCCCTGTGGGAACAGCGACATCTTGGAGATCACAAAACTCCAGAGAGCCTGCATGCCAAGCAACTCGCCTTCTGGGAAAGCCAGCTGACCGATCTTCCGGTGGAAATTTCTCTTCCTTTCGACCGACCACGCCCCGAGGCCCCGACCTTTTCGGGCAGTCAGATCAGACATTGGCTAGGAGGAGGATTGTCTGAATCCTTGCGGCGAACGGCTAAGACATATGGCGGCACACCACTTGTGGCACTACAATCTGCTGTTGCCGTGGCACTCGGGCGCGTTGGTGCCGGTCAGGACATACCGCTGGGCACGGCCGTCGATCTGCGCCAAGATTCCACGCTCGATCAACTCGTCGGCTTTTTCAGCAACACCGTTGTCGTTCGTGTCGACACGACGAAAGATTTAGAGTTCTCCGAGCTGTTTCGGAGCGTCCATGACACTGGGCTCAAGGCTCTCGACAATCGCGATGTACCGTTTGAGAGCGTCGTCGAACATATCAATCCCCCACGCGTAGCAGCGCGAAACCCGCTTTTCGGCGTCATGGTCACAGCGACGCGGCCTTGGCCAGAACTACGGTTCGGTAATACGACCATGCAGCTGGAAGAGCCTCGACAGACACAAGCGAAATTCGATCTGACCTTTGTCATTCATGATGAAGGTACGGGCGGGCGGATCGGCGTTTCACTGCTCTATGCCTGCGATCTTTTCGAAGAGTCTACGGCACGACATCTTCTGGAACTGGTCATCGGCATTCTTGGGCAGGCTGCGCATCATCCGGAATTGCGATTGTCGCAGCTGGCGGAGTTCGGGCATAAGCACCTCGGCTCCGACGCTGCGTCCCTGGCAACGATATTGGCAGAGCGCCAGGGTGCTACGATCCCGACACGTCGCGCCATCCGTCTTGCTGACGGTGCAGAGGAAACCGATATCGTCGCCGCGCTGGTGCGAATGCTGGAGCGACATGACGCTCTGCGTCTGGGACGAGACCGCGACAGTGGGCACTGGAATCTTGCGGGGTCAGCCGAACTTTGGGATACTCCCGTTTTTCGGAAGAAGCCGGCAGAAGCTGCCGATTCAGAGCGATTTGCCGCCTGGCTGAGGGAACCGTCCAACGACGAAGCCCCTACGCCTTCGCGTATTTTGGAACTGCAGGCATCCGGACGCTGGATCGACGATGAATCCTGGAGCGTCCTACTCGCAGATCTCTCGCATCTTCGCTCAGAAGGTGGTCCGCGCCCGCAGGCGACCGGATCCTACGCAGATTGGCTGACGCGCACCGCTCGATTCGCAGCGCAGACGGACATGGTTGCCCATACGGAATCTTGGCTGGATATGCTTGAGCAAGCGGAAAGCCGCGAACCAACCGATGATCCGTCAGGAGACGCGCTCGTGGCTGCCAAGCGGAGCGTGGCGCTTCCTACCCCCGCTGGCCACCTTGATCAAGCCGCACTGCGGACTGCGGCCGTGGCAGCGATACTTTGGGTGAAACGCCGTTCGGGCGCCCCGCTATTGCTTGAGGTCAACGAAGCGGACCGTGATCGTTACGCGCATAGCGCGCTGGGAACGACCGTTGGCTGGTGCAGGCGCAGCTTCCCCTTTCTGGTTGCTCCACCCCAGCAAGCTGCCCGCGAAACACTATTTGCGCCGCAGTTGACCAACATGTTTCTTCAAGCGGCGCGCCAGATTCTTGGCCTTGATCGCGATCAAGGGATCAGCGGCGATTTCGCCGTCACCTACCTGCTGGCGCGCGACCTCAGTCCAGATGTCGCCGGTGCGCTTGACGATACGCCTCGCCCCGACCTGACACTGTCCATCGTCACCACCGATGATGGAGATGGTCCGATTCCGCCAGAACAGGCGAGCTATGAGGCGAAAGAACACTGGGCTCTGCGAATTGATCTTCGGCACAATCAGGCTCTGCTTGGCATTGATGCTCATGGCAACGCATCCGAAATCGAGGCTTCCATTGGGGCCTGGCATGACATCTTCGCACAATTCCTCACCGCCGTCGCGCCCGCCCATACCAGTAATCCAACGACAGACGACGAGCTTGTCGAACTCTCGCGGTGGGATCGGCGGCGTCTTGAAGAATCCTTCGGTACGATCCGTGACATACTACCGCTTTCTCCCCTTCAGGAAGGTCTGCGCTTTCATACCGTCGGTGCCTCGGAAGGGGCGAACGAAGTCTACATATCTCAGACGTCACTCGATCTCTTTGGTGAGCTTGATGCCGATCGTCTCCATCGTGCAGTCAAACGAGCCATCGAGCTCACGCCGACCGTGACGGCCGGCTTTGCTGAGATCGGAGGGCGGATGGTGCAGGTCGTGCCTGCCAATGTCGAGGTTCCCTGGCGCGCAGTACAGGTATCTCACGAGAGCCACGCCGGACTGATTGCGGATGAAGAATATGCGGCGCGCTTTGACGCGGCCCGCCCGCCATTGATCCGGTTTGCCCTCATTCGGCTTCCCGAAAATGCGGACGACACGCGCTATCGGCTTTTATTGACTGCTCACCATATCCTGCTGGATGGCTGGTCGATCCGCCTACTCTATCGCCTCATCATTCAGTTATATCGCGACCCTGTAGGCACAGCCCCTCCGCCGCCGTTTAGTCGCTATCTGCGATGGTTCACGCAGCAAAACATCGCAGATGCTGAAGCGGTGTGGCGCGACGTGCTGGTCGGGAGCGAAGCGACGATACTCTACCCAACCGCCCGTGGCCTTGAAGCGAGTGCAGAGCACAGCGGCGAACACATACTTTCCATTGGGACTGAAACCACCCTGGCGCTCTCCCGGCTCGCACGCTCGGGTTCAACGACCTTGAGCACGGTTCTTGAGCTTGCATGGGGAACGCTGCTGATGCGGCTGAGCGGAAATTCCAACGTGGTCTTCGGAAATGTCGTCTCTGGCCGACCGGCGGAAATAGATGATGTGAACGAGATCATCGGTCTCATGTTCAATACAGTTCCTGTCCGGGTAGAGGTCCAAGGTCGCCAGTCGGTCAAAACAGCGCTTAGCGCTCTTCACGCGCAAAAAGCCGTCTCTCTGCGGCACTCGCATGTTAATCTGACGCGACTGCAGCAGATCGCGGGCCATAGCCCGCTGTTCGATACTCTGTTTTCCGTACAGAACCTGCCAATAGTCGACTTGGCGGAGCAGGGCGACATCTGCATAGGCAATGCCGGCGTCCGCGACGCTACCCACTATCCCCTCAGTATGTCCGTCACGCCGAAGGGAGAGGTCATCGACCTGCGCCTGATGTTCCGCAGCGACGTGATCGAACCAGATCAGGCGCAAGCCCTCATCCGGGCCTATGCGCATATACTGAATCGCTTCGCAAACGATTCGGATCAGCCGTTGCTAACCGTCAATGCGCTGCCAGACGATAGCGCCTTGCTGCCCCGCTCTATTGCGGGCGAAGAGATGGAGATCGGCTCACTTTCCGTGGCGGATCTCCTCGTCAAGCAGGCATTGGCCACTCCGGATGATAATGCCGTCACAGCGGGCGATACGAGGCTCACGTTCGAGGAACTGGCGACAGCCGCACACCAACTGGCCCACCTGCTTCATAAACGAGGAGCCCTGCCGGAACATCGGGTCGCGTTGCTCCTGCCCCGTTCAGAATTAATGATCATCGCGCTGTTTGGGGTCTTTGCCGCCCATGCGGCTTATGTTCCGATCGATCTGGAGACGCCCGTCAATCGAATTCGTTCCATGCTCGATCAATCGCAGCCGACAGTTATCCTGAGCGTCAACAACCTGACCGGGCTTCTGCCACCGGAATACCAGTCAGATCCCCGCGTCGTCCTTCTCGATAAGTTCGAAACCCAAGCAGAGCTCAAGCGCCTCCCGAAGACCATGCCGCAGACTGAACGGCCAGCCGGACTGAGGCATCTGGCCTATATAATCTTCACTTCGGGATCGACAGGCGAACCGAAGGGGGTTGCCGTGCCGTATCTCGGTCTCACCAATATGTTCATCAACCACAGGAAAGCGATCTTTGCTCCGGTCCTCGCATCACAGGGAGGACGTCGCCTGAAAATTGCCCACACGACCTCCTTTGCCTTCGATGCCTCCTGGGAGCAGCTATTATGGCTCCTGGCCGGACATGAGGTTTATGTGATCGATGATGAGCTCCGACGAGACCCGGATCGACTGCTGCCGCTGTTCGACCGAGAAGAAATCGACGCCTTTGACGTTACCCCAACTTATGGCAGCTATCTGGTCGAACATGGACTTCTTGAACGGGATCGACCACGAGGAAAGACCGGAACCGGCGTGGTCTTCGTCTCACTTGGCGGTGAGGCGGTCGGCCAGGACCTGTGGACACGCCTGCGCGAGGCACCGGGCGTCGGCGGGTACAATCTCTACGGACCGACCGAATACACCATCAATGCCTTGGGTGCGGACCTGGCCGATAACGCCGAACCGACCGTCGGCCGGCCTATCGCCAACACGGATGCGCATATTCTCGGCCCTGGCCTGCATCCGTCGCCGGTGGGTGTCACGGGCGAACTTTATCTCGGAGGAGTCGGCTTGGCGCGCGGCTATGTCGGGCGTGCCGCGACGACCGCGGAACGCTTCGTTGCAAATCCGTTCGGCAAGCCGGGAGAGCGAATCTATCGTACAGGAGACCTTGCTCGTTGGCGGTCCGATGGCACTATCGACTATCTCGGTCGCTCTGATAGCCAGTTGAAAATTCGCGGCTATCGCATCGAACCGGCTGAAGTTGAAAACGCCCTGGTCGCGCAAACAGGAGTGAAGCGCGCGGCGGTCGTTGGGAGGAAGACCCAGGACGGGTCCATCCGTCTCGTCGCCTATGTTGTCAGCGACGGGCAATCGACGCATGCAGATGGGCTGCGTGAGCTCTTGCGCCTGCAGTTGCCGTCCTACATGGTGCCTGCCGTTATCGTATTCGTTGAAGACCTCCCAAGGACAATCAACGGCAAGCTCGACATCGCCTCCTTGCCCGACCCGGCGAACACAGACGTCAAAACCGAACAGCCAATCAACGAAACGGAGCGGGTCATCTGCGACGCTTTTGCCTCGGTGCTGGATCGCCAGTCGATCGGCCGGTTTGACGACTTCTTCGAATCCGGTGGTCACTCCCTTCTCACCGTCCGTCTCGTCGGCCTGCTGCGCGAAGCCTTGAGCCCGGCAATCAATGTCCGGCAGATCTACGATCATCCAACTCCGGCAGCCCTTGCCTTGTGCCTCGGATCGAGCAAGGACGACGTGCTGTCTGCAAGGGCGCAAAGCACCGACGTCGGTTCCGAGACGAACCTCATGCTCGCGGATCTTGTTTTGCCTCAGGACATCATGGCTTCGGACAACACCGCCGCTCCTTCGCGACCGACGCTCGCAACCGTCGAAACTATCCTGTTGACCGGTGCCGCCGGTTTCATCGGCTCCTTTGCGCTCGCCGAGATGCTTCGGAAGACCAAGGCCAGGATCTACTGCCTGGTGCGCGCAAGGGATGATGAGGCGGCCGCCGAGCGTGTCCGCGCCTCGCTCACCCTGTACGGCCTGTGGGACGATGTTTTCCGCGCACGGATCGTTGGACTTGCAGGCGAGCTGTCACAGTCCCGGCTAGGCCTGACGGCAGAAAAATTTGTCGCACTCGCCGACCAACTTGACGTCATCGTCCACAATGGGGGTGCGACGAACGAGTTCGATTCCTATTCTCGTCTTGCCCCAATCAATGTCGGTGGCGCGAAAGAGATCCTGCGGCTCTCCGCTGGTGGCGTTCGAGTCACGCCCGTGCATTTTGTCTCAACGGCATCGGTGGTGGCACGTCGCGGTCAAAATCCCCCAGTCATAATGGAGGAAACCCGTCTGACGATTGATGAGGTTGAGGAGACAGGTTACGTCCAGAGCAAATGGGTCGCCGAGGAGCTTATGCACGCAGCGGCGGCGAGCGGCCTACCCGTGACGATCCATCGTCCCGGACGCGTCAGCGGAGATAGCGAGACGGGGATCGGCAGCAACAGCATGGGCTTTTGGCATTTTATTCGATCAATACTCCTGCTTCAGACGGCCCCGGACCTGAGATCGGACAAGTTGACACTCGCGCCTGTCGACTATGTGGCGCAAGCACTGGTCGCACTCATAGAACGCGGGGTGCCCAGCGAGACCTACCATCTCTCCAATCGAACGCAGACGAGCATTAGAGCCATTCTGGAGGCAGCTAAAAGAGCAGGCCATCGCCTAGAGGTTATCCCATTCGACGCTTGGCGAGAGCGCCTCACTAAGGAAGCGGAGAAAAGAGCCCGGCAGGGAGATGACTCCTTGTCTTCCATTCTCCTCCTCGCGGATCACCTGAACAAGTATAATGGCCTCGAGGTGGAATCCGCACTTGGTCAAGAGCGGGTCGAGGCTGCTCTGGCAGGCTCGGGCATTTCACCGCCACCCGTAACCGATGCTATACTCGATCGTTATGTCGAGTACTTTACGAAAATCGGTTTCTTTCCGGGGCGGAGGTCGATGTTAAGCGTCTAAAGACACTTCGTTGATAATAAGATCACCCCGCACTATCAGCGATAGCACACGGTGCGGGGTGCCTCCGGGCAACGGTATAATGATCCAGATTGACTTTGCAAACTCTCCGCGCCGGTCAATTGAAATGAGCATCATGACTTCAACCCGGGGCTGACCGAAGGCGTCCCGTCACGCCCAAGGCGCGAGCGTGTGACGATCGAGCATCATCCACGTCTTGACAAACTCTCCATCGATATCGAAATCGATCAATATCTCTTTGTTGCTCGGAACGCTCGGATGAAGCGAGTGCACAATGGACAAGGACAGAGCGTGATCGCCATACACACCGTTGAAAATCGCTGCATCGAAGCCAAAGAAACTCTTAACGATTGGATGCAGCGCTTTGAATAGGGTTTCCTTAGCGGAAAATATCAGCGTCGCAAGAACGGCAGGATCGATTGTCTTTTGCTGACAAACCCGATCCCGCTCCTCAGCGTTCAAAGCTTCTTGCAAGACTGCCTTTAAGGAGGCACCAGTCAGCATCTTTTCAATGTCGATACCAACCAGCCTTGTTTCTTCAGAAGCGACAAGGCAAACACATTTTCCATTCGAGTGACTAATAGACCCCGATATTCCTTTGGGCCATACAGGAGACCCCGCATCCCCGATGGCTATCGTGGCCCTCGGACGATTCAATTTTTCCAGTGCGGCGCAAGCAAGAATACGCCCGGCGAGAAATTCACTTTGACGTTTGGGAACCGCCTTGGTCAACTTTTGAGGGAAGTCGATATCATAGGTCTCGAAGTGAACCGGCGTGTAGGCATGGATGTCATAATGTGCTGCCAAGGCGATAAACTCGCCCGGCGCTTCGCACAATATCTCCATGTCGTGCAGGAAACCCGGTTGCATTGACTGATAAGAAAAGTCCCTATGCATGTCGGATCCGGGTCCCAGGATGATGGCGGTCAGTCGACAAGACCTGATGACACGCTAGGCCGTCGCTCCCTTCAATCCATTGATCAGCCAATGCCACGTTTTCCAAAAGTGCTCCTCGACCTCTCGGCGCGAACTAAACTTGCTACTCCCTGTCATTGCCGCGGCCGTCGGCAACGCGACCAGACAGTGGATAAGATGAATCGCGATCGCGTTGGCGTCTCCGTGGACAATTACGTCAGCCTCTTGTGCCGTGCTGACCGCCTCTACCAACCTTTCCATGATTGGATCGGGTTGGGGCGGGATAGGCCCATGCTTCTCAAAAACCACAGCTTCGCTGAATGTGATGCGCTTCAACGCGATCAGGTCCGGCTCCATATTCACATGCAAAAGTTCAAGCATGAGCGACCGCAGACGTTCAAGCGCGTCGCCGTTTGCAGCGGGCATTTTCTCCAGTTTGTTGATGGCGCGCTTGTGGGCATCTTCGACGACCGCTTCAAACAAGGCGACCTTCGAGGGATATCGGCGATACACCGTATCCTTACCGGCTCCGCATTGCGAAGCGACTTGCTCCATCGACGTCCCTGCAAACCCTCTGCTGGCAAAAAGTTCTGTTGCCGCCTTGATTATTCTCTCGGCCGCAGCGTCGAGGTCAGCCTTACGGGGCCGACCGACGCGGGCGGTCGCGTGCACGTTCTGATATCCCATTTTTTCTCCTTTTTATCTCATCCCGATACAGCCTGAGGGCCTATACAGCCTTGCCAACATAAAAGTTGACAAAATGCTTCATGATACTGGACAGGACGCTCCCGTTTGATTTACTAGTCTAACAAATATGTCAGGCTTGGACCATGGGGGCATTTCGTGAAGCAAGGCTTTTTTATAAAACAAATTCTTATGGCATCTAGCGTTTTGCTAGCTCATACTCACAGTTGGGCCCAGGAAGGCCCAACGCAACTTGCACCTATCGTCGTGCAAGGGAGCGGTACACTCGATGATACGTCCACGACAGTGCAAGCTAAGTCTGCCCGTTCAGCCACCAAGACTGTGACGCCGATCATTGAGACACCGCAATCCATTACAACAGTGACGCGCAAGCAGATCGACGACCAGAACCCCCAGACAGTGAGCGAAGCACTCCGTTACTCGGCTGGTGTTCTCTCGGATCGAGATTCAAACTCTCGCTACGATTCTGTGTTTCTTCGCGGCTTCGGTGCCTTTGGCTTGTCGACAAACTACGTCAACTATCTGGATGGCCTCAAGCTTCAACGCGGGCAGGCCTTCGCGACACCCTCCATTGATCCTTTTTTCCTTGACCATGTGGATGTGCTCAAGGGGCCTGCAGCGCTCCTGTACGGTCAGGTCAGCCCCGGAGGTCTCGTCAATCAGGTGAGCAGAGAACCTTCCGATGTCCAGTCAAACGAGGTCAGACTTGAAGCTGGAACGGATGGACGGGTTCAGGGCGGGGTTTACTCCACAGGGCCGGTCACAGCCGATGGAACGTGGCAATATGGTATTGCAGCAGTCGGCCGTTCTTCCGGCACACGTTACGACGATGTCGACGAAAAGCGTATTGGTGTCGCGCCATCTTTGAAGTGGGAGCCGGATGCGGATACCTCGCTGGTGTTTTCAGGCTATTATCAGCGCGACCCTGAAGGCGGCTACTTCAACTCGCTTTATCCGAAATCTCTGGCACCAAACGGTTATGCCAGTTTCCTGAGCCGTGATCTCAATGTTGGCGACCCAAATTACGACTCATTCGAGCGCACGCAATATGGCGTCGGCTACAGGTTTGAACACAGGTTCGATGAGCAGATAAAAATTCGGTCAAACTTCCGCTATTCGGGAGTGGATATCGACATGCAGTCACTGCAGATGAACGGGCAGATGTCGAGTGCGGGCGTTATTCCCAGGTGGGCAGTGCATTCCATCGAAGACGCTAGCGGCTTCTCGTTTGATAACCAGGCCGAGTTCAACTTCGACACAGGGGCAGTCCAGCATACTCTTCTTACTGGTATTGACCTCCAGCATTCCGACAGCAGTTGGCAATATTTTCTGGGGTTCGGGGCTAGTCCCCTGAACGTATCGAATCCGATCTATGGCCAGCCAGTAGGTCCTCTTACACAATTCACCAACACCGACCAGTCCCTACGCCAGACAGGCATCTATGTGCAGGACCAGATCGAACTGGGCGGCCTGCGCGGCGTCTTCGGAGTGCGACACGATTGGGCCAAGCAAGACACCGATAATCTCATTAACGGGGCATCCGCCGAACGATCGGACAGCGCCACAACCTATCGCGCCGGCCTGCTTTATCTGTTCGACAATGGCATAGCACCATACGCCAGCTACTCCACATCTTTCGAACCCTCGACCAGCACAGGTCCGGGTGGAACGCCATTCAAGCCAACAGAGGCACAGCAATATGAGGTGGGCGTCAAGTATCAGCCAACAGGAATAGATGCCCTGTTCACGGTTTCGGCCTTCGATATTCGCCAACAAAACGTCGTTTACTACAATGCTCAAACAGCTGTGAACGAACAACAGGGAGAGATTCACTCTCGCGGGCTGGAGTTCGAAGCGAGAGGTAACGTTGGCAGCAATCTCGAACTGATTGCAGCGCTCTCCCTGCTCGACACTGAAATTTCGGAGTCTGGCATTGCATCGAAAATAGGCAATCGCCCGGAAGCCGTACCACGTTATTACGGTTCGCTCTGGGCAAACTACACCGTAGACACAGGCGTGCTGGAAGGTTTGAGTGTTGGCGGCGGCGTCCGCTTCGTCGGCTCCAGCTACAGCAGTGATGAAAATACCTTCAAGGCCGAGGGATATACCTTGCTGGACGCAGCCCTGCGCTATGATTTCGGCGCAAGAAATGCGAACCTGAAAGGGCTTCAGGCAACATTGAATCTCACCAACCTGCTCGACAAGGAATATTATTCGTCCTGCAGCTCTGGATTTTATTGCCAATACGGTAACGGTCGCACTGTCCTTGCTGGCCTTAAATACAAGTGGTGAGGCAGCGTTGACGATTACACGCAGAACATTTAGCGCATCCCTCGCCGCCGCGGCGCTTTTTTCGATCAACACGTTCGCGAGAGCTGAACAAGCGATCACGGTCTTGGATATGGCAGGGCGCAAAGTGCAACTGCCGACTGTGCCAAAAAGGATCATCCTTCTGGAGGCGCATGATCTCCTGACCATGTCGCTCCTGCATCCAGACCCAGCCAACCTCGTTGTTGGCTGGGCTGCGGTTGATCGTGTAGACAGCGACGTACTGGCAAAACGCCTCGTTAATGGCCACACAATCCAGATCGTGGGTAAACAATCCCCCGATACTATCTCGCTGGAGCAACTGGTCAGCCTCGAGCCCGATCTCATCGTGACAACTTCGTTCATGACGCCGCCGGGGAATGGGGATTCGCTGGTCGAGCGGCTTGGTCGACTCGGCATTCCCATCGTCTTTAGCGATGCTTCCAGCAATACGCTCGCCGGTGAGCACATCGCGGACCCGGTTGCCGATCTTAAAACATCGATGAAAATGTGGGGGGCACTTCTCGGTGCCTCTGCCAAGGCAGACGCGTTCATCGCGTTTTACGAGAAGGAACTGGCAGAAATCCAGTCGAAAATCTCCGGTGCCAAACCGGTCACGACCTATCTCGAAGTCCAATCCACGCTTGACGACTGCTGCTGGGCGGCGGGTCGTAAGGTTTGGGGGAATCTGCTGGCACTCGCTGGTGGCCAGCCGTTGCCAGGTGTAACCGCCCCATGGTTTGAGAAGCTTTCGCTCGAATATCTCCTGTCCACCCCGCATGACGTCTATATTGCCTCGGGTGGCGGATGGGCCTCGGGCAGCCGGCCAGCAATCGGCCCCGGACTCGATCCGAAGCTGGGTGAGGGCGGATTAAAGCGCCTTATCAACGAACGTGGAGCTTTTCGTGAGTTGGCAAGCGTTCGTAACAAGCGCGTTTACGGGATATGGACTGGGTTGATCACCAATCCACCCCTCAACATTCTCTTTGTGGCACAAGTCGCCAAATGGCTGCACCCCGAGGAATGTGCCGGCATCGACACTAAGAATATTCTCAACACTATCAATCGCGATTTCGCGGCGTTTCCAATCGAGGGACCGTTGTGGACCTCGATCTAGGTACCTGGAGCAAGGCGACAATGTCTTCAAAGATCAGCAAGTCATTCCGTTCACAGGCGATTGTAGAGTTTCCCCGGATCAACCAATATGTTGACCCGATCGTTGAGGCGATCGCCACGCATGACATGACCATGGAAGAAGTCGCCGGTGTTCACCATATCCGGTCTCCATTTGGCAACGCCACATTCGAACCGACCGGAAGCGGCTTCCGGCTGACGGCGGAAGCTGTGGATGCTGGCGGTCTTAATCGACTGAAGCACGCTCTCGTTGGACCGATCGGCTTTATCGCCGCACGCGAGACGCTGGAAATCCAGTGGGTAGGCGATCATA
This sequence comes from Agrobacterium burrii, assembly GCF_017313405.1. Classification (NCBI taxonomy): domain Bacteria; kingdom Pseudomonadati; phylum Pseudomonadota; class Alphaproteobacteria; order Hyphomicrobiales; family Rhizobiaceae; genus Agrobacterium; species Agrobacterium burrii. The sequence continues at coordinate 216,118 of NZ_JAFLNA010000007.1, forward strand.
CAGACCCTGCATTGCCGGACGATCTCCGCATCCTGCACGTAAAATCGGTCAAAGACATTGCGCCGCGCTTTCGCAGTATAACGTTTCGGGGAGAGAACTTGGAACGGTACGATCGCGACGACCAGCTTCACTGTCGGCTCATCTTCCAGCCACGCGGCATCGCGGTGCCGCGATGGCCCATGCTCGATCATCGCGGCCATGTCATCTGGCCAGATGATGAAGCTATCCCCACACGCGTCTATACGATCCGGCATATCAACGCTGCAGACCAGGAAATTACGATCCACTTCGCGCTTCACGTCAACCCGGGACCTGCAACCCGGTGGGCGCTTGATGCACGACCCGGCGACCTTGTTGGGATTCTCGGTCCTGCCGCGAATGGTCCTAAGGAGGCAGATTTCTATGTCTTTGCTGGAGATGAAACAGCGTTGCCCGGAATTGCCCGGATCCTCGAAAACCTCCCCGCAACAGCGACCGGTCATGCCTTCATCGAGGTCGGCTCCAAACAGGACGAACTGGTTTTGAAGAGCCCCGAAGGCGTTTCCATCCTCTGGCTCCATCGCAACGGCTCGGAAGCGGGTACCACGACCTTACTCCAAGAGGCTCTGGGTAGAGTGCAATGGCCAGACAATTCGGGCAAAGTCTTTGTATGGGGCGGCTGCGAGCATAAGGCGTTCAGTGTCATTTACCGGCATCTGAGGAAAAGCGTTGCGATACCAAAAGATCGCTTTCTCCTTTACTCGCACTGGCACCGATCTTTGAGTGAAGAAGAGATCATTGCCAGAGGAGCCGAAGCGTATCTGCCATCGTGAAGACGTTAATTTCCGTCCATATTGATGTTGGAGTGGACGGCCCTGAACGGCATCGAAATGTGCCAGAATGAGCTGTTTAGATCTCAATCGAAGGGGCCGCGGATCGATAGCGTCCTGTCGTCTCGCCTGGAGACGCGAGGGCCGCACGCGATCCGTTATCCCACCTATCGGCACATGAAGTTTGGCACCGTCATCGAAGGAAGCCGGTGGGTCTGGGTCGATGAAGGAAAGCCCATTCGGCTGGAGGCTGGGGACTTTTACCTTTTGACCAATGGTAAGTCTTACTGCGTTGCGTCCGATCCCAGCCTTCAGCCTATGGATGGAGCTTCAATTTTTAATGAACACATCGGTTCAGACGGTATCGTTCGATATGGGAATGCTGGAGAGCTCACAATAGCAGCGGCGGGAAGGTTCTCTTTTTCAGATGATCGAGTAGCAGGTCTGTTGAGCTTTCTGCCGCCGATTGTTCACATCGAGAGAGGAAGTCTTGGGAGTGAACAGCTTGAAGCATTGCTGCCATTGTTAAGTTTCGAAAGCAACGGACACGGTGCTCCTGGGACTTTCATCGCGGCGTCCAGCCTTGCCAATCTCGTTCTGGTCCACATCATCCGTGCTTACATATCCAAGGGAGACTTTGTTCAAGGATGGCTCGCGGCCATGACAGATCCCAAGATCGCAGCGTCTCTATCGTTGATGCATGGCGATGTAAGCCGACGCTGGACTGTCGATCTTCTTGCGCAGGCGGTGGGAATGTCGCGGACGGCCTTTTCGCTGAAGTTCAAGGAACGTGTCGGGAGAGCGCCGCTCGACTATCTGACGCATTGGCGCATGATGGTGGCTGCCGCATCTTTGAAACGGGAACGTCATTCTATCGTGGATGTCGCATATTCCGTTGGCTACAGCTCTGACACAGCTTTCAGTATCGCGTTCAAAAGAACGTTCGGCATCAACCCTTCCAGTTTCCGTTTGCAACACCTTGACCTTTAAAGAATACGTTTTGCAGCATTGGGGCCGCTTCCGACCTACAGGACCGAATACGGAACTCTCTCGCCAGGGTGTGACTGGCACATCGGTTACGAAGAAGCCTCATGACCGAGCAACTGGTCTTTCCAGCTATACAATGTCGGCCTTGAGACGCCCAGCCGGTCAGCCACCTGTTGAGCGCTTTCATCTCCACGACAGAGACCTATGACCCCCGCTTGCCGGATCTCATCGGAATAGCCACGGCGCCAAGATCGACCAACCATGGATGAGCGCGCCTCCGGAAAGGCCTCTCGGACCCATCCGGTTAGAGTTCCGCGGCCAGGGTAGCCAAGCGCCCTCATCGTCGAAGAGATGCAACGATCGTGAGTGCGGTAATGCTCAAGGGCAGCCTGCTTTTGGACCTCGGAAAATTTCGGTGCTCGAGCTACCGCCTGAACACGCAAGTCGCGATTCTCGACGTACTCGCGGTACCAACCCCTCAGGGCATTCTTTGTGGGATAACCCAACTGCCGAATGGTTGCCTTGAGCCGCTTGCCAAGCCGGATATAGAGCTCAACGGCTCGAAGTCTGTCTGCGTAGGAATACATGAACTACCTCCTGCTGGTGGTCCAAGTTTTCGTCCGCACCCCCACCGGCTCAGTTCCGCATGGAAACCAACATCAATACGACTTCTTGCGACCGATAACTTCCAGTCCAGCAGATTACATTGCGGCTTCTGCAACGGGTGCCGCACCGTGGCGGCCTTTGGCGAGACGGTCAAAGACCCTGATGAGGCACTTTAACCCCACCCAACGACCCTAAAGTTCTACGTTTCCGTGCCTCTCTTGCGAATTGGCTCAACTATAGGCGCGCTTCATGTGAAATCTGAAGATCGCGCCAGAGCCAGGCGCCTCCTTGATCGCCGTCTCAACGAACGCCGACAGACCATCAATGTTACGCCGGATGCCGGCCACTTCTCAGGACAGATAGACCCTTACATTTCCCTTTAGGACCGATGATGCTGCCTCCACGCAAAGCAACCAGCGACGATGCACCTCGGCATTCATGTCCCCTGCGACTTAGCAAGCGGTAGAAGAGTCGGTCCTGCTTGGTGGTAAGGCAGACATCTGCAGAAGCACCGTAACGTCCGCACGCGCCATTGGGCGCGACATCAGAAACCCTTGGATGTTATCGCAGCCCAACGATTTCAGCGCATCTCTCTGCTGGTTGGTTTCGACCCCTTCGGCGGTTGTTTGTAGCCCGTTGGCACGCGCCATCTTGATGATCGCTTCGACAATCGCGCTGTTCCTGCCCTCGCCCATACCAGTGATAAACGACTTGTCGATCTTGAGCCTGTCGACAGTCACGTTTTGAACCCTTGAGAACGAAGAGTACCCGGTGCCAAAATCGTCGATTGCAAATCTTACCCCTGCCGCTCTCAGCATCGCGATGTTTCGCTCGGTCTCTTCCTCACTATTAATGGCCAAGCTTTCTGTTATCTCGATTTCCAATCGAGCCGGCTCGATCCCCCATTTGGCCAGGGTAGAAAGAACCCGCAGTGGGTAGCCAGCAGAAGCGAGTTCGGAGGCGGATGCATTCACGGCGACACTGATGGGAGGCAACCCGGCGATCAGGCTGCACGCGTCCTCCAAGACATGAGCGCCAATCTTGTTGATCACGCCAATCTCCTCTGCAAGCGGGATAAACATATCCGGAGCGATAGAGCCTAGCTCTGGATGTTTCCACCGCGCCAGCGCCTCGACCGAGCAAGGTTGCGAGCTGTCAGCACAGTAGACCGGCTGGTAAACAACCTCAATCTGCGTCCCCGTTGACAATGCCTCGCGAAGATCATGCTCCAGTTTTCGGCGGGTGCGGAGAAGTTCGTCCATATGATCGCCAAATAATGCATATGTATTCCGTCCCGCAGCTTTTGCGTGATAGAGCGCGATATCCGCCTTCCTCGTCAGCTCGACAGGATCCACGTTTACACCTGTTGCGATCGCCGCACCGACGCTCGCACCAATGGAGCCATATACTCCGTCGATCTCAAAAGGCTCGCGCAGGCACGCGACGATTTTGTCTGCGACGGCGACGACCTCGTCGGCGTTCGTCCTCTCGAGCAAGACGGTGAATTCGTCGCCTCCGATCCGTCCGATCAGAGCGTCCGGGAGAATTTCCCTCATTCGCGCAGCAACGAGAGAAATCAGCCTGTCACCGGTTGGATGTCCGTATGTGTCGTTGACCGCTTTGAACCGGTCGAGGTCAATGAAGAGCACGCTGAATACGTCCTCAGGCAATGCTTTCCTCAGGCGCCCCGCGAGCTCATTATTAAAATAACCCCTGTTCGCGAGGCCCGTCAAAGTGTCGCGAAGCGCCAAATGTTGAAGTTCCCGGCGATTGGAATTGAGTTTAACCGAGCGTCGCCAGATTCCATGCCCGGCCAGGCTGGCGGCGACGAATATGCCAATGACGGAAAGTCCGATAACCGGGAGGGTTGCCTGCAAAACGCTCCTGCCCGGTTCAAATGGATGCCAGTTAAAGTACCCTATCACCTTTCCAGACTTCGAGGTGAGGGCGATATGGGAGTGGCGCTTGTCGCGTGGCATCTCCGTTGTGAACTGCATCTCGGCGAACTGGTATTCGCTACCTATTTCAGACGGGAAGTCTCGATCCAAAAACCGTACCGCGACATGCTGGTTCTCTTCGCCCGCCTGCTGCTCGATCTCGCCTGTGTCAGACAGAATAGGTTTGACACTGACCACAGCAGGTCGTTCCCCTACATAGGTCAGATCACTCTCGCCGATTGACAGTACCGTGTCCGAAACACCCTCATGGTCTCCTGCAGCCATCCTTTCACGCAGCCGTTTCGCCATCGGACTGTAAGCCAAGCGAAGGTCTTGCTGTGACACCTCGCTGGCTGATTTTGAAATATATTGGTAGATGGGCAGCCCATTGGCAGAAAGCACGACGGCGGCATCATGGCTGAAGTAGGTGTCCATCCACTGCCCAAGGTTCACGTTAAGCCAATCCTGATCACGGTCCTTAGTTCTGATGACGGCGTCGTCCCACACGGTGGCACTCTCTTGATCGTGAGCGACCGAAGATCGGATTTTTGAAACGATGAGGGTGGCCAAACCCTTCTGCCGTTCCACGGCGACCTCGTCAATTTCGGCGGCAGACCAGTAAAGGGTGCCGAGTAACATCGCTCCAACCAACGCGGACACGCTTGCCGGGAGGCCCCATTTCGCGAACCATTGTGACTGCCTAATCATGCGCCATCTGCCCTTTCGTTGGACAAACCCTACAGCATCTGGGTTAAGCCTGAGGGAATGGACAGAGTTAACGATCCTCTTTTCCTTCGCTCCAAATCACCAGTTTCCCTAGCGTGCAATGAGCGTCCGTAAGAGGTGCTGTCCACGTTCGTAGTTGAGGGTCAATGCGGCTCGAAACATCTTTAATATCATGCGGATAGCGGCCAAAGCGAAGATGAGTACAGGCGCCTTGCGCTATGATCTGCCAAATCCGAACCGATCCACTGGCATAGCCAACCGGCTTGAACTGAAACAACCCGAGGTCCGGCTCCAAGGGATTGATCATTTGTGCGACGACCTGATATCCGATCGACAGGTCAGCAATTCCCGCATTGTCGGCCTGCGCCAACCTGAACTTCTAAATAGTTTACAGTCCCGCCCCGGTCTGGGGGGCAATTTGAGAGGTAGGAAATGCCTGAGCTCATCTCAAGAGAAGATGCACGTCTGTGTGCCAGTATCGTCAAGGAGGTCGCCCGTGCGCAAGGTCTCGTTCGAGAGCCGTCCGCGATTGGGAGGCTAACGGTATCAGTGGCCAGGCTCTACAATGAAGGCCTGCGAGATCGCGACCAGCTTCTTGCTGCGGCATTGCTTCTACCAAAGTGATGACAAGTTAAATGAGGAAACCCATCGATGGTATTCTCAATCCTTGGCATGTGACGTAGGACTGCCGGGGCTTACAGTATCAGGCTGTTAACGCGGATCACATATTCTTTAGAGTGTCCGCTGCTCGCAGCAGCTACGGAAGCCGCGCTGGACGGTTATCCGTCAGTCCGAGAAAGACCTATGTTCAGTATTGTCTATCTTATAGTTGTGACTTTCGCTTTGATCGTAGCGGTGGCTTCGGGTGCCGTGATCAGTCTCCTGCTGACCCTTGCAGCCTCCGTGGTGGGAGCCATATTTGCTGCGTGTCTGCAATGGCCAGAGCCGATGATTTGGTTAGCGCAGCTGGCCGCCCCCGTCCTTCTGCTGATTGGGTTGACGGCGGCGCGGCTCTTCGACCGGCTAGGCAAAGAAGCCAACTTTCGCCACCGCCGACGGCCAGCGGAAGATTTTTGGCCAGACGCGTAATCAATTTGAGCAAGAGACGTAATAGCCTGCTCTTGAGCGGAATCGAACTGCTGGCCAAGCAGATAAAAAAGCCTATCAATCTCGAATTTGACGTTACAGCCCTCTATTTTTGCGCGTTCTACTCAGCAGTACCCGCTGGAGATCTGGATGATCGTGACTAAAAATCAATTTGCACTTTCATCGAGCGGCTTCTGTCACCTGCAACTTCGAATGCTGTTACGGCATCATTGAGAGGAAAGGTTCCGGTGAGCAATGGTTTGAGATCGACGCGACGTTTGCCGATGAGATCAACGGCCAAACCGAATTCTTCATGAAAGCGGAATGTGCCCTTCATTTCGATTTCTTTAGCGACAACCATATTTTGCGGGATAGACACGTCGCCTCCGAGACCCAGTTGCACAACGGTCGACCGCGGTCGCAAAACCTCTAGCCCCGAACGTACTGCACGCTCATTTCCGGATGCCTCGAACTGGACATCGAAATATCCTTTATTCGCTGAATAGGCAGAAAGATCTTGTGGGTTCTCCGCGACATTGATGACTCGATCTGCCCCGACCTCCAAAGCCTTCTTCAAGACTGCATCCATGACATCCGTCGCCACGATTTCCCGAGCGCCATGGGCACGTGCGGCGATGATGGCGAGCGCACCGATCGGACCGCATCCCGTTACTAGAACCCGCTTGTCAGCGAGACTGCCCACCCGATTGACCGCATGAAGTGTCACCGCGAATGGCTCGGCCATGGCGGCTTCATTGATAGATACGCCATCCGCCACCTTGTGGCATTGCCAGGCCGCAGCCACTAGCCTTTCACGGAACGCGCCCTGAATGTGCGGCATCGGCATGGCCGATCCATAAAAGCGCATGTTCAAGCAATGATTCTGCTGACCCTTCAGGCAATATTCGCAGGTATTGCAGGGGCGGCTGGGCGATACCGCGACCCGGTCACCGACGGCGAGGTTTGAAACGCCTGCTCCCAGTGCCCGGATTGTTCCAGCGACCTCATGTCCCAGGATCATTGGCTCACGAAGGCGAACGGTACCGAAACCGCCGTGATTGTAGTAATGCAGATCGGAGCCGCAGATGCCACCGGCTTCGACCGCAACCTCCACCTGTCCTGCAGCGAGGCTTTCGGCTTCCCGTTCTTCGATCCGCAGGTCTTTGGCTGAATGAATGACGACGGCTTTCATGGAGCTATCCTTACAGTACAGGTGTTGGCAGGACCACGCCCTCGAAATGGGCGGCGAGATTGTCTCGCACCAGCTTGCCCATGGCTTTGCGGGTCTCGATCGTACCGGAGGCGTGATGTGGCTGGACAAGCACGTTGTGAAGCTCAAGAAAACGTGGATTGAGCTTCGGCTCACCCTCGAACACATCAAGTGCCGCCGAGCCCACCGCGCCGGTTTCCAACGCTGTCAGCAATGCTTCCTCATCGATGTTGGGTGCACGCGAGATGTTGATCAGCATGCCCTCGGGTCCCAATGCCTCGATGACGTCTTTGGAAACGATATGTTTCGTGGCAGCCGACGCGGCGAGCGTGACAAATAGGAAATCCGCGTGACGCGCGAGCTCGATGGGATTGGCGATGAACGTCATACCATCTGCATATGGCTTGGCATCGACGTCGCTGTAGGCGATATCCATACCAAAACCTTTGAGGCGCTTTGCGACTTCAAAACCGATGCGACCGAGACCAAGCACGCCGGCTTTCCGGCCCCATACCCTACGCTTCAGGGGATAGAGACCCTTTTCTCGCCAGCTCCCATCCTTCACCCATGTTTCTGCGCCAATGATCCCGCGCGACTGGGCGAGCATCATGCCGATGCCGAGATCGGCAACGTCATTGGTCAGCACATCCGGGGTGTTCGTCACGCGAATGCCACGCTCGCGGCAAGCCTTAAGATCGACCGCGTCGTAGCCGACCCCATAAATTGAGACAATTTCGAGCTTCGGAAGCTTATTGATCAGCTCAGCGGATGCGCCGAGTTCACCACGGGTCGCGATTGCACGAATTTGAGGGCCATACGTTTCAAGAAATACATCCTTTTCCGCAGCCTCATAAAGCTTGCGAACGTCGTATTGCACTTCCAGTTCGACAAGGTCCCATTCCGGATACGGACCGACGAGCAGAATTTCCGGTTTCATCACCGTTTCCTCCATGACAATCTTATTAATTTTTCTGTTGCTGCCGCAAAGTCGATCCAGCGATGCGAGCAATTGCTTCTGAAACTATTCTTTCGACAGGCTGCTCGATCTCAACAGTGACGACATCCGGCTCTCCGACAGGAATTTCCAGCGTTGCCAACTGGCTTTCAAGCAAAGACAGCGGCATATAGTGGCCGTCCCTCGCCGCCATCCTTGAGACCAGCGTAGAACGCGAGCCATTCAAGAAAACGAATATCAGCGACCGCCCTGCTTTTGCCCGCAAGAGATCACGATAGGATCGCTTGAGAGACGAGCAGGATATTACCGTGTTTCCTTCTTGGCTCAGTTCGGCACCAAGCGCTTCAAGCCAAGGCCACCGATCTGCATCGACCAACGCGATGCCGTTGCGCATCTTTTCCACATTTTCGGTTGGATGACGGCTATCGCCTTCAATGAAACGATAGCCGAGAATGGAGGCCAACTGCTGGCCAACGGACGACTTGCCGCATCCCGAGACACCCATCACCACAATGGGTCCCCGAGCTCCATTCAGCTTAGAGGGAAACTGTAATGCCACCGTCGACATAGAGCGTATGACCGTTCACGAAAGAGGAAGCTTTACCGGACAGGAAGACAGCAGCGCCGACAAGTTCATCGACATTGCCCCATCGGGCAGCAGGCGTGCGCTTCTCAAGCCAGGATGAAAACTCTTCGCTATCAACGAGCGCCTGATTGAGCGGCGTTTTGAAATAACCAGGAGCGATCGCATTCACTTGAAGGCCGTGTTTTGCCCAGTCGGTGCACATGCCCCTCGTCAGGTTCTTCACCGCACCCTTGGTCGCTGTATAGGGTGCGATACCCGGACGGGCGAGTTCGCTTTGCACGGATGCAACATTGATGATCTTGCCGCGCCCTCGCTTAATCATATGCCTCGCAACTGCCTTGCCAACGTAAAAGACGCTCGAAATATTGGTTTTCAGTAGTTGCTCCCAGCGATCCGCTGGAAAATCTTCAAGTGCGGTACGAAACTGCATGCCGGCGTTGTTGATGAGAATGTCGATAGGGCCTGCATTTTGCTCGATGGATGCGACACCGCGGTTAACGGCTTCCTCATTGGTCACGTCGAAATCTGCGGTTTCGACAGAAACGCCTGTTTCCGTTTTCAGAGCTGCCGCTGCTTCGGCGAGTTTGACCGTGTCGCGACCATTCAGAACCACCGACGCGCCGTGGTCGATCATTCCTTTGGCGAGCGCCAGCCCGATCCCCTGCGAAGAACCCGTGATCAGGACACGTGAACCGGAAAGGTCAAAAAGTGGAAAAGTCATCGGAACCTCGTTCCCTCAACAACGGACTGCATGAGCAAAACGGCGTAAAGAGCGTTACGCCGTTCGGGTGGGAGAGCACGAAACGCCTCATGCATTTCGTGCAGTTCTTGAAGATCAGATATCGATAACGAGACCTTTTGCCTTCAAAACAGGCTCCAGATTGCTAACTTCGATAACCGATTTGCCCTGCTTGTAGGCTTCGATATAACCTGCTTCGGCGTCTTCACGGCTTTGAGAAAGTCTAGCCGACTCTTGCGCATCTTCCCGACGCACGACCACGAGCCCATCTGCGTCCCCGACGATGATGTCCCCGGGATTAATGATCTCACCACCAACGATGATGCTGTCGTTGACCGCCGCGATCGTTTCCTTGACCGTACCCTTGATGCAGACGCTGAGCGAAAACACAGGGAAACCGAGGTCTCTCAATTGTAGCGTGTCACGTACGCCTGTGTCTGTGACCAGACCGCCGATGCCCTTGGCGAGGCAAGCATTGGCCAGCACGTCACCGAAGGAGCCAGCTTCCTCGTACTCACCGGCGGAAACGACGATGATGTCACCGGGCTTGGCGTAGTTGATCGCCAGTTGCAGCATAATGTTGTCGCGCGGCGCGCACTTGACCGTGAATGCAGGGCCACACAGTTTCATCCGGTAATCAACCGGCTTAAGACGGGAGGAAAGTGCACCTTTACGGCCCTGTGCCTCGTGAATGGTGGCTGGCGAAAACTTCGAAAGCGCGTCGATGTCTGCCTTGCTCGGCCGTTCTGCGATATCTTTAATGTGGATCATAAAAACCTCCCATGGTAAGGACGGCGGCGGGAGCGTCCCGCCGCTTTTATTAAGTTTAAGTGCTGTGGTTCAGATTGTGGCCGTGGCTTTGCCCGGCAGCATCAGGGAATCGGGTCGAACTTCAGCTCGGACAGCGGAACGACCTTGTCGGTTCGGGACATCTTGTACTCGGTGTTCGGTCCGAGCCACTTGTCCCAAATCTTGTTGATCTCGCCGTCAGAATCCAGCTTGCGAAGGACTTCGTTGATCTTTGCCGTCAGCTTGGGATTATCCTTTGCCATGCCGATGCCGATTGGCTGATACAGCATCGGCTCCTCGATCATCCGCATTGGTTTACCCTTGGTCTTGGATTCGTTGACGAACTTCGTCGTCGTCATCGTGTTGGCGACCATGCCGCGCGCCTTGCCCTGTTGGACGGCGAGGTAAGCGGAAGCTGTATCCTGGAATGTCAACGGATCGGACTTGTTGAGCTTGATCGACATTTCAGATGTAGAGCCCTTGGTGGAGGCCACACGCTGGCCTTCATAATCGGCCTTCTTCTTGCCCGCATCATCCACAGGAACGATCAGCATTTCCTTAGCCAGATAATAGGGGTCGGAGAACTGGATCTGCTCGGCCCGGCTTTGTGTGTAAGCGAGGTTGGCAACGGTGATATCGACACGACCGAGCTTTACCTCTGGTACACGGGCTTCGACCGAAACCGGCTTGACTTCGGCCTTCACGCCCAGTTCCTTGGCGATGGCGTTGCACAGATCGACGTCGAAGCCAGCCATTTCGCGGGTTTTCGGATCGGGTGCGGCAAAGGGAACGACATCCGCGAAGGTCGCGCAACGCAGTACCTTGTTGTTCATGATGGTGTCCAGCTGATCGGCAGCCGCTGGCGAGGCAAGCACTGTAGAGGCAAGGATCGCCGTCAGTGTCAGGGATTTCCAGTTCATTTCTTGTTCTCCTCTTATGATTTTGCTTGGTATCAGTGGCGCAGATCGGACAGGAACCGCTGCGCGCGCGGATGGCGGGGGGTCTTGAAAAACTCTTCTGGCGTCGCTTTTTCAAGAATTTCACCGGCGTCGATGAACCAGATGCGATCGGCAACTTCACGGGCGAAGCCCATTTCATGTGTGACGCACAGCATGGTCATGCCTTCTGAGGCCAGCCCCTTCATGACGGCCAGAACTTCGCCAACCATTTCGGGGTCGAGCGCGCTCGTCGGCTCATCGAACAGCATGACGGGTGGCTCCATGGCAAGCGCGCGTGCAATCGCGACTCGCTGCTGCTGACCACCAGACAACTGACCCGGATAGGCGCCCGCCTTGTCAGACAGCCCCACCCGGTCGAGCAGCTTTGTTGCCTTTTCCTGCGCCGCCGCCGGTGAAACGCCTTTGACACGGATTGGCGAGATCGTGACGTTTTCTAAAACCGATAGATGCGGGAACAGATTGAAACTCTGAAAGACGAAACCGACGCGGCTGCGCAGAAGGTTGAGTTCCCTCGTCTTCGTCGCTGCGTGAATGTCCTGACCGTCAAGCGTGATGGACCCGCTGTTAATCTCCTCAAGCCGGTTGACAGTACGGATGAGCGTGGATTTGCCCGAGCCGGAGGGCCCGCAAATGACGACCACCTCTCCGCGCGCGACTTCCGCGTCCACATTCTTCAAAACCTGATAATCGCCATAGCTCTTGCAGACATTCGAAATACGGATTGTCTGTTCTGTCGAAGATACTGTCATGGCTGCTCCGTTAAGATTTTTGCCTGCGCCAAGGCTGCCTGCTGCGGGCGAGCGACCACGCCTGCGCGACGCTTGGCAATGCGGCGCTCGACTGTGTTGGCGAGATAGGTCAGGCTCCAGCAGATGGCGTAATAGACGATGGCCAGAATGAGGAAGACCTGGAAGGGCTGCGTCAGAAGCTGGTTGTTGACCTGGCTGGCCGCAAAGGTCAGGTCCGGCACATTGATAACATAGCCGAGCGTGGTGTCCTTGATCGTGGCGACGAAAGTCGAAATCATGCTGGGGATCATATTGTAGAGGGCCTGCGGCAGTATAATGAAGCGCATGGCACCCAGATAGCTGTGACCAAGTGCCCTTGCGGCATCCATCTGACCGGCACCGAGGGCAACGATACCGCCTCTGACGACTTCACTGAGAAACGCGCCCTGATAGACCACCAGCGTTGCCAGCATGATGGCGAAACTCGGTACATCCGCACCTGTCCAGAGGGGGATCAGGAAATAGGCCCACAAGATGAGCATGAGCAGCGGCACACCGCGCGTGACATAAACCAGCACGGTCGCTGGCAACCGCAAAAGCCGCCACTTGGACAAGCACGCCAGCGCCATGAGAATGCTGACCGGGAAAGCAAGCAAGATGGCAAGCGCCGAAAGAATGATAGTGTTCGCCAGACCGCCCAGCGGGCCGTTTGGATATTGGCCGATCAACAGCAGCAGCCAGTTGTCCTGAACGATGGTGATCATCTCGACAATCATGCGCGCGCCCTCCACACGGGATCAAGGCGCATAGACAGATAGGAACCGGCACCCATGATTAGCAGGGAGAAGAAGAGGTAGAGGACGGTGCCGACCAGATAAATCTCAAAGGTCTGGAAGCTGAGATTTTCGATTTCCTTGATCGCATGAGTCAATTCGGACGCGCCAATGACGAGCGCCAGACTGCTGTTCTTGAACAGGGACACACTGTGATTAATGAGTGGTGGAAGGGCATTGCGCACGCCTTGCGGCATGATGATGAAACGCATGGCCGAGATGTATCCGTGACCCAGGGCCTTGGCGGCTTCCATCTGACCCGAGCCAACCGAGCGGAGACCGGAGCGTAAATCTTCACTGAAATAGGCGGCTTGGCAAAGGCCCAGCCCCACAACGGCGAAAATGGCTTCGGCATTGTGGTCGGTCAGCCAATTGGTCAAGCCAGAGGGCAGCAGCGTAAAGATGCCGAAATACCAGAGCATCAATTGCACCAACGTCGGCACATTGCGATGGTAGGAGACGTATGCAGCGACAATGCGGTCTCCGAAGCGGAAGGGTGAAAACCGGATGCAGAGCAAGATGAGTGCCAGCGACATCGCCAGCGACCACGACCCGAGGAAGATGACGAATGTCATCTCGATGCCGTGGATAAGCATCCCAATGTATTCCTGATTGCTCAAGATCGCCCAGAGGTCAAAGCCCTTCACGGCTTTAGCTCCTGCAATGCACCAGCATCGCCTGCAGCCTGCGGTCTGGCCGTTTGCAGACCACCCATCACCTGAAGCGTCGGGGTGATTTCCATATATCCGATATTGACCGCAACCGGTGCGGCAATGGCAAAAGCGATGGCATCGGCAATATCTTCGGCCTTCGGCAACTCGAAGCCATCGATAAAGCGCTCGCGTATGCTTGGATCATTGCCGTGAACATGGTTGAAAATATCCGTCGCCACACGACCCGGGCAGATTTCCGTAACGCGAACACGCTTGCCAAATGCATCCAGCCGCAGCTGGTTCGACAGCATGGCAACGCCAGCCTTGACGGCATGGTACGTGGAGTTTCCGCCGAAATTGTAATTCCCGGCAATGGAGGAGATGTTGATGACGTGTCCGCGGTCGCGCTCCACCATGCCCGGCACGATAAGACGGCAGATGTGGAGGACGGCGCGCAGGTTTACGTCGACGAGGAGATCAATATCATCTGCATCGGCCTGCAGGAATTTCTTCGGGCGATCCACACCGGCATTGTTGACGAGAATATCGAACTGCACCTGGTTTGCCAGATCAGCGATGGCTGCCCGATCCGTGACATCGATGACGTGGGCGATACAGCCTGTGCGCTGAGCCAATTGGTTCAATGCCCCGGCACTGCGGGCGATCGCGTGGACTTCAATGTTTTCGCGGCGGAACCGCTCAACGATGGCGGCGCCGATACCGGACGATGCGCCGGTGACCAATGCGGTCTTGTAATCGGAGAATGGCATTGTGATCCCCTTATTGTTGCCATGGAGCTTAGCGAAGCTTTTCTCGCTTGCCTAAGACCGATTACTTTTGAGGTAATAAGGAAGTTTTATGGAGCTTCAAAAGCTGTGTTTCAGCGCTCTCATTCAGCCTTGAAATTACGTAAGCGCATGCGGCTAAACGACGATGCCGATTGCAAAATGATCGCGAACGGATAAGCTCCGCCCATCACAAAGCAGTTTTATTGGCATGGACATCAGGCGTTTTAAATCATTTACAGTCATCGTGGACAGTGGCAGCATTACTCGGGCCGCTGACATTTTGCATCTGGCACAGCCAGCGCTCAGCCAGCAGCTCGCCGCACTCGAAGAGCATTTCGGACAAAAGCTTCTGATACGCAGCCAACAGGGCGTGACGATGACGGATGCGGGCCATGCGGTTTACAGGCACGCGCAGATCATTCTTCGGCAAATGGACCAGGCACAGGCGGATGCATCGGCAGCCGGAAACTCTATCGCAGGACGTGTTTCCGTTGGTCTCGTGCCGTTCAGCAGTGCGGCGACGCTGTCGGTCGATCTTCTCGCCGAAACACGAAAGCGTCACCCCGGTATTCTAATCCATCTGACGGAAAGCGTCGGGCAGACCTATAGCCAGATGATCATGAACGGCCGCCTTGAATTGGCGCTGATCCACGGCATCGGTCCAATCAAGGGTGTGCGTTTCGAGCCTTTGCTCAGTGAAGAATTCTATCTGGTCGCACATCGAGATTTCGCCATCGAGGCTGATGTAAAACCGGTGCCGATCGCTGCCCTTGATGGTCTCCCGATGCTGATGCCACCAGCCTATAACTTCGTTCGCCGGGCAGTAGATACGGCGTTCACCCGAAGCCGCATCAATCTTAAAGTCGTCGCGGAAGTAGAAATCGTCAGAACGCTTGCCCGCGCAGTTGCGAATGGCCTTGGCGCGACCATTATGCCAAAGGCGATTGCTGACCGCATCGTCTCCGAGAGCAAGGAACCCTTGATCTGCCGGCTCCTCTCTCCCCGTATCGAAGAGACTTTATCACTCTGTACCTCTGACCAGAACTCGTTGTCGGAGCCTGCGTTTGCGGTCAAAGACATTCTGATCGAGCTGACTGAAAAGCTGAAGCTTTAAGGGTTAACGGCCCGACGGAGCGGGCCATGCACCAGATAGAAATCAACGCATATCGTGGCAGTACTGAGCGATACGTGCGCAGCCTTCGCCCAGCATCTCCATGCTTGTCGCGTAAGAAATGCGGAAATACGGGCTCATCCCATAAGCGGCACCCTGTACGGTTGCGACGTGGTGCTCCTCGACCAGTCCCATCACGAAATCCACGTCATTTTCGATCTTCCGACCACCTTTCGTGGTCTTCCCGATCAGGCCTGACATATTGGGATACAAATAGAAGGCGCCTTCCGGCTTATGGCACCGAATGCCATCGATTCCCTTCAGTTTATCAAGGACGAAATCACGCCGCTCGCGGTAAATGTCAGCTCGCTCCTTGAGCAAATCCTGGGGACCATCCAAAGCTGCAATCGCGGCGGCTTGAGAAACGGTAGCGATGCCGCCGCTGTTCTGGCCGTTGACGTTGCTGATGGCAGCAATCAGTTCCTTCGAGCCGCTGGCGCAGTAGCCCAGCCGCCAGCCGGTCATCGCATATGCTTTTGATACTCCATTCATGGTCAGTACGCGATCGTAAAGCCGGGGCTCGACATCGGCAATCGTACCGAACTCGAAACCGTCGTAAACGAGATGCTCGTAGATATCGTCAGTCAGGATCCAGACATGCGGATGACGTAACATGACTTCCGCAATCGCCGCCATCTCGACCCTAGAGCATGCTGCGCCTGTCGGATTATTCGGAAAATTCAGGAAAAGCCACTTTGTCCGCAGCGTGATCGCCGCTTCCAGATCTTCCGGGCGAAGCTTGAAACCCGTCTGCTCGAAACAGGGAACAGGGACGGGAACACCACCAGCAAATTTGACGATGTCGGCATAGCTGACCCATGATGGTGTGGGAATGACCACCTCATCACCCGGATTACAGGTCGCCAGCATTGCGTTGAAGATTACCTGCTTGCCGCCACCGGATACGATGATCTGGCTGGCGTCGTAGGTCAGATTGTTGTCTCGCTTGAATTTTTGCGCGATAGCGGCCTTGAGGTCTGACGTCCCGTCCATAGGCGGATACTTGGTTTGTCCGCTAAGAGCAACTTCGTGTGCGGCCTCGATGGCATGGCTTGGTGTTGGAAAATCAGGTTCGCCAGATGACAGGCTCACCACTTTAATCCCTTGGGCGGCGAGCTCTCTGGCGCGCTGCGTCATGGCGGCAGACGCGGAAATAGAGACATTCTTCAATCGATCGGCTGTTGAGGGCATCGACGTGATCCTTGAGTAAGACAGAAAAGCGGGGCGCATAAGGCCCGTTAAGATGCGAGTTCCGAGGCGTTCGTAAGTGTCGCCCCTGAATTGATGATTTCACTGCGCACAATACCGGCAAGCTCCAGCGAGCCAGGGGTATCGCTGTGAACCAGAATGGATCGGGCTGCCATGGGAATAATCGTACCGTCGATAGCCTCGACAGTGCCATCCGTCAGGAAGCGGCGGACACGCGCGCGCACCGAGACCTCGTCCGTGACCAGCGCACCCGGAAGGCCCCGCGCGACGAGGCTTCCCTTGGCGTCATAGGCCCGGTCGGCCAGAAACAGGGCCAGCGTCTTCAGCTTGGCCAGTTTTGCCGCCCGTTCGATTTCGCTTTCCGGCGTAACGAATACTACAAGCTCCGGGTCTACCATTGAGATGGCATTCATCATCATTTCAGCCAGAGCAGGGTCGCGATTGACCATGTTGCCCATCGCCGCATGAAAGCTGATATGCCCCACATTCACGCCTTCGCATCTGGCGATAGCGATCAATGCGCCGAGCTGGTAGAGCATCTGTTGGCGTAGCTCATCCGCCTGAAACGGCAATTCGCGACGACCAAAACCTGCACGATCCGGCAGACCAGGATGCGCGCCGATGCCGACGCCGTTCTGCTTCGCAAGCCGAACCATCCGCGCCATCGTATCAGGATCGCCTCCATGAAATCCGCAGGCGATATTGGCCGAAGAAATGAGCTTCATCATCGCTTCGTCATCGCATAGCCTGTAGGGGCCAAAACCTTCGCCCATGTCAGAGTTGAGATCGATCCTCATAAAGTCCTCCCCTCTTCCTCAAGTCAGCGCGTTGAGCGCGCGTTTGACCATCGGTACGGTTTGTCTGATATCCTCGAAGTAGCGCGCAACTGTCTGCTCTATTCGGCGCGCCTCCTCATGACTGGAGCGGACAAACCTGATCTTGCCTCCGGCACGCGCCTGTCCCAACCGCCAGAGATCGGCCTCGATCACACCGGCAATTTTCGGATAACCACCAGCCGTGTTCGCGTCGCTCATCTGGATGATAGGCTCCCCGCCCGGCGGAACCTGTACGACACCGGGGACGACACCATGCGAGCGCATCTCAACGACTTCGGTCGGCTTGATAGGATCGCCGGAAAGGCGGTAGCCAGTGCGGTCACTGCGCGAGGAAATGCGCCAGATCTGGCTCCAGAATGCTTCCGCATCATCGGCAAACAGATGATGTTCACCAGCGGGAATGGCCCGGATCTGTAACACTCCATCGACAATTGGCTCGAAAACATCTGCCATTGCCTGCGATGGCTGGATGACCGCAAGCCCGCTGGCAGGCAAAGGCAAGTGATTGACCTGCGTTCCTATGGAAAGCCTGTCATTTTTCTGGAGCGGTCGTCCTTCCACACCACCGAAATTACCACGCAAGGCCGTGCTGCGAGACCCCATCAAGACAGGCACATCCACCCCGCCAGCCACGGCGAAATAAGCACGGGCAAGACGAGGTGGAGAGCTCAGCTCCAAAACATCACCCTCGTTTGCAAGGTTGGCACACCAGGGTAAAAGCTCCCGGCCATTCAGCAATGGGCGACCATCTGCTCCAGTCACCGCAAACATGGATGGCCCCAGAAACCGAAGCTTGAATGGAAATGTCTGCACCTCGACGGCGGCGAGGTTATCGGCGTTTCCGACAAGAATATTGGCGATTTGCAGGGCCAGCGGATCCATCGCGCCACCAGCCGTAACTCCGATGTTACGGTAGCCCGGGCGACCCAAATCCTGAACAGTGTTGAATGGGCCTGTTTCGATGATCTCGATCACAACTCAATCCTTGCTGGAACAAAGTGAACCGTGTCACCCGGTGCAAGAAGCGCAGGAGTAGCGGCGGAGGGATCAAACATTTGCAAATCCGCATAACCGATCGAGTTCCAGCCATTGGGACCTGTCAGCATGGCGACGCCTGTCTGCATGCCACCGATTGTCACACACCCTCTTTCCATCTTGATCGATGGCACAGTTTTTCGTGGCATGTATATGCGTGCATCCAAGCCGTGCAGATAGCCGAAACCCGGCGCACTGCCGAGTGCGAACACACGATAGGTTGCTTCATGATGAATACGTACTACATCCCGGTCGCTCAGACCCGAAAAGTCACACAGCGCGGCAAGATCCGTGGCGTATTCCCCGCCATAATTAACGGGTATCTCGACCGTCTTTCCTGCCAGATCCACGCTGGAAGCGTTGTCCCACGCGTTCAGCAGACGATCCGCCACTGCCTCAGGGCTTTCCGGAGTTTCTTTGAAAATGGTCAGCAGGTTGGTCATTCCGGGAATGACCTCTGCAACATCCGGCCAGGCACCCGCTATCTGAGACAGAGCCCAGATCCAGCGTTGTGCAGCTAGATCGAACTCACCCGGCGCTTCCAGAAGGATGGATCGCGATCCGATAAACGATACGCGCGCCTGTCCTTTGGCTGGGTGGACCTGCATGGCCTGCGTGGTGAGGATGCTTGAAGTCGCAATCATCGTTGAAGCTCGATTTCGAAGAGAGGATCACCGTAGCCGACAAGATCGTCCTGCTTTACAAGCGGATTGAGCAGCAGTCCTGCGCACTTGGCGATCACAGGGACGAGAACAAGCCCTATTCGAACAGAACCAACGACCTCATTCGAGGCCACTTGCCTCGGGAATGGCCTGTCGTCGATTGTGTTTGGGGTCTGGAACTGGCCAGCCGTCGGCGCTTTCACCATGGCTTTACGGGCACTTCCTGTCCCCACTTTTGCGTCTACAGCGGATGATGCTCCCATCTTGCCGGAAGTTGGAATGAAAAGCCGAAGCTGCTTGTCAGCTGTTTTGATCTCCAGTCCTTCTACGCCAGCCGCCGTCAGCATGTCGGTCAGCACTGCAAGGGTGGCTGTGTCCGTGAGGTCAAGCTTGCTCATGGCGCGCTCCATGATTTGAGCCAATGCTCCAGAAAGTGGATATCGGTCTCGCCCTCAACGAAGGCAGCCTCCTCAAAGAGCGCCCGCAAAAGTGGGAGGTTCGTGGAGATGCCTTCCAGACGGGTCTCCGCAAGCGCTACCCTCATTTTGGCAATTGCCTCGGCTCTTGTCGGTGCATGCACGATCAACTTGGCGATCAGCGAGTCGTAGTAGGGAGAAACTTTGTATCCCTCATAAATATGAGTATCGACCCGCACACCATCACTATGCGGCCAGACGGTATCCGCTACGACGCCAGCAGAAGGCAGGAATGTGTGTGGATCCTCTGCATTGATGCGACACTCAAAAGAATGTCCTTCACACAGGACCGCATCCTGATCGAATGCCAGTTTCTGCCCCAAGGCGACTTTGATCTGCGATTGAACAATGTCGACACCGCTGGTCATTTCCGTAACCGGGTGTTCAACCTGCAATCTCGTGTTCATTTCGATGAAGTAGAAATTTCCTTCCTCGAACAGAAATTCGAATGTGCCGACACCGCGATATCCGATTTGTTTGCAGGCGTTTACGCATGCCAGACCGACGGGACCGATCACGTCCAAAGAAATTCCGGGCGCCGGAGCCTCCTCGATGACCTTCTGATGGCGTCTTTGCATGGAACAATCGCGATGGCCAAGCCAGACGGCGTTACCATGTGTGTCGCACAAGATCTGAATTTCAACGTGCCGCGGATGTTGAAGAAACTTCTCGATGTAAAGCTCAGCGTTGCCGAAGGCCTGACGCGCCTCTTCTCGCGTCAGCGCGGCGGCTTCACGTACGTCGGCCCGGTCATAAATGACCCTCATGCCGCGCCCGCCGCCGCCGCCGGCAGCTTTGATGATCACAGGGAAGCCGATCTCATCGGCAATTCGTGTGATTTCATCAGCATCTTCAGGTAGCGCAGTGTCAGGACCTGGTACACAAGGCACACCAGCGGCGATCATCGCACGTTTCGCCGCGATTTTATCGCCCATTGTCGAGATAGACTGGGCGCTCGGCCCGATGAAGGCGAGCCCGGCCCGTTCAACTGCGGCTGCAAACGCAGAATTCTCGGACAAGAAGCCGTATCCGGGATGAACCGCGCCGGCACCGGTCAGCCTGGCAGCAAGCAAAAGCGCATCCTGATTGAGATAGCTCTTTCCAGCATTTGCGGGTCCGACGCATAGAAACGTGTCGACGGCATCACCATAAGATGCTGCCTTATCTGCTTCAGAGCAGATACCGACAGTCCGCAGTCCCAGTTCATGACAGGCGCGCTGGATGCGCGCGGCGATTTCACCGCGGTTTGCTATCAAAACCGTGTCGAAGCCCGGCGCGGGAAGGTCGAAATTCGTTTCCATCATCCGATCTCCGCGAGAAGAGCGTTGGCGTCCACTTCGCCGCCATCGACGTCAGTAAGAAACGAGATTCGGCCAGCGCTGGGGGCAGGAACCTTGTTAAAAACCTTCATTGCTTCGATGATGAAAAGCGTCTGCCCTTCCTGAACCAGATCGCCCAGCTTAACGAATGGCTCAGCGCCCGGTGCAGAAGCGCGATGCAGAACACCGAAGATGGGCGAATGCACTTTCACTGCCGAAGAGCTGACGGATTTTGCCCGTTCTTCAGGCTGGACAACCTCATCCACGGGCAACCGATGGACCTGAGAAGGCTCATTGACTGATTTGATGATTCGAACCGTTACGTCTTTTTCCGTCACCGAAAGTTCGTTCACGTTGGAACGCCCTACGAAATCGATCAGCGTTTTTATCTTCGGCAAGTTCATAAGAATACCTGACAATGTGCAAGCCGCTAACGAGACATGTAGAAGAAGGCATGACGCGTTCGGCACGCCGTTTTGTAGCATGAGCGCTATCACAATGGGGTCAGAAGAACTTTTGATGGCCCTAAAGGGATGGCTCTAAAAATCTGCACGTTACCGCGACAAAAGCGATCGTACTTAAGCTCTTGAAGGGATTTGAACCGCCGAAAACCTGATTAAGTGATTTTTGACCTGATCAAGCTGCTGGATACGGAATCGAACGAGCAACCTCTTAACAGAAACCAACCCTAAACCGGAGAACTCGTGCCGGAAGACCAGTAGATTGGTGGTGTCTAGGCCTTCGCATTGTACCTTCGACATACCGCGAAATGAGGGACGTGCGTGAGGGCTTTTCCTCATGCGCGCTACGAGATTTCAAACAATCATGCGGCTCGCACCTCATGATTGTTTGATTATTGCCAGCGATGGCATACCGCAAATTTCACATTCAGGGATAGGCTGTAGATCCATCCGGTTTGTTGGTGACTTTGCGTTGCCAATGGATGTAGTCGTCCGTCAGCAAAGCTTTTTCGTCAATCTCGATCCCCCACCCTGGGCGGTCGGGCCGTAACTCCATGTGTCCGTCTACCGGCATGTAAGGATCAAGTGCCCAAGGCGCGTGGACATGCGGCTTGAACTCCAGGATCTGGAAATTAGGTTGGGCTGCGCAGAAATGGATATTGACTGCGGTTGCCAGCGGACCCATCGGATTGTGCGGTGCGACGGTGACATAATGCGCTTCAGCAAGCGTTGCGATTCGTCGCATTTCACAGACACCTCCCACAACGCAGATGTCTGGTTGGATGATATCGGCACCCTGTGCCGACAGCAGCGACAGGAATTCGAAGCGGTTGTAGAGAGACTCACCTGTGGCGAGCGGCACGTTGACCTTCGACTTCAATTCTCGCCATGCTGGAATGTGCTCAGGGCGAATAGGCTCCTCGTAGAAAAGCGGGTCGTTCGGGGCGATCGCCGCGGCCAGCTGAACGGCCTTGTAAGGTTCGAAAATCTTGGCATGCGCGTCGAAGGCAAATTCGAAATGCGAGGGGGTGATCTCGCGGATTCTGCCAAACCAGTCGCCGGTCTCCTTGACCAATTCGCCCCACCGGCCCGTATGCAGATCACGGCGATACGGGCTGAGCTTGAACGCCGTGTAACCGTAGTCTTCGTTGAGCTTCAGCGTCTGATCGAGCGCGTGTTCTGCATCCGGCGCAGTATAGACGCCACAGTAGACGCGGACGCGGTCACGGACGCTGCCACCCAACAACATGTATACCGGCAGACCCGCTGCCTTGCCAGCGATGTCCCACAACGCATGGTCGATCGCGGAAATTGCGGCAAGGCCCAGAGCTCCGGGAGGAAACCGGCATTGTTGATTGAGCTTGAGGACGAGATATTCGACACGGCGCGGATCTTCGCCTTCGATCTGGTGAAACAAGTAGTCGAGAAGTGGTGGCAGCGACCAGTCAGGGCCATGATTGTAACATTCGCCCCAGCCGCTGATGCCCTCGCTCGTCTCGATCTTAAGAAGCAGTCGCGGCCGCTCGTCCACGCGCTGCATGTAGGTCTTGATGCCAGTGATATGCACTAAAAATTCTCCCTCAAGCACCGTTTGCGTCGGAGCGAACGCGGTCCACGACTTCGCGCAGGATCTCACGCTCAGCGACGTTCAGTTCGACCACGCCTGGTACGCGCACAGGGCCGACGTCTGTCCCGAGCATGCCGAGCGCCTCCTTGACGACGGTGACGTTGGCACCATTATTGTATTTCGTGCGCAACGCTTCGAACTGAGCAATTCCATCGATCAGTCCGCGCGCCGCAGCATAATCTCCTGACTCGAGAGCCGTATGGATAGCGTGCGAACGCTCGGGAAATACGTTGACGAGCCCCGAGGTGAACCCGCGTGCGCCCATAGCGTAAAATGCCGGTGCCCAACCTTCGGCAAGTCCGCAAACCCAGATCGCCGGTGCGTCATGGGTCGCGCGGATCACTTCGGCCAAAAGCATAAGATTGGGCGAGGCGAATTTGATACCGGCAATATTGGGGTGTAGCGCCAGTTTGCGGAAATCATCTATGGAGAAACCGTCGCTGCGCACGTAGGCAATAACTGGAATCGTGCAAAATTCCGCCAGCTCGAGAAAATAGGCCGCCTGATAAGCCGGTCCGGCAAAGGGATCCATGGGATGATGCCCCATGATCGCGTCGGCACCCGCGGCGATGGCGTCGCGTGCCAGCGCCTTTGCATCGGTCAGCGACCGGCCGACGGCCGCACTGACAAGAGCATTGCCGTCGGCAGCCTTTATCGTCGTATTGTGCACAAGACGGATCTCGTCCATCGTGAGCGTAAAAAACTCACCGGTATTGCCGGCCGCCATGAGGTTGTGGACCTTAGCTGCGGCAAGTCTTTTGATTAGCCATTCCAGCTTCTGTACATCAATCGAGCCGTCGCTCGCGTATGGTGTCACGGGAACGCCTGATATCCCGGAAAGGGCCATTCTTACAGCCTGTAGTTTGTCAGTCACGCTCACTATCCTTCTTTTTTCCAAATACGATGGACAGGTAAGTTTGGCCCGAACGCACGACATGGTCGCGCATTGAGCGCTCCGCCCTGTCCGCATCCCCGGCGACGATTGCGTCGGTGATGGCGACATGCTCCTCGAGCGCCTTCTGGCGCTCCGACGGATCGAGGTGAATGACGCGACGGATGCTCGCATCATAAAATTGCTGACGTTCGATCAGCTTTGATAGATAGCTGCACCGCGAACTCCTATGGATAAGATCGTGGAAGGTCTCGTTGAGCGCGATCAGACCGTCGGCGTCGCCCGATGTCGTTGCCTCTCGCATCAGATTGGCGGTCGCCACGAGTTCGATCCCCCCCTTCTTGTCGATCCGCTTTGCAGCCAGATGGGCAATCATCGATTCCAGCGCAGCGCGCGCGAGGATCATTTCCTCTGCCCAACTGCTTGCAAACCGAATAATCACGCCGCGCCGCGGCAGGGCTTCAACCAACCCTTCGGTCTCCAACTGCCGAAGGGCTTCCTTGATGGGCGTCGTACTGACTCCGAACTGTTCAGCAAGGCTTCGCTCGTTGACTTTTTCGCCAGTTGCAAAACGACCGGAAATTATGGCTGCACGCATCATCCGATGGACGTGATCCCGCACGGTCACATTGAAGCTGGCGTCGATCTTTTCAAATCCCGCGCCACCGGCGGGTGTGTCCGAGCGATTAATCATTTTCCAAAATCCGTTGACGTGCCGAAGTTAATATGAGATCTGGTATATCAGATTTGATGTCCTTGTCGATAACAAATTTCTAGAAACGAGGTTGAGGAGCCTTGGGAGAAAACCATGTTGAAACGTAATTTTGTTGCCATCGTAAGCTCTGCGATGATCGCATCCTGCGGCATTCCTGCATTCGCAAAAACCCCATCGGATCAACTTGTCATCGCCATCATGATGACGACGATGCGCGGTCTTGATCCGCATGAGATCAACCAGCTCGAGGCTGCCGAGGTCGTCGCCAATCTCTATGATCGGCTTATCGAGCTGCCGGCCGACAACATTACAGTACCAAAGCCGTCGCTTGCGGAAAGCTGGACGGTGTCTGAAGATGGGAAGACATTCACCTTCAAGATCCGGCAGGGAGTGCGGTTTCACTCCGGCAATCCGCTGACCGCGAAAGATGTTGAGTGGTCTCTGCATCGGCTAGTGAAACTGGGGCTAGCACCGTCGACCGACCTTCGCCAATGGGGGTTTTCGGCAAAAAATGTCGATGCTTTGATCCGTGCGACGGATGGCCAAACGCTCGTGCTGCAGACACCGGAGGTCTGGAACCCCAACCTCATTCTCTATTCTCTGGCCAGTTTCTCAACCTCGATCGTCGATAGCGCCTTTCTGGCAAGCAGGGAAAAAAACGGTGACTGGGCGCGCAACTACCTCCAGACCCAGGACGCGGGCTCAGGCCCGTATTCCCTGACCACTTGGCGCTCCAATCAACTTCTGATCGCCGATGCATTTAAGGACTACTGGAAAGGCATGCCTGCCATGCGGCGGGTGTTCATGAGCCATATCCCTGAATCTTCAGCGCAGCGGCTTCAGATCGATGCCGGTGACGTAGACGTCGCGACGCGATTATCGTCGACGGACCTTTCAGGGCTTGAAGCTGACGGCAAAGTGTCGGTCCAGAAGGTACCCGGATTTGGCTTTTACTATCTGGCTTTGAACCAGAAGGACGAGATTCTTTCCAACCCGAAGGTTCGCGAGGCTTTTCGCTATCTCATTGATTACGACGGCCTCAGCAGGACCGTCATGAAATACTACGGCACCAAGCAGCAATCGATCATCCCGGCTGGCCTGCCGGGCGCAAGGAGTGACAATCCTTACAAACTGGACATCGACAAGGCAAAACAACTACTCACCGAAGCGGGCTATCCCAACGGCTTTTCAAAAGTCTATTTCGCCCAACCCGGAACGCCGGAATCCGAAGTCGGAATATCGCTTCAGAACAATGCCGCCAAGGCTGGGATCAAACTCGATCTGCAGATCGGTGACCAGATCGGAAAATTCAGGTCACGCCAATTCGAGTTGTTTTCATCACGCACTGGCGATCGTCTTCCCGACCCGCATGCGGTTCTTCAATCTTATGCCACGAATGCCGACAATTCAGATGCGGCGAAACTCGCCGGGCTCGTCGCGTGGCGCACCGCCTGGGACGTCCCAAAAGACATGCAGGACATGGTAATTGCGGCTGCACACGAGATCGATCCGGAAAAGCGCAAAGAATTGTATGTACGGATTAACGACGCCTATCTGCGCGCCTCACCAGCTCTTGTCACGTCATTCCAACGTACCGATCCCAAAGCCGTCCGCATGGAAGTGAAAGGTTACGTCGGACATCCGACATGGCTGACACGCTGGGACACCGTTTCCAAGAGCGAATGATCTGCGAACCAAGGACAGTGCAATGAGTTTTTCACAGACCACATCTACTCCAGTTCCGAGCCATTCGCTTTTCAAGGCAGCACGCAAAGTCGCCACTTCGGCGATCGTGATCTTGACGACATTGCTCGGTCTGCTCGTCATTACCTTCGTCGTCGGACGCATGGTGCCTGCCGATCCCGTGATCGCTGCCATTGGCGATCAAGCGGACCAGGCGACATATGACCGCGTCTACAAGGAAATGGGCCTTGACCGACCGATATACGTGCAGTTCGCGAACTATCTCGGCAATGCCGTACAGCTCGATTTTGGTCAGTCGAATATCACCAAGCAGCCCGTGGTTAACGATCTTGCCCGAGTGTTTCCCGCCACGCTAGAACTGGCGACACTTGCGACATTGATCGGCGCGGGTCTTGGTGTTCCGCTCGGCGTGATCGCTGCGGTCCGCAAGGGAACATGGGTCGACCATGTTGCCCGCGTCGTGGGACTGCTCGGATATTCGACGCCCATCTTCTGGCTCGGCACGATTGTCATCCTGCTGTTTTATGCGCAACTTGGCGTTATCCCGCCCGGTGGCCGGATCTATGTTTATAACGAGGGTATTGTCGAGGCGCGGACGAATTCCGTACTGATCGACAGCCTGTTGGGGGGGCATTGGGATGTGTTCTGGAGCGCGCTGCACCACCTCATCGCACCGGCCCTGATCCTTGGTTACGCGGCGATGGCCTATCTCAGCCGCATGACACGCAGCTTCATGCTGGAACAGCTTCACCAGGAATATATCCTCACGGCCCGCGCCAAGGGTCTTGGCAAACGACCGATTATCTGGCGGCACGCCTTCCGCAACATCCGTGTGCAGCTTCTGACCGTCGTCGCACTCGCCTATTGCGGCTTGCTCGACGGAACCGTGCTGATCGAGACCGTGTTCGCATGGCCGGGGCTCGGACAATACCTGACCTCCGCCCTGTTTTTTGCTGACATGAATGCTGTCCTCGGAAGCGTGTTCTTGATCGGGCTGATTTCGATCGCCATCAACTTCCTATCAGACATCGCCTATCGCTTTATTGATCCAAGGACCCGGTGAGACCATGACAAAATCAGGAACGTTCTCAAATCTCCACACCTGGCTGATCAATGAGGAATTCAGCTCCTCGCGCCAGGCCCGCCTACACAACATCTATATCGCCTGGCTTAGCTTGGTTGCTAATCCGCTTGCTCTGGCAGGGTTCGTCGTTATCATCTTCCTAATCATCATGGCATCGCTGGCACCTTTCATGCCGCTTCAGGATCCAATCGCTCAGGACTTCATGAAGGCACTGCAGGCTCCGTCTGCGGCGCACTGGTTCGGCACCGACGAATTTGGGCGCGACGTTTTCGCACGGCTCGTCTATGGCGGTCGTACCACGCTTTACATCGCCATTCTCGTGACCGTGATCGTCGGGCCAATCGGTTTCGCGATCGGTGCGACCGCTGGCTATCTCGGTGGCTGGGTGGATGTCGTGCTGATGCGCATTACCGACATCTTCCTCTCTTTTCCAAGTCTCGTTCTCGCACTTGCATTCTCTGCAGCGCTTGGTCCTGGCATTGAGAATGCGGTGATCGCCATCGCTCTGACGGTCTGGCCGCCAATTGCCCGCCTTGCCCGCGCAGAGACCCTGACGTTTCGCCATGCGGACTTCGTTGTTGCGGCAGAATTGCAGGGCGCCAGCATGGCCCGCATCCTGCTGCGTCATATCGTGCCTCTCTGCGCGCCATCGGTTATTGTACGGTTAACACTTAATATGTCGAGCATCATCCTTACCGCCGCAGGGCTGGGCTTCCTGGGTCTCGGCGCGCAGCCACCGCTGCCGGAATGGGGCTCGATGGCCGCTTCCGGTCGCCAGTATCTGCTGGATGCCTGGTGGCTGACGACTGTTCCGGGGATTGCCATCCTCGTTGTTAGTCTCGCCTTCAATCTGCTCGGCGACGGGCTGCGTGACATCATGGATCCCCGCAATGCATAAATCCACAGATACCATCCTGACCGTCGAGAAGATGTCGGTCGAATTTCCATCGCTTTCAGGTGCCGTCAGGGCTGTCCAGGATGTCTCCTTCACGGTCGGTCGCGAGAAAATCGGCATTATTGGCGAATCCGGATCTGGCAAGAGCACGACAGGCCGCGCCATTATGCGACTGCAACCACCGAATGCCTC
This sequence comes from Agrobacterium burrii, assembly GCF_017313405.1. Taxonomy (NCBI): domain Bacteria; kingdom Pseudomonadati; phylum Pseudomonadota; class Alphaproteobacteria; order Hyphomicrobiales; family Rhizobiaceae; genus Agrobacterium; species Agrobacterium burrii. The sequence continues at coordinate 244,787 of NZ_JAFLNA010000007.1, forward strand.
GGTCAATGCCGATCGCCTCCAGTTTGAGGATATTGACTTACTTCGCGCCACCGAAAACGAGATGCTGTCGATCCGCGGTCGCCGCATCGCGATGATCCTTCAGGATCCGAAATATTCGCTCAATCCGGTCATGAGCATCGGCGAGCAGATATCCGAAACGGTAATCCTGCACGAACGAACCTCGAAAAAGGAAGCCCGCGAACGTACGCTTTCCATGCTGGAACGTGTTCAGATCCGTGATCCGCAGCGTGTCTTTGATCGCTATCCGCATGAAGTCTCTGGCGGCATGGGACAGCGCATCATGATCTCCATGATGCTGATCGCCTCCCCTTCCCTGATCATTGCCGACGAACCGACCTCAGCGCTTGACGTCACGGTTCGCCAGCAGGTGCTGTCGATCCTGGATGATCTCGTAACGGAGAGAAACATAGGTCTGATTTTCATCTCGCATGACCTCAATCTTGTCCGAAGCTTCTGCGATAGAGTGATCATCATGTATGCGGGCCGTATCGTGGAAACGATCGCCGCCGCCGATTTGGATCAGGCCAAACACCCTTACACCCGTGGCCTTCTCAACGCATTGCCGAGCCTCGACCATCCACGTGACAGGCTGGAAGTGCTGCGTCGCGATCCCGCCTGGCTGGAGAACTGACATGCCTATGATCAGAATTGACCATCTCGCCGTATCGTATGGCAGCGGCGACACCCTCGTCAAAGTGGTGAAGGACGTTTCGTTCGAGGTCGCAAAAGGCGAGACTTTCGGACTGGTCGGCGAGAGCGGCTGCGGAAAATCCACCGTGCTCGGTGCGATCGCGGGTCGCAACAAACAGTGGACGGGTATCATAGAGATCGATGGAGAGACGATCACCCAAAAGCGAACCCACGGACAGCTTGCCAAGCAGCAACTGGTTTTCCAGGATCCGTTCGGTTCGATCCACCCGCGGCACACGATTGGTCGCACCTTGCTCGAGCCACTGGAAATCCACGGCAAGGACCGACGTCAAGACCGCATCGAAAAGGTCCTGACAGATGTCGGCCTACCGCTCAATTTCCGCTACCGATATCCGCACCAATTGTCGGGAGGACAACGTCAACGCGTCGCGATTGCCCGCGCATTGATCCTCGAACCGAGTATCCTGCTTCTCGACGAGCCGACTTCCGCGCTCGACGTCTCGATACAGGCGGAAATCCTCAACTTGCTCAAGGATCTGAGGGAGCGTGAAAACCTCACCTATATCCTCGTCAGCCACGACCTCGCGGTCGTTGCCCATCTGTGCGACCGGGTTGCAGTGATGCAAAGCGGCGGCTTCGTCGAGATTGCCACAAGGCAGCAGTTGCTAGAAAATACGGTGCAGCATCCTTACACCCGCACGCTGATGGATGGCAGTCGCGGCTATGTAGCTCGATCCAGACAGCGAGAGGCGACTGCCGGTTTCACCGCAGCTCCGCGGACATGAATGGCGCTTCCGTCTGATCGTCGTCCAGAATGCAAAATGGCGCTGGGCTCAACCTTTGCATACATGGAAAGGCTGATCTGAAAAGAGGTCAGCTGGTTTTAAACAGGCGCTACATGCGTCAATGGCGATTAGAGTGAGACTATGATCCAGAACCCTATCTTGCCCGGTTTCCACCCGGATCCCTCGATTTGCCGGGTTGGGAACGACTACTACATAGCCGTCTCGACATTCGAATGGTATCCAGGCGTCCAGATCTATCATTCAACCGATCTTCGCGACTGGCGACTGGTGAAAAGGCCGCTCGACCGAGCCGAGCAACTGGATCTCCGCGGGGCGCCGGATTCTTGTGGCGTCTGGGCGCCGTGCCTCACCCACGCAGATGGTCGCTTCTGGTTGATCTACACAGACGTCAAGCGCAAGAGTGGCTCATTCAAGGACTGCCATAATTACCTGGTAACGTCGGAAACCATCGACGGTCCATGGTCGACGCCTACCTATCTGAATTCCTCCGGCTTCGATCCCTCGCTGTTCCATGACGAAGATGGCCGCAAATGGCTGTTGAACCTCACCTGGGACTACCGGGCCCGGCCCTCGAAGTTCGGCGGTATATTACTGCAGGAGTACAACCATGAGCAGGGTCGACTGATCGGTCCGATCAGCAATATTTTCGCCGGCTCGCCACATGGTCTCGCAGAAGGCCCTCACCTTTACAGACGTGATGGGCGGTATCATCTTCTGGTCGCCGAAGGCGGCACCGGTATGCGACATGCCGTGACAATGGCGCGCTCAGGTGAGATTGCGGGTCCATACGAGCTTCACCCAGACACCCATGTCGTCACCAGCCGGTTCCACCCCGATGCCAACCTCCAGCGGGCGGGTCATGGCGATCTGGTGGAAACGCCGGATGGCGACACCTATCTCGTTCATCTTTGCAGTCGACCGCTTCCAGGTATAGGCCGTTCGGTGCTGGGGCGCGAGACCGCGATACAGAAATGCATATGGGGCGACGATGGCTGGTTACGGCTGCAAGGCGAACCCTTCGCTCCGCAGGATATGGTTTCGATGTCCAGCAACACGCAGCCGAAGTCGTTGTCCGAGAATGCACGTTACACGTTCGATCTGCAGACCGGCCTTGCGGACGCATTTCAATGGCTTCGGACACCCAATCCGGACCGACTGTTTTCGCTCACGGCGCGACCAGCCTATTTGCGCCTGTTCGGGCGTGAATCTGTCGGCTCTTGGTACGAGCAGTCACTTGTCGCACGGCGCCAGACGCATTTTGACTTCGATGCCGAAACCGAAGTTGACGCTGATCCACAGAGCTATCATCAGATGGCAGGACTGATTGCCTACTACAACAGCTTTGCCTACTATTATCTGTGCCTAACTCATGACGAAAACGTCGACCGCAAGCTTCAGATCCTATATTGCAATGGTGCCTGGCCTGTAGGCAAAACGACACTCCCTCTTGATGATGCTGTTGCCGTACCGCCCGGGCCCGTCAAAATGAGGATCGAAGTCCGGGGAGCCCTAGCGCGCTTCTTTTATTGGAAAAACGATGCCTGGATACGGATCGGACCGCTGCTGGACCATTCCGCTCTTTCTGATGAAGGAGGAGAAGGTGAACATGCCAATTTCACCGGTGCATTCGTAGGAATGGCGGCCAATGACACCAGTGGACAAGCTATGTGCGCAGATTTTTCATATTTTACATATGCTTGTGGCTGTTACACGCCTTGACGGACTAGGCCCACGGACGCTGCGATGTCGTGCGCGGCATTGACAAATCACCTCGCGCCGAAACTGTGTTGAGCATGTAGGTAATCGTTTCGGAACACGCTTTCACCTCAGAAACCGTGCGAAAACCTTCAATTCTCTTTCTTATCCGAGGCGAACTTGCCTCGCGATGAGGTCTCGGCATATTGCTCGTCACCTCAGCCGGATATGGGATGAACTCGCTCAATCGGCACAGGGTGGTTTTCGAGTTTGCGCGCCGTCGCCGGTTTTTATGGAGAACGAACAATCTCGACCCAATTTGCGCCCTTGCCAACCCGGTATCGCCCAACGTTTTTCAGGGATCCGTCTTTCTGGTCAATGCCATAAACGGAAAGCTGTTCCGACTTCTCACCGGATGCGATCAGGAACCGCCCTGTCGGATCGATGCGAAAGCCACGCGGCTGCTTTTCGGTTTCGATGGAGCCCACACGCGTCAGTGCGCCGGTCTTCAGAGACACGGTGAAGATCGCAATCGTGCTTGTGGAGCGCTCCGACGCATAGAGAAACCGTCCATCCGGCGTGATACCGATATCAGCAGCCCAGATCTTTGCTGGAGGCGCGGCAGCGACAGCGGCGGGCGCCGTTACTGGTTTTGACGGCGCATTGAATGCAGGCGGCACCGGAGGCGCGACGCCCTTTTCGAGACCGGCATCCGGCGGGAGAATTGCCACGACGCCTTTTTCTGTCAGTGTCCCGTTTGCTTCGAGTGCGTAGTGGATGACTTCACCGCTGAGTTCGGTGATGACATAGACCGACTTGTTGTCGGGTGAAACAATGATGTGACGTGGACCCTGTCCAGCCCCTGTTGCGACACTCGCGGGAGAATTGGGCTCTAACAAACCAGTTTCGGCGTTTAGAATATATTGCAGGATCACATCGGAACCAAGGTTGGACGCGAATACATATTTCCCGGTTTTATCGCTGACAATCGAGTGAGCGTTGCGGCCGGTCAGGATGACTTGCTTGGCACCGTCCTTAACGAGGCCATCAGCGCCCACCGGCAAGGATGCTATCTTGTTGCCGCCATAAGACGTGAAGAACAAAAGACGACCTAATTTTTCAACCGACACATAGGGCATACTATCGGGAAGCGCGGCCGTAGCTTTTTCTGTCAAGCCACCCGTTTTGGGGTCGATTTCGTACGAAAGCACGCGGTACGGCTGCGAACGAACAACCGCGTAAAGATGCTTGCCGTCGGGACTTACGGTCATTGGCATAACAGAGGCACCGGCCTTGACATTCGCCTCTGGCGTCAGGGCACCTGTTTCCTCGTTCATGCTGTAGGTATTGATCTGACCATCGGTTGCGGCAGACACGTAAACCATTGTTTTCGCGAACAATGTCGTCGTCGTAAACATAGCACCTGCGAAAGCCAGGCAGGCTGCAGCTATCAGCATAACTTTTTGCATTTGCATCACTCCTCCATTTTTTCGAATGCTCCGCCGACGACGAAATTACCGCCGGGATAAGGGACGACTGGCACATCCAGCTCCCGCACTAGATCGATAACGTCCTGCCGCATGCCGTTCCCGTTTGCGGTCGGATGCTCGGGCTCATAGATGCCCGTGTAGACGGCGCGACCGAGATGTTCGAGAATGACCCATAAAGACGGCCATCGACGGTACTAATCGCATAGGTGTTATGCACTGTTCCTGTTGCGCGCATGCTCGCCTCCGTATTTGTGATGAGCGTAAGGACGTTAGATTTTCTTTTTTCTATCGGCGACGGTCCGTCAGCATTTTCTGGAATGCGCGGTAACTCTCCTTGGGCAAACGATCCAATGTCGCGGGGTCCATGCCTACAATGCCGAATTTGGGCTCATAGCCTTCGGCCCATTCGAAATTGTCGATCAGGGTCCATGCTATATGGCCACGTACGTCTGCCCCTTGGGCCTGCGCATCGCGTATCGCGCCAAAATGCTTGTCGAAGAAGGCAATACGTTTGCGCTCGTTTGTTTCCGACATGCCGTTTTCCGTCACATAGATCGGGAGACCCGGATAGTCCTTGGAGGCGCGCACAAGAAACTCGGTCAGCGCCTGCGGGTAAATTTCCCAACCCACATTGCTCTTTTCCAAATCACCGCGGGATTGTGTGAACGGGAAAACCGGCACGCGATCATCATGTTTGTAGAGCGAACGCGTATAATAATTAATGCCGATCCAGTCGAGAGACGGGCTCATCGCCTTCATATCATCCTGCCAGTTGGCGGGCAGATAGGGCTCCAGAATTTTCGTCACACGCTCCGGATAAGTGCCCTTAACCGCACCATCCAGGAAGAAACGGTTAAAAATATCGTCACCCAGAGCCGCCGCTTCGATGTCTTGCGGACTTTGGTTGAACGGCTCAGCCTTTTCCATATTCACGACGATGCCAAGTTTGTCTTTAATGCCTTCATCGCGCATGGCCGTGATGCCAAGACCGTGGGCGAGCAAAACATGGTGCATCGCTCTGGCGGTCGCCCGCACGTCGCGATAGCCTGGCGCATGAATGCCAAGAAAATGGCTTAAAACAGTGATGCACCACGGTTCATTGAACGTCGCGATACTTTCCAGCCTGTTGCCGAAATGGCGGCTGACCTGCCCGGCATAGTCGGCAAAAGCCTTGGTTGTATCGCGGTTCATCCATCCACCGTGATCCTGCAATGCGCTGGGCAAATCCCAGTGATACAGCGTGGCGAAGGGCTTGATTCCGCGTTCCAGCATGCCATCGATCAGGCGGTCATAAAAATCAAACCCGGCGCGGTTGAGCGCACCCGTTCCTTCTGGAATGAGCCGAGACCAAGCAAAGGAAAAGCGGTATGCATCAAATCCGCCATCCCGGATTAGATCGAGGTCTTCTGCCCAGCGATTATAGTGATTACAGGCGATTGTTCCGTTATCCGCGTTTTTGATATTTCCGGGTGTTGCCGAAAATGTATCCCAGATCGAAGAGCCGCGTCCGTCTGTCTGTCCGCCCTCAATCTGATGGGCAGCCATTGCAACGCCAAAAACAAAGTCTGGTCCAAAATCGGCACGTTTGTGTGAGAACATTGCGTCATTCCTGAAGGCCAAGTGCGGCCGGATCTATGTTGATTGTCACGCTCGGAGCGCGCCATACACAGCGCTCCAAGCGATTTCTTCCCACACAGGGTTATGGGTGCGGGATTCAGCTCGACTTAGGCCCCGTAGGCATCGAGCGCTTGAAGCAGAGCCGCTGTGTAACCATAGCAATAAGCAAAGGCGACACCTTGTGGATCACGACCAGAGATGGCGGGTACGTGGTCCGGCATGATCATGTATTTGTAACCCACCTCACGATAGACCTTCAGCGACCGGGCCATATCCATGTCGCCTTCATCGGGAAAGGTTTCCATGAACGACAGCTTCTTGCCGCGAATGTTGCGGAAATGAAGATTAAAAATTTTGTTCCGGTTGCCGAACCAGCGAATGACGTCATCGATCTCTTCACGGGGATTATCGAGCATTTCACCGACCGTTCCCTGGCAGAAATTCAGTCCGTGATAGGCGCTTTCTCGCATCGTGACGAATTTCTTTAGCCCATCCACGGTCCCAAGGACCCGGGTTACGCCCTTATAACCCGGGGGCGTGTAGGGATCGTGAGGATGGCAGGCTAGGCGAACCCGGCTTGCTTCCGCGACAGGCACGACTCGCTCAAGGAAATAGTCGATCCGTTCCCAGTTTTCATCTTCTGAAAGAATGCCAGCTTGACCGGGCGCCGCGTTCTGGTCGGTCTTGTCCCATCGGAAGGATGCATTCTTAGAGCCGCCTCTTCCCAACTCATCGGGGGTGCGGGGAATTCCAATAAGGTTGAGATTGTACTTGGCTGCGGGAATACCCGCTTCGGAAAGGTTTTCAATAAGTTTGCAGATCGCATCGATCTGTCGATCGCGGTGTGGACCGGCCAGCAAAATATCTGGGTATGTGGCGGTTTCGATTGGGCTTGAAGGCAACGGAAGCTGGATCATATCCAGCGTGAGACCAAAGCTTTCTACTTTTTCGCGCAAACGTTTTAGATCGTCGAGACCCCAACTGTCTAATGGGCCGTCTGGGTCCGCGCAAATGTTATTAACTCCAAGCTGCGACCAAATCCGATAATCATCATCATCGCGAGCAGCTAGCTGCGTCCCAACATACATGTCATTCCTCCTGGTTGGCTTAAAGAGATAATACCTCTTTTGTCCCTTGTCGAGGTTCAAAAATTTTGAGTGTCGGGGACTTCTCCCATAGGCAGGTCCCGCCTTATTGTTGCAATCCAGCACTGGTTTCCGCATGGCGCTGCGGACCTATCAAAACATGCTGGCTTGTTGTTGAAAACACGAACATTTTTATAAATACCTAATGTTACCTTGGGTTTATAAAGAGATACTGAATTTTCCCTTTGATTGCATCGCCATTTTAGGGAGCTGTCGTTTGACGTATCGCAAAGCGTAAAGTCAATGTCGAATGCATGCAAACGCGACTTGCGCGCCGAGCAATATTGGGGTTCACTTCGGTTTGAAGATGCGGCTTATAACTTTAGACATCATATCAGATAACAGGTAGAGCTCACAAATATAACGCAATCATCGTATGACTTGCCCGACGCCGAAACGGTTTATCTTGGAGGAGAAACCCATGAATGTAGTTTGTTCAAATCGTGTTTTTGCAGCAGCGCTTGTAGTCGCGCTTGCCAGTTCCACGGCGGCCGTTGCAGCAACCCCAAACAATCAGTTGGTTATCGGAACCTCACTGGCGCAAGTGCTCTCACTTGACCCGCAGCAAGGCACCGAAGTGAAGACACAGGAAATATTGGCAAACACCTACGACCGGCTTGTCTTCGCCGATCAAACGGACGGCAACAAAATCAAACCACAACTTGCGGAAAGCTGGCAGGTTGACGACAAAGGCATCACCTTCAAGCTGAAGGACGCAAAATTCTCGTCTGGCAATCCGGTAACATCCAAGGACGTCCTGTTTTCCATCGTCCGGCTTTTGAAACTCGATCAATCTGCAGCAACCAATTACAAGACGGCTGGATATACCGCTGCCAACATTGAAAGCCTTGTCTCAGCCCCCGACGAAAAGACGTTTCGGATCGAGCTGACCGACAAAGTTATCCCTGAAGCGCTCCTTTACCGTCTCGCCATGGGTGTATCCTCCGTCGTTGACAGCGTGGAAGTTCAAAAGCACATCACCAACAACGATTACGGCAATGAGTGGCTCCGCACCAAGACCGCGGGCTCAGGTCCTTACGTCCTGCGTCGCTGGACACCCAATGACATCGTTCTTTTGGAAGCAAATGACGATTATCGCGACGGGAAACCGACCATGCGTCGTATCATCATGCGCCACGTTCCCGAAAGTCAGGCAGCCCGTTTGATGCTTGAGCGCGGCGATATCGATATCGCGAGCGCCCTGACCGCAGCGGATGTCAAAACGTTCGAAACCAACACAAGTTTTGTTATCGATAAGGTCAAGACGGGTGGCTACTACGTCCTGGCTATGAATGCGGGCACAGAGCCTTTTTCCAAGCCAGGGGTGCGTGAAGCGATTGCATACGGCATCGATTATAAAGGCATAGCGGATACGATCCTGGGGTCATACGGCCGCGTCCGCAACGTTCCAGTGCCAGAGGACTGGGCAGGTGCCATTGCCAACCCCGACTGGTCTTTTCAGCCCGAAAAAGCCAAGAAACTTCTGGCAGATGCCGGATACCCGGATGGCTTCACGGTGACGCTTAAAACCATTTCGCAAACGCCCCGGGTGGATATGGCCACGGCAATTCAGGCCAATCTTGCCGACATCGGCATCAAGGTAAATATCCAGCAAGGCAATGGCGCCGACATCGTCGCCGCGCATCGCGCGCGCAATTTCGATCTGCTTATTCCTCAGACCGGTTCGTTCATGCCGACTGCACTGGGTTCCCTGGATAACTTTGCGTCTAACCCCAACAACTCCAAAGAAGCCAACAACGCTGGCAATTTTGTCTGGCGCTCTGCCTGGGACATTCCTGAGCTGAATGCGCTACGCGAGCAGGCAAACAGCGAAAGGGATGACGCCAAGCGCATGGAGCTCATCAAACAGATTCAAGAAAAGTTCCTTGAACTCAAACCTGCTGTGTTGCCGATGTTTGAACGGTTCGAACCCATCGTCTTGAGCAATCGATTGAAGGGTTACAGCGGCCATCCATGGTCTTTGACCCGCATTGAAGGCGTTACGAAATCCGACGCTCCATAACCAGGCCATTGCGCACATGAAAGAATTTACACTCATAGAGCTTGCTAGACGGATCGGGCATCTGCTTTTGAGCCTGTTCGTTCTACTCGTCGTCACCTTCGTGATCGGTCGCATCTTGCCGACTGATCCTGTTGGTGCGATCGTTGGCGAACTGGCGGATCCCACGGCCTATCAGGCGATGCGGGAGCGGTTGGGTCTGGATCTACCGCTTTATCATCAGTTCTGGTTGTACATGACCTCCCTGTTTCAAGGAGATCTCGGGACAGCGATCCTGACAGGCAACCCTGTCACTGAAGATCTCAAGAATGCGTTTCCAGCAACCTTGGAACTCGCAACTTTGGCGGTTGTCATATCGACGCTGCTAGGTGTCCCGCTAGGTATGACGGCAGCTTTCTTTCGCGATAGCTGGTTCGACAAATTTACGCGGGTCATCTCGCTCGTTGGCCATTCTATTCCAGTTTTCTGGTTCGGCATCGTGGGTTTAGTGATTTTTTATGCAGGCCTTCAATGGGCTGGCAGTCCGGGACGCGTGGATGTCTACCTGGAAGGCCTTGTCGAGCCCAAAACCGGCCTGCTTTTGATCGACAGTCTCATGGCTGGCGACACGGAGGTGTTCTGGAACGCAGTTCACCATATTATTCTCCCCGCGTGTATTCTTGCGTATTCGGCGATGGCGTACATCACTCGCATGACACGCAGCTTCACTCTGGAGCAGTTAAATCAGGACTATGTCGTGGCCGCACGGGCCAAAGGCGCATCCAGTATGCGCATCGTAACGCGCCATCTTTTGCCGAACATCGCCGTGCAGCTCATAACCGTTTTGGCGATTTCCTATGGCGGCTTGCTTGAAGGTGCGGTTGTGACAGAGATCGTATTTTCATGGCCCGGCATCGGTCAATACATGACAAACGCCTTGATGAACGGTGACATGAACGCCGTTTTGGCAGGGACGCTTATCATTGGATTGATCTTCATGATGCTGAATTTCCTTTCCGATCTGGCATATCTGGTTTTCGATCCCCGCACGAGAGAGGCCACGACATGAACACGAGTCAAACCCTGGCAGCCCGCCCCCAAGCATCGGGTGCTCTTGGCCGGGCCACTGGCAGCTTCAAAAGCTTTTTCAAAAAGCTGGCCGATGAACCTCTGGGCATGTTCGGTTTTGCCGTTCTGCTTTTGCTGGTCATCGTCGCCATTCTTGCCCCGTGGATTGCGCCTTACAGTGCGACCTCGCAAAATCTTTCGCAGGCGCTACAACCGCCGAGTTTCGCCCATTGGGCTGGAACAGATGAGTTCGGACGCGATATTCTTTCGCGCCTTATCTATGGTACTCGCATCACCATCCAAACGGTCCTCGCCGTCTCGCTAATCGTCGGCCCTATTGGCCTTTTAATTGGCATTGTGGCTGGCTTCGTCGGGGGACGAACCGATGCATTCTTGATGAGAGCGACAGACATTGTCCTTAGCTTTCCCTCATTGATCCTCGCACTGGCCTTTGCCGCAGCCCTTGGCGCAGGCCTCAACACCGCCATTATCGCCATTTCTTTGACGGGATGGCCGCCGATCGCGCGATTGGCTCGCGCTGAAACCTTGATTGTACGCAACACGGATTATGTGGCTGCTGCCAGACTTTACGGGGCCTCAGGTACCAGACTACTGCTGCTGTACATCGCACCGATGTGCATTCCGTCTGTTGTCGTGCGGCTAACTCTCAGCATGGCGGGCGTCATTCTTACGGCGGCAGCGCTTGGTTTCCTTGGTTTGGGAGCACAACCCCCGGAACCCGAGTGGGGTGCGATGATCTCCAACGGACGCAAATTCATGCTCGATAACTGGTGGGTTGCCGTCATGCCAGGCATCGCCATTCTCGTCACCAGCCTAGCGTTCAACCTTGTTGGAGATACGCTTCGCGATATTTTGGATCCACGCCATGCTCGATAGTCAACCCATTCTCAAAGTCAGGGATTTATCGGTCCGTTTCGGGAGGGCAGAAGTTCCGGCCGTGCGAAATGTGAGCTTTGATCTCGGCGCAGAACGGGTCGGCATTGTTGGTGAATCTGGCTCCGGTAAATCTACGCTCGGGCGCGCGATCATGCGGCTTTTGCCGCCCTCTGCCCGCGTTGACGCCACAATGCTCGATTTCGAAGCTGGGCCACTTCTCAGCCGTAGTGAAAAAGCAATGCGCGGCCTTCGTGGCAACCGCCTCGCACTGATTATGCAGGATCCGCGTTACTCCCTTAACCCAGTCATCAAAGTCGGCAAGCAGGTCGCGGAGGCTGCTCTTCTGCACCAGAAGATTGGCAAGAAACGCGCTTTTGAACTTGCCGCTGAAATGCTCGGAAAAGTCCGTATCGCAGATGTTGAACGCACTATGGAGCTGTACCCGCACCAGATTTCCGGTGGTATGGGTCAACGGGTCATGATTGCAATGATGCTGCTGGCCAAGCCGCGTCTTGTCATCGCCGATGAGCCAACATCGGCGTTGGATGTCAGCGTCAGAGGCGATGTCCTGAGGCTTCTCGACGAACTTGTGCGGGAAAATAATTCGGCACTTCTGCTCATCAGCCACGACATTCGCATGGTCGCATCCTTTTGCGAAAAAATTCTCGTCATGTATCAGGGACAGGTTATCGAAACGCTCAGCAGCGTTGACGAAGCGAAGCATCCCTACACGCGTGGGCTGATTGCCGCCATGCCAGATCCCAAACATCCTGTTTCCCGCTTACAGGTTCTGGATCGCCAAGCCATAAATGCAGCAGGGAGCCTGTCATGATTGAGGTTAAGGACCTGTCGGTGTCTTTCGCTCAGGGCAAAGCTCGCAAGCAAGTTGTTAAATCGGTGTCCTTCTCCGTAAAGAAGGGCGAGACATTGGGCATCGTTGGAGAATCGGGCTGCGGAAAATCCACTGTACTTCGCTCTTTAGCGGGGTTGGACCGTCACTGGCAGGGAACGATCTCCCTTGCGGGAACGCCAGTCGATCGGGAACGTAGCAAGGAACAATTACTGCTGGCACAGATGGTTTTCCAAGACCCCTACGGCTCCATTCATCCGCGTCACCGGATTGAAAGGGTTTTGGCAGAACCCATTCGCGCCATGAAAAAGGGCGCTGGCTGGGACAGAGTTGCAGGTGCATTGGAGCAGGTTGGCCTGCCAACCAGCTTCTCCGAGCGCTTTCCACATCAGCTTTCTGGAGGGCAGCGCCAGCGTGTCGCGATTGCCAGGGCTTTGATGTTGGAACCTGCGATTTTGCTTTTGGATGAGCCGACGTCTGCGCTTGATGTTTCAGTACAGGCAGAAGTTCTCAATCTTCTGTGCGACTTGAGGGATCAGCGAACATTGACCTATGTGCTCGTCAGCCACGATCTTTCCGTGATCGCCCACATGTGCGACCGCGTGCTGGTGATGAAGGATGGTGCTTTCGTGGATGAATTGACGAAAGAGGACCTCCAACGTGGCGTAACACATAACGATTATTCGCAGATGCTCTTTGAGGAGTCAGTAAACGGGTTGAGAAGAAAGTACGCCGTCGCAGATAATGCCTCCTGACCCTCCCCGGCCCTTCGTCGGTGTTTGGATATAGATTACCGCTGCCGAACAGATTTTGGACTGTTGAACGTGATCTAAACACTTCATGCGACGTTGGTTGGGCATGGTAGCGAGTGTGTATAAACTAATTTTGAAAGCACTTCGCCCCGTGATCAGCTACCATTGTGGGGAGCGATGGACCGTGAACTGTCAACGTTAGCACGAAACTTACTCGAAAGGCGGTCGCAAGATTGTCTTTTAGACCATTATGGCAAAAGTCCCTTCGGGTCCGGCAACCGCATCCTTCGTTTCAAAACGACCGTGATCTCGGCGTCAAAAAACGGCTGTTAGAACAGTGAGGCCGTCGAGCCGAACGCAATACAAACATAGCTCGACGGATCAAGGGGCCGGGTTAGGGACGCCGGTGTCATTCCTTTACCACCTAAAGATTACCAAAGCTTTGACTACGGTTACACCACCAAAATTCACAAGACGTAAGGAGCGACCGTGGATCTTGTCTGCGTCAAGCCGTCCTCGACAATCGATAGTCATCCTACCTACGTTCCTATGACCCTTGATCATGATTAGGCACTGGTCTAAGCCAGCGCGATTATCTCAAAACATTACCGGCTATGCGACCGGTTGAGCCGGTCCGGCGTTGGGTTTCAGGAATGAAGCCTGAGACGAAGCGAGCTGACGATATAGATAATCTCTACCGTCAAGAGATTGGTGGCCCGAATGTCGTGCCACTGGTTGGCTACATTGGCGCGAGCGCTGAGATTTGCCTGATTTCGAACCAATCCCGCCAGAAGAACTTGATTTAATAGAGATACCCGATAACAGCAGATCAAACTGAAGCCCAGCCGACTAAGGACTTGGATTTCCCAAGCTTGTCTAAGCATTGGGATCATCTGATCTCGCTCTATCCATCGTCGGCGTGCCCCGACCGCCAGTAAGACACCACAAGTTGATCCTTCTTGGCGATTCTCGGAGAAGAACGAAGGGCTTTTCGGATCGTTTGCGCCGACTGAAACTCACACCCCACCCAGAGGTAAGTTCGACGGTCGTCGTCAGGAATGTCAATGTTTGTCACCAGCCGTACAAATTCCAAACTGTTCCCGAGCGCACCGTCCTCACGCAAAATCCAACTTGTCTCAAGTCGGGCGCGAGAACAGAGGTTCTGGATTTCGAGCTTATCTGAAACCTCGATGATGACAGTTGCAGAAGCCGTCTCGGAAAGCTGTTCAAGCATTCGGGCGATCGCCGGAAGCGCCGTTTCATCGCCGGCAAAAAAATACCGGTCTGCTTCCACAAGGCCACCACCACCTGGGCCAAGTGCGCCGACGACATCAGAGACGACAGCATCTTCAGCGAACTTCGAGCCCGGTCCCGAGTCGGCATGAAGGACGAAATCGATGTCTAAAGTGCCCTGATCGATATCCAGAGAGCGGACCGTGTATTTTCTCATAGATGGTCGAGGCTTGGTCTCGTCCCATGCGATCAGGCCGTTTGCTCCGACTGTGGGCCATTGGGGGTCGTCAGAGGTGTTTTCCTGCAAGATCAGGTTGAGATGAAGTGCATCCATCGAAATGAATTTCGAAACATCTTCAGCTGAAAACGTAATCCGGCGCGTACGGGGCGTGATCTGTCTTATCGATTCAACAGTGAATTTCTGGAAATTCGGGGGGCGAACGAGCGTGTCACCGTGCCCCTTCCATTCAAGCTCCAGGTTCGCAGGACCGAACTCCATCAGATGCGAGGCAACCGACAAACGGATGTAGTACAGGCCTTCCAGGTCATCTGCGGATACCTCGACAGACGTAACGCGCCCTTCATTCGTGAAGGTCGCCAGCGCATTTGGAAATCGAAAAGACCAGCAATTTGAATTCCGTTCGATGACGGCACCATGCTCTACCATGTGGTCGCAAATAGCCGAAACCACCTCATCGGCATTATCCAGCTCAACCGCAGCTCGCGCGCTAGGAGGCGCATGAGAACCGGGATCGGGTTGCAAACCGGTATGTAGCAAGGAGTTAGTCACTCTTGATCTTTCTTTTTAAATCGACCGTCATCGACGGATATCCAAAACGTACCGTCGAGGGGCACGGCCATGAAACGCCTATTGATTTCGGCAAGCGTTTGATCAGGATCGATCTCTGATTGGAGATCCGGATGGATCCATTTTGCAAATGTTTCAAGGACAAGGACACTCAATTCCGATATCGCCAATTGATGTGAGACGGCAAAGGCTCGGCCATTTTGGACAGCCGAAAGTTCCGAGCGCAAGTCGAGGGAAAGAACATTGGTCAGGGAAGCGCGCGCGGTTGGGGTGTCATAACCGCCGCCGAGCACCAAGCCACCTTGTGACGCAAGATGCGCTCCGCCGGTCCCGATATAGATCTGCGGATCGATACCGAGCACAGCCTCCATGCTGAGTTGACCACTATATCCCGGGACTATGTCCGAACCGACGCTGTGGCCACCTGCCAGGGCGACCAGTTCTGTCAATCTATTCGCCGCTCCGGGAACCGAACAGCACTGACCACCAGCATGTGCGTCGACGAGGACAGACGGCCGCTTCGACCCCGCGGAAAGATGAGACGCGACTTTTTGATAGTGAGAAAGGACCAGGTTTGCGAAGTCGTTTGCTTTTTCATTCCGATCGATGGCTTGCCCAAGAAGCTTGACGCTCCGTGCGGTCGCCTCCGCTGGCCCCGTTGACGACGTCTGCGGACTATCGAGGAAAAGGACAGACACACCGGCACGCTCCAGCTTATCGGTAATCTCTCGCCAGCCAGGTTCCCAGAGGCTGACGACGAAAAGATCCGGTTGCGCGCTCAGTATGCTCTCGACCGACGAAGTGGACGGAATAACGCCTCCCACCATCGGAATCCGATCAATCGCGGGAAACTTCCTCTGAAAAGCGTTGTAGATCCCCTTATCCAGGCGCTGTGGCGCGGCCCAGCCGGCAAGTCTGCTAACCGGGTCATCGTCGAGCAGTGCCAAGGTCACCAACAACAAGCTTTCGTTCGTGACGATGCGTTTTGCGGGCGCGGCAAGCTTGACCGGGCGACCGACTGCGTCGACCATTATGATTTCTGCGTACGCTCGGTCTGTTTTGGCAAGCCACGATGCAAGGGCCGGAATTAATAGCATCCCGAGATATACCAACGCTGTGCGCATCCGCGATCTAATACTCACCACGTGTATTTCAGCGTTGCCGTCACGGCCCGTCCTGCCCCGTAATTGCAGCTACCACCAGTGATGTTGCGGCAATGAGAAACGTAGGTCTCATCGAAGAGATTGGTCACATTCAGCCTGAGGGTGGTTCCTCTAAATTCCGGTTTCACAGCACCAAAATCGAACTGAGCGCCGACATCGACAAGTGCGCGGCCGGGGATGCGGAGGTCCGCAAGATAGGTTGTGTCGGTTTGATATGATGAAAGCGCCCGAACACCGGCCGTCAGTGAGAGACCTTCGATCGTGCTCGGATGATAATTCAACCACAAACTGCCCTGATGTTCGGGCAGGTTAAGGACCTCTCGGCCAAGTTCCACTGCATTGTTGGACCGGACGACTTCGGAATCGGAGTAGGCATAGGATGCAAGGAGATCAAATTCCGGCGTCAACTCATATTTGCCCTCGATCTCCATACCACGCACTCTCTGCTTGCCGCCTTGCACAGAGAGGAAGACATCATTGGGGTCTGGTGTCAGCGCGTTATCCAAAGTTAAGTTGAAGAGTGACACGGTCACCAAACCGGAGCCGCCTGGTGGCTCATATTTCACACCAACTTCAAACTGATCAGCGGTCTGGGCATCGAACGGCTTCCCGGCAGCATCCGTCCCAAGGGTTGGCAAAAACGACGTCGAATAGCTTACATAGGGAGCCAAGCCATTATCGAAGAGATAAGTCAGGCCCGCTCGCCCCGTCAGTTCCCTGTCGCGCGTCGAAACGGATGGATTAGCGGTCATCCGGTTTCTACTTTCGACATCCGAGAGATCATAGCGCAGGCCAAAAGTGCCGACCCAGCGGTCATATTTGATCTGATCCTGAACGTAGAATCCTGTTTGTTCCTGGCTCTGCAGCCCTGAGCGCTGAAACGATGGCACCGGGAACCCTCCTCCTCCGTATACTGGGTTTAAATAATCCAGCGGGGGGACAACGGCACCGGGGCCGGTATTGCCAAAGTTCGTGCTGGATTTTGCTTTCAGATAATCCACGCCGAACAATGTCGTATGATCCAACACACCGGTTTCAAACTTCGCCTCGAGTTGGGTGTCGACATTGAAGCTGGATACCCAGTCATCAGATATCGCCGTTGCCCTGTTCAAAGTGTGACCATCGGGCTGGTATGCGAAGGCCGGATTGACGAGCACCAGGAACATGTCCTGGTCAGATTTGCCGTAACGAAGGTTCTGACGGATGGTGAACGTCTCGTTGATCTCCTGTGAAAACTCATAGCCCAGAGCGAAGAAGTCGCGCTCGAATGAGCCGGTATCAGGGTCGCCGAGGAAAATGTCGCGTGGGATTTGCCCAAGCGGGTTTGGCAGTAAAGTCCCAACAGCCGGATAGAAGCGCGGACTGAAGATCGGCTTATCTTTCTGATAATAGCCGTACAGCGTTAGTGAGGTCGCATCGGAGGGAGACCAGGTCAGGCTCGGAGCAAGCATTCCCTGGCGATCTCGTTCATGATCAATCTGGGTGTGCAAGTTCCTTGCTTGGCCTAGCAGGCGGTAGCTCCAGTCAGAGCCTTCCCCGAGAGGTCCCGTAAAATCAAAGGATGTCTGCACGCCACCAAACGATGAGGTCCCGATCGATATCTCGCTTCGAGGCGTTGTTTGAGGTCGCTTACTCACTTCGTTGACGAGCCCGCCTGGTATGGCGCGCCCGTAAAGTACGGATGCAGGACCCTTGAGCACCTCGACGCGTTCCAGGGCGAAGGGGTTGACGCTCGGCGTCGCGTAGTTTGTTGCATCGCCCGGCAGAACCAGTCCGTCCAGCCAGATCGTGCCGTAGGTGTCAAAGCCTCGGACAGAGAGCCAGTCGTAGCGGATGTCGTAACCGTTAGGATCGGAAAGAACGCCGGGTGTGTAACGCAATCCCTCCGGGACGGTGTTTGCGCTTTGCAGATCCATCTGCTGACGCGTGACAATGCTGACGGCTTGCGGGGTCTCCAACAGGGTGGTGTCCGTCTTTGAGGCACTACGACTGACCTTGGCGACGATACCGCCTTCCGGACCACGCGGTCGACTGTCTGACCCGCTAACAACGATAGTCTGCAGGACAGTTGCACCCGAGGCACCTGAAGCTGTCTCGTTTTCTACACGAGCGGTGCGAGAAATATCCTGAGACATCGCTCCCGTTGCCATGGAGAACGGGAGCCCCGCAACAATCGTGGTGGCCAAAAGGTATCGTAATCTCGGCAGAACAATGCTCGTTCGGGATTTTCTGGAAGATGGAAAAGTGATGCCTGGATGTGTCACGATAGTTTGCCCCGCCATTGCCGCAAACTTGACTTGACCTGTCAAGTTAACTTATTCATAGGCAATATCTAACCTCGGCTCAACGCCGCAACTTGTGCGCACGCGTCGAAAACCTTTGTCATTCCGTTAGACTGATGAAGATCGGGGAATTTGACACATTCACGAGTATTGCGAAGGAGTTTCGATGGATCTCGGCCCCGTATTGTCACCAAGACAACCAAACTCGTTCCCTAGTCGTGAAATTCGCGTGCAAGATCTGATGCAAGGCACGGGCTTTGGCCTTGAAAGCCCTGACGACAGACTGTCTCTTGAAGACACGCTGATCAGCGGCAATTTTCTTCATCAGGAACTTCGGAAAGGTCTTTCCATCCACGTCAGTGATGCGATCGAGAAGCGCCCGTTCACAGCCACATCCAGTGTCCAGGAGGGCCTGTCCTGCATATTCTTCCTGGAAGGCGCGGCAGACATCAAAATTGGTGACCAACCCTTTACGTTCAGAGGTTCGCAATCACATCAGGGCACCGCGATAATGAATGTCGAAGACCAGCCCTTTAAGCGATCTACCGCCGACTCGCAGCGACTTCGACATCTCGTGATTTCGGCGACGACGGAGTGGCTGAACGTCGAAGGTCTGCAGGAACTGTGCAATGCCACGATGGCTGCACGTTTATTAAGCGATAACCTGGCAGCTCATCAGTGGGGTCTTTCATCCAGACTGACTGACGCAATCTCATCGATTTTTGCACCATCTCCCCTGGTACCGAGTTTGCACAATCTTTTTCTGGAGGGCCGAGCGGTCGATATTGTCTCCGAAACGATCTCCGCAACGATGCGTGTTGACCTCCGGAGCAACACTTCGGCAGTGTTGTCGCGACGGGATTTGATCAGGCTTACGAGGGCGAAAGATCTTATTGCCGTACGAATGACGGAAGACTTGACCGTCGATGAAATTGCGCGCCAGGCAGGTACAAGTGCCAGTGTCTTGCAGCGGTTGTTCAAGCAATCAGAGCAGAAGAGCGTCTTTGGCTACATCCGATATCTTCGCCTTGACCGTGCGTACGGACTCTTGACGACGGGCGAAGTGAATGTCTCGGAAGCCAGCATAATCGCCGGGTACAGCGAGCCTGCCAATTTCTCTACGGCGTTCAAGCGCCGATTCGGTTTTACGCCGAAAGATCTCGTCAGAAAAAGTCGAACCTGAGTCTACCGCCTTGAAGGAATTCGAACTGGCGACATGCTTCTCGGATGAACGAAGTCCAAAAAACCACCTAGTCTGGGCGGATCTACCTGAAATAAAAACTTGGATCGAATTCCTGCGGGGATAGACACGCGTGTTCGCACGAGGCGTCCCGAAAAATTTCTCTGCTGTGCCCGGGCAAAGCCTCAATCCTTCGGTGTGGCACGCTTTCAACCTGTGAGTATCAAGATAAATAATAGATATCATATGGCCTATTGACACAATGTGAGAAATCGGTTTCTCTTTAATGAGAAAACGTTTTCTCAATTAGCGACGATGGTGATCCGGGGGTAGGCATGGTTAATGGTGACGTCGTGAATACCGAAACAATAGATCGATCGCAGATCGCTCAGCGCACGACGATCAAAGACGTTGCTCTTGCCGCAGGCGTTTCGGTATCGACGGCCTCGAAGGCGTTGAACGAGCGCGGGCGCATGACATTTGAAACGCGCGAGCGCATCCAGGGCATTGCACAAAAACTGGGATTTCGGCCGAATGCAATGGCGCGTGCGCTGGTCCACCAGCGCTCATTTACCCTTGGTCTTCTCACCAACGACACATATGGCCGCTTTACCTTGCCGATCGCCGCAGGCCTGTCGGCCGCTATGGCCGATCGCGGGGTTTCGGTCTTCCTGTGCGCCATTGACGACGACCCGGAGCGTGTGCGGCGCAATTTGGACGCGATGGAGGACAAGCGCGTCGACGGGCTGGTCGTTTCCGGAAAGCGCATCGACCGGGTGCTGCCGGTCGACCTCCCGGCTGTCCACATGCCTGTCGTCTACGTCAACGCCGCCTCTCCGTCAGGCGCGATCGGTTTCGTGCCGGACGATGAGGGAGGTGCCCATGCGGCCGTCGCTCATCTCGTCAGCCTCGGTCGCAAGCGCATTGCCCATGTGACGGGTCCGCGCAGCTTCGGTGCCGTCGGCCTGCGGGAAAAGGGCTGGCTGCGCGCGCTTTCCGAAGCAGCTCTCCCCTGCTTTGGAGCGGCGCTGTCCGGTGAGTGGTCGGAAGGTTTCGGCTATGAAAGCGGACAGCGACTGATTGCCGATCTTAAAGCGGGGCGGCCCGATGCTGTGTTTTGTGGCAACGACCAGATCGCCCGCGGCCTGATCGACGCCCTGACGCTTGCCGGGATCCGGGTGCCGGAAGACATCGCTGTCGTCGGCTTCGACAACTGGGAAATCTTTGCAACGGCGACGCGTCCGCCGCTAACCACGGTGGACATGGCGCTGAAGGAACTCGGTCGTCAGGCCGGCTTGACGCTTCTGGACCTTATCGACGGCAAGCCGGTGGAGGCCGGACGGCGGCGCTTGCCCTGTCGTTTAAAGGTGCGGAAATCCTGCGGCTCGGAGGCGCCGTCGGCAGACTAGAATTCAACCGCACTCGAAACTGGGTGCAAAATTGGGAGGGGAATGGAATGCACAAATGGATTTTGGGTCTCAGCGGCCTCGTCGCAGCTGCACTTGCGCTGCCTTTATCCGCCAGCGCGGACACGTTCACGCTCTGGACGCGATCCGACAGCTCTACTTTCATGCCGAAGCTTGTTGATGCCTTCAACAACAGCCAGAAGGAGCATCACGCGGATCTGCAGATTGTGCCGGTCAATGAACTAGTGCAGAAATACGCCATCGCAGCGGCAGGCGGAACGGCACCGGATGCCCTGTCGCTCGACCTGATCTACACACCGGCCTTCGCCTCGGCAGGACAATTGGAAGACCTTACCGATTTCGTAAAGTCGCTGCCCTATTTCGACGCGCTGTCGAAGGCGCATATGTCCGTCGGGACCTACAACGACCGCATCTACGGCGTACCGTTCTCTGCCGACGGTTCGGTGCTCATCTGGAATAAGAAGCTGTTCAAGCAGGCGGGTCTCGACCCGGACAAGGGGCCAGCGACCTGGTCGGAAATCCGCGCTGACGCGGAAAAGGTCAATGCACTCGGCGGAGACATTAAAGGCTTCTATTTCTCCGGCAACTGCGGCGGCTGCAACATCTTCACCTTCACGCCGCTAATATGGGCGTCGGGCGGCGACATCTTCTCCGCTGATGGCCGCAAAGTGACGCTGGATACGCCACAGATGCGGGATGCGATCGCCTTCTATCAAGGCATGGCAAAGGACAAGCTCATCCCCGCCGGCGCCCAGACGGACACCGGCGCCAATTTCTTCTCCGCCTTCGCCACCGGCAAGATCGGCATTACGCCATCCGGTTCCTTCGCCATCGGCGCGCTCAATTCACAAAGCCCAGATCTCGAATACGGCGTCGCCCCCCTTCCCGGCAAGGATGGCGGATCCTCCTCCTTTGCGGGCGGCGACAATTTCGTCGTCTCTAAGGGCACGAAGAAGATGGAGGCGGTGAAGGCGTTCCTCGAGTTTTCCTATTCGCTCGATGGCCAGAAGCTGCTTGCCCGCAACGGTTCACTACCGATCCGCAGCGACATCGCCAAAGAGGCGTTGGCGGGTCTCGATTCACGCTATCTGATTGCTGCCGACGCGATGGCGAAGGGCCGGACGCCCTATTCCACGGTCTTCAACGATCTGATTAACTCCGCCAACGGCCCTTGGATCACCATGCTGAACACGGCCTTCTTCGGTGGACCGGATGCGATCGAACCGGCAATCCAGACTGCGCAAAGCGCCATGCAATCGATCGTCGACACCGCGCCCTGAGGGCTCAAACCTTGAGTGGCGGAGCCGCGAGGCTCCGCCTCCCGGACACCAGCGGAGGACTAGACCAATGTCAGTCAACACCACGGCGACGTCAAGCGGCGCGCCCAATGCCTCTCTGCGCCCAATGCGCAAGCCGCGTCGCGACTGGATGGGACTTCTCTACGTGGCCCCCGCACTGGCACTGGTCCTCGTCTTCTTCCTGGTGCCTCTTGGCATGACCGCCTGGATGTCGCTGCACAACTGGCCGCTGATCGGCCTGCCACGCTGGATCGGCTTTGCCAACTACAAGGCGCTCTGGAATGACATCAATTTCTGGAACGCGCTCGCCTTCACCATCCGCTACACCATCGCGGCCACGATCGGGCTCATGTTGGTGGGGTTTGCGCTCGCCCTTTTGGTTGAAAAACCGCGCCCCTTCGCCGGCTTCTATCGTACCGCGTTTTTTCTGCCCGTGGTGATCGGCTTCGCGTCGGCAAGCCTGTTGTGGAGCTGGTTGTCAAATGTCGATAGCGGACTTTTTTCGCCGCTCGCCGAGGCGCTGGGACTGACGGACGGTCGCCTGAACATTCTCGCCACCTTCGCACCCGCATTCTGGTCGGTCACCGCAATGGTGATCTGGAAGATGGCGGGCTTCTACATGGTCATCCTCATGAGCGGGCTGCAATCCATTCCGGCCGACTTCACGGAAGCCGCCCGGATCGACGGCGCGAATGCGCTTCAGCGGTTCCGCTTCATTACGCTGCCGCTCGTGCGCCGTCCCTTTGCCCTTGCGCTTATTCTTTGCGTTTCCGGCTCCATGCTCGCCTTTGACCAATTTTACATCATTCTCGCGGGCGGACCGCAGAACAAGACGATCACTGCGGTGTATTGGATTTTCAGCCAGTCCTTTGTGTCCTTCCGTCTCGGTTATGGTGCAGCGTTGTCAATGGTCCTGCTTGCCATTCTGGTGGTGCTCAGCGTGATCCAGTTGCGACTGCTGCGTGAAAAGGAGGCCGCGCGATGACGATGACTGCCACGCTTTCCTCAGCAACGCCTGCACCAGCACGCAGACGCGCCAATGCCCGACTGTACAAGGTGTTGTTTCACGTCACCTGTCTGCTTGTCGCGCTGCTGTTTCTGGCCCCGATTGCGCTCGTGCTCCTAGCGTCTTTCCGCCCGCCCGCGATGGCGGGAAACGGACTGCTCTCGATCCAGGGCCTTGGCTTCGGGAATTACGGGCGACTCGAAGATTTCGGCACCGGCATTCTGCATTACGCTGGCAACAGCCTCTTCGTCGCTGTGGCTACGGCAGTTCTCACCGTCGTAGTCTCGGTCTTTGCCGGTTACGGATTTTCACGCTTCCGCTTTCCGTTCAAGGCGGTGGCCTTCGTTCTCATTCTGTCAACAATCATGGTGCCGTTTCAATCCATCCTGACGCCGCTGTTCCTGATCCTCGCAAAGCTCGGGCTGCAGAATACGCTGAGCGGTCTTGTCCTGATCTATGTCACGCTACAACTGCCCTTCTCCGTCTTCATGATGCGCAATGCCTTCGACGCGGTGCCCAAAGAGATCGAGGAGGCGGCGCGCATCGACGGCGTGAAGGGACTGCGGGCGCTGGTCTATGTCATGGGGCCGCTGGTGTTCCCGGCCGTCGTTTCTGTTGGCCTTTTTGCCTTCCTCAACGCCTGGAACGAATTTCTGGCGGCGCTGGTGCTGTTGACCGACCAGGACCGTTATACGCTTCCGGTGCTCGTCACGGCCGTCCGCTCTGGCCGTTACGGCTCCGTCGACTGGGGTGCCGTGCAGGCCGGCGTCACCGTGATGATGATCCCCTGCCTGCTGCTCTTTCTCGCTCTCCAACGCTACTACATCCGCGGCCTGACGGCCGGCGCGGTGAAGTAGGCGCACCACCGATCCAACAGAGGACCCACATCATGAGCATGCCTTCTTCTGCCGCCGACACGATCCGCCAGAATGCTAAATTTCGCCCACCGGCCGTCCATCAGGTGCGCGTCGGCGGCTTCTTCGGACCCCGCATCGAAACCATCGCCACCGCCACCGCCCACACCCTGCTCGACCGCTGCATCGAAGCGGGCATGCTGGACCAGGTCGATCCGGACCGGCCGAACCCCGGGCTACGCATTCCCTACCAGCAGGGCAACGATACCGTCAGCACCCAGATGTTCTGGGATTCCGATTTCGGCAAGAGCATCGAGGCGGCCGCCTACGGGCTGCTACACAAGCCGGATGCCGCGCTCGAGGCTCGGATCGACGAGATCGTCGATGCCTATGGACGACTACAGGACGAGAATGGCTACCTGAATTCCTGGTACCAGCGGATCGAGCCCGGCAAGCGCTGGACAAACCTGCGCGATTGTCATGAGCTCTATGACGCAGGCCACCTGATGGAGGGCGCCGTTGCTTATTATCATGTCACCGGCAAGCGCAAGTTCCTGGATATCATGGCGCGCTACGCCGATCATATCGCCACGATCTTCGGCCCCGGAGAAGACCAGCAACCAGGCTATTGCGGACATCCTGAAATCGAGCTTGCACTCGTCAAGCTCGGTCGCGCCACCGGCGAGCAACGCTATCTCGACCTTGCCCGCTTCTTCGTCAACGAGCGTGGCCAACGGCCTGATGGCGAGCACTATTACGACCGGGAAGCCCGCGCGCGCGGCCGAGATCCGGCCGACTATCACTTTGCGACCTACGAGTACTCGCAGAGCCATGTGCCGGTGCGCGAACAGCGCCATGTGGTCGGCCATGCCGTGCGTGCCGCTTATCTATATTCTGGGATGGCCGATGTTTCGACCGAGTTTGGTGACGACAGTCTGAAACCGGCGCTGGAGGCAATCTGGGCTAACCTTACGGAAAAGAACCTCTATGTCACGGGTGGGTTCGGCCCTTCCGCCCACAATGAGGGACTGACCTTCGATTATGACCTGCCAAACGAAACTGCTTATGCAGAGACATGCGCGGCCGTGGCGCTGGTCTTCTGGGCCAACCGCATGCTGGGACTGGGGGCCGATCGCACATATGCCGACGTGATGGAGCGGGCGCTCTACAACGGCGCGTTGGTCGGTCTCTCAATCGACGGCACCCAGTTCTTCTATGACAATCCTCTGGAAAGCCGCGGCAAGCATCATCGCTGGACCTGGCACCGCTGCCCCTGCTGCCCGCCGAACATCGCCCGGCTGGTGGCGTCGGTCGGGACCTTCATGTATGGCGAGGCTAAGGACGAGATCGCCGTGCACCTTTACTGCGAGGGCATTGCCGATCTGGAGACGGCAGGAACGGCTGTTCGGATCCGTCAGGAAACCGCCTACCCCCTGGATGGCGCAATCCGGTTGACACTGGAGCCGCAGCAGCCGGCCGAGTTCACGCTTTCCCTGCGCCTACCGGCCTGGTCACCGGGCGCGACGATCCGTGTCAACGGCGAGGCGGTGGACCGTGCCGCTGTTGAGCAGAAGGGATATGCGAGACTGTCCCGCCGCTGGCAGTCTGGAGATGTGGTGGAGCTACATCTCGATATGCCGGTGCAGCGGCTTCACGCACACCCGAAGGCAGGCATCGATCAGGGGCGTGTCACCCTCCAGCGCGGTCCGCTGGTCTATTGCCTTGAGGGCGTCGACAATGGGGATGACCTAAACTCCCTGTTGCTGCAGCCGAAAAGCAGCTTCCGTTGCGAACCCGTCACCGCGCTTGGTGGTATCCCGGCGCTTGTAACGACCGGATTGCGGGAAGTGACCTCTGGCGGACAACTCTACACGACGGAAACGCCGCGCCGGGAGGAAACAGAGATCCGTGCGGTGCCGTATCATGTGTGGGACAATCGCGCAGCGGGAGAGATGCTGGTCTGGATCCGGACGGAGGGCGCTCAATGACTGTGATAGACACAAGGGTGACATCGCCGCTCTCGGCGCAGACGAGCGGCGTTGAACTGAAAGGCGTTTCGAAGAGCTTCGGCGCAGTCGATGTCATTCACGACATCGACCTTTCCATCGCGGCTGGCGAGTTCGTCGTATTCGTTGGACCGTCCGGCTGTGGAAAGTCTACGCTGCTGCGGCTGATCGCCGGACTTGAGGAGACAAGCCGGGGCGATATCCTCATCGGTGGGCGCGATGTTACCGATGCCGATCCCTCGGATCGCGGCATCGCCATGGTGTTCCAGTCCTATGCACTCTATCCGCACATGACCGTCGCCCAGAACATGGGATTCGGCTTGCGCATGGCGCATCGGCCGAAGAAGGAAGTCGATGACATGGTGCAGGCGGCAGCCGAAATTCTGCATCTCTCCCCTCTACTCGATCGCCGTCCAGGCCAGCTCTCCGGTGGCCAGCGTCAGCGCGTCGCCATCGGCCGGGCCATCGTGCGCGACCCGAAGGTATTCCTGTTCGACGAACCGCTGTCCAACCTCGATGCAGAATTGCGGGTCGGCATGCGTATCGAGATTGCCCGGCTCCACAAGCAACTCGGCAACACGATGATCTATGTCACGCACGACCAGACCGAAGCCATGACACTGGCTGACAAGATCGTCGTCCTCCGGGCTGGTCGCATCGAACAGATCGGCTCCCCGTTCGACCTTTACAACGACCCCGACAACCTGTTCGTAGCCGGCTTCATCGGCAGCCCCAAGATGAACGTGCTGCCGGCGAGCTGCGAGGCCGGGTCAATTGTGATCGGTGGCCAGCGCCTGCCATTCGCCGCGCCTGCCGGCCTGCCGGTGAGTGGCGAACTGCAATTAGGCATACGCCCGGAGCATCTGCGCCAGACCCGCGACAATGAGCAAGGACTGACGCTCACCATCGACTTTACGGAATTCCTGGGTGGTGCGACCTATCTCTACGGGCAACTTCAACCCGGTATTTCCTTAGTCGTCCAGGGCGGTCGAGGCCCGGCGTCCGAAGTCGGGCAGACGGTTTCAGTGACATTCGATCCAGCAGATGCACGCTATTTCGATAGCGCAGGCCAGCGTATCCGTGAGGGAGCACCTTGAGGGCGTGTTGCGTTGGACAGACGGTCTGTGATTTTTTTTGGGCCCAGGGTCTTGATGGGATCAGAACCGTCGACGACGCTGATTAGATTCAGTGCGTCGCAGAGCGCACAGAATGCCTGCCCTCGGGAACGGCTAGTCCGTGCGGCAAGAGCATCGGCGCGTCGCTTCCCGTGCGGCGAACGCGTAAGTAGAGCAAGCGCTGTTCCGCATCAATGGCCGAATTGGTGCCTTCGCGACTTCGGCGCAAGATATACAAATCATCTCGGATGAAGGTCGCTCCATTGCGGCAGTGATCCAGTGACCACCGTGCCTCTATCAACGAGGCGGGCACATCGTACATCGTCGCGCGAATCCTGACGGATTCCAAAGCGTGCCTCCGTGTTCCAATTTCTTGCCAGATCGTCGTTCGACCATGTTCGAGCAAGCCTCCATATCTACCAGGTAAATGAAGGTTTAGTTTGTGGACCAGCTGTGATTGAGGACAACTGGTGACAGCAATAGTTAAGATTAAAAGTCGGCGTAGGCTTTGCCACGTAAGGAGTAGAGTGTGCTGGCAACGAAATTGACGGATATGGCCTTGCGGCCGTGGTTACTGACGGAACTTGAGGGAAGAGGCTATGAAACTGTCGGAGATCTCGACAGTCTCTTCAAATGCTGATGCTCTTCGTATTCCCGGAATGGCAGATCGTGTCTCAGGACTTGGTGTAGCTTACGCAGTTCAACAGTGCCCGCCCTCGTTTCCCAATCTCGATCGCGATAGCCGTTGCGCTGGGCAACACGAAGCGCGCTTTTCTCGCCGTAGCCCGCACCAGTCGCAGCGCCAACTTCCAGTGCCATCAACTTCTCGGGGTGGCCGTCGTGCCAGCTCGTTTCCGAGGTGGGAATGATCAAGATTTCAACATAACTCCACCGCACAAACAAGCTGACGACAATCCAAAGACACGATGTGCCGTCGATCGAAGGAGGCGAAGTCAATGAAATCTGCTCTGCGTGTTACGCCTATTCTGGTTTTCCTCACCACCGTCCCGGGCCTGGTGGCTTGCTCCGCAGGCTCTGCAGTGCCCAGTGGTCGGTGCGATCCGGTAGCGGCACGGGCGCTTGTTGGCAAACCGAGGCCGACAGACGAGCAAGCCAAGGAGCGAACTGGTGCGACCCTGGTACGTCAAATCGTACCCGGCCAGCCCGTTACCCATGATTACCGAGATAACAGAGTGACCGTGGAGACCGATCCCACCTCCGGCCGCGTCGTTGGGGTAACCTGCGGATAAGGCTTTTTTATAAACTCTGTGGAGACTCACACAGGAGGCCGATTGGCTTTCCCAGCTAGAGTTTACACGAGCAGTTGTTAGTGACCGCCGGCTTGGTTTTGCCGATTGCTACATGTTCAAGACGATCAATCCTCTGCTCGCCCAACAGCAGCGGGATCGCGACACAGCCAGACCGCGGCCGAATTTCGGCCTGCATCTTCGGCTGCACAACTCGCTGGTGCGGTGGTATGAGACGATCGCGAAGGTGATGCCGGAGAGGCTGGTCTGGGGACTTCCGGGAATGCTTCCCCCGATCGAGATGACGGCCAATCCCCGTCGCTATGATTTACCGCTGTTCGACAGGTTCATCGGCTTGTTGCCCGGGCGGAGCGGGGGCCGTAGGCCTTTTGCACGTCGGGCGTATCGCCGGCCGATCTTTATGTGATAATTTCATTTTTTATATAAATAGCAGTAACTTAATACCTGTCGCTCGATTGTGCTTCGCCTTGAATGGAATCGAACCGCCGACAGGTTGGTGAGATAGCTTAAGTGTCTGAAAAGCCATACGTCGTGGGATAACGCTTATTTATGGAACTCTGCCGCGTTCACACTCATGCTATCGCCAGTTCACTTTGCTGACCTATTTGGACTTCGGATACGGAATCCCATTTTCATTCTCGCTCAACAAAATCACATATTCGAATAAACCGGCCCCTCGCCACCCTGCGGTGGTACCCAGTTGATGTTCTGGTTGGGGTCCTTGATGTCGCAGGTTTTGCAGTGGACGCAGTTTTGCGCATTGATGACGTAGTTCGGTTCTCCGTCTTGCTCCACCCACTCGTAAACACCGGCGGGACAGTAACGGGTCGATGGACCAGCGTAGACATCGTGTTCGGAGCGTTTTTGAATCTCCATGTCCTTCACCTGAAGGTGCACCGGCTGGTCTTCCTCATGGTTGGTGGAAGACAGGAATACCGATGACAGTCGGTCGAAAGTCAAAACGCCATCCGGCCTTGGATAGGCGATGGGCTTGTGGAACTTCGCAGGCTCCAGGCTTTGCGCGTCCGTCTTGCCATGCTTCAGCGTGCCGAAGATGGAAAAGCCGAGCAGCTGGTTTGTCCACATATCCAGCCCACCAAGACCAACACCGAGCGCGGTGCCCAGCTTCGACCAAAGCGGCTTGACGTTGCGCACCCGCTTGAGGTCCTTGCCGATATCCGTATCACGCCATTCGTTTTCGATCTCGATGACTTCATCATTGGCACGACCAGCGGCCAGAGCCTCGGCAATCCTGTCTGCCGCCAGCATGCCCGAAAGAACCGCATTGTGGCTGCCCTTGATGCGCGGCACGTTGACGAGACCGGCCGAACAGCCGATCAGCGCGCCGCCGGGGAATGTCAACTTCGGCACCGACTGATATCCGCCCTCGGTGATGGCGCGTGCGCCATAGGACAGGCGCTTGCCGCCTTCAAACGTATCGCGAATGGCCGGATGCGTCTTGTAACGCTGGAATTCCTCAAAAGGATAAAGATACGGGTTCTTGTAGTTCAGATGTACCACGAAGCCGACGGCGACGAGGTTGTCTTCCAGATGGTAGAGGAATGAACCGCCGCCCGTCTTCATGCCCAGCGGCCAGCCAAACGAGTGCTGCACAAGGCCCTGGCGGTGTTTCTCCGGCTTCACCTGCCAGAGTTCCTTGATGCCGATGCCGTATTTCTGGACGTCACTGTCCCTGGAAAGATCAAATTTCTGGATGAGTTGCTTGGCCAGAGAGCCGCGAACGCCCTCACCGATCAGCACATATTTGCCCATCAGCGCCATGCCACGCGTGAAGGCGGGGCCAGGTTCGCCGTTTCGCTCGACACCCATGTCACCGGTTGCGACACCGATCACGGCGCCCTCGTCATTATACAGCACTTCACTGGCAGCGAAGCCGGGATAGATTTCGACGCCGAGCGCTTCCGCCTTTTCCGCCAGCCATCGACAGACGAGACCAAGCGAGACGATGTAATTGCCGTGATTGCTCATCAAAGGCGGCATGAGAAAGTTCGGCAGACGGATAGACCCGGCAGGGCCGAGCAGCAAGAACTGATCGTCCTTCACTTCGGTCTTGAAGGGATGCCCCTCCTCTTCGCGCCAACCGGGCAACAGACGGTCGATGCCGATCGGATCGACCACGGCGCCGGACACGATATGCGCGCCGACTTCGGCGCCCTTTTCCAGCACCACGACGGTAAGGTCCGGATTGACCTGTTTCAGCCGTATCGCCGCAGACAGGCCCGCAGGGCCAGCGCCGACGATAACAACGTCGAACTCCATCGATTCGCGTTCCATCGCGGCAGTCATCTCGTCATTCCGGAAGCTGTATCTGAAAGTAGATTCGGTTGTGACAGGCCATGTGCCGTATAGGCCGCCTTAAGAGTGTTCGCCATGAGCATTGCGATCGTCATAGGGCCAACCCCGCCGGGCACGGGAGTGATGGCACGCACCTGTACCAAAACGTCATCGAAATCCACATCACCAACCAGACGCGATTTCGAGCCTGCATTCGGCTCCGCGGGCAGACGATTGATCCCAACGTCGATCACGACCGCACCCTGCTTTACCCAGCTCGACTTCACCATCAAGGGCCGTCCAACTGCGGCAATGAGGATGTCGGCTTGGCAGCAAACCGCAGGCAGATCTTTGGTCTTGCTGTGCGCGACCGTGACGGTCGCATTCGCCGCCATCAACAGGTTGGTAATTGGCTTGCCGACAATGTTCGAGCGGCCGATGACGACGGCGGAGAGACCGGACAGATCGGCTCCAAGAACAGTTTCGATGAGAACCATACAGCCGGCTGGTGTGCACGGGACGAAAGCATCAGCCAAAGCACCCGTTCCAAGTTTGCCGACATTTTCGTAATGGAAGCCATCAACATCCTTTTCCGGGGCAATCGACTGGATGACCTTGTCGGCACGAATGTGATTTGGCAGGGGAAGCTGGACAAGTATCCCGTGAATCAAGGGATCCTGGTTCAGCACCGCAATGACATCGAGAAGCTCCGCTTCGGTTGTTTCGCCCGGAAGTTCGCGCTTCACAGAGAGGAAGCCGCACTCTTCGGCCTTTTTGCCCTTGGCGTTGACATAGACCTGGCTTGCGGGATCTTGTCCGACGATCACCACGGCAAGCCCCGGCTTGATGCCCAGCGCCGCAAGGGCCGACGTTTGGGACTTTAGACGATCCAGCAGATCGTCGGAGACCATTCTGCCAGATAGAATTTTAGATGGGGTGTCCATGATCATGCCCTATAAGAACACGATGGTCTTGTGACCGTTGAGCATGACGCGGCACTCAAGATGCATCTTGACGGCACGGGCGAGCACACGGGCTTCGATATCGCGGCCAGTCGCCACGAAGTCTTCGGCGCTCATTGCATGCGTCACGCGTTCGGTTTCCTGCTCGATGATCGGGCCTTCATCGAGGTCTGGTGTCACGTAGTGCGATGTCGCGCCAATGATCTTCACGCCACGGTCGAAGGCCTGGTGATACGGCTTCGCCCCTTTGAATGACGGAAGGAAGGAGTGGTGAATATTGATGATCTTGCCAAATAGCCGGGTTGAGAGGTTGTCGGACAGGACCTGCATGTACCGCGCAAGGACGACGAGATCGGCTCCGGTCTCTGTTGCCAACGATATCAGTCGTTCCTCCTGTTCGGCCTTGTTGTCCTTGTTGACCTTCCAGCAATGGTAGGGAATTCCCTCGATCTTCGCGGTCGATGCGCTGTCTTCGTGGTTCGAAACGATGGCGACGACCTCGGCGTTCAGCCAGCCAACCCTAATCTGGTAGAGGAGGTGCAACATGGCGTGGTCGAACTTCGAGACCATGATGATGATCTTCGGTTTGCGAGAGACGTCAATGAGTTTCGTCTTCATAACGAACCGGTCGGACACAGATTTCAGTGTCCTATCCACGTCGTCCCGGGATTTTTCATCGGATGTCGTGAACGCCAGGCGCATGAAGAAGCGGTTGGTGTGCCGATCCCAGTACTGGTTACTTTCGGCAATGTTCGCGCCAATTGCAGCAAGCTCCGTGGTCACTGCTGCGACAATACCGACCTTGTCTTCACAGGTCAGCGTCAGGAAGAAATTAGATGGCATGGTTGTTCCCCTTATTAGCCGTCGAACAGGCAGCCGCCAGCGCTCCGCAATGCGAAGTGGGAAGACGTCCTGATGATATGTCATGCGCCCGGCCGCTCGCCCGGGCGACGCGTTTTTTAGTAGTGCGGTGGCGTAATTACCCACACAACCTTGGCAGGCGCATCACCTGAGTTTGCGCATCTGTGAATCTCGGTACTCTTGAAAGAAAAGCTGTCGCCCTCTTCCAGCTGAAAGAACGTTCCCGATACCCAAAGGTCCAGCCGACCGGAGATCACCAACCCCGCCTCAACACCATCATGGCTGTAGTCGCCACTATCGGCGCCCGGTTCAATCGTGCTCATCAGCATTTCGAGAGGTCCACCGAGATTGGGCGAGAGCAATTCTTCCTCAATACCGATGCCGGTGAAGGTGAAGCGGCGACGGTTGTGCGACCGCACCACGACGTCCCGTTCCTGGCTCGGTGTGTCGTTGGCATGAAAAAACCAGTTCATGTGGACGCCAAGCGTTCCGCTGATCTTTTTCAGCACTCCGATAGGCAATTTCGTCTGATTGCGTTCGATCTGACTGAGATATCCAACGGATATTTCTGCCGCATCGGCGACCTGCTGTAGTGTGAGCCCCTTGACCTTGCGCAGTTCCCTGAGCTGGCTACCGATTTCCGCCTCTGGTGCCGCATCGTCCGTGTTCGGATCTTCGCCTCTGCGTAAATTCCTGGGTGGCATCACATTCCTCGACAGATATCGGATATCTTTTATCAATTTCACCTGCCCGTAAATTTACGGCAAGCGACGCTATCTACCTCCATGAAATTTCCGGTGAGGTTTTTCAACCACAATCTGCCTTGCGGTGATACTGAATATTTGTTCGTGAAAAAGCAAGCTCGTTTTTTCACGCTTGTAAAAAGAATTTTTATATGAAATAAATTCGCCATCCGAATTTACGGCACTGACCCCACTGAGGGAAAAAATCAGGCTATCAACCGGAGTGGGAACATGACAGCTTTCAAACGGGGCGCTCGCAAGAACGCCGTCCGGTCGGACTTCTATTGGCTACTGACAGCGCTGAATACCATCAAACCCATTTGCCTAGCGGTGGGTCGATGATGGAGCGCGACGAAAATCACATTGTCCGCTTCGATGCGGTCGAAAAAACCTATGACGGCTCAAATATCGTCGTGAAAAAGTTGAACCTGAACATCCGGAAGGGTGAGTTCCTGACGATGCTCGGCCCGTCGGGATCAGGAAAAACAACATCCCTGATGATGTTGGCGGGTTTCGAGTCTCCGACGTCGGGAACTATCATCCTCGACGGAAAGCCTATCGAAAAACTGCCGCCGCACCGCCGCGGAATAGGCGTTGTCTTCCAGAATTATGCATTATTCCCGAATATGAGCGTTGCCGAGAACGTAGCGTTCCCTTTGCAGATGCGACACGTCGCAAAGGCCGAGCAGAAAGCGCAGGTCATAGCTGCGCTCGACATGGTGCAGATGGGGCAATTTGCATCGCGTCGCCCGGCACAGCTTTCCGGAGGCCAGCAACAACGCATCGCTCTTGCCCGCGCGCTGGTCTTCAAGCCCTCGCTTGTGCTGATGGACGAGCCTCTCGGCGCACTCGACAAACAGCTTCGCGAACACATGCAGCTGGAGATCAAGCATCTCCACGAGCAATTGGGCATTTCGATCGTCTACGTCACGCATGATCAAAGCGAAGCCCTGACAATGTCCGACAGGATTGCGGTCTTCAACGACGGCATAGTCCAGCAGCTCGGCTCGCCGAGCGACATCTATGAAAACCCGGCAAATCCATTTGTCGCCCGGTTTATCGGCGACAACAACGCGCTCCCAGGTACAGTCCAGTCCGTCGAGGGCGCGTTCTGTCAAGTCCAGCTGGACGGCACAGCGGAATTCGTGCGTGCCAAGGTAAACGCTGGCGTCCTGCAAGCGGGCGACAGGACAATCTTGTCGCTGCGGCCGGAAAAGATCCAGATCGAGCCGGAAGGCCACACTGTCAATACCTCCGCTGCCGTTGTCGAGGAAGTCATCTATCTCGGCGATCACGTCCGGATCCGCGTCTCTGCATTGGGCAGCCAGGACATCGTCATCAAAGTCGCTGCCGGATCACTGCGAACCATCGCGTTGAGCAAGGGCAGGACAATCAGGATTGGATGGGGTGAACCGGACTGCTCCGCACTCCAGTGATCCAAGTGCCGGGTTCAGAGCCGCAGCAAGACTTTACGGCCTGAATGGCGCATGGGCGGCCCCCTTAAACGGACCGTTCTTGGGCTGTGAATGAACACCAACAATAGGGGAATGCAAATGATGAAAAAAATCATATCCAGATCTGCGACAATTGCTTATTGCACCACGTTTTTGGCTGCGACGACGGGCATCGTCAGCGCCGCTGACAGCCTCACCATTGCGTCGTGGGGCGGCGCATACCAGGAAAGTCAGTCGAAGGCCTATTTCGAGCCCTTCAAGAAGGAAACCGGCTCGACCATCGTTACCGACGAATGGAGCGGCGAAACCGCCAAACTCAAGGGCATGGTCGAAACCGGCGCGGTAAGCTGGGACGTCGTCGATGTTGAACCCGGCCATGCATTGCAGGGCTGCGAAGAAGGCTGGCTCGAGCCGATCGACTATGACAGCCTGGGCGGTAAGGACAAGTTCATCCCCGGCTCTGCCCTGGAATGCGCAATCGGTAATGTCGCCTTCGCCTATATCTTTGCCTATGACGCTTCCAAATTCCCGAACGGTGGTCCCGCAACGGTCGCTGATCTGTGGGACGTGAAGAAATTTCCAGGCGCCCGCTCGCTTCGCAAGTCGCCGAAATCGACCCTGGAACTCGCTTTGATCGCCGACGGTGTCGCGCCGGCTGATGTTTACAAGGTTCTCGCTACTGCCGAGGGCGTCGATCGTGCCTTCAAAAAGCTTGATGAGATCAAGCCGAACGTCAAAGTCTGGTGGGGTGCCGGGGCTCAGCCACCGCAGCTTCTTGCCGATGGCGAAGTTGCTATCACCACGGCCTATAACGGACGCATCTATGATGCGGTAAAGAGCAGCGGCAAGAACTTCAAGATCGTCTGGGACGGTGCAGCACTTGACTGGGATATGTGGGCGATACCGAAAGGCACCAAGAAGCTCGACCTCGCCAAGCAGTTCGTCGCCTTCGCAATGAAGCCGCAGAACATGGCAGAGCAGACGAAATACATTCCGTATGGCCCCGCAAGCCTCGAAGCCGCAAAATTCGTTGATCCGGCAGTGCTTCCGAACCTTCCGACGGCTGCTGAAAATTCCAAGACTTCGTTTTCCATCTCCGCCCAGTTCTGGGCCGACCACGACGAGGAATTGACCCAGCGCTTCAACAACTGGCTCGCACAATAAGCACAATTCCGGCGGGGACGTCCCCGCCGGTTTCCCTTAAGATTTGGCGAGATTCACGATGGCCCTTTCCGCACAACATAGCAGTTTTAACAGCCCGAAAGGCAACCGGCTTCCTGCTGCGCCCGATGCGGCGCTGAAAAGCAGGCTGGCGCGTTCGCGCCGGAGTGGGAGTTTCAAGGCCCTTGCCCTCATCGCCCCAATGTTGATCTTTCTGTTGGTGACCTTTCTTTTGCCGATCGGCCTGCTTTTGGTAAGGGCAATCGACAATCGCGAAATCTCCGCCGTACTCGTGTCGACGGCGCCGCTGATTGCAAATTGGAACGGGCAAACCCTGCCTTCCGAAGAGACATTCACGGCGTTCGTCTCCGATCTTAAGGCGGCACCAAGAGACCGTATCGCCGAAGTCGCCAAGAGATTGAACTATCTCGATGCAGGCTTTCGCAGTCTGCTGACCGGAACCATACGCGCGTTGCGCGAAATCCAGCCCAGCGATGCGAGGCAAGCGCTTGTCTCGATCGATCCGAAATGGGGCGCTGTCGAAACCTGGCGAACGATCGCCAGAGGTTCACCACAGTGGACCGACTATTATCTGCTGAAGGCCGTCGATCTTGAGAGAGCCACCGACGGATCGATCAAGCCAGCACCTCAGGACGCGATCTATGTCGATGTTCTCATGCGCACATTGCTGATCAGCCTCGCGGTGACAACGCTATGTGTGCTGATCGGATATCCCCTCGCCTACATGCTGGCGTCGACCGATGCGCGGACGGCACGATGGCTGATGATGCTGGTTCTCCTGCCGTTTTGGACATCGCTTCTGGTACGCACAACCGCGTGGCTTGTCCTGCTGCAAAGCAACGGGGTGGTCAACTCGATCCTGAAAACCCTCGGCCTGATCACCGATCCGCTGGAACTGGTCCACAATCGTATCGGTGTCGTCATTGCCATGACGCATATTTTGCTGCCGTTCGTGATCCTGCCGGTTCACGCTGTCATGAAAGGCATTCCCCCGACCTATTGGCGCGCGGCATCATCGCTCGGCGCCCCGCCCTACAAGGCATTCTTTCGGGTCTATCTGCCCCTGACCCTTCCAGGTGTCGGCGCCGGTGCTCTTCTCGTGTTCATCCTGGCGCTTGGTTACTACATCACCCCGGCACTGGTCGGCGGCCCGCGAGACCAAATGCTGAGCTATTTCATCGCCTATTTCGTCAACCAATCGTCCAACTGGGGAATGGCAGCTGCCTTGGCGCTTGTCCTGCTCGCCATTGTCGTCGCGCTGTATGCCGCGCTTGTCATCGCCTATGGCCGTCGCACGGGAGTGAAAGCATGAGTATAGTCCGCCCTCGGGCCAGCAGCGCGCGCTGGGCCCTGCGCAGCTTCTCCGCGCTTGTCCTCTTCTTCCTGATGGCCCCGATCCTTGCGATCGTTCCTCTTTCGTTCAACGCAGAACCGTTCTTTACCTACCCGATGCCCGGTTTCTCGTTTCGCTGGTATCAGTCGGTCTTTGCCTCTGCAGACTGGCAGCTTGCAGCCTGGAACAGTGTCATCGTCGCCGTTTTCGCGACACTGTTTTCGACCGTTCTGGGAACCCTCGCGGCAATTGGACTTAATCGTCCGGACTGCCCCTGGAAAATGACCATCTCGGCAATCATCATTTCGCCGATCGTCATTCCAGTCGTCGTCGCCGCAGTCGGAATATTCTACTTCTATGCCGATATAGGCTTGCTGAACACGCTTACCGGCTTGGTTCTTTCCCATACGGCTCTTG
This sequence comes from Agrobacterium burrii, assembly GCF_017313405.1. Classification (NCBI taxonomy): domain Bacteria; kingdom Pseudomonadati; phylum Pseudomonadota; class Alphaproteobacteria; order Hyphomicrobiales; family Rhizobiaceae; genus Agrobacterium; species Agrobacterium burrii. The sequence continues at coordinate 282,665 of NZ_JAFLNA010000007.1, forward strand.
GTGCTCCGTTCGTGATGATCACCGTCGCCGCAACGCTTGCCGGCTTTGACCACCGGCTGATGCGCGCTGCAGCCAGCCTCGGCGCATCGCCGACAACGGCGTTCCGCCGGGTCATGCTGCCGATGATCCTGCCGGGCGTGGTTGCCGGCGCGATCTTCGCGTTTTGTACCTCGTTCGATGACGTCGTGGTTGCCCTCTTCGTGACCGGCGCAGAGCAGAAGACACTGCCGCGCCAGATGTGGTCGGGCTTGCGCGAACAGATCAGCCCGGCGATTACCGCCGTTGCCACCCTGCTCATCCTCTTCGCTGCGGCTTTGATGCTGACAGCGAATGCCCTTCAGTCCCGCCAGGAACGCGCCGCCAGCGCTGATATGGAATAATTGCTTTTGGAGAGCCCAATGAGAATCCTTGTTCCCGTAAAGCGAGTGATCGATTACAACGTCAAGATCCGCGTCAAGCCGGACGGCTCCGACGTCGAGCTCGCTAACGTCAAGATGTCGATGAACCCGTTCGACGAAATATCCGTCGAGGAGGCTCTTCGCCTGAAGGAAGCCGGCCTAGCAGACGAGGTTGTCGTCGTTTCGATCGGCCCGGCAAAGGCGGAAGAAACGTTGCGTACGGCGCTTGCGATGGGCGCTGACCGGGCGATCCTGGTCGAGGCCGAGGGGGTCGTCGAGCCTCTGGCCGTCGCAAAAATTCTCAAAGCCGTCGCAGACGCCGAGCAACCCGGCCTGATCATCGTCGGCAAACAGGCGATCGATGACGACAGCAACCAGACGGGCCAGATGCTGGCGGCACTGCTCAGATGGGCGCAGGGCACGTTCGCTTCCAAGGTCGCAATCGGTGACGGCAAGGCGCAGGTAACGCGCGAAGTGGACGGTGGCCTGCAAACCATCGAGATCATGCTGCCGGCCGTGATTACCACTGACCTGCGCCTCAACGAGCCGCGCTACGCCTCGCTGCCGAACATCATGAAGGCAAAGAAGAAGCCGCTCGACAAGAAAAGACCGGGCGATTTCGGCGTCGACACCAGCCCACGCCTCAAGGTTCTGAAAACAGAGGAGCCAGATGGCCGCAAGGCCGGTGTGAAGGTCAAGACCGTCGCCGAACTGGTCGACAAGCTGAGACACGAAGCCGGCGTCCTTTAAGAGATCGCGAAAGGAAATACGATTATGACCATTCTTCTTCTCGCGGATCATGACAACGCGACGCTCTCCGACCAGACCGCCAAGACGCTGACCGCTGCTGCCAAAATCGGCGGCGACGTTCATGTTCTGGTTGCCGGCAAGGCTGCCCAAGGTGCAGCGGAGGCTGCGGCTAAGCTCACCGGTGTTTCCAAGGTTCTGCTCGTCGAAAGCGATGATCTTGCCAACAATCTCGCAGAGCCGCTCGCGGCCCTGATCGTATCACTTGCCGATGGCTATGACACGATCATCTCGGCCGCCACCTCGACCGGCAAGAACGTCTTGCCGCGCGTCGCAGCTTTGCTCGACATCGCCCAGATCTCCGAAATCATCGAAGTCCTCTCCGCCGACACTTATCGGCGGCCTATCTACGCCGGAAACGCGATCCAAACGGTCCAGTCAACAGACGTCACGAGAGTGATCACGGTTCGCACTGCATCGTTCTCCTCCATGCCCTCGGGTAGTGGATCACCTGCTGCCATTGAGGCCCTTTCAACAGCGGTCACTTCCGAACTGTCGGCATTTGTGTCGGATGCATTGTCGTCTTCGGATCGACCGGAGCTCACCTCGGCAAAGATCATCATCTCCGGTGGTCGGGCGCTTGGTTCGTCGGAAAAATTCCAGGAGGTCATCCTTCCGGTCGCTGACAAGCTCGGTGCAGCGATCGGGGCCTCGCGAGCCGCCGTCGATGCCGGCTATGCCCCCAATGATTGGCAGGTCGGCCAGACCGGCAAGGTGGTCGCGCCAGACCTTTACATTGCCTGTGGCATTTCCGGCGCCATTCAGCACCTCGCCGGCATGAAGGATACCAAGGTCATCGTCGCCATCAACAAGGACGAGGAAGCGCCGATCTTCCAGGTCGCCGACTACGGTCTCGTGGCGGATCTTTTTGAAGCGCTGCCGGAGCTGCAGCGAGCTCTTTGACAAAACGATTAAGGGAAGATTGAATGTCTGAAGTACCAACAAGAGCGCGCGTGGTCATCATCGGTGGCGGAGTCGTTGGCGTGTCTGGCCTCTATCACCTCGCCAAGGCTGGCTGGACGGATTGCGTTCTGCTCGAAAAGAATGAGCTGACGTCCGGCTCTACCTGGCACGCGGCCGGTAACGTTCCGACGTTTTCGTCCTCCTGGTCGCTCATGAATATGCAACGCTATTCGACCGAGCTGTACAAAAAACTTGGCGCCGAAGTCGACTACCCGATGAACTATCATGTCACCGGCTCGCTACGGCTCGCCCATACTGATGAGCGCATGCTGGAGTTCCAGCGCGTCAAGGGAATGGGACGCTATCAGGGCATGGACATCGAGGTCCTTGGCGTCGATGAGATCAAGGGCCGCTACCCCTTCCTTGAAACCCACGATCTCACGGGTGCGCTCTACGATCCCAACGATGGGGACATCGATCCTGCCCAACTCACCCAGGCGCTTGCCAAGGGCGCCCGCGACATGGGTGCCAAGATCATCCGCTTTTGCCCTGTGACATCCGTGCGCCGCGACAAAGAGGAATGGGTGATCTCGACTGAGAAAGGTGACATCCGATGCGATTACGTCGTCAATGCCGCCGGCTACCGCGCACAGGAAGTGGGCCGTATGTTCGGCAGAGACGTTCCGATGGCGGTGATGAGCCATCAATACATCCTCTTCGACGAAATCCCGGAACTCGCTGCATGGTCGAAGGAGAATGGTGGCAAACTGCCCCTTCTGCGCGATGTCGACAGTTCCTACTATCTGCGTCAAGAAAAGACCGGGATGAATCTCGGTCCGTATGAGCGTAATTGCCGCGCACATTGGAATACTGCTGAAGATCCGATGCCTGCGGATTTTTCATTCCAGCTCTACCCAGACGACCTCGATCGCCTGGAATGGTATCTGAATGATGCCGTCGAACGTGTTCCTATCCTTGGCACCGCTGGCCTATCCAAGATCATCAACGGTCCTATACCTTATACTCCGGACGGCAATCCTTTGATCGGGCCGATGCCAGGCGTACCCAACGCGTTCGAGGCCTGTGTCTTCACTTTCGGCATCGCACAGGGCGGTGGTGCCGGAAAGGTGCTCGCCGAATGGGTCACCGAAGGCCAGACTGAATGGGACATGTGGTCCTGCGATCCGCGTCGATTCACAAACTATACTGACCAGCAGTACTGCGTGGACAAGGCCATGGAAGTCTATGGCAACGAATATGCCATTCATTTTCCTAAACATATGTGGCCAGCAGGCCGCGACAGGAAACTTTCTCCGATCCATGATCGCATCAAGGCACTCGGAGGCCAGTTCGGTGCATACAATGGTTGGGAACGAGCCAATTGGTACGCGAAGCCCGGCGACGATACGTCAGAGCACTCAACCGAGACATTTGGCCGAGAGGGACCGTGGCAGCAGCGCATTCGTGAAGAATGCCTCGCCGTTCGTGACCATGCAGGCATCCTTGACCTTCCGGGCTTTTCGCGATTCAAGGTTGAAGGCCCCGGCACACGCGAATGGCTTCTGAGCATGACTACTGGTCTCGTGCCGAAGCCCGGTCGCATTGGTCTGGCCTACTTCGCGGACGAGAAGGGACGTATCGTGACCGAAATGTCGGTCATGGCGATCGACGAAGACGAGTTCGTGCTCATCACTGCAGCAGTGGCCCAGTGGCATGACCGCGAATGGCTGGAAAAACATCTGCCGAAAGGTGGCAGCACGACCATCAGCGACGTCACGGAACAGTATTCGTGCCAGATCCTTACTGGCCCGGCCTCGCGCGATATATTGGCGTCCCTCACCTCCTGCGACCTCTCGAAGGGATGGTTGACACATCAAGCGACCGAGATCGCGGGTCGACCCTGCCGGATCATCCGCGTGTCTTTCGCCGGTGAGCTCGGCTGGGAAATACACAGCCGGATCGAGGATACACCATCCGTATTCGATGCAATTTGGGACGCTGGCAAGGGATTCGGGCTGCGTCCGTTCGGGATGTTCGCGCTGGACTCGTTGCGGCTCGAAAAGGGCTATCGCACCTGGAAAGGTGACCTTTCGACCGACTACACGATCCTGCAGGGCGGTCTCGACCGTTTCGTGAAGTGGGACAAGGAAAACTTCCTCGGCAAAGCGGCATTGGCGGGCGAAAAGCAGGCGGGCGTGAAAAAACGGTTTGCGACTTTGACCGTCGATGCAGGCAATTTCGATGCGCCTTACATGTCCACCATCTGGCTCGGCGACACGATCGTCGGGGAAACCACATCTGGCGGCTATGGGCACCGCGTCGGCAAGTCAATTGCCCTCGGCATGCTGCGCTCCGACCTGCATGAACCAGGCACCAAACTCGAAATTGAAATTTTTGGCCAACGACATGCGGCTACCGTCCATGCTGACGAACCGCTCTGGGACCCTAAGAACGAAAGAATTCGCGCATGAGTAACCTTCCTGCCAAGGCACGCGTCGTCATTATCGGCGGCGGCATTTCCGGTTGCTCGGTGGCCTACCACCTGGCGAAACTGGGATGGACCGACATCATTCTGCTCGAACGCAAGCAGTTGACATCGGGAACGACGTGGCACGCAGCCGGCCTCATCGGCCAGCTTCGCGCCTCACAGAACATGACACGCCTGGCGAAATACTCGGCCGATCTTTACGTGAAGCTCGAAGAGGAGACCGGCATTGCGACCGGCATGCGTCAGAATGGCTCGATCACGGTTGCCTTGACGCACGAGCGCAAGGAAGAAATCTACCGTCAGGCGACACTGGCGAGGGCTTTCGACATCGATGTGAATGAAATCTCGCCGGAGGAGGTCAAAAACCTCTATCCGCACCTCAACATCGCAGACGTCGTCGGCGCGGTTCATTTGCCCTTGGACGGGCAATGCGACCCCGCCAATATCGCCATGGCGCTGGCCAAGGGCGCACGTCAGCGTGGCGCGAAAATCATCGAGAATGTCAAGGTAACCGCGGTCAATGAGAAGGATGGCCGCGTTACGGGCGTGTCATGGGCACAGGGCGAAGATGAAGGGACGATCGAGACGGATCTGGTCGTCAATTGCGGTGGCATGTGGGGCCGTGACCTTGCGGCCCGCTCCGGGGTCACCTTGCCTCTTCACGCGTGCGAGCATTTCTACATCGTCACCGAAGCCATCGAAAACCTCTCGCGGCTTCCCGTTCTTCGCGTGCCGGACGAGTGTGCCTACTACAAAGAAGACGCGGGCAAGATGCTGCTTGGCGCGTTCGAGCCGAAGGCAAAGCCATGGGGCATGAATGGCATCCGCGAAGATTTCTGCTTTGACCAGCTGCCGGAAGATTTCGATCACTTCGAGCCTATCCTGGAGAAGGCCGTCAACCGGATGCCGATGCTTGAAACAGCCGGCATTCACACCTTCTTCAACGGGCCGGAAAGTTTCACGCCGGACGACCGTTATTATCTTGGCGAAGCGCCTGAATTGAAGGGCTACTGGGTTGCCGCCGGTTACAATTCCATCGGCATCTCGTCGTCGGGTGGCGCAGGATTTGCACTCGCCCAGTGGATGAATGACGGCGAAGCTCCGTTCGATCTCTGGGAAGTCGACATCCGGCGTGCCCAGCCATTCCAGAAAAACCGCGCCTACTTGAAGGAACGTGTGACGGAGACACTTGGTCTCCTTTACGCAGATCATTTCCCCTATCGGCAGGTTGCGACATCCCGCGGAATTCGTCGGTCTCCCTTGCACGAGCATCTGAAGGCGCGAGGTGCCGTGTTCGGCGAAGTTGCCGGCTGGGAGCGCGCCAATTGGTTCGCAAACGAAGGGCAGGAGCGGGAGTACCGTTATAGCTGGAAGAGGCAGAACTGGTTCGAGAACCAGAAGCAAGAGCACCTCGCAATCAGAAACGGTGTCGGTCTCTTCGACATGACCTCCTTTGGTAAAATCCGTATCGAGGGTCGTGATGCCCTGGCGTTACTTCAAAGGGTCTGCGCCAACCAGATGGATGTCACTTCGGGACGCATCGTCTATACGCAGATGCTGAACAATCGAGGTGGCATCGAAAGCGACCTCACAATCACACGCCTCTCGGAAACTGCCTTCTTCGCGGTCGTCCCAGGTGCCACGCTGCAACGCGACCTTGCGTGGTTGCGCAAGCAGATGCGTCAGGAGGAGTTCGTCGTTGTCACAGATGTCACGGCGGCCGAATCCGTTCTGGTTCTGATGGGACCGAAGGCTCGCGATGTCATTACCCGTGTGAGCCCCAATGATTTCTCCAATGAAGCATTCCCCTTCGGCACCGCTCAGGAAATTGAGATCGGGATGGGCTTGGCCCGCGCCCATCGTGTCACCTATGTCGGCGAGTTGGGCTGGGAGCTGTACGTGTCGAGTGACCAGACAGCGCATGTGTTTGAAGCGCTTGAGGACGCTGGGATAGAGTTCGGCCTGAAGCTGTGCGGGTTACACGCTCTTGACTCCTGCCGTATCGAAAAGGGCTTCCGCCATTTTGGCCATGACATTACGGACGAAGACCACGTTCTGGAAGCAGGGCTCGGGTTCGCCGTCAAAACCAACAAGGGTGACTTCATCGGTCGGGATGCCGTGGTCCAAAAGCGGGAGACCGGTCTCGAACGCCGGATGCTGCAGTTCAAGCTACGTGACCCAGAACCCCTGCTTTTCCATAACGAAGCCTTGGTGCGTGACGGGGAAATCGTCTCGATCATCACGTCGGGCAACTACGGCCATCACCTCGGTGGCGCGATCGGCATGGGTTACGTGCCGTGCAAGGGAGAAACCGAGCAACAGGTTCTTGCGTCGGTCTACGAAATCGAAGTGGCAGGCCAGCGGTTTGCGGCGGACGCATCGATACGGCCAATGTATGACCCGAAATCAGAACGGACCAAGCTCTAACAATGGCCTAGGAAGTACCCAAAATGACGATCGCCAACACCGTTAATCTCGATAGCTACTGGATGCCCTTTACGGCGAACAGGCAGTTCAAGAAAGCCCCTCGCCTCCTCGCCTCCTCGCCTCGGCCGAGGGTATTTATTACCACGATGTCGATGGCAACAAGGTGCTGGACGGCACTGCCGGCCTATGGTGCGTGAATGCTGGCCACGGTCGGAAATCCATTGCCCAGGCCGTTGAGCGCCAGCTGATGACGCTCGATTTTGCGCCGTCGTTTCAGATGGGACATCCTATCGCCTTCCAATTTGCCGAACGCCTTGCCGATACCGCGCCAGGCGAGGATGGCAAGAAACTCGACAAGATCTTCTATACGGGTTCCGGCTCAGAATCCGTTGACACGGCGCTGAAGATCGCGATCGCATATCAGCGCGCCATCGGTCAGGGAACGCGTACGCGGGTGATTGGGCGGGAGCGCGGCTACCACGGCGTCGGCTTCGGCGGTATTTCCGTTGGCGGTCTCGTCAACAACCGTCGTGTATTCCCAACCCTTCCCGGCACCGACCATCTTCGCCATACCCACGACCTTGCCAAAAATGCATTTACGAAAGGCGGTCTTCCTGAACACGGCGCCGATCTGGCGGACGATCTGGAGCGCCTGGTTGGGCTGCACGGTGCCGAAACCATAGCAGCCGTAATCGTAGAGCCCGTTGCCGGCTCCACCGGGGTCCTGCTCCCTCCGAAAGGCTACCTCGAACGTCTTCGTGCCATAGCCGACAAGCATGGCATATTGTTGATCTTCGACGAGGTCATCAGCGGCTTTGGCCGTTTGGGTACTCCGTTTGCTGTCGACTATTTTGGCGTCACACCCGATATCATCACCACAGCAAAGGGTCTTACCAACGGTGTTATCCCGATGGGAGCGGTATTTACCAGTTCGGCGGTACACGACGTTCTCATGCAAGGCCCAGAATCTGCAATCGAACTGTTCCATGGTTACACGTATTCCGGTCATCCCGTTGCATGCGCCGCCGGTCTAGCCACGCTCGAAATCTACGAAAAGGAAGGGCTCCTAACGCGTGCTGCGGAACTTTCACTGCACTGGGAAACCGCTATCCACGCGTTAAAGGGGCGCAAGAACGTCATCGACATTCGAACGATCGGTCTTGTTGCCGGGGTCGAGCTTGCACCACGCGGAACCTCCGTCGGGACGCGTGCCTATGACGTCTTTGTCGATTGCTTCAATCGCGGCGTCTTGATCCGTGTAACTGGGGACATCATCGCGCTGTCTCCACCGTTGACGATCGAAACGAGCCAGATCGACGACATCGTTTCGTTGCTTGCGGACGCAATCGATCGCGCCGAATGACGTGAAGGGGGACGTGAATAACAGTGTTCCTGCTTTCCCGTTCCCCATTGCCATCCAGAACTGCCCGGCCTTGAACCAATTCGGATTTACGACAACTCGCTGTGAAGCCGCGAACCGACGTGCCTGCCCTTTATTCAGCCATATTGCCTCGAAAAAAGGGCGAAGATTGCAGTCGAAAGGTTGTTTTGCGCGTCGGCGTGGAGCATCGATCGGCGGCTATCGCGGCGCGGCCGGGTTGGGTGTCTATTCCTCGACGAAATTTGCGGTCGAAGGCCTGTGCGAAGCCCTTCATGACGAACTGGCGCCGCTTGGAATCCACGTCACCGTCGTAGAGCCGAGCTATTTCCGCACCGACTTCCTCGACAGCTCATCGTTGTGGGTCAGCGGCAATATCATCGGCGATTATGCAGAAACTGTCGGCAAGGTGAGAACCATAGCGGCCGGTCTCAGCCATAACCAACCCGGCGACCCTCAAAAAGCTGGCAGAGGCGCTCATTGCCTTTACCGATGCCCCCAATCCGCCGGTCCGCCTGCCGCTCGGTAGCGACACGGTCGCCGCGATCGAGAAAAAACACGCACAAGACGCTGCCATTCTCTCCAAATGGCGCACCGTCTCGGTCTCGACCGACTTCGCCGGTCACGAATGACTGCACGTCCGGTTAAGCTTTGTCCGATGGGAGGCTGCTTTCGAGTCCTTCCATCGCCTTGACAGGATTCGAACCTCACTTGCCTTTCTTACTTCCTGGATTGTATAGGAAAAACGATGTCCTGATCGACGAGTACATTGAACTTGTAGCCAGGACGAATTTCGAGCGTGGGCTGAACATCCATGTTCCGTTGGATGGTACGATCAGCAACCCGCCCAAAGGTTTCTGCGAAATTCCGCCGCGTCGCATCCGAGGCCGTGTCCTGGGTCGCGAGCGTCGAACTTTCCGGAACGGCCATATCGATACCTGTCCCGATCAGGGCGACCAGCACCGCCGAGCCGAATGTTTTCAAATAATGGTTGTTCACCTTGTCGCTGAAACCGCCGTACCCTTGCGCATCTGTCCCCGACATGCCGCCGATCTGCAAAGTCGAGCCGTTCGGGAAAATGATGTCGGTCCAGACAACGAGCACGCGCTTCTGTCCGAATGACACTTTGCTATCGTAACGGCCGAACAGCTTCGTTCCTTGCGGAATGAGCAGACGATGGCCTGTCGCGCTGTCGTAAACGCTCTGGCTCACCTGGGCGGTGATCCGCCCCGGCAGATCTGAATTGATGCCTGTGATCAGAGTTGCCGGAATGACAGAGCCGCGCTTGAGCTCGAAGGGCGATTGTTGGGGCACGACACGGTTCGGCAAGTAGCCAAGCTCTTTCAAGTCCGCGTTGAAGAAGTCCTCCTTGGCGCCTTGGGCATTGGGATCAACGTTTTGACCACCGAGCCCGGCGCGCAACGCGGCCGCGTAGAGATCAGGACCACTTACAGTGTTTGTCGACGTCGTTGCGGCTCTTGCTTTCGTGTCCGCGGTCGCATCATGCGTTTCAGCACGCTCATCCAATTTGCCGCGATCGATGGTAAGCGGCGCATCATAGGCAGCGTTGTTTGCCTGCAGGCGGGCCATCCGCTGGCGCTGCTGCTCACGCAGAAGCTGCTCCTGTTGTTCTCGCTGAAGACGGGCACGCCAGACGGCTTCCGCTTCGAGCTCTTGACCGCGCTGCTGCACCTCTTGTTGCCCTGGCTGCGGCGTGAAGGGATTGTTCGTCTTGTCTTCCGTTTGCTTTGTCTCGATTGGCGTCGGCTGAAAGATGGTCTGCTGCTGCGGCTCGCCGATAATACCATCGGTAACGCCGCGTTTGATCTGGTCGGCATAGGTTGAGGCCGGATTGCCCGAACTGGTCTCCGGGCCGGTGTCCTTGCCGAAGTAAAGCCCGCGCGAGGCGAGCCCATAAAAGATGACGCCAAGGAACGCGAGCGCAAGAACGATGATGACGACGACCGGCAGGCGGTTGATCCGCTTGATGCCGGATTGCGCCTGGCTATTCTGCGCGCCGCCAAGATTGAGGGATTGCACCATTGGACCCTCCCTCACCCGCGCCGCATGAGCGACAAGGCGCTCGCTGGCGTTGCGCCATTTGCCGTGACGGAATAAGCGCGGCCGAGCTCGACGCTGTTTGTCGAAAGCCGAGCTAGCACCTGACCATCGACGTCTAAGATCACATAGGCGAGCGGGATGATGGTTGCGCCGCTATCTGTCTTCTGGTCGATGACGACGGCATAGCCCCATCCCTTCAGCGCCGCTTCCATTGCCTGTCCGAAGGGCGAGGTATCAGTCTTGAGCGCAACGGTCGCTTTTCCCGGCCCGATCTGTTCGGCAAGGCGGCTCACCAGATCGCCGGCGATGGCGCTGGCGGCAGGACCGGAGATTTCCGGCGGCGCGCTGCTGGCCACGACACTGTCAGTCCCTATCGACTGGCATCCGGAAAGAAGGGCGGCTAGGGCGCAGGCTGCGGCGAAGTTGCGGAGGGGTTGCAAGGCGCGCGAATGGGAGAGAGGGATGCTCATTACCGCCCTCCCCGCTTGATGGTAATCTTTTCCTGTTTCCAACCCACGCCGGAAACGAGCACAGCGCGATCGACATGGTAATCGACGACCATCATGTCGCCCTTCATCCTGTAGTTGACGATCCGGTTCTGCCCGCCTGAGGTGACGAATAGAACAGGTGCATCCTGACCGGAGATCGAACGAGGAAACTGGATGTAGGTCTTGAGCCCATCGGAATAGACTCGTGTAGGTCGCCAGCCGGCGCTGCCCGAAACAGAATAGCTGAAGTTCAACTGTTCAGCAGGGACGCCTGCGTCCGGGATGGTGCTCGCCTCGATCCGGGCGTTGATGTCGGCAAGCTTTGTCGAAACGTCCTCCGGATATTCAAAGCCGACACGTGCCATATACCGGGTCGGATGCGACTTGAGCTGAATGTGATAGGTCCGCCTGGATGTGGTGACCACCATCGAGGTCACAAGCCCCGGCTCCGAAGGCTTGACGATCAGGTGGATTGCCTGACCGCCGGCAGCCCCCGAAGTCGCGGGCTCTACCTTCCAGCGCACGGTATCGCCGACCAGCACGTCTCTGACCACCTCGCCTCCTTGCAGTTCGATATCGCAAACTTGCAACGGCGAGCAGACGACGGATGGCTGCACCTCGCCGTAGAGGAAGATCACCTTTCCGTCGGCACCCTTGGTGACCAAACCGCGAGATCCGCGCCACTGGGTGGAGATCCCCATGCCCTTTGCTTCGTTGGCTGTGACGTCATCGGCAGCATATGCATGCAGAGGAGCGACCACTGAAGACGCTAACAGTGCCGAGGCGAGCGCGCCCGTCAGCGTGGCCCGTGTTCTTGTGCGTGGTATGATCATGTTCGGGGCCATGCCTTTCAAAGCTGTGCTGTCCAGTCGAAGTCGCGGAGATAAAGACCGATGGGGTTCAAGCGAATGACGCCCTCGTCCTGTGGCGGCGTCAGGGTCACGGTGGCGATACCGCGGAAACGGCGGACGGCGGTTTCCTTGCCGCGCCGGTCTCGCTCGAACTCGGTCCAGTCCAACTGGTAGCTCTGGTTCGACAGCGCGACGATATTGTTGACCTCAATGGCCACTGTCGAGCTCTTGGCTTTCTCGAAGGGCGAGTTCGAGCGAAACCAGGCATTGACCTTCTCGGTCGCCGGGTCGGCTGTCCTCAGCAGCCCATAGGTTCGGTCGATGTACTGCTTCTGCACGACCGCATCCGGCGTCACACTGCGAAAGTTCGAGACGAAGCTGCCGAGGGTGGCACGCACAACACGCGGATCGGCATATTCGATCTGCTGCGGAAATCCGGCGTTGACGGCCGTGCCGAGCTTGTCGACCTCGACGATATAGGGAACGAGCTTGACCTGCGTGCTTTGGTACAGCGCGTAGGCAAAGCCGATCACAGCCATGGTCATGCCAGTTATGCCGACGATGCGCCAGGCGGCGGCGGATCTGACATAGGAGCCATAGCGCTCGTTCCATTCATTGCGAGCGGCGATATAGGGATTTGCAAGATCGGGATTGTCGAGCGGATTGGGCCCAGTCATGGTTGATCGGCCTCCAGTTATTTGGTCTCGTTAAGGGGCGGTGGTGGAGGCGGCGATGCGGTCCGACCCGACTGCTGGTCGAGTTTGGCATTAGCGAGCCCGAGCAGGGATCCGGCATAGGCACCGGGCGAACCGATCGCCTTGTCCTTGGCGGCAGACCCAACTGCGCCCGCAGCACCACTGATACTCGCTTCCATACCGCGCATCGCGGCACCGCCGAGGGATGCTCCCCCTGCCCGTGCCGCACTTGCAGCCTGAAAACCCCTGCTGGCTGCTGCCGTTGCAAGGAAGCCGGCGCCCGTTGCGAAGGATGCCGCCTGCCCACCGTGGCGGATCGTTTCCATTCCCCCGGAAACGGAGGCACCCTGGACCACGCCTTGCAGGATTGGCGGCACATACATGGCGATGACAAAGACCACGACCGAAATACCGGCGATCGCCAGCGTCGTGATGAACTGTTCTGATGTGGCTGTCGGGGCCTCGGCCAGACCCAGCAGGATGTCGGAGCCGATCTTGGCGATCATCACCAGCGCCATCAGTTTCATGCCGACGGAGAAGGCGTAGACCAGATATTTGATGGCGAAGTCCTTGGTATAGGATGTACCGCCCAATCCGAGCATGATCATGCCGGCGAGCAAGCCGACATACATTTCCACCATGACTGATACGAAAATCGCGGCAACGAGCGAGAAGCAGACGACGACCACGACCATGGCGAAGACGGCGGCGATCGCCAGGGAGTTATCCTCGAAGAGGCCAAACTTCGCCTGTTCCGACATCTTGGTCGCGACACGAATGCCGGCGTCAAAAATGTTGGCGGGAGAGGCCGACCCGCCGCCAGCACCAATCTGGTAGAGGCTGTCGACGACTGCCTTGGCGAATGCCGGCCCTTGGTCGAGGATGAAAGCGAACAATCCGATAAACATGATGCGCTTCACCAGCTCGGCAAACCAGCTGTCGAGGGAGGCAGCATTGATCGCCAACCATACAGCGGCGATGCCAACCTCGATGCCAGCGAGGATCCAGAATAACGAGCGGGCCGCATCCATGACCGTCGTCTCCCAGCCTTTCGCTGCTGCAACGACGGAGTTCTCCAGTGTGGTCAGCACTTGACCCTGCTGCGCCAGAGCCGGCGTGCTCGCGATCAGGACTATGCCGATCGCGACTAGGACAAGGTCGAGCTTCCGGAAACGAGGAACGATCACCATCTTGGCTTCATCTCCTGGCCGCTGCGAATGTTGCGCTCGGTGTTGCCGCCAAAGAACTTCTCCCGGTGAGCCCGGCGGTCTGCATCGGATACAGATTGCGATGACGCTTCGCCCGCGCCAGACAGGCGCGCCGGGGACGGCTGCACGATCCACCTGGCCACGCCGATACCGGACGCGATGATCCCCACGACGGCAAGGATGATAACAAGGCGCGGGCTCACCAGCGGGGCTCCATCGTCTGCCCACCGCGGATGTCATGCTCGCTTCCGCTGAAGAATTGTTCGCGGCGCGCCTGGGCGAGATCCTTATGCGCCTGCCCCGACTGAAACCACGTGCCCATCATCGTCATTTGCTGGGAGACGAGACCCCGAAGCTTTTGCATCTGCGCGACCTGCTGGGCAGCGATCTGGTGTCCGACCTGCAGCGCCTTCATCTGCCCATCGGCCGTTTCCGACATCGACCGCAGCGAGGACATCGTACTTTCCTCTCTTGAGAACTGGTCGGCCGTCAGGTTTGCGGCCTTGAGGGAACCGGCGATCGTATCGCGGTTGGTGTCGGACCAATTCTGATAGGTGGACGAGAAGCCGGCTCCATCAGGCAGGTTGCTCTTCATGTCGGCAAAGCTCTGGAAACGTTGCTTGAGCACATCGTCGATATTGCCCATCGAGAAGGCGACGCCCTGCCCCTGCTCCACGACGTTCTGCAGGTTCTTGAGATCGTTCTCGACCTGACCCCAGATGTGGCTTGGCAGTTGCGCTGTGTTCTGCAGCATGTTGTTGTAGATGTTGATCTGGTTCTGGATCTGCTCGGCAAGCTGCGAGATCTGGGTAATCTGGTTGTTGACCTGCTCGGCCGACTTTCCGACCAGCGAAATCAGTTCTGTATTGTTGGCGATCTGTGTCCATTCGGTCGCCTGGCCCGCCACGCCGCCGGCTTGAGCTGAAACCGGAAACACGATGGGGAGAATGATGGCCGCCATGGCAGTGGCACAGGCGATGTTATTCGACTGGGAAAAGTGTCTCGGCATGGGCGATCCCCCTTTGCTGGAGCCAAGGACAAGGCCACGCGGCCCCGTGTTCGGAGTGCAGGTTGCGAATTTGCTTCAGATCTTCCTTGCCCGTCGCCCCGACGAAAGAGAGCGCGACCGGACCGAGCGCCATGTTGAAGAGCCTTCGGCCCTCCGGTGAGACGACGTAATATTCGCGCTTGGGAATAGCGGTCGCGACGATCTCGATCTGCCGTTCATTGAAGCCGATACGCTCATAGAACTCACGCGTGCCCGGTTCGCGTGCCGCGCCATTTGGGAGGCAGATTTTCGTCGGGCAGGATTCCTTCAGAACGTCGATGATCCCTGATCGCTCCGCATCCGAGATGGACTGGGTGGCGAGCACAACGGCGCAATTGGCCTTTCGCAGCACCTTCAGCCATTCGCGGATCTTGTCCCGAAACACCGGATGACCGAGCATCAACCAGGCCTCATCAAGGATGATCAAGCTGGGTGCGCCGGTCAGGCGTTTCTCAATGCGGCGAAACAGGTAAGATAGTACAGGAACGAGATTACGCTCGCCCATGTTCATCAGCTCCTCGATCTCGAAACACTGGAACGCGCCTAGCGCCAGGCCGTCCTGCTCGGCATCGAGCGACTGGCCCATCGGACCGTCGACGGTATAGTGATGCAGCGCGTCCTTGATCTCGCGCATTTGCACGCCCGAGACAAAGTCCGACAGCGAGCGGCCGCGGGATTCCGCCATCAGTGCCAACTGCCGGGAGATGGCGTTGCGATAGTCCGGGGTGATGGTCACACCTTGCAGCGCCACCAGCATCTCGATCCACTCTGCCGCCCAGGCCCGGTCACCATCGGACGACAGTTCGGCCAACGGGCAAAAGGCAAGTGCCGTCACCCCGCCACTTGCCGACGAACCGATATCGCCGCCGATCTGGTAGTGATCGCCATCGAGGCCCAGCGTCAGCGGCAGCATCGAGCCGCCCTTGTCGAAGGCGAACACCTGGGCATCGGCATAACGCCGGAACTGCGCCGCAATCAGCGCCAGCAGCGTCGATTTGCCAGAACCGGTCGGCCCGAAGATCAGCGTGTGTCCGACATCCTCGACATGCAGGTTCAGCCGGAACGGCGTCGAGCCGGATGCCACCTGCATCAAGGGGGGCGAGGCCGGCGGATAGAACGGGCAAGGCGCGGTCGGACTGCCCGACCAGACGGAGTTCAGCGGGATGAGATCGGCGAGATTGCGGGTGTTGATTAGCGGCTCGCGGATATTGGCGTAAGAAACCCCGGGCAGGCTACCGAGAAACGCATCCGTGGCGTTCAACGTTTCGATCCGGGCACCAAAACCTTCCGCCTGGATCAGGCGGCGGATCGCCTCGCACTTTTCCTGGAGCCGGGTCGGACCTTCTTCAAAGATCACGATGACCGGCGTGTAATAACCATAGGCGACGAGCTGCGACGACGCTTCGGCGATGGCGTCTTCGGTTTCCGCCACCATCATCATGGCGTCCTGATCGACCGAGCGTGACTGCGTCTGGAACAGCTGGTCGAAGAACGGCCGCACCTTCTGCTGCCACTTCTTGCGGGTGCGTTCGAGCCTTGCCCGTGCTTCTTCGGCGTCGAGGAAGACGAAGCGGGAAGACCAACGATAGGTGAGCGGCATGCGGTCGAGCGTGTTGAGAATTCCTGGCCAGCTTTCGGCTGGCAGACCGTCGATCGCCACTACACCAAGAAAGCGGTTCTCGACCATTGGAGTCAGGCCATGTTGCAGCTCGGCGGTCGCCAGCCAGTCGAGATACATCGGGATGTCCGGCAGGCGAACCGGATGGTTCTCGCCGGTGACGCAGAAGCGAATAAACTGGAACAGCTCGTCGTAGCGCGCGACGCGATAGCCGCCGCGCTCCGGCGTCTCCCGTGTCATCATCCGGCGGATCGAGACGACATTGGCGAAATACTGTTCGACCTCGCGGATCGAGGTGAGGAAACTCTCGAGTGCCTTGTCGGCGTACGTGGCGGAACGGCTGGCCGCATCGGAATAGATATACCGCGTGAGGCCGGAGCGCCGCGGCTCCGGCGGCCGCCAGGTCAGGATCAGAGCGTGCCGGCTTTCGAAATGCCCCCTTCCCGTCTGAAAGTGCACTCGTCGCTCATCATCAATGGCGCGCGTGACCGGATCGGGAAAATGGGATTCACCAACAGGCGGATATTCGCCGGTTGGCACCCTGATGGCCTCGACCTGGATCATCCATCCGGAGCCAAGCCGCGACAGGATGGCGTTGATCTGTCGCGACACCTCGTTGCGTTCAACGTCAGTCGAGCTCTCGCTATCCGGCCCGGCAAAATACCAGCCGGCCATCAGCGAGCCGTCCTTCAACAGGATGACGCCGTTATCGACCAGGCCGGCGTAAGGTACTAGATCGGCGAAGGACGGCCCGGAATGGCGGAACGATTTGAGGGCAACCATCTCAGTCCCTCAGAACTTGCGCCACGTCGACGACGTCGCGCGATAAGACGTCTTGTAGGAGATGTGGCGGAGATAGACCCGGCGCATCAGCGGATCGGATTTGGCCATCATGCGGAGTGCCGCCACGACGACCAGCCAGATTGCAATGCCGAACAGTGCCGCGTACCAGGTCAGGACAACGAAGATCAGGATGATGGCGGCCAGCGCCGTCAGCAGCACGAGCTCGCGGTCGGCGCCCATCAACAGGTTCGGTCGCGATAGCGCCCTGTGTACCCGCGACCGCGCAAGAGAAGATCCGGCCTCAGCCATGAGCCCCCTCCCCCGCTATGGCCGGCGTCGCCTTCGGTTCGGAACTTCCTTGCTCGGCCTGTGCGTGGCCCTCGCCGATCGAGGCGCCGGTCGCACCGAAGAGAGCGACGATCTGGGTGGCTCCGAGGAGTACCCCGCCGACCAGTGCGACATAGCAAAGCCGTCTCGCGAAATCATTCAGCTCGCCGCCGAAGATCAGCATAGCGCCGGCAATGGCGACAGCAGCCAGCGCAATAAACCCGGCGACAGGGCCTGTGATCGATTGCTGGATTTGTTGCAGTGGCGATTCCCACGGAAGACCGCCGCCTCCCGAGGATGCGAGCGCAGGATCTGCCAAGCCAACAGAGACGGCGGCCAGTGCGGCGCAGGTAAGAAGAACGTTGATTTCACGCGACATGGCTGTCCTCATCGATATGGGCATAGTGTTCGGTCTGGTATCGGCCGTTGCGGTATCCTTCGACGTGGATCACCTCACGGACCCGCCTCCCCTTCCCCGTTCGTTGAATTGAGACGACGAGATCGACGGCTTCGCCGATCACTTCCTGCATTGGCTGCTGGCTGGTTTCCGCCGTCAGTTGCTCCAGTCGGCGTAAGGCTGACATGGCGGTGTTGGAATGGATCGTGGTGACGCCTCCGGGATGTCCTGTGTTCCAGGCCTTCAGCAGCGTGAGGGCCGCCCCGTCCCGGACCTCGCCGACAATGATGCGGTCGGGACGCAGGCGCATCGTGCTTTTCAGCAGACGAGCCATGTTGATGGTATCGCTGGTATGTAGGGACACGGCGTTCTCAGCCGCGCATTGGATCTCGGCCGTATCTTCGAGGATGACCATTCGATCATCCGGCGACGCAGTCACGATCTCGGCGATGATGGCGTTGGCAAGCGTCGTTTTTCCGGAACCGGTGCCCCCGGAGATGACGATGTTCATCCGCGCATCGATCGCGCCGCGAATGGCGGACGCCTGAGCCTCGGTCATCACCTTCGACTTCACATACTCGGTCAGTGGAGTGAGACGCGAGGCACGACGGCGGATGGTGAATGCCGGTCCGGCTACCACCGGCGGCAACAGCCCCTCGAAGCGGTGTCCGCCGATCGGCAGTTCCCCGGAAATGATCGGCCGCTCGTCGTCGGCCTCCGACTGCAGTGCATGCGCAACACTGCCGATGACGACTTCGGCGGCGGCGGTGCTCATTGCGCCGGCCGGTGCGACTCCGTGCCCCAACCGTTCGATGAAGAGGCGGCCGTCCGGATTGAGCATGATCTCGACGACGGTGGCGTCATCGAGCGCGATGCAGAGTTGATCACCGAGTGCGTCCTGCAGTTTGCGGACCAGACGAGGATGAGAGCGAAGTTGGGTCACGCTGCACTCCGGACCCGAAGGTTGTGGTCCTCAGCGGCGGCGAAGTGGTATCCCTGCGGGCAAACTCGTTCAAAGCTCTCGCGATTGGCTGGCAGGCTTCCGGCGATGGCGATGGTGTTGCCGATCGTGGCGGGTTCGCCGAGCCGCTGCATCGGCCATCCCGCCCGATTCAAGATGCGCTCAAAACGGAGGTCGGTGGCCGTGACGATCTCGTCGTAGCCGTTTGCCATCGACCATTCGATGATCCCGGCAAACATCGTAAGTGTCGCAAAATGGAGTTGGCCCTCTCCCCTGCCCGCGGGCAAGGATGTGTCCACGCAGAAGCGAGAGCTTTCAACCATCTGGGAGGAAGCGTTCATTGAACCGGTTGCCAGCAACTGCGAGAAAGTCCGTTCCAGCATGGTCGGGCCCATCGCCGGAAGCAGACGAGCGCAACCGACGACCCTCTCTTCGTCTGTGACTGTTAGGATGTAGGTCGGGCCGAGACTGTCATACTCATCTTCCTCTGCGCCATCAGTGATTGAGACGTCCCAGCCCAGACGTTGGCGAAAAACCAAGCAGCGCAGGCGATGCATCTCTCTCAGAAGGTGTGAATGATCCGCATATCGGTCAGGGGAAACGGCCAAAACTTGCATGTTGATCTCCGCTTGATGGGCATGAGGGAGAAAGATCATGTCACTCGGGATTTGCAAATGTGCAGATCTGCAACGGCTGATTCTGCTAAATCATGCCCGGCACCCAGTGTTGATGGGGCGATAATCCATTGATTTAAGGGAAAGACATGTGCAAATCTGCACGTCTGTTTCGCGCGCCTGCTTTTAGAAAAATGATCTAAATGCCTGTTTATCAACACGAAAACCGCTCGCATAGATCGCAGGCCGTTACCTGTCGTTAAAGTTTGGTTAACCTAAAACCTCTTGCCCAAAACTCAGAATCGGAGCTAACTGTGAGTGGCGGAACTTTTTTGGTTTCGCGAAAAATATCGCCGATGGCAGAAAATGGGTTTTGGAATGGTGAAGACCGCCTCAAAGGCACCGTCCGTAGTTGAAGGCCTGACGTCCTTGATGGAGCGTCATGCCGATGCTTTATCAACTCAACTGCAGGCACATCACCTCAAGATCTTTCCTCCTACTGCCGAGAAAGGCATACGGACATTTGCCCCCTCGGAAGCTGCGAAGCTTCTCGGTGTTGGTGAATCCTATTTACGGCAAACCGCGTCCGAGATGCCAGAGCTGAATGTGGGAACGAGTCCAGGTGGCCGGCGTATTTTTTCGATCGAAGATATTCACGCGATACGCAAGCATATGGATCAGGGCCGCGGAAGTCGGCGCTATCTTCCGCACCGACGAGATGGCGAGCAGCTTCAGGTTGTCTCAGTCATGAACTTCAAGGGCGGTTCTGGCAAGACGACCACCGCTGCACACCTTGCTCAGTATCTCGCCATGCGTGGCTACAGAATACTTGCGATTGATCTTGACCCGCAAGCAAGCCTATCAGCCCTGTTCGGGAGCCAGCCGGAAACTGACGTCGGGCCTAACGAAACCCTCTACGGCGCAATCCGGTATGACGAGGAACAGGTGCCGATCGAACAGGTCGTACGGGGTACATACATTCCTGACCTCCACCTCATTCCAGGTAATCTTGAACTCATGGAGTTTGAGCATGACACGCCTCGCGCTCTGATGAAACGCAAAGAGGGCGATACGCTTTTCTACAGCCGTATCAGCCAGGTTATTGAGGATATCGCTGATAATTACGATGTCGTGGTGATCGATTGCCCGCCACAACTGGGATACCTCACCTTGTCGGCGCTGACTGCCGCCACGTCAATTCTTGTCACCGTGCATCCACAGATGCTCGACGTCATGTCGATGAACCAGTTTCTGGCGATGACGTCCAATCTTCTGCGGGAAATTGAAAACGCCGGTGCCGAATTCAAGTTTAATTGGATGCGATATCTGATCACGCGCTTTGAACCGAGTGATGGGCCACAAAACCAGATGGTCGGATACTTGCGGTCGATCTTTGGAGAAAACGTCCTCAATTTTCCGATGCTCAAGACGACGGCTGTATCGGATGCAGGTTTGACCAATCAGACGCTTTTTGAAGTCGAACGCAGCCAGTTTACACGCTCAACCTACGACCGCGCACTGGAATCCATGAATGCAGTCAATGGTGAGATTGAAGCCTTGATCAAGACTGCATGGGGAAGAACATGAGCAGAAAACAGATCCTTGGCGTTTCTACAGAAGCAACTGATAGCCAATTCCCCGAAGCGCGGACGTCAAAGAACCGTCCAATGCCGCTTTTGGGTGTTGAGCGCAAAGAGCGAGATCCTTCGAAGAAACTGACGGCGAGTATTGGAAACGCCCTACGTGAGCAAAACGAACGGCTGACCCGTGCAGAAGATATAGAACGCCGACTTGCTGAAGGCCAGGCGGTCATTGAGCTGGATACAGATGCAGTTGAACCTTCGTTTGTCCAAGACCGAATGCAAGGTGAAATTGATGGGTTGATTTCGTCGATTAAGGAGCAAGGCCAGCAAGTCCCGATTCTGGTTCGCCCTCATCCTGATCACTCTGATCGTTATCAGGTCGCTTTCGGGCACCGCAGATTGAGAGCAGTCTCGGAGTTAGGACTGCCGATCAAAGCTGTCGTGCGTGATCTGACAGATGAACAGCTGGTCGTTGCACAGGGTCAGGAAAACAACGAACGTGAAGATCTAACCTTTATTGAGAAGGCACGCTTTGCGCATAAGTTAAACAGCCAGTTTTCGCGCGATGTCGTCATAGCTGCACTTTCGATCGACAGAAGCAATTTGTCGAAGATGATCCTGCTGATTGATGCCCTCCCCCCTGAACTTGTTGATGCAATCGGGGCTGCTCCCGGGATTGGTCGGCCGAGTTGGCAGCAATTCGCAGAGCTGTTTCAGAAAATATCGTCGCCGAAAGATGCCATCGATTATGCGGTCTGTAAGGAAGTCCAATCTCTCCCATCTGCCGACCGGTTCAAGGCGGTGGTGGCAAAGCTGAAGCCCGCACGCACTGCACGCGGAGTTCCAGAGGTTCTGGCGACGCCTGATGGAGATAGGCTTGCTCAGGTAAGCAAAAGCAAGAGCAAGCTGGAAATCATTATCGACAGGAAGACGACGCCGGAATTTGCGGCCTTTGTGCTCGAACAATTGCCGAGACTCTTCCAAGAGTATCGTGCCGAAGCGAAAACGAAACACGGAGACTAAGCGGTAAAGAAAAAGGCCCCAACGGTTGCCCGTGGAAGCCCTTCTCGATGTCTAAGCAACTAGAGAATCGCATTTCCACGAATCCACGTCAAGAGTTTTTGGCACCGATTTGGTGAGCTGATTTCTTTTGCCTTTTGAAAGGTGAGAGACGATGCAGACTGGGAATATAACGACGCCCTTTGGGCGGCGGCCGATGACGCTTGCCCTTGTGCAGAGACAGTCGGCCACGGCCAATATAAAGCCGGGCAAAGCAGCGGATAAGTGGAAAATTTTGAGAGATGCCTCAGCTGCAATGAGTTTGTTGGGTGTGCAGTCTAATAGTCTCTCCGTCCTTGATGCGCTGTTGAGTTTCTATCCCGAAACAGAACTGCGGCAAGATGCCAGTCTGATTGTTTTTCCGTCAAACCTTCAGCTAGGTCTTCGAGCACATGGCATGGCTGGCGCTACGTTGCGTCGACACATTGCGGTCTTGGTCCAAGCGGGCCTTATCACTCGAAAGGACAGTGCGAATGGCAAGCGCTTTGCGCGGAAGGACAGCAACGGGGAGATTGATACTGCTTACGGCTTTGATTTGTCGCCCTTGCTGGCGCGTTCCGAAGAGCTCGCGGTCTTAGCCCAGACAGTGATTGATGAGCGAACGGCGTTCAAAAACGCAAAGGAAGCCCTGACTGTGTGCCGCCGAGATGTCCGCAAATTGATTTCTGTCGCGATTGAGGAAGACGTTGAAGGAGACTGGCAAGCAATAGAGGCTGTGTATGTCGCCCTTGTCGCCCGGATTCCGCGAAAGGCTACGCGAGAAAACCTGGTGCAATTGCTCGAGGAGATGAAGGCACTGCAGGCCCGAGTGGTGAAACATATGGAAACTAACGGAAATACACGAAATAAGAGCGCCAATGACGCTCAAATCGAGCGTCACATACAGAGTTCAAATACCAACTCCCTTAATGAACTTGAACCTTGCTCCGAAGAAGAGCAGGCCGGAAAGCTGGATGCTGGATCTGAAACGGAAAGCCTGCCGAAAGCTAATCGGAATAGAGAACAACTAAAGGCGTTCCCCCTGTCTATGGTTCTGAGGGCCTGCCCGATGATAAATGACTATGGGCCGGGTGGGAAAATATCCAACTGGCGGGAGCTGATGACGGCTGCGATCGTTGTGCGATCAATGCTGGGAGTAAGCCCATCGGCCTACGAACAGGCGTGTGCGGCAATGGGGCCGGAAAATGCTGCGGTGGCGATTTCCTGTATTCTGGAGCGGGCGAATTTCATCAATTCACCAGGTGGATATCTTCGTGATCTGACGAAGCGGACGGAGCGTGGTGAGTTTTCACTTGGGCCAATGGTGATCGCATTGCTGAAGGCAAATGGTGAAGGTAATCTTCAAACTGCATGACCATATAACGAACTATAGCTGGTATTCGTCAACCACCTCGTCGCCTCCGGTTTTGGGCAGCCACTCATGCGTAAGCGACCCAACCTCGGAAGCTGAATGCCTGATAGAACTGCGCAATTCTGGTGAACCCGGCATCTCGTAGATTGGCTTCTTCTTGCTCCGGAGAGGAAATGAAGAGACGCTCTTTCATCGCAATTCTTGCAGCATCCAGCTTGTCCCAGTGTATTTCTGCCTTCGCGCCGAATCCGATGTGTCGGTCTATCCAAAGCGAGCGGTCCGGCTCGCGCTGAGAGATGCTGATATGGGCGAGCACAAAGGGTGATCCTGGATGCAGACGTCGGCTGATACCCTGAAGCGCTGCTGCCCGCTCCTCAAATGAGAGGTGAGGGAATACCAGAAGGCAGACCGCCCCATTGAAGGGACCATCGGGGGCAGACGAGATGTCGCACTGGTGGTATCTGATCCGCCCTGCAGCGCTGGCTGTTGTCTCTTTTGCCAACATGAGCATATCAGTTGAGGGATCGATGCCATCAAATGACCATCCATGGTGTTGTTCAGCCAGTGCTCTCAGTTCAAGGCCTCCACCTGCCCCGACAACAAGCACCCGTCCATCTGCTGGAACACGTTCCGCCAGAAGTTGCCCAGTCATTCGATGGAGACCGTCCAGACCAGGCACATTACGCATTGCACCTTCAATATATCTTTCATGTTGTCCGTCGAACTTAGCCATGGGAGATTGCACCGAACATCAACGACCTGTGCGCATTGACGCCTGCCAAACTCCCATCTCCCACAGCCAAAGCAACAGACGCCATAGGACGTGCGGCGTCTCCACAGGCAAAGACACCCGGAATGGAAGTCTGCTTCATCGCATCAGTCTTGATAGTAGAGCCAAGAGGTCCCCGCTCCATGTCGAGGCCAAGCTGCTGTAGAATTGGCGTTGCGACTTCAAAGGGAGCAAGAGCGAACAAGCCGGAAAAGGAAATGGTCCGACCGTCGGCAAGCAGGACGTCGGCGTGACCTTTAATCGACTTAACGCCGACGCGCTCAACGATGACGTCGCGGGCTGCGAGACCTGCAAGCTGGTCCGGGTTTGGCTCGAATGCGTCGTTGAGGAGTAGAGTTGTCGGACCCCAATCAGGAAGCATCAACGCATGGTGCATGGAAAGCTCAGAGCCAGCGATAACGCCAATCTTGCCCTGTTTCAATTCGTATCCGTGGCAGTACGGGCAGTGGAAAACACTTGTACCCCACCGCTCCGCCAAGCCATCGATTTCGGGAAGATTGTCTTTCACGCCAAGAGCCAGGATCAGGAGGCGCGAAATGTGACGGGTTTCTCCAACCATGACTTCAAATGAGAGGTCCTGCGAACCCGCTTCCCCTTTTTGTTGTACAGCATCTGCACGACCAGCCAGCCATTCTACAGTGCTGTACCTCAATACCTGAGCACGAGCTTCTGCAGCTATTATAGCTGGATCGGTACCGTCTTGAGTGATGAAGCCGTGCGAATGCGAAGCGAAACGGTTCCGCCTGAGGCCTTCATCTATGATCAGTACCTTGCGCCGAGCGCGACCGAGCTGCATCGCGGCCGACAGTCCGGCGTAACTCCCGCCAATGATGATGACGTCGTGAATGGTGTCGCTCATAAACTTTCTCCCGTTTCATGTAACAACATAAGTACCATGATAGGGTCTTGTCAATACTCATGACACTCCGATTGTATCGTAAGAGTGCTTCGTGCTACTGTTGGCGGGCAATCATGGAAAGAAGGAAAAGACATGAGGCAAGACAGTCGACTTTCTCGCATGCTCCACGTCTTGATCCACATGGGACGTAATGATGGAGTAATGACGTCCGACATGATCGCGCAGATGCTGGACGCCAATCCTGTCGTAATCCGTCGCACAATGGCAGGGCTGCGCGACGAGGGATATGTCAGCTCAGTAAAGGGTCATGGCGGCGGCTGGACTTTGGCGCGTCCACTTGAGGAACTCACCCTCCTCGACATTTACCGTGCCGTGGGAGAACCATCCATATTTGCGGTTGGTCCCGCCTACGACATGCCTGGATGCCCCATCGAGCAGGCTGTCAATGGGACGTTGAAGGATGTCTTCTGCGAGGCAGATAAACTTCTGCGGAAGAGGTTTGCGGAAATGACACTTGCTGACGTGGCAAAAAGTTTCACCAAGATTAGCGAGCATAATAGCAGCGCGCGCTGCGGGCCTTAAGTAGCTTGCACCTGAGATGGCGTCTGGACCCAGCGCGGAGCATATGTCGAC